>NZ_JBHZBX010000001.1:489010-689548 GCF_042755165.1 Nocardia sp. NPDC059177 | reverse complement strand
ACACCCACTTCGCCAACACCTACGACGAACAGGGACGCATCGTCCGCCAAGAAGGCACCGACGGCATCCTCAACGCCACCGTCTCCTACGAAACCCTCCCCTTATCACATGGCAGCCGGACCCATGTCACGAATTCTGTCGGCGGCTCCTGGACCTACGAATTCGACACCCAAAAGCGACTCATCGTAGAAACGGACCCCAGCGGCGCAGCCACCCGTACGGACTATATCGACAACGACTCACGTCGTCCGTTCCGAATAATTGAAGCTGACCTGGCGACTACGTACATCTACCGCAACCAGAATAGCAACATCGTAAAAATCGTCCGCCCGGATGAGACTACGATCCAGATAGATTATTACGACCGCAACCGACCTGCGAAGATTGCTGATGCAGACGGTGGCGTCATCACCTATCATTACGACGAACGAGGCAACCTTGCCACTCGGGTCGATCCCGACGGTGTCACCCGTATCTACACCTATCACAACAACGGGGCAATCGAGTCGACGACCGAGTCGGGGCGCGCCCCAACAACAGTCGAAGTCAATGCAGCAGGGCTCGCGCTCGCGATCGTGGACGGCCCACGCACCACTCGAATCACCCGTGACCACTTCGCCAGGCCAACCGCTGTCACAAATCCGGCCGGTGATGTCACCCACTACACCTGGAACCCCGAAGGGCAGCCACTGGTCCGGCTAGACCCCGACGGATACACCGACGCGTGGAGTTGGAATACCAGCGGGACAATCCGCAGTTACACCGACCGTGCTGGAAATACCCAGAGCTATACTTACGGACCTTTTGGCCTGCCAGAAACACATATCAATACGGATGATTCCGTAACCGGCTACACATATGACACCGAAAAGCGGGTGACCGCTGTAACCAATCCGCTCGGACAATCGTGGAACTATTACTATGACAGCTCCGGACGATTGACCAGGGAATCTGATTTCAACCAGGCGATCACCACCTATAGATACCAGCCAACTGGCCAACTCGGAATACTCACTCCGGCCAACGGGATCCCCCGTCACTTCGTTTACAACCAACTCGGACTGGTTACAAGTATCCGCGCCGAGACCGGTGAGCTTCTCACCTACAGCTACACCCCCGCCGGGCACCTCCAAACCGCTACCAGTACGAACGGCACCAACGCACACACACTGCGCTACAACCGCACACGCGGTGGCCGACTGCTCACACAACAAGTCGACCACAACCAACCTATCGTGACTGCCTACGACCCTCATGGCCGCGCAGCCTCCCGCACGACCCCAGCCGGAAAAACGACTACATGGGCGTATGACGAACTAGGCCGGGTCAACAGCGTTACTGCTGGTCGTCACTACATCGCCCTCGAATACGACCACCTTGGCCGCCCCGGCGACTGGCGAGCCGGGCAACTCTCCCACACGCACGCCTACGACAAGACTGGCCACCTCACCAGCTCCGCCCTAATAGACCTCGGCGATACGTCCCATTTGCGGATCGACGAATACTCCTGGCGGCCAGACGGATATATCACTCAGCACAAAACCTCCGGCACCGCTCGCCACGCCCACTCCAGGAACTATGATCTCGACCCCGCCGGACGGGTCACAGCCCTCATTACCACCAAACTGGGCAACTCGAGCACCGCCCGATACGGCTACGATGCCCTTAACAACATCACAAATGAATCATTCGACAACCTAGTGTCCCGGCGTACCGCAATCCCACTGAGTACCATTGCGGCGGAGGCTACTAAAGGCGGACAGCAAAATTGGGAATACAATCGAAACCTTTTGGTCAGACATGGCAGAATCTCGTATAGCTACGACAACAGCGGGCGCCTGGTACACAAAAAGAAGACCCGAATCTCCCACAAACCCGACCACTGGCACTATCGCTACAATGCCTTTGATCAGCTCACGATATCTACACGCCCGATGGCAACTGGTGGAAATACACGTACGATGCACATGGTAGACGCATCACCAAACAACGCCTGTCAGGCGACGGCAGAATACTTGAACACCATGAGTATACTTGGGATCAAAATACACTCATAGAACAATCGACCTCAGCGGAATCCACCTCCTGGGACTACCACCCAGCCACTGGAGCGCCACTCAGTCAGACGATCCAGCGCAACACCCCAAATAGCATTCACACGTTCCACCTTATTGTGACCGACCTTATCGGTACGCCAACCGACCTGCTAAATATCGATTCGGGCACAATCGAAGCCACCGCAGAAACGGATCTTTGGGGTAAAACGAAATGGGCTGGCACGGACCAGACCCTGATCCGATTCCCTGGCCAACAATACGATCCGGAAACCGGCCTGCACTACAACCACCACCGCTACTACGATCCGGAAACCGGCCGCTACCTTACCCAGGACCCCCTCGGGTTGGCACCCGCACCCAATCCGAATACGTACACGCATAACCCTGTCACTTGGATCGATCCCTTGGGTCTCGACTGTGGAGATGCTGCCGATTCCGAGTTGCCGTCGCGCCGCGAGGCATTTCATCAGGCACTGCGAGACGCCGGCATTCCAACTAGCCAGCAGCCGGACGCGTTTAGAAATGTGCCGATGACTGACCGAAACGGTCGGAAAATATTCGATGAGAACTATCGCGAAATAAACACACAAGAATACGACTACACAACCCCAAGCGGCAAGAGGATAACCATCCAAGATCATTCTGCGGGCCATCAGTACGGCGAAGGGGGTGTCGGCGATCAAGGTCCACACTTCAACGTCCGCCCTAGCGACGATACGCGAAATGGTAGTGTACCGGGCACGCTAGATCACTATCCGTTCCGCAGATAGGATGCAGATGACCTGGGTTGACCTTCTCAACAACGCGCGCGGCATGTACGCAATATTCCGAGACGACGTGCCGTCGCTTCAGGCCGTCACCATCCACTCGGTTGGTATGCACCGTGACGGGCCAACGCTGAAGCTGGTCTTTGATTTACCAGACTTTCCCACTGACCCACCAAAAAAATGGCGCGGCTACAAAGTTATCCGTATTGAACTTTGGTTCACAGGTGTCAATTCTGCCGTAATCGCGCTTGACACGGTTACCAAGCTGGTGGATCTCAATATTTCAAGGGTAATTGCCAACAACCAGGAATCGATCCGGCTGGTAGCAACCCTAGCTAACACTATAAAGATTGAGACAGTCGCTTCGGGCGCACAATTGCAACGAATTTCGGCATACTGATTCAGTCCAACGATCCAAGAGAGGACACCGACTTTCATGAGCACCTCGTCTAGCCCGGGAGATATGAACTGGATTGAATTGGTCGAGAATTCGGACAGCTTGACCAAGATGTACGGAGGAAAGGTGCCATCACTGCTTGAATTGAACCTGCACGAGATCGAGCTACATCGCGATGGGCCCACATTGAAACTAAGATTCAACCTCAACAGTTTTCCTGAAAATCCACCGATAAAATGGACAATGGAGAACTGCAATACAGTCCAGATAGAACTCGAGTTGCGGCCGGTCGCCGATGCGACAATCAACGGGATTCATAACATCTCTGTAGTAGATATAGACATTTCACCAGTCACACTTAATGATGTTGACGTTATCCGAGTTAGAACAACGGGAAAATCCACCAGTCAGATAGATGCGATTGGCGAACGAATCCATCTATCAAAAGTATCCGCCTACTATATACAAAACAAGCCGTCGGAGCCGGACCAGCATTCTCCAGATTAGATATCGCCGGGAGCGCGTGGCGCACATGACAAAATGGCTGCGGGTTAAATGAAATTGCAAGAGAAGCTGGACGGAAACTAAACAATCCATGGGATGGATTGAGAATTAGAATTCGAGGGTAAGGTGGTCAGATGTGGCCGAGTTAGAATACGCCGATGTCGACACTCTGGAAAAGTTCACCGCATATATGCAGCAGTTGTCGACAGAAGTTCGATTGCGCCCAGATCTGTTCGAAAATCTTACTACAGAAAACTTTCTTGAGGCCGCTGCCGCCTGGGTGGAGGGTATGGGTATCCCTAGTGTCAGTGGCCCTCGGCCGATAGAGCTGCCCGATTCTGTCGATTGGTCATTTATAGCTCTCTTGATTAGCGCTGCGCTAATCTATGAATAGGGGCGTGAGGCTGCCGCAAAATTAGGTCCGTCGAATTCGCCAGGTCTCAACCACGATCCCAACTTCAACGAGGCTCCGCGCCCCATGAGTGTGACATACACGGCCGTCCTGCCGGTCGCCGAAGCCGCCGTCGACCACGGCATCGCGGTGGATCGTTGTCCGAGTTGCTATCGAGCGGGACAATAGGCGGCGTGGTTCACATGGCCACCTGCAGGGAGGTATCATTCTGACATGTATTTCGCCGATCTCAGCCCTTACGCATATATTCAGGCCCCTGAAGATTGTGGTCAAGCTCTCAATGTTGGCTGGCTCTCTGTCGATGAACCATTCCCAACTGGAGAGACATCTCCTCAATTTCTGAGCCTATTGAAAAAAGGATCGAAAAAGCGAATCAACATGACTCGGGGATATCATGGATGTGAATTTTGCACGTCCGAAATCCTGGCTGAAGCCAAAGGGGAAATGGCTGGACTTCGAATGTATAATGAGCTGGTCGGGTTGGAAGCCCTGGGGAACGGGGAGATCCTGGTGCGGGGAGCAGCGGGTGAATGCTATATTGCACCGGCGATGATCGTTCATTACATTGAGCTTCATAACTATTTGCCGCCCCAGGAATTCATAGATGCGGTGTTGAACGGCGCCGCGTTCAAGTGACCGCCGCAAAGATCCCGGCACCACCGAAGCGGCACCCATCAGCAGTACGCGAAAAACTAGAGCCACTTGTTGCGGCGGAAGCTGCGGAACAGCCACGCGCACAACACCGCCATCACGATGAGTACCACCGGGTAGCCCAGTGGCTGGTGGAGTTCCCACATGTGGTCGAAGTTCATGCCGTAGACGCCGGCGATCATCGTCGGTACCGCGGCCATGGCGGCGTAGGCCGAGATCTTGCGCATGTCGGTGTTCTGCTGCACGCTGATCTTGGCCAGCGCCGCGTTGACCAGGGCGTTGAGGGCCTCGTCGAAGAAGGTGATGTGTTCGGAGACGCTGGTGTGGTGATCGGCGACATCGCGCAGATAGCGGCGGATCTCCTTGGGCACCGGTAGTTCCTGGTTGTGCACGAGCAGCTGTAGCGGCAGCCCCAGCGGCCCGACCGACCGGCGCAACTCGACCACTTCGCGTTTGAGCTGATAGATCGCCTCGACGCCGATCTTCGAATTCGGCGTGAACACCGCCTCTTCCATCTCGTCGATGTCCTGCTCGACCGATTCGGAGACCTCCACATAGGAGTCGACCACGTGATCAGCCACCGCGTGCAGCACCGAGAACGCGCCGAGGCGTAGCTGCTCGGGATGACGCTCCAGTTCCCGGCGCACCCCGGCCAGCCCGGTGTGCTCGCCGTGCCGCACGGTGATCGCGAAGTGCGTGCCGGTGAAGACCATGATGTCGCCGGTCAGCACGATCTCGCTGATCTCGTCGATCTCGTGCTCGACATAGCTGACGGTGCGCATCACCAGGAACAGCGTGTTGTCGTAGCGCTCGAGCTTGGGCCGCTGCCTGCCCTGCACCGCGTCCTCCACGGCCAGCGGATGCAGGCCGAAGATCTCGGCGACCTCGCCCATCTGCGACTCGTCCGGATCGTGCAGGCCCACCCAGACGAAACCGTCCTCGGTCGCGTTCGCCGCGGCCAGCGCCTCGGTGGGGGTGAAGTGCCCCGGCAGCCGCTCGCCGTCGACGTAGACGCCGCAGTCGACGATCGCGCGCGCCATCGGCACCGGGATTCGTGGCCGGGGCGGTGTCTCCGCGCGGCCGGGCCCGCGGAACGACGGCATCGGCGGAAGAGAAGGCACCTGTCGATGCTACGGCCATCGGCGCTGATCGCACGCCCGCTGCGACCGCACTGTAAGACTGAGGTGTGCGCATTGATCTGCATACCCACTCCACGGCCTCCGACGGCACCGACACCCCGGCCGAGCTGGTTCGCCGGGCCGCCGCGGCCGGCCTCGACGTCGTGGCCATCACCGACCACGACACCACCGGCGGCTGGGCCGAGGCCGAGGCGGCGCGTCCGCCGGGGCTGACGCTGGTGCGCGGCATGGAGATGTCGTGCACCGGCACGGGCGAGGACGGCGACCCGGTCCCGGTGCACCTGCTGGCCTATCTGTTCGACCCAGGCGACCGTGGCTTCGCCGAGGAACGTGAACGGTTGCGCACCGAGCGGGTCGGGCGGGTGCGGGCGATGGCGGAGAAGATGGTGGCCGACGGCCTGCCCATCGACCCCGACGCGATCCTGGCCGGGGCCGGTCCGGCCGCGGGCCGCCCCCATCTGGCGCGGGCCCTGGTGGCGGCGGGCGTGGTCGACAGTGTCGGCGCCGCCTTCGACGAACTGCTCGCCCCGCACGGGCCCTATTACGCCGAGAAGGCCGACACCCCGCTGACCAGGGCGGTGCAGCTGATCGCCGCGGCGGGCGGGGTCAGCGTGCTGGCGCATGTGCGGGCCCGCAAACGCGGCAGGCTGCTGGCCATCGACGAGATCAGGGAGCTGGCAGGCCTCGGCCTGGGTGGCCTCGAGATCGACCACCCCGACCACAGCGCCGCCGATCGCAATGTGCTGACCGACCTTTCGGCCGAACTCGGCCTGCTGCGCACCGGCTCCTCGGACTATCACGGCAGCAACAAGACCATCGCGCTCGGCGCCCACACGACCGATCCCGAACAGTTCGAGGCGCTGATCGGCAAGGCGAGCGGGGTCCCGGTGATCGCCCCGTGACCCTGGTCCGCGGGATCAGCGGCATCCTCGCCGGTGGCGTCGTTGTGCTGTTGTGCGTGGTGGTCGTCGCTGCGATGGTGGGTGCGCGCCGGGACTTTCCCGGGCCGGGCGCGGAGTCGCTGACCTGGCATGTGGTCGCGGCGGTGGTGGTCGTCGGCGCGCAGCTGCTCGCCGATCGGGGGCGGGGCCTGGCGGCGCTGTCCGGGTCGGTGATCGTGGTGATCACGACCGGAGTACTGCTTTGGACACAATGGTGGAGCTGACTGCCGTGTAGTGGTTGCGGACCGGTGAACGGTGGTCGAACATTTCTCTTTGTGAGCAGCATCGAGACGGATGTTCTGATCCTCGGGGGTGGACCCGCCGGGCTCTGGGCCGCCGTCTCGGCCGCGGCCACCGGCGCGCGGGTCGTCCTGGTGGACAAGAGCCGCTGCGGTTCCAGCGGTCCCACCGTCTACGGCAGCACCGTGCTCTGGGACATCGCGCCCGGCGCCGCCCGCGCCGACGCGGTGACCGCGACGCTCGAACGCGGTGGCGGGCTGGGTGATCCGGCCTGGCTGCACCGGGTACTCGACGAGACCCACCGGCGGCTGCGGACCTGGCCGGGGACCAGGCACCGGGTGCCCGATCCGCACGGCGAGCCGGGCCGCGTCCACTTCGACGGCGCGAGCTACCTGCGCAGACTGCGCCGTGGCGCGCTCGAAGCGGGCGTGCGGATCCTCGATCATCATCCGGCGCTGCAACTGCTCGTCGACCCCGACGCCACCGTCGCCGGCGCGGCGGGACTGCAACGTCACAACAGGTTCCGGCCGTGGACGATCCGGGCGGGCGCGGTGGTGGTGGCCACCGGCGGCTGCGCCTTCCTCTCCGGCGGTGCCGGCACCGAGGTCGACACCGGCGAAGGTCTGCTGATGGCCGTCGAGGCGGGTGCCGAACTGGCCGGCATGGAATTCTCCAGCGCCTACGGCCTGGCGCCGGTGCCCGCGCGCGTGCACGTCTCGGTGGCCCCCGGCCTGTCGATGCGCTTCGCGGCCGTCTACGACGACGCGGGCGCCGAGCTGACCGGCGGCGACACCACCGCGCTCAGCGCCATCGCCGAGGGCAGGCGGGTGTTCGCCGCGCTGCACGAGGTCCCCGACACCGTCCGGCACTGGCTCAGCCGCCACGGCGCGATCGACGCCACGGGCCGGGTGCCGGTGCGCGCGGTCCTGGACGGGACCATCCGCGGCGCCGGCGGCCTGGCGCTGGCCGGGCCGGACTGCGCGACCACCCTGCGCGGCCTCTACGCCGCGGGCGATCTGGCCGGCCGCGAGGTGGTGGCCGGCGCCGCGGGCACCTCCGGCGGACTCCGCGGCGCCTGGGCGCTGGCCTCGGGTAGCTGGGCGGGCGCGGGTGCGGCCGCCTTCGCGCTGGGCACCGAGCGGTCGGGCAGTGCGCGCCCGGTGCCCGGCGCCGGCCTGGGTCCGCACGCGCACATCGACCCGCGCTCGGTGATCGGGCTGGTGCAGGAGCACACCCTGCCGCTGCGCCGCAGCTACCGGCGCAGCGCGGGCAGCCTCGGCGACAGCATCGCCGAACTGGACGCCATGTGGCCGGGCGCGCAGTTCGAACTCGGCGGTCTCGGCGCCGAACAGCTGCGGGCCAGACAGGCCGCCGCGCTGCTGGCGGTTGCCCGCTGGGCCGGATACAGCGCGCTGGTCCGCACCGAGACCCGCGGTATCCATCGCCGCATCGACCATCCCCACCTCGGCGCGGACTGGCGTGTGCGGCTGCGCTGTGGTGGGCTGGACGAGGTCTGGGTTCGGCGCGAACAGTGGCCGCGACCACTCGGCGACGAGCTCACCACCCACCGACCCGCCGCGGTGTGATTGTTCACCGGCTGTTCCCCCTCAGCTGCGAGTTTTCTCTTACGCCACGGCAATTCGACCCCGTTACGCTCGATGGATGACGCGCGGCCCGGTGACACCCTCGACCGGTTTGGCAACTCGTCGGCCGGGCTGGCAGAATGTTGCGGATTCCCTGCCCTTGCCACCGCCGGGTTCGGGGACCATGGTGACCTCCTGCCACGCGACGCACCGTCGCGGCCGAGGGTTCACCCGTTCGTCCGCCCGGACCACCCGTCCGGCTCCGCTCGGCGGATCAGTGCCGCGCCCCCGCGACCCGGAGCTATCCGGGGAAACACGTCCGGCTGCGCACCCGATGAGCGTCATGTAATTCCGTAATCCCGATATACCCGGCGGTAACCGTCCCCCGGTTGAGTCCGACTCGAGCAGGAGTGAAATCGTGTCACCTGTGACTGACGCACCGAATGCCACCGCGGCGCCCCAGGCCGATGACGCAGCGAGCCTGGCTGCCATCACCCATGACGAGATCTTCGCGGGTCACCTCGGCGGCAAGCTGTCGGTCGAGCTCAGCGCCCCGCTCGAGACCCAGCGCGACCTGTCCATCGCCTACACCCCGGGTGTGGCGCAGGTCAGCCGGGCGATCGCCGAGGACGCCGCGCTCACCAAGACCTACACCTGGACCGACCGCCTCGTCGTGGTCGTCAGCGACGGTACCGCCGTGCTCGGCCTGGGTGACATCGGCCCGCGCGCCTCGCTGCCGGTGATGGAGGGCAAGGCCGCGCTGTTCAAGAAGTTCGCCGGCCTGAACTCGATCCCGCTGGTGCTCGACACCACCGATCCCGACGAGATCGTGCAGACGCTGATCCACCTGCGCCCGAGCTTCGGCGCGGTGAACCTGGAGGACATCTCCGCCCCGCGCTGCTTCGAGATCGAGCAGCGGGTCATCGAGGCGCTGGACTGCCCGGTCATGCACGATGACCAGCACGGCACCGCCATCGTGGTGCTGGCCGCCCTCAAGGGCGCGGCCGCGCAGCAGGGCCGGGACATGTCGGCGCTGAAGGTGGTCGTCTCCGGGGCCGGTGCCGCGGGTGTGGCCTGCGCCAACATCCTGCTCGCCGCCGGCGTCCCCGATGTGGTCGTGCTCGACTCGAAGGGTATCGTCAGCGCCGGTCGCGACGGCCTCAACGGTGTCAAGGCCGACCTGGCCGCCCGCAGCAACCCGCGCGGCCTGACCGGCGGTCCGGCTGACGCGCTGGCCGGTGCCGACGTGTTCCTCGGCCTGTCCGCGGGCACCATTCCCGAGGAGCTCATCGCCTCGATGGCGCCGGAGTCGATCGTGTTCGCCATGTCGAACCCGGATCCGGAGATCCACCCCGAGGTGGCCGCCAAGTACGCCGCCATCGTGGCCACCGGCCGCAGCGACTTCCCGAACCAGATCAACAATGTGCTCGCCTTCCCCGGCGTGTTCAAGGGCGCGCTGGACGCGGGTGCCCGCCGCATCACCGAGGGCATGAAGGTCGCCGCCGCCGACGCCATCTTCGGCGTGGTGGCCGGTGAGCTCGCGGTCGACAAGATCATCCCGAGCCCGCTGGACCCGCGCGTCGCCCCCGCCGTCGCCGAGGCCGTGGCCGCGACCGCGCGCGCCGAGGGTGTCGCGTAACTCGTAGCTCACCGACAGCGCCCCCGCACCGCAGCGGGGGCGCTGTCGTGTTGTCTGGGATCATCGGGGCATGGCATCGATCACCGTGCAGTTCCCCGACGAGCTCGCCGCCGAGCTCACCGCCGCGGCTGAGGCGGCGGGCGTCCCGGTGAACGTCGTGCTGGTGGAAGCGGCGCAGGACTGGTTGCACGTCCAGGCCCAGCGCGCGCACGAACGCGCCAGGATGCGGGCAGTGCTGGACGACGACCCGCACCTGCGCGCACTACTCGGCGACGACTGAAGTCTGTGCGTCGAGACGACCCGCACCTGCGCGCGCTACTCGGTGACGACTGAGCTCCGCCCGCGCGCGAGTCGCCCGGTGCCCGGCACACTCAGCCACACCGCCGCGGCCAGCAGCGCGTCGAGCACCAGCGCCAGCGCCGCGACCAGCAGCGCGCCGACCAGCACCAGGTCATAGCGGTAGAGCCCGATGCCATCGAAGATGTAGCGGCCGAGCCCACCCAGGTTGACGTAGGCGGCGATCGTCGCGGTCGCCACCACCTGCAATGTCGCCGCGCGCAACCCGCCCAGTAGCACCGGCAGCGCATTGGGCAGCTCCACCCGCCACAGCACCTGCGCCTCGGTCATCCCCATCGCCCGCGACGCGTCGACCACATCGGCGGGCACATTCGCGATGCCCGCGTAGGCACCGGCGAGCAGCGGCGGAATACCGACGGTGATCAGCGCGAGCAGCGGCGGGATCAGCCCCAGGCCCAGGCCGAGCACGAGGAAGGTCAGCAGACCAAGCGTCGGCAGGGCCCGCATGGCATTGGCGAAACCCACCAGCACCGCGCTGCCGCGCCGGGTGTGCCCGATCAGCAGACCCAGCGGCACCGCGACCACCGCCGACAGCGCCACGGCCAGGACGCTGTACCAGAGGTGTTGCAGCAGACGATGTTCGATCCCCGCCGGGCCGCCCCAGTTCGCGCCATCGGTCAGGTACCGCCAGGCATCGAGGAAGAGATTCATCCGCGATCCTTTCGGCGCATGTCGCCCGCCGCGCGTCCCGGGGCCTCGGCCACTTGCATCCGTCGCGCGAAACGGCCTGGGGCACCGGCGCGGGTCCACGGCGTTGCGAGCCGCCCCACGAGATGGATCAGCCGATCGAAGAACAGCGCCAGCGCCAGGATGACGATGATCCCCGCGACGATCTGGTCCGGATAGTCGCGCTGATAGCCCTGCGTGAACAGCTTGCCCAGCCCACCCACCCCGATCAGCGCGCCCACCGACACCATCGCGATATTGGTGACCGTCACGACCCGCACCGTCGCGACGAACACCGGCAGTGCCAGCGGCAGGTCGACGGTCAGCGTGCGCCGGAGCCGTCGGTAGCCGATCGCGTCGGCGGCGTCGACCACCGCGGCGGGGACGGTGTCGAGCGCGGCAGGCACCGCGATCAGCAGCAGCGCGGTGGAATACACGGTGAGCGCGATGATCACGTTCAGCGGATCGATCGCCGAGATGCCGACCAGCGGCGGGATGACGACGAACAATGCCAGCGAGGGCACGGTGTAGACCAGGCTCGACGCCGTCGTCGCGATCCGCCGCGCCCAGCGCCTGCCGTGCACCACCGCGCCGAGCGGGATCGCGAGCACCAGCCCGAGCAGCAGCGGCACCAGCGCGAGCACCAGGTGGGTGCGGGTGATCGCCATGATGTCGGCGAAGTTGTCGATCAGATATCTCACTGGCCGAAGAACTCCCGGTTCCGTTCGGCGTCCTCGATGCGGCGCTGTGCCGCGAGCTGGGCGAGCACCTCGCCGGCCGGCAGCCCGCCGCGGACGGTGCCTGCCGCGTCGACGGCGACGCCGATGCCCGAGGGCGAGGAGATCGCCGCGTCCAGCGCCTGACGCAGATCACCGTCAGGAGTGAACAGCGAACCGCCCGCCGACACACTCGCGGCCGGCGACGCGCCGGCGCGGACCGCCTCCACCGCGGTCCCGTCCACCCAGCCGCCCGGCCTGCCGTCGGCATCGACGACCAGGGCCCAATCACCCTGGGCCAGCCGCAATCCCGTGATGCCGTCGGCTTCGACGGTCCGGATCGGCGTCAGCGCGACGGCCTCGGCAGTGCGGAACGACAGCGCCCGATAGCCACGGTCGCGACCGACGAACCCGGCGACGAAATCGGTCGCGGGCCGGGCGAGCACCCGCTCGGGCGCGTCGTACTGCTGCAACACCCCACCGCGCCCGAACACCGCGATCCGGTCGCCGAGCGCGATCGCCTCGTCGATGTCGTGGGTGACGAACACGATCGTCTTGTGCAGCTCGGCCTGCAACCGCCGCATCTCGTCCTGCAATTCGGCCCGCACCACCGGATCGACCGCGCTGAACGGTTCGTCCATCAGTAGCACCGGCGGATCGGCCGCCAGCGCCCGCGCCACCCCGACGCGCTGCTGCTGACCACCCGAGAGCTGCGCCGGATACCGCTGCGCCAGACCGCGATCCAGACCCACCCGGTCCAATACGTCCAGCGCCGCGGCCCGCGCGGCCGTGCGGGAGGCGCCGAGCAGCATCGGCACCGTGGCCACATTGTCGATGACCTTGCGATGCGGCAGCAGGCCACCGCTCTGGATCACATAGCCGATGCCCAGGCGCAGCCGCACCGGGTCGACGCCGGCGATATCGCGCCCGTCGATGCGGACCGTGCCCGCGGTGGGCTCGACCATCCGGTTGATCATCCGCATCGAGGTGGTCTTGCCGCAGCCCGACGGGCCGACGAACACGGTGAACGAGCCCGACTCGATGCGCAGATCCAGCTCGCTGACCGCCCGGGTGCCGTCCGGATAGGTCTTCGCGACGCCGCGGAATTCGATGTCGGACAACGCTTCTCCTAGCCGATCGGGGAATTCAGCCCCTGCGCGGTGATCCAGGCGAGCGCGGCGGCCTTCGGTTCGATCTTGGCGTCGCCGGAGACCGCGGTGTTGAGCGAGATCAATTCGGTGGTGGTGAGTTTGGCCGACACCGCGTCGAGCACGGCCATCGCTTTGTCGGTCTTCTTCGCGGCATTGAACAGCGGCACCACATTCTGGGCCGCGAAATTGTGTTTCGGATCGGTGAGTACGACCAGATCGTTCTCCACGATCGCGGGTGAAGTGGTGTAGATATCGGCGGCGATGATCTGCCCGTCGACCAGCGCGCGCACCGTCGCCGGACCGCCACCGTCGGCGATCGGCGAGAAATTCGCCTCACTGATATCGAGGCCGTAGTTCTTCTTCAACCCGGGCAATCCGCCGGGCCGCTGCGCGAATTCGGCCATCGCGCCGAAAGTCACCTCGGCCGAATGCGGGGCCAGGTCGGCGATGCTGGTCAGCTTCCACTTGTCGGCGGTCGCGCGGGTGACCACCACGGCGTCGGAATCCTGGCCGGGGGCGGGCGTCGCGATGGCCAGGTCGCTGCCGAGCGCGCCGTTCAGGGCCGCGGTGACCTCGGTGGCGGAGGTGGCTGTGGCGTCTTTGTCGAGGTATTGCAGCAGGTTGCCGGTGTATTCGGGGATCAGCGAGATCGCGCACTGGCGCAGTGCCGGGATATAGGCTTCGCGGCTGCCGATATTGAACTTCGTGTCGACCTTGAAACCGTTGATCCGTAGGACCTCGGTGTAGATATTGGCGACGGTCTCGGATTCGGGGAAGTTGGCCGAACCGATGATGAGGGCGTCGCTGGTGCAATCGCCGGTGGCCGCGAGCGGATCGGAGTTGCCGCAGGCCGAGACGATCATGGCGGCGGCGAGCGCCACAGCGGCAGCGAGTACCCGGCCCGCGCGTGCCGCGAGGCGGCGTGCCGGTCGATGGTGTCCTGGCGAGGAGGAGACGAACGCGGTTTTCACTGGGGTCCTTCCGGCAAAGGCGGGCAGTGCGCTGTGCATGCGTCCCGGGGGCCGCAGGTACATTCTGGTGGGTAATACTGCCCGCGTCGCGCCGAATTGCGTGGGTGGACGGCGAATACGGGAAGTTGGTGTCGGTGGCGATGGTGGCGCGCGCAGTGCGTCGGAGTGTGGCCGCGATCCTGGTGACGGTGGCGGCGATCACCACGGTGGCCTGCGCCGATACCGATGATCGACCCGTCGTCGCGGTCGGTGCCGACAGCTCGACCGAGTCGGTGGTGCTGGCCGAGATCTACGCCCAGGCCCTGGCCCGCGCCGGCACCCGCACCACCGTGGTCACCGACCTGACCGACCCGCTGGCCGCGCTCGACGCAGGCCGCGTCGCGGTCCTCGGCGCCCGCAACGGCGCCCTGCTCGACCGCTGGAACCCCACCTCACCCGCCCGCGAACCCGGGGACGTCACCGCCGCCCTCAACGCCGCCCTCCCCGCGGGCCTGTCGGTCTCCGACGCCGCCGACGGCACCGACCTGCGCCCCCGCGTGCTCCGCCCCGAATCCGCCACCGACGGCATCAACACCGTCACCGCCCTGGCCCCCACCTGTGCCACCCTCACTGTCGGCGCGATCGACCCGACCCCCGCCGATGAGCCGGCTCCCGCTATCGACCCGGTTCTCGCCGACAACCCATCCGCCCAGCTCGTCGCCGGCTGCACCCCCGCGACCGTCCACTATTACCCCGACCTCGCCACCCTGCGAACAAACCTGCTGGACAACACCATCCAGGCCGCCATCACCCCCGGCCCCGCCCCGGACCTCCCCGGCCTCACCCCCCTACCCGACCCCGACTACGCCCTCCGCGCCCAGAACATCCTCGCCCTCCACCACACCGGCATCTTCAACCGCCAACAAACGAAAAAACTCAACTACGTAGCCGGCGAACTCACCACCGAAGCCCTCCTCGACCTCATCGCCCAAGTCGAAGCCGGCGCGACCCCCACCACCGTCGCCCACACCTGGCTCGACGACCACGCCCTCTGAGCGCCGGACACCGGACATCCGAGTTGCCGATCTGCAGAAAGGCCCCAGCTCAACGAGTCGGGATCACGGTTGCTGCGCGAGAATTCTGCCTACGTCCAGGGTCTGTAGGTGCTGACGTACACGCTCGGCGAAACCGTCGGCGCCCGCTGTGCGCAATGCTTCGGGTAGCGCTTTGCCTTTGCGTCCGACCCAATAGACGAGTTGTTCCTGCGTCACTTCGCGAACGAGGGTGGGTTTCGAGTCATCGATGAGTTGGAAGAACGCATCGGCGTTGTAGACCTCGTAGCTGAGGTCGTCGATCCCCTCGAACTGGAAGTCGTCACGGTTGGCTGTCAGCACGATATCGGCATCCGCGTGGACTGCCGCACTGTGTACGTGCGCGTCGAAGACGTCGGGGTAGGCGAGACTCCGGTCGATCGTGTATCCGGAGATCTGGCTGTGATCACCGAAGGTTTCGATCATGGTTCGGCGTATTCCGCCGACCTGCTGTTCGGCGAGGAAGGGGTTGTTCTTGCGCAGGTGGTACAGCGCCTCGGCCATGATGTCTTCGGTCCAGTAGACCTGGAACATCCCGTTACCTCCGCGCAAGTAGAGCAAGCAGAGCCAGTCACGTAGCGTGCGCGAGTAGAAGATGTTGGCATCCACCAGAACTCGCTGCACCTGCCTGCCGCCCATGGCGGCCATCGTATCGGGCGCGGGCAGGCCGGCAGCGGGAGTATCCCGTCAGTCCGTGACGCCCCATTCTTCTTCCAGTGCGCGCAGTTCGTCGAAAGCCGCACTCTGCCGGGCCAACTGGGCGCGCCGGTAGTCGATGACGTCTCGGCTGAGCAAACGGGTGTGCGCACCGACCTTGTGCGACGGAATCTTTTGCTCCCTGACCAGTTTCATCAGCGTGGGGCGGGAGATGTTCAGCATCTGGGCGGCCACCGTCGTGGTCACCTCCGCGGGGATGCTGCCGACGGTCACCGTGCAGCCACGGCCGACGAGGTCGACGAGTTGCAGAATCATCGACGTCAGTTCCGCTGGCACTGTGAGGTGTGTTTCGGGCGCCCCGTGCACGTGCACGGACAGTGTCGGCGAGGCGTCGCCCAGGAAGTCGCGAACAAGACCGGCTTGCTCGACCTCGCGCGTGGTTACCGATACCGTCGCGCGATCACCGCGGAGCAGCGGATCCATGGTCCTCTCCTTCGGTTCGACTGCCGGCTTGGTACATGTACGACCCTATCCACCTTCACTTACATCTACAACTTTTTTCGGTTACAAGTGAAGCGTCGACTGGCCTGCTCGCCCCACTACCCAGTCCGATTAGGTCTCGGGCGCGGGCAGGCCGGTAGCCGGCCCGATCCGCCGTGTGGAAGTCCACTCTTGCCTCTCGCTGTCCCACTCCGTATATTCCTACTGGAATATTTGGTCCGGAACAGTGACCTGCGCGGTGGCGCGGGAGTGGAGGTGATGTGGTGGGGCAGGCTGGGCGGGGGGTGATGTCGCCGTTGGCGATCGCGGTGCTCGCGTTGCTGGACGAGCGGCCGATGCATCCGTACGAGATGTATCAAATGCTGGTCGCGCGGCGGGAGGATCTGCTGATCAAAGTGCGGCCGGGGTCGCTGTATCACGCGGTGGCGCGGCTGGCCGACGACGCGATGGTCGCGGCGGAGGGGACCGAGCGGGCGGGAAATCGGCCGGAGCGCACGACCTACCGGATCACCGAGGCAGGCCGCGACGCGCTGCGCGGGCGCATCGCCGAACTGCTCGGTACGCCGGTGCGCGAGTACCCGATCTTCCGGCTGGCGCTCGCCGAGGCGCACAGCCTGCCGCGCGAACAGGTCGTCGCGCTGCTCGGCGAGCGCCTCGGGCATCTGGCGAGCGAACTCGCCGATCTCGACGCCCTGCTCGACTGGACCGTCCAGCAGGCCATGCCGCGCCGGTATTGCCTTGTCCTGGAATACATTCGCACCACCCTGCACGCCGAATTCACCTGGATCGAGCAGTTCGCCGCCGAACTGGGCAGTGGTGCCGTCGAGTGGGAGGAATTCGACCCGGTCACCGGCGAACGCATCGTCGCCTGCGACAGCACCGAACACGACTGGCCGAGCCGGGAACCTCCCGCCGCGCCACGACCCCGCTGGGCGGGCAGTCCCGTCCGCGGCTGATATCCGCGTTCATTTTCTCGATAGGAACCGAATTCGATGACTACCCAACGTAATCCGTGGCTAGCGCTGTTCGCGCTGGTCGTCGGGTTCTTCATGATCCTGCTGGACATGACGATCGTCGCGGTCGCCAACCCGGCGATCATGACCGAGCTGGACACCGACATCTCCAACGTCATCTGGGTCACCAGCGCCTACCTGCTGACCTACGCGGTGCCGTTGCTGGTCACCGGCCGCCTCGGCGACAAGTTCGGGCCGAAGAACATCTACCTGATCGGCCTGGCGATCTTCACCGCAGCGTCGCTGTGGTGTGGCCTGTCGGGCAGCATCGGCATGCTGATCGCGGCCCGCGCCGCCCAGGGCATCGGCGCGGCGCTGATGACACCGCAGACGATGGCCGTGATCACCCGCACCTTCGCGCCGGACAAGCGTGGCGCGGCGATGGGCCTGTGGGGCGGCGTGGCCGGCCTCGCGACGCTGGTCGGCCCGATCCTGGGCGGCGTGCTGGTCGACAATCTCGGCTGGGAATGGATCTTCTTCGTCAATGTCCCGGTCGGCATCATCGCGTTCGGCCTGGCCGTGTGGCTGGTGCCGGCGCTGCCGACCAGCGATCACAAGTTCGACATCGTCGGCGTGGTGCTCAGCGGTGTCGGCATGCTGGCGCTGGTGTTCGGCATCCAGGAGGGCAACACCCAGGACTGGTCGCTGCGGATCTGGCTGCTCATCGGGTTCGGTGTGGTGATGCTGGTGGCGTTCGTGATCAACCAGGCCCGCAACACCGGCGAACCGCTGGTGCCGCTGAGCCTGTTCCGCGACCGCAATTTCGCGCTGTCGAATGTGGGCATCGCGGCGATGGGCGCGGCGACCACCTCGGTGATGGTGCCCTCCTACTTCTATCTGCAGTCCGTGCGGGAGATGTCGCCGACCACCTCGGCGCTGGTGTTCGCGCCGATGGCGCTGGTCACCGGCTTCACCGCGCCGTTCATCGGCCGCTTCTCCGACCGGCTGCCGCCCCGGCTGGTGCCGACCATCGGCTTCACCCTGTTCGCCGGTTCGGTGTTCGCCTTCGCCGCGTTGATGAAGCCGGAGTCGCCGATCATCTGGTTCCTGGTCGCGGCGGGTGTCGCCGGTTTCGCCAATGCCTGCATCTGGGCGCCGCTGGCCTCGATCGCCACGCACAATCTGCCGATCGCGCAGGCCGGTGCCGGCGCGGGTGTCTACAACACCACCCGCCAGGTCGGCGCGGTGCTCGGTAGTGCCGCGATCAGCGCGCTGATCGCCGCCCGCCTCACCGCCAACGGGCTCGGCGACGGCGGACCGGTCGGCGAAGGCACCGCGACCGGCCCGCTCCCACCGCAGATCCTCGACGAGTTCAGCACCTCGCTGGGCCAGTCGATGATTCTGCCCGCCGCCATCCTGCTCCTCGGCGTCGTCGCCTCGTTCCTGTTCGTCGGCCACACCAAGTCGTCCGCGGCGAAGCCCGAACGCGCGAAAGCCGACGCCGGGGTCTGACCTGCGCACCCGCTCCGCCCGCCGCGCCTCGTGTGTGGCGGTCGGGGGCGTCGCGCGCAGTGCTATCGCACCAAGTCGCTGAGTCGACTCCAATCGATCTGACAACGTACTGGCAGTTCCACCGTCGATTCGGTGTCGGCGGGCTGGAGCTCGAGATGGGGGATGTACTGGCCGAGGACATGATCGAGAACGAAGATCTTGATCATGCTGACGTTGTTGTCGGCTACCCATACCAGCCAGTACCAAGGGATACCCGCCAGCGCGTATTCGGTCTTCTTGTCGGCGATATCGACCATTTCGGTTCCGGGTGAGACCACCTCGATCGCGACCTTCACCAGCGGCGCGGGAAGTGGCCGCAGGTCGTTCGGGGCGCAGTCGAACAGCGCGATGTCGGGGCGCCGGATGGTGGCACGAGGGAACTCCCACAACACCACGTCGAAGTCGGTATCGACATCCAGGCAGCCGCCGTACTGGTTGACGTGAGCGAGCGCCGCGGCTTCGATCAGATCGGCCAGCCGTCGCGCTGCCTTCTGATGCGCGCGATTCGGCGATTCGGCGCGGACGATGTCGCCGTTGACCACCTCGACTTGGCGGCAGTAGTCCTGCGGCAGTTTGCGCCAGATCTCCACGGTCACCGGCTCAGGCTGCAGGTTGTCGCTGGTCGCCCAGTCGAAGATGGCGGACACGTGCGCTCCTTGGTTGTGCTGACTTGTGCACGAACAACCACCATCTTGCCAGGTAGTCGCCTTGCGTCTGCCTGCAACTTCGCTACTGGACCACCACTGTCAAGGTGGGGTAGCCGGTGGCTCCGTCGGGGACGACGTCTTGTTCGACGGCGGTCTGGGGGCCGTTGGGGTCGAGGGCGCGGGCGCGGATCGTGTGCTGGCCTGCGGTGGCGTCCCAGTCGTAGGCCCATTGGCGCCAGGTGTCGGTGCTGACCTCGGTGGACAGGCGGGCGGGGCGCCAGTCGCCGTTGTCGATCTGGACTTCGACGGCGGTGACGCCGCGGTGCTGGGCCCAGGCGACGCCCGCGATCACGGTGCGGCCCTGCGGGATCCGGCCGCGGCCGCGTGGAGTGTCGATGCGGGTGCCGGTCTTGATCGGGCCGCGCGCCGACCAGCCGCGCCGGGTCCAGTAGGCGGTGGCCCGGTCGAAGCGGGTGAGTTCGAGTTCGGTGACCCACTTGGTGGCCGAGACATAACCGTAGAGGCCGGGGACGACCAGGCGCGCGGGGTAGCCGTGCCGCACCGGCAGCGGTTCACCGTTCATGCCGATGGCGAGCAGGGCGTCGCGGCCGTCGGTGAGGGCCGACAGGGGAGTGCCCGCCGTCCAGCCGTCGGCGCTGCGCGAGAGCACCATGTCGGCGTCGGGTAGCGGGCGCGCCTCGGCGAGCAGTTCGTCGAGGCGGTAGCCGAGCCAGCGGGCATTGCCGATCAGGTCGCCGCCGACGGGGTTGGAGACACAGGCCAGCGTGACCAGGGTTTCCACCGGCGTGCGGCGCAGCAGGTCGTCCCAGCTGATCCGGATCTCCTGCTCGACCATGCCGTGAATGCGCAGCGACCACGACGCTGTGGAGACCTGGGGCAGAGTCAGCGCGGTGTCGATCCGGTAGAACTCGCTGTTGGGGGTCAGATACGGGGTGAGTCCGGGCAGCCGCAGGTCGGCGTTCGGCGGCAATTCGGGCAACGGTGTCGCGGGACGGGGCAATTCGACCGTTGCTCGCTCGGCTGTCACATCCCCGCGCGCACCACTGAGCAGCCGCCCCGCCAGCCCGGCGCCGATCGCCATCACCCCGGTCGCCGCGATCCCACCGAGCACCCGCCGCCGTCCGGGGCCGGGTGCCGAACTGTCCGCCGTCGCGCGATCGCCCGCCGCGCTGCTGTCGGGCTGCGCCGCCATTCCGCCGTCCCCGACCGCTGCCTTGTCGACCTGGCTCGCCGTCCCGTCGGCTTGGCCCGCAGTGCCGTCGGGATCACCTGCTGCAGCATCGAATTTGGCCGCGGTGGTTCCGAATTCGCCGCGCGATGTCGACCCGACGGCCGTCCGCGTCTTCTGGGTGACGGGTTCTTGCGCCGGGGTGTCGCCGATCCGGCGGGTCAGCGCGCGCAAGGCGCAAATTCCCGCGGCCGTGCCGAACAAGGCGGGGAGCGCGCCGGTGAATTCGCCGGTGCGGCCCGCGCCGATGACAGCGGCGAGCACCCCGAGAATTGCGAAGGTGATCGAGCCGATCGGGCGGGTGACGCGTTCGAGCAGACCGGCGAATCCGGCGACAACCGCCGCGACCAGGCCCATACAGACGAACAGCACCGCTTTGTCGTTGGTGCCGAAGGTGGAGATCGCCCACTCGCGGACACCGTCGGGCGTGTGGTCGACGACGGTCGCGCCCAGCGCGTAGGCGGGCGCGCTGTCCACCCCCGTGAACGCGGCGACCATTTCCGCGACCCCGAGAACCAGCCCGGCCGCCACGATTCCGGCCGCTACCCGCGCATACACCATGCGTCGAGCCTACGTCTCTGCGGTACGGCGAGCGGTGACCGATTCGTGACGCCCGAACCACAGTCGAATACCGGCCAGCAAAACTACGATGCGTAGTAGAAGAGACAGGAGGCTCCCATGCCCGAGACCACCACCCCTTCGGATACCGCGCTGCGGATCACCACCGCGGTCTTCGCCGTCGCGCTCCTCGTCCACGGCGGTGACCATCTGCGTCGCGGCCTCGATGTCTGCTCCGCACTGGTCAACGCGCTCGGCACCCTCCAGATGCTGTTCGCGGTGCTGACCATCGCGCTGGTGTTCCGCCGGCACAGCGCCGCGCCGCTGGCCGCCACCCTCGTCGGTTTCGGCAGCGCCATCGGCTTCACCCTCGTACACGTGCTGCCTGACTGGTTCGGCCCGCTCAGCGACAGCTTCGTCAACGCGCCGCCGCAGGCCCGCGTCACCGGGTTCTCCTGGTTCGCCGCCCTGTTCGAGATCGCCGCCGACCTCGCGATCGGCATCGCGGGCCTCTACACGCTGCGTGCCAGGCAAGCCGTCACGGTCTGAGGAAAGGCCCAGCGGTGAAGTCCGAGGCTCGCTCGGTCGGTACCGCGAGCACCCCGAGAGTTGCGAAGGTGATCGAGCCGATCGGCCGGGTGACGCGTTCGAGCAGACCGGCGAATCCGGCGACAACCGCTGCGACCAGGCCCATGCAGACGAACAGCGCAGCGGGGTCAGTTCTGGCACACCGGCCACAGGGCGGCTGGGTCGCAGCGGTCCGGGCAGGCGAGCAGGTAGACCTGGTTGCCGAGGAACAGGCCCTCGTCGATGGCATCGCGGCGGATCGACGGATCGAGGCCAGGATCGGCGAACTTCCGGAACGGGAAATCCTCGCTGACCTGGCACAGGAAGACCATCTCGGCGCCGCACGCGCACCGGTGCTCCTCGGCGTCCTGCACCCAGCTGGGCGCGCCGCCGATCTTGAAGCCCTGGAGCGGTCCTTCGAATCCGGGTTCGTCATCGTAGTCCGTCGCCGCCGTCAGCGTCAGGCGACGTGGCGTGAAGTACGGATCCGCTGCCTGGTGGGCAATCCCCGTGCGTTGCAGCAGAATCCGCCAACCATGCGGTTCGTTCGCGGGCAGGGTGTCCCAATACCGTTCGGGCAGTGGGGTGCCGGGCATCGGAGCACAGTCGCCCTCGGCCGGACAGCAGAACACCAGCAGTTGATCACCACCGAAATGCGGTACCGAGCCGGGTATCCCGACCTGGAAGTACAGCGCGAGCGCGCTGCCGCACCCACACATCGGCCAGTCCTGGCCAGCATCGAGCACCGGCCAACCGCCGATCGAATCGCGATCCCCGCGCTCGGCCGGCTCCGCCCCGGCGCTGATGAGGTACGTCGTCTTGTCCGTCATGATGTTCTCCTCCCACGCCGGACTCTAGTCGGCGACAGGCGAGAGCCGGCGACGCGGCCGTATCGAGCACGGTCGGTAGTCTGCCCGGCATGACAGCACGCACGCTTCCCCGATTCGTGTCTGCAGCTCTCCTGGCAGCCGCGATTCCGTTGGTAACGCCCACGCAGCAGGCCACAGCGGCCCCCTGCTCCGATATCGAAGTCGTCTTCGCCCGCGGCACCGCCGAGCCCGGTGGCGGACTCGGTCTCACCGGCACCTCCTTCGTCGAGGCGTTGAAGGTGAAGGCCGAGGGTCGCTCGGTCGGTGCGTACGGCGTCGACTACCCGGCCAGCAGCGACTTCACCGACCGCATCGCCTTCGCGCACACCGTCGTACGCGGCATCGATGACGCGCAGCGCCGCGTCGAATACCTCGCCGCGAACTGCCCCGCCAGCCGGATCGTGCTGGGCGGCTACTCCCAGGGCGCCGCACTGGCCGGCTTCGCCACCGGCACCAGCGTCCCCGACGGCGTCCCGACCGAGTACCAGTCCTACCTGCCCGCGTCGATGCCCCCCGAGGTCGCCGAGCATGTCGCCGCCGTCGCCCTCTTCGGTAAACCGTCGAACCGCTTCATGTCCGATGCAGGCGCCCCCGCCGTCGAGGTCGGCGCCCCGTATGCCGACAAAACCATCGACCTGTGCATCCCCGCCGACACCATCTGCGACGGCTCCCCCCTCGGCCAGCCCAACGCCCTGCACACCCTGTACAGCCTGAACGGAATGACCCTCACCGCAGCCGAATTCGCGATCCAGCGCCTCTAACAGCAAACAGCAGAAAGGCCGGCTGCGATATCCCGCAACCGGCCTTTCTCACAAGCACACAACCCAACAACTACGGGTTTTCGGCCGCCTCGCTCCCGAGGGGCGAGACGTAACGGCGAAGCCGGAGTATCGCCCCTCGGGAGTGAGGCCCAAGGGGCCGAAAACCCCGCGGCGCCAGCCGCCAAAAATTCAGCTGTAGATCTTGTTGACGTCTGCCTCGTACTGCTTCATGACGACGGCGCGCTTGAGCGACATCTTCGGGGTGAGTTCGCCACCCTCCTGGGTCCAGTCGACCGGGAGGATACGGATCTTCTTGATCGCCTCGGCCTTGGAGACCTTCTTGTTGGTCTCGTCGATCGCGGCCTGCACCTCGGCGACCAGCGTCGGGTTCTCGATGAGGGTCTCGATCGCGGTGTCGGCGGCGACGCCGTTGCGCTCCTTCCAGCCCGGCAGTGCCTCCGGGTCGAGGGTGATGAGCGCGCCGATGAACGGCTGCCCGTCACCGACGACCATGACCTGGCTGATCAGCGGGTGCGCGCGCAGGGAGTCCTCGAGCACGGCGGGGGAGACGTTCTTGCCGCCCGCGGTGACCAGGATTTCCTTCTTGCGGCCGGTGATGGTGACGAAACCGTCTTCGTCGATGGCGCCCAGGTCACCGGTCTTGAACCAGCCGTCTTCGAACGCTTCGTCGGTGGCTTCGGCGTTGCCCCAGTAGCCGTCGAACACGACCGAGCCCTTGAGCAGCAGTTCGCCGTCTTCGGCGATCTTGGCCGCGTGGCCCTGGATCGGGCGACCGACCGAGCCGACGCGAATGGCCGACGGGGTGTTCACGGTGAACGCGGCGGTGGTCTCGGTCAGGCCGTAGCCCTCGTAGATGGTGACGCCGACGCCACGGAAGAAGTGGCCCAGGCGCGCGCCGAGGGGGCCGCCGCCGGAGACCGCGGCGATGCACTGGCCGCCGAGGGCCGCGCGCAGCTTGCCGTAGACCAGCTTGTCGAAGACGAAGTGCTTGAGCTTGAGGACCAGGTCCGGGCCGCCCTTGGTCTGCAGCGCCTCGCTGTAGGCGATGGCGGTCTCGGCCGCGGCGTCGAAGATCTTGCCCTTGCCGCCGTCGTGCGCCTTCTGCTTGGCGGAGTTGAACACCTTCTCGAACACGCGCGGCACCGAGAGGATGAAGTCCGGCTTGAAGTCGCCGAACTGCTCGACCAGGGTGGTCCAGTCGGCGGTGTGGCGGATGGTCACCTTGGAGTCGAAGGCGATCAGCGCGACCGCGCGGGCGAACACGTGCGCCAGCGGCAGGAACAGCAGGGTCTTGCTGCCCTCGGCGACGAAGGCGCTCAGCTCGATGCCGCCGGAGCGGGATTCGGCGTAGAGGTTCGCGTGGGTGAGCTGCACGCCCTTGGGGCGGCCGGTGGTGCCCGAGGTGTAGATCAGGGTGGCCGGGGAGGCCGCGCCGACCTGCTTGCGGCGCGCGTGCACGACCTCGTCGTCCAGGTCGGCACCACGCTTGGTGAGCTCGTCGATCGCGCCCTTGTCGATCTGCAGGGTCTCGGCGAGCGCGGGCAGCGCGCCGTCCTCGATCTCGGCGATCGTGGCGCGGTGCTTGTCGTTCTCGACCACGAGCAGCTTGGTCTCGGAGTCCTGCAGGATCCATTTGGCCTGCTCGGCGGCCGAGCTGTCGTAGATCGCGACGGTCACGCCACCGGCGGCCCAGATCGCGAAGTCCAGCAGCGTCCACTCGTAACGGGTGGAGGCCATGATGGCGACCCGGTCGCCCAGTTCGATGCCTGCGGCGATCAGGCCCTTGGCCACGCCGGTGACGGCCTTCTCGAACTGTGCCGCCGTGACGTCGTTCCAGCCGCCGCTGCCGTTCGGAACGTTGAACAACACCGTGTTCGGCGCTTCCTTACCGAAGCGGAAGACGTTGTCGGAATTGTTCGCATCGTCCGGGATGGTGTAGGAAGCCGGAACTTCGAACTCTCGCATCTGTGCCCTTCCAGGTGGGTTCTACTCGCCAGTAATCTACGACACTCTCGCGCGGGTCGCGATATCGCCGCCCGAATTGCCCATCAGCAGGCTTTATCGTAAATCGTCTATCGACACCGGCTGAATTGCTTCACGCAGGAACTCCGCGAGTTCGCTGAGAGCCATCGCGGCCTCGGTGACCAGCGCGGCCTGCAGTTGCGCGACGTGCCAGAGGCCGCGGGTTTCGGTGAAGCGGACGTGCACGCCCGCGCCACGCAGGGCTGAGACGAGCCGGCGGCACTGATCGTGCAGGAGTTCGCTCACGTCGACCTGCACGTAGGTGGGCGGCAGGCCGATCAGGTTGCCGAGCAGCGGGGCGTAGCCCGGCTCGGTGACGGCGGCGTCGCCCAGGTAGTGGGCGGCGCACGCCTGCGACCACGCCCGGTTGATCACCAGGTCGCGGTCCTTGGCCGGTGGCTGGGTGGGATCGACCCAGGGGGCGATCAGGCCCAGCGCGGCGGGGGTCATGGCGTGGCGCTCGAGCAGGCGCTGGGCCAGCGCCAGCGCCAGTCCACCGCCCGCCGAGTCACCGGCCAGGCAGATCTGCTCGGGCCGGTAGCCGACATTGTCGACCAGTTCCAGGAACGCGGCCTCGGCGTCGTCGAGGCCGGCCGGGAACGGGTGCTCGGGGGCCAGCCGGTAGTCCAGCGAGTACACCGCGCAGGAGCTCTCCCTGGCCAGATGCGCGACCAGCGAGCGGTGCGTGGTCAGCGAACCGACCACGTAACCGCCGCCGTGCAGGTACAGGATCGCGCCCGCCGCGCGCTCGGGCGGGACCGCGCGGGTACGCGAACCCGAAATCGCGGTCTCGGCGATGATCCGCTCGGCCGCTCGCCCGCCCAGCTGCAGGTGCTGCACGATCGTGCCCTCGGGCATCAGCTGGAACACCGAGCCCGCGTCGAGCAGGGCGCGCTGCACCGCGACCGGCAGCCGGGCATTGAGCGTCAACCGGAAGACCGGGCCGAGCACCGCGCGGGCGATCGGCAGCGGAATCGTGAACTCGCGCATGGTCAGTGCGGCATGAAGCGGCCGTTGACCACGGCCGAGATCCGGTTGTAGCCCGAGGCCAGCAGGCGCACGCTCGCATCGAGCACCTTGGCCTCCCAGCCGATCAGCACGCGCGCGTGACCCTTGCGCACACCCTCGGTGATGGTCTGCGCGGCCATCTCCGGGCTGTGGATGGCCAGGTACTTGTCGAACAGCGACGCGGTGTTGGCACCGTCGATGCCCTCGGCGTAGGTGGCGTTGCGGGCGACGGCGGTCTTGATGCCGCCGGGGTGCACGCAGGTGACCTTGACCGGGGTGTTGGAGATCTTCATCTCCTGGTAGAGCGCCTCGGTGAAGCCGCGCACCGCGAACTTGGCCGAGTTGTAGGCCGCCTGGCCGGGCACGGTGACCAGGCCGAACAGCGAGGACACGTTGACGACGTGGCCGTCGCCGGACTCGATCAGCATCGGCAGGAACGCCTTGGTGCCGTTGACGACGCCCCAGAAGTCGACGTCCATGATGCGTTCGATGTCTTTGAAATCGGTCTTGACGACATCGCCGTGGTAGGCGATACCGGCGTTGTTGTAGACCTGGTGCACGACGCCGAAGTGCGCCTTCACCGAGTCCGCGTACAGCAGGAACGACTCGCGCTCGGCGACATTGAGCCGGTCGGCCTTGACCTGCGCGCCGAGCCCCTCGACGATGCGCACGGTCTCGGCCAGGCCCTCGGCGTCGATGTCGGACAGCGCCAGCTTGGCGCCGCGGCGAGCCAGGTTCTCGGCCAGCGCCCGGCCGATGCCGGAGCCCGCGCCGGTGATCACACAGACTTTGTTCGTGAAGTAAGCATCTTTGCTCACTGTGCTGCCACCACTTTCAGTTCGGTGTCGGAGTCGGTCGAGGTGGTCGTGTTGTAGGCCGCGACGTCGAAGTTCTTGGTCAGCCTACGGAATTGGAAGGTGAAGTCGGGCCACAGTGTGGTGTTGTTGCCGTGCTTGTCCAGGTACCAGCTGGCGCAGCCGCCGTTCATCCACACGCTGTCGGCCATCTTGTCCTGCAACTCGGCGTTGTACACGCGCACCGCTTCGGGGCTGACCTCGACGGTCTTCAGGTTCTTGTTGTCGATGGTGGCCAGCGCGTCGGCGACGTAGTTGATCTGCGATTCGATCATGAACACCATCGAGGTGTGGCCCAGGCCGACGTTCGGGCCGAGCAGGAAGAACATGTTCGGGAAGTTCTCGATGGCCGAGCCCTTGTAGCCGCGCTGGCCGACCTCGTCGAACTGCTCGGACAGGGTCTGCCCGGTGCGCCCGACAATGGTCTCGAAGGCGGGGGAGTCGGTGACGTGGAAGCCGGTGGCCACGATCAGTGCGTCGATCTCGCGCTCGGTGCCGTCCTTGGTCACGATCGAGCCCGCCTTGACCTCGGCGATGCCGTTGGTGACCACTTCGACATTGTCGCGGTCGATGGCCGGGTAGTACTCGTTGGAGATCAGCATGCGCTTGCAGCCGATCCGGTAATCCGGGGTGACCAGGGCGCGCTTGACCGGGTCGCGGACCTCGGCGAGCAGCTTGCCGCGCGAGATCGTCTCGAAGATCTTCATCAGCGCGGGGTACTTGGCCAGGCCGATCACCTGGGTCTCGCGGGCGGCGTAGATGGCCGCGCGCGAGAGGCGCTGCACGCCGGGGATGTACTTGAACGCCAGGCGCTCGGGCAGCAGGTACGGGCGGTCCACGCGCGGTAGCAGCCAGGGGGCGGTGCGCTGGTAGAGGTCGAGGTGGGCGACCTTGCTCGCGATGGCGGGCACGATCTGGATGGCCGAGGCGCCGGTGCCGATCACCGCGACGCGCTTGCCGGTCAGGTCGACGTCGTGGTCCCAGCGGGCCGAGTGGAAGATCTCGCCGGCGAAGTCGTTGATGCCCTTGATATCGGGTAGCGAGGGTTCGCAGAGAGCGCCGACCGCGGAGACGACGGTGTCGGCGGTGAACTCGCCCTTGCTGGTGGTGATGTCCCAGCGGGTGGTCTCGGCGTTCCAGCGCATACCGAGCACATCGCAGCCGAACAGGTGCTTGTCGAGCACATCGTTGCGCTCGGCGACGCCGCGGATGTAGGCCTGGATCTCGCCCTGCTTGGAGAACGAGCGCGACCAGTCGGGGTTCGGCGCGAAAGAGTACGAGTACAGGTGTGATGGCACGTCGCAGGCGGCACCGGGGTAGGTGTTGTCGCGCCAGGTGCCGCCGACATCGCTGCCGCGCTCGAGCACGAGGAAATCGTCATGACCCTGCTGATGCAGGCGGATGGCCATGCCGAGGCCCGCGAACCCGCTGCCGACGATGATCGTCTTGATGTGGCGGGCAGCGCTGCGGTCGACAACTTTGTCTGTAACCTTGCGACTCATGTACAGCAGCGTACGGTCCTATTGAGTCGGAGTCAATAGTTATTGAATGAAGTTCAGTAGCGCTACGATGGGCGGCGTGACCATCAGGACTTCGGGCGAGACCAAGCGCATCCGGCTCAGCCCGGAGGAGCGTCGGCTGCAGCTGATCACTCTCGGCGCCGAGATGCTGGTCGAGCGTTCGCTCGAAGACATCGCGGTCGACGACATCGCCAAGCAGGCAGGCATCTCGCGCGGGTTGCTGTTCCACTACTTCGCGTCCAAGCAGGAGTTCCACGAGGCCATCGCCCGGCACGTGATCGAGGAGTTCTACGCCGCGATCGCCCCGAATCGGGAACTGTCACTGTTCGACATGCTGCGCGACTCGATCGACCGCTTCGTCGACTACGTCACCGAGCATTCGGCGTCCTACCGTTCGGTGCTGCGCGGCCCGGCCAGCATCACCCCGGAGATGTCGGGCTACGTCGACAGCACCAGGGCCACCATCGCCGACCTCATCGTCAGCGAGCTGCCGCTGCCGCCCAGCGACCCGGACCTGGCCCGGCTCACCCTCGCCATCCGTGGCTGGATCGCCTTCGTCGAGGAGACCATCCTCACCTGGATGCTCGAAAAGCCGGTAACCCGTGAGCAATTGGTCGAGCTGCTGGTCGAGTCGCTGCCCGCGCTGGCGCTGAGCCCGGCGCTGATCGCCGCGCTACAGAACTGAGCGGCGGGCCGTCACCTGGAGCACCAGGACGGCCAGGCAGGCCAGCGCCGCGACGATCACCACGACGGTGAGCGACGGCGAGTTCCAGAACACCAGGATCAGCGCCGCGACCAAGGCGACGGCCCAGCTCAGGCGCCGCGAATTCGCCGCGGCGAAACGGGATCCCGCGCCGCCGCGCCCGAGCAGCGCGGTGATCCGGGTCCGCAGCGCGGTCGCCGGGCGGGACGGGCCCGCCAGGATCGCGACGATCACCAGGACGGCGCCATAGGCGGCGATGCGGCGCAGGCTGCCGCGCACCGGGTCGGCGACGGTGTCGAAGAGCAGTTCGGCCACGTCCGGGCGCAACGGGACCTCGGACAGATAGCGGGCGCGGCCGATCGCGATCGCGACCGCCAGCAGCGCCATGGCGCCGACGAGAATGCCGCCGTGCAGCACCACCGCGCGGCGGCGCAGGCCACGCGGGGCGATCACGATGGCCGCGATCGCGGTGAGCAGGGCGAGGATCGGCAGCAGGTCGGCGGCGCGGTCGAGCAGGCGCGTCCACCGCTGGGCCTGCGCGATCCGCGGATCCCGCAGGACGACGATCTCGGCCTGCACCGTGGGCAATGCGTCGGTGACGGTGAAGCCGCGCTCGTGCAGCCGCGCCTGCACCGCGGCCACCACCTGGTCGAGCGGGACGCGTACGGTGCCCTCGTCGTCGACGGTCAGTGGGCCTGAACCGGTCAGCGCGCCTGCCACGGCCGTGTGCGCGCCGCGGTTGGCGGCGGTCCACAGTTCGGCGAATCGGTCGCTGCGCACGACCGATTCGGTCGTTTCGCGCACCAGGTCCTCGGTTTGGCTGCTGAGCAGCAGCGGCAGACTGTTCAGGGCGGCGCGCAGTCGCGGCGTGTCCTCGGCGCGGTCGCCGGCGAGGGCGTCGGTGAGGTCGGTGGTCAGGCGTTCGATATCGATCCGGTCGACGATCGCGGTGGTGACCCGGTCGGTGACCGCGTCCTGGATGGCTGGTTCGGCGGCCAGTGGACCCACCGTCGCGACATAGCTGTCGGTGTCGAGCAGGTCGGAGCGGAGGTAGCGGGCCAGGATCGACGCGACGACGAGCACGCCGGTGAGCAGCAGGAGCAGGACCGTCGCGGTGAACCGGAGCCGGCTCGCGCGCGGGGATCGTTCGGCGCCCATCTGCCCTCCTCGTCGGCAGTGCTGGTCGGCTCAGGATACGACTGTGCGGGGTGCGCCGCGGCTGTCCGCTGATCCGGGCGCGTTGCGCGATTTCTGCTAACGGGATGGCCGGGCGGTACGACACAGCGGATGTTGCGACACCGATGAACAGTGCTGGCCGCGGAATGCCGGCATCGCCGAGCAAGACCCCAAAAGTATTGGGCCCCTTGGGATTTCGGTTATCCAATTGAGACCGTCGATCGATAACGGCGCTCCGGCGCGGCGCGAATTACCAGACATGACTCTCACGAACAGCACTGATCGCAAGTCCTCGCTGCTGCGCCGCGCCGGTGTCGTCACGCTGGCGGCAGCGGCCGCCGCGGCCGGCTTCGCCGGCCCGGCCACCGCGCTCCCCACCGACCCGGAAGTCCAGTTCACGCCCACCATCAGCCGCACCCCCGGCGCCAACTGTGCGGCCATCATCAACGCCTGGACCGTGCCCCAGCCGCAGTCCGGCCAGTTCGGCGTCAAGGTGGAGATCACCCAGACCGGCGATTCCTGCCAGCTCTACCGGATCGCGGTCCGCTGGCGCAATCTCGACACCGGCTACAGCGACGGTCAGTCCCACGCCGTCGAGAACGGCGAGCTCCGGCACGCCCCCGACGGCGTGATCACTGGCATGGGCATGGGCCCCGGGGCCGGCCGCGTCGAAGCCTGGATCGTCACCACCGACGACTCACTCCCCCAACACCAGGAACTCGAACACATCTCCGGCCGCGCCACCTTCACCCTCGGCTGACCCCCCACCCGAGGCCGGCCCCCACCCGGCCTCGGGCAGCGGACCAGCACCTCCGCGCTGGATTCTGTAACGTGTTCTAGTCTGCGAGAATGGATTTCACGTACGAAGGCACACGGCGGCAGCTCGCGACCGACGAGGGGGTCCTGCGATATCACGAAGCGGGCGCGGGCGAGCCGCTGATCCTGCTGCACGGATCGGGGATCGGGGTCAGCGGCTGGAAGAATTTCGGGAAGAACCTCGCCAGCTTCGCCGAGCACTTCCACTGCTACATCCTCGAGTTCCCCGGTTTCGGCATCAGTGATCCGGTGGCAGGTCAGCATCCGGTCCTCGCCGCCGGGGCCGCTGTCGCGCGGTTCATGGACGCGCTCGGGATCGAGTCCGCCGCCATGATCGGCAATTCGATGGGCGGGGTGGTGGGGGCCAACCTCGCGATGCATCAGCCGGATCGCGTCACGAAGCTCGTGGCGATCGGCGGTGTCGGGCCGAACATCTTCAGCGCGGCGCCGAGCGAAGGCACCCGGTTGCTGCAGGAGTTCGCCGACGAGCCCAGCAGGGACAAGCTCGTGCGATGGCTCAACTGCATGGTTCACGACCGCTCGATGGTGACCGAGGAACTCGTCGAGGATCGCTGGCAAGCCGCGATAGATCCTGCCTCGCATGCCTCCTTGGCCGCGATGTACGGGTCGAAGGCGTTCGAGGCGCAACGCGCGGTGGCCGCGAAATTCGCTCCGTACTGGTCGATGCTGCACACCGTGCGCTGTCCGACCCTGCTGACCTGGGGAATCAATGACCGGCAGAGTCCGCCGGACATGCTGCTCGTGCCTATGCGTCTCATCCCGAACGCCGAGGTCCACGTGTTCCCGAACTGCGGGCACTGGGTGATGGCCGAAGCCAAGGACGCGTTCGAACGCGTCGCGCTCGAATTCCTCCGGCGCCCGGCCGGGTAGGCGATCCGGTCAGTCCGGTTCGTTGCGGCGGGGGCGGGCGCGGAGGTGGGCGCGTTCGCCCTGTTTGCCGAAGAGGCTGAGGAATTCGACGGGGTGGTCGTCAGCGGCGCCGAACCAATGGGGGATGTGGGTGTCGAATTCGGCGGCTTCGCCGGGGGTGAGGACGATGTCGTTGTCACCGAGGATCAGGCGCAGCCTGCCGTTGAGGACGTAGAGCCATTCGTAGCCCTCGTGGACCTGCGGTTCGCTCGGGCGGTCGCGGGCGTCGGGGGCGATGATCATCTTGAAGGCCTGGATGCCGCCTGCGCGTTTGGTCAACGGGAGCATGGTCATGCCGTGGCGGGTGATCGGGCGCAGGTGGATGCGGGGGTCGCCGGTGGCGGGGGCGTCGACGAGTTCGTCGAGGGTGACGCCGTGCGCCTTGGCCAGGGGGAGCAGTAGCTCGAGGGTGGGTTTGCGGTCGCCGGATTCCAGGCGCGAGAGGGTGCTGACCGAGATGCCGGTCTCCTGGGAGAGGTCGGCCAGCGTGGTCCGGCGCTGCGTGCGCAGGGCGCGCAGGCGGGGGCCGACCGAGTCGAGGGTCTGTTCGAGGTCGTCCATGCGTCCAGTTTGCCATAGCAGCAAAGAGGGTTGCCAGTTTGTTCGGCTCGCATGCATGGTGGTCGGCGAAGGAGGTCGAGATGACACAGCTGGACGATTCGTACGAGGTAGTGGTGATCGGCGGCGGGGCAGCCGGGCTGAACGCGGCGCTCATGCTGGCGCGTTCCCGGCGCTCGGTGCTGGTGATCGACGCGGGGTCCCCGCGCAACGCACCGGCCGACGGGGTGCACGGTCTGCTGGCACGGGAAGGAATGCCGCCGCTGGAACTACTCGAACGAGGTCGCGCGGAGGTACGCGGGTACGGCGGGCAGGTGGTGCCGGGTCGGGTGGTGACCGTCGATCGGGTACGGGCCGGTGACCGAACCGCGGCGGGCGCAGGCGAACCGGAGCCCGCTGCGGGTGTGGGGGAGTCGGAGCCCGCTGCGGGTGCGGGTGAGCCGAAGGCCGCTGCGGGCGACAGTGATTCGCGGCGAGTGGCTGCCGATCCGGTGGGCCCGGGGCACGAGTTCCGAGTCACGCTGGACGACGGACGGGTAGTCGCCGCGCGCCGGATCCTCGTCGCGACCGGCCTGGCCGACGAACTCCCCGAGGTTCCCGGCCTGCGCGAACGCTGGGGTCACGATGTTCTGCACTGCCCCTACTGCCACGGCTGGGAGGTGCGTGACCAGCGCATCGGCATCCTCGCGAGCAGTGTGATGTCGGTCCATCAGGCGCTGCTGTTCAGTCAGCTCAGCGACGACATCGTCTTCCTCGCCCACACAGCGGACCCGCTGAGCCCCGAGGACGCGGAAAAGCTTGCCGCCCGCGGCATCCGGATCGTCGAGGGCGAAGTCGCCGAAGTGCTGGCGACCGACCGGATCACCGGCGTTCGCCTGGCCGACGGCACTGTCGTCGATCGCGACGCGCTCGTCGTAGCTCCCCGCATGAACACCCGCGCCACCTTCCTCGCCGATCTCGGCCTGACCCCGGAACCGCACCCCTTCGGCATGGGCGACCACATCCCCGCCGACCCGGTCGGCCGCACCTCGGTGCCCGGTGTGTGGATCGCGGGTAATGCCACCGACCCGTCGGCCCAGGTCGGCGCGGCCGCGGCGGCCGGGGCCATGGCGGGGGCGCAGATCAATGCCGAATTGGTGATGGCCGACACCGCCCGAGCCGTCGCCGCCCGCTCGGACGTTGGTGCTTCTGTGTAGCCGGATCTCTCGGTGCGCAGTTTGTGCGCCGGGGCCCGGCGTAATCGTGCAATCGAGGACAGCTCAGTCGGTATACCGACTGAGCGCGGCCGGATTGCACGATTACGCCGGGTGGATCGCGTCGGCGCCGGACTTGGCGGCGGCGTCGAGGATCTTGTCGAACACGAGGTACGACTCGGCCGAGGTCTGACCGCCGAGGGCGAGCTTCACGAAGGGAGGCCTTTCGACGGGTCACCGCGCTCTGTACCTGGGCGCCGGAATGTCGCGGCCTCGGTCTGACCGAACGACTGCTGATCAGTGCGGCCGTGCGGCCGTAGCCTCGTCGATCGCGCTGAGCAGCAGGGTGCGGGCGGTTTCGGCGGGGATCTGGCCGACGGTGACGTGGAGGGACAGGCCGTCGAGGAGGGCGAGCAGGGTGTTGGCCGCGGTGTGTGGGTCGGGGTGGGCGGGGAGCAGGCCGGCGACGTGGTCGCGGAAGCCGCGGCCGTTGGTGGCCATGGTGGCCGCGATCTGGGGGCGGACGGTGGCGAAGGCCAGGTAGCCGATGAGGCTGCGGGCGTCGGCCGCGGAGTCCGCGTCGGTGGGGAGCAGGGCGGTCAGCAGCTGGTGGAGGTCGGGGTCGGGGCCGGCGGCGGTGATGCGGGTGGCGATCCGCTCGGCGATGGTGCCCGCGGCGTACTCCATCATCGCGTCCTTGGTGGGGAAGTAGTGCTGGACCTGACCTGCGGAAACGTCGGCTTCGGCGGCGACATGGCGGACGCTGACCGCCTCGAGTCCGTCGCGGGCGAGTACCCGCATCACCGCGTCACTGATCGCCGCGCGGCGCGAGCTGTGGTCCACCTGCTTCGGCATCGGTCCATCTTTTCACAATGCAAACGTATTGCTATCGGTGCGTCTCGCTCTTTACAATGCATTTGTATTGCAAAGGAGGGCATCATGCGCCCGATCATGCGGCTCGGACGGGGCTTCGTCCGGCTCGAAATCGACATCTGGGTCAGCCTCGCGCGAGCGCTCACCCGCAGGCCCGACATCGCGGAAGGAACGCCGATTCGGTACGCGGGGGCGATGTCGGCGATCCTCTGGGCGTTCATCGTGGTCAGCGCGGTGGAGATCCCCGCGGTGCACGTGCTCATTCCCTGGGCGCCGGTGCGGATCGTCGCGGTCGTCCTCGGGGTCTGGGGATCGGTGTGGATGCTCGGGATACTCGCCGCGCACCACATGTATCCACACGTGCTCGACCCGGGCCGCCTGCGCGTGCGTTACCTGCGGCGGACCTGCCTCGACATCCCGCTGGCCGCCGTCCGCGGTGTACGCCACGACCTGCGCGCCTACGACGGCCCGAAATCATTGCAGCTCACCGGTACCGGCCAGCTCGCGGTCGTCGTCGGCAGTTCGACCAATGTCCGGGTGGAACTCGCCGCACCGCACCGCTTCACCACTCCGCAGGGCGATGTCACGGTGCGCGCCATCGCCTTCTGGGCCGACGACCCACACGCGGCGGTCGCGGCCATCCGGACCGCCGCACCGGCGCCGCGCGCCACCTGACTCACCCGGGCAGTGGCGCGTTGTCCGGGAACCGGCGGACCACCTCGATCGTGCCGACGATATTGCGGTTGAACTCGGCGAGATCCTCGGCGGGGATCCAGTATTCGAGAATGTCGCGACCGCCGGCCTGCTGGACTTCGTAGTTGGCGAGATAGGTGGTGCGGACCTCGAAGCGGGTCACATACCCGGCGCCGGAGGCAGGGACGTTCCAATCGCGGGCGATCAGAATCGCGTAGGCCTCGTTGAGTACGGGATAGAAGATCGGCTGGTCAGGCAGCCGGGGCGGCCAGGCCGCCCAGCCCGCGGCGGCGACCAGCGCCAGCTCGTCCGGTCCCGTCGGCCGCCACAGGGTCGTCGTACTCATCGCTCCTCCTTGTCGAGGAACGAACCGTATCCGGGTGCGGTCACGGCGGCCACCGGTTATTCGGTGCCGGCGGCCGTCGGTGGCGCTCGCCTGGCCCGCGCCACAGCCATCGAGTGCGGCGAACGGACCGCATTCGTGCGGCGATCCACCCGCGCTCCATCCGATTGCCCCGAGCCGGGGTCCGGGCTCACCGGATAGGTTCGCTGGATGGCAACGAATCTTGGTCATGGCGCGTCGGGGGCGATTCGCCGGTTCGCCGGGTGGGTCGCGCGTGGTTCGGTCGGTTATCCGATGCTGGAGGGCATCAACTACTGGGATGAACTGAAGGACTCGCCTTCCCAGATGGAGACCTGTTTCGCGATCTTCGCCAATGTTCTCGAACTCGACGACGATGGCGAACCGGTCAACGAGAAGTACGCAGAGAGCCGCGCCGCCGCTTTCCTCTACCGGTACTGCACGGGGGAACTCCCGAAGGGGCACTCAGCCATCGAGTCATGGGAATGCGCCCTCTTTTGACGCTGTCGGGCGGTAGTTGTCCACTCGGAGCCGGAATCCTGGGTGCCTGGCGAAGGCCCAGTCGACCTTGCCTGCGTAGGCCATCTCGCGGCGCTTCTACAGCACCGGCTGGACGCGCGGATCGCGCGGACGTCGGCGCTTCGGTGTGATCCGAGCCCTCGGTGTGCGCAGTCGGTGTGCCGCGGGCTGGCGTAATCGTGCAATCGAGGGCGGCTCAGTCGGTATATCGACTGGGCGCGGCTGGATTGCACGATTACGCCAGTCCGTCGGTCCGGCCGGGTCGCGTCGACGGTTTCGAGCCCGGTGATCGGGGGCCCATCAGGGGATGTGAGTTGCCCGGGCCATCGTGGGCACCTGGATTCGATCCGACCCAGGTGCGCCGAGCGGTGTCGTGTCCTGGACGGTGGCGGTAGAAGGTGGGCAGGGGTGGAACGCGGGACACTGTTCGCCGGTTACACGATCGAACGGCTCCTCGGCACCGGCGGGATGGGGGCGGTGTATCTCGCCGAGCACCCGCGGCTGAACCGCCGCGTGGCGATCAAGGTGCTGGGCAGCGGGCTGTCGCTGGACAACAAGGCGCGCAACGGCTTCGAGCGTGAAGCGACGGTCGCCGCGCGGCTGGAGCATCCCAATATCGTGTCCGTCTACGATCGCAGCGGTCCGCAGGATCCGGTGCTGTGGCTGTCGATGAAATACGTCGCGGGTGGGGACGCGATCGGTCTGCTCGAGGCCGAGCCCGGCGGGCTGACCCCGGCCCGGGCCCTGCGCTGATCCAGGGCGCCGCCGCGGCGCTGGACTTCGCGCATGAGCAGGGTGTGCTGCATCGCGACGTCAAACCCGCGAACCTGCTCGTCGAACGTGATGCGGCGGGCCGGGAAACGGCGCTGCTCACCGACTTCGGTATCGCCCGCACGCTCGATGACACCATCACCCTGTCCGGGATGGCGGCGACCTTCGCCTACGCCGCACCCGAACGGTTCCACGGGGGCACGGTGGATCATCGTGCCGACATCTACTCCCTCGGCTGCACGCTGTATCAATTGCTCACCGGCCGAACACCTTTCCCGCGCGGCGATCAGGCCGCCGTCATCGCCGCGCACCTCGGCGCGCCACCGCCACGCCCCTCCGAACTCCGGCCGGAGCTGCCGCGCGCCATCGACGCGGTCATCGCGACCGCGATGGCGAAACGGCCCGAGGGTCGATTCGCCCGCTGTGCCGATCTCGCCGCCGCGGCAACCCGGGTATTCGAACCCGCGCCGCTGTCCCCGAGCAGCTCGCCCGCCGCTGCGGTCACGGTTCGTGGTGCGGCCGGGTCGCCCGATAAGCCGTGGATACGGCGCAGGCTGCCCTGGGCGCTCACCGCCGTGCTGACGGTGGCCACGGTCGCCCTGCTGGTCGTCATGACGACGACCGACCTGATCCGTGGCGAACCGGCCCGGGTCTACACCACACAGAGCGTCGCGAACGCCTGTGAGCTGCTCGACCTGCCCGCCCTCGAACAGCTCGGCGGTCCGGCGCCCGAATCGCCCGCGCACACCGAATCCGGTGACTCCGATCCGTATTCGAGTCATCACTGCTCGGTCTCCTACCGCGGTCTGGCGGTCACCGTGCTCGCCAAGGTCGTGAACGACGGCCACAGTGCCGAGGCGTTCTTCCGCAGCGACCGGGAGTTGGCGCGTGTGTCGGCGACCAACACGACTTCGGGGATCACCCGCTCGGGATCGGTGACGATTCCTATCTCTAGGTGCGCCGTATGGCGTACATGTACGGCCCGACCGGCGGGCGTAGGTTCGTCGGATGGCAACAAGTCTTGGTCACGGCGCCACCGGGGAACTCTCGAAGGGGCACGCAGTGCTCGAGTGATGGGAATGCGCGCTCGATTGACGCTGTCGGACGCACCGTGCGCTCCAGCGTAAGTCGACCGGCTGCGCGGTATCGGCCGCTACTCGTAGATATCGCGGCGGTGACCGGCAGTGACCACGAGGATGATCAGTTTGCCGTCGTCTACTTCGTACACCAAGCGGTAGTTGCCCACTCGGAGCCGGAATCCTGGACGCCCGGACAGTGCTTTGACGTCCACGCCGTCGCGGCGATACGGGTCGTCGCCGAGCAATGTCAAAGCGGTCAGCAGCCGGATGGCGTCGTGCTGCGGGATCGAGCGCAGCGCGCGGCGCGCGGCGGGTGTCCAGCAGAACTCGTACTTCACACTGCGCCTTCATGGCCGTGGGCGAGGATCTCGTCCATCATTTGGCCCAGCGTGATGTTGGCTGGTTCACCCTCTTCGGCGAGGGCTGCCTCGGCCATGCGGCCCAACTGCTCGTCTTCCCATTCTTCGAGCTTGGCGAGCATGAACAGCGGGATCACCGCGGCAGCGGGTTCACCCGCGCGAGTGATCACCGTGACGTGCCCGTCCTGCGCCGCGGCGGTGACGACGGCGGGCAACTGGGCCCGCGCCTCTCGGATGCTGAGCTGATCGTCCATCCATCAAGCGTACACCTGAGTGTGTACACAAAAACGCTCGCGCGTGGAAACGGCCGACGCCGGGTGGATCGTGGTGATCCGCCCGGCGCCGGCCGTTGTGGTGCGAGAAGTTACGCGGTCGGCTCGAAGGCCTCGGCGATGATCTCGGCCTGTTCCACCGCGTGCACCTTCGACGAACCCGAAGACGGGGCCGACATGGCGCGGCGGGAGATGCGGCGGAGTTTGCCCAGGTGGTCGGGCAGGACCTCGGGGAGGTTGAGGCCGAAGAACGGCCACGCGCCCTGGTTGGCGGGCTCCTCCTGGACCCAGGCGATATCGGTCGCGTTGGGGTACTTGGCCAGTGCCTCGTTGAGGCGGTACGTCGGGATCGGGTAGAGCTGCTCGACCCGGACGATGGCCACGTCCTCGCGCTTGTGCTTGGCCTTCTCCGCGGCGAGCTCGTAGTAGAGCTTGCCCGAGGTCAGCAGGATGCGCTTGACCTTGGCGGTGTCGCCGATGCCCTGTTCGTAGGTGGGCTCGTCGAACACCGAACGGAACTTCGACTCGGTGAAGTCCTTGATGTCGGACACCACGGCCTTGTTGCGCAGCATCGACTTCGGGGTGAAGACGATCAGCGGACGACGGATGCCGTCGAGCGCGTGGCGGCGCAGCAGGTGGAAGTAGTTCGCCGGGGTGGACGGCACCGCGACGGTCATCGAGCCCTCGGCGCACAGCTGCAGGAAGCGCTCGATGCGGCCCGAGGTGTGGTCGGGACCCTGGCCCTCGTGGCCGTGCGGCAGCAGCAGCACCACGTCGGAGAGCTGGCCCCACTTGGCCTCGCCGGAGGAGATGAACTCGTCGATGATCGACTGCGCGCCGTTGACGAAGTCACCGAACTGGGCTTCCCACAGCACCAGGGCGTTGGGATTGCCCAGCGAGTAGCCGTATTCGAAGCCGACCGCCGCGTATTCGCTCAGCGCCGAGTCGTGCACCGCGAACCAGCCCGGCTTCTCCGAGCCGATGTTGTGCAGCGGGGTGTACTCGTCGGCGTTGATCCGGTCGATGATGACCGAGTGGCGCTGGGTGAACGTGCCGCGACGCGAGTCCTGACCGGTCAGGCGCACATCGTGGCCCTGGTCGATCAGCGAGCCGAAGGCCAGCAGTTCGGCGAAGGCCCAGTCGACCTTGCCTTCGTAGGCCATCTCGCGACGCTTCTCCAGCACCGGCTTGACGCGCGGGTGCACGTTGAAACCGTCCGGCGGGGTGTTGAACGCGTCGCCGATGCGCTGCAGGACCGACTTGTCGACCGCGGTCTGCACGGTCGCGGGCACCTTCTGGTCGTCCTCGACGGACTCCGACGGCTCCGGAACGTACTTCTCCAGCTCCCGGACCTCGTTGAACACCCGCTCGAGCTGGCCCTGGTAGTCGCGCAGCGCGTCCTCGGCCTCTTTGAGCGAGATGTCGCCACGGCCGATCAGCGATTCGGTGTAGGCCTTGCGGACCGAACGCTTGGTGTCGATGATGTCGTACATCTCCGGCTGGGTCATCGAGGGGTCGTCGCCCTCGTTGTGCCCGCGGCGGCGGTAGCAGACGAGGTCGATGACGACGTCCTTGCGGAACTTCTGCCGGAAGTCGACCGCCAGGCGCGCGACCCAGTCGCAGGCCTCCGGGTCGTCACCGTTGACGTGGAAGATCGGCGCGCCGATGAACTTCGCGATGTCGGTGGAGTACTCGGTGGAGCGGCTGTTCTCCGGCGCGGTGGTGAAACCGATCTGGTTGTTCACCACGATGTGGATGGTGCCGCCGACGCGGTAGCCACGCAGGCCACCCAGGTTCAGCGTCTCGGCGACCACGCCCTGACCGGCGAAAGCGGCGTCACCGTGCAGCATCAGCGGCATGACCGAGAAGCCCTCGGGCCCGTCGCCCTTGTTCAGCAGGTCCTGCTTGGCGCGCACGAGGCCCTCGAGGACGGGGTCGACCGCCTCCAGGTGCGAGGGGTTCGCGGTGAGCGAGACCTCGATCTCGTTGTCGCCGAACATCTGCAGGTACTGGCCCTGCGCGCCGAGGTGGTACTTCACGTCGCCGGAGCCGTGCGTGGCCGCCGGGTTCATGTTGCCCTCGAACTCGGTGAAGATCTTCGAGTACGGCTTGCCGACGATATTGGCCAGCACGTTGAGGCGGCCACGGTGCGGCATGCCGATGACGACCTCGTCGAGCGCGTGCTCGGCGCACTGGTCGATGGTGGCGTCCATCATCGGGATGACGGCCTCGGCGCCCTCGAGCGAGAACCGCTTCTGGCCGACGTACTTGGTCTGCAGGAAGGTCTCGAACGCCTCGGCGGCATTGAGCCGGTTCAGGATGTACTTCTGCTGGGCGACCGTCGGCTTGACGTGCTTCTGCTCGACCCGCTCCTGGATCCACTTGAGCTGATCGGTCTCGAGGATGTGGGTGTACTCCACACCGACGTGGCGGCAGTAGGCGTCGCGCAGGATCGACAGCACATCGCGCAGCTTCATCCGCTCCTGGCCGTGGAAGCCGGCGACGTTGAAGGTGCGGTCGAGGTCCCACAGGGTGAGCCCGTGCTCGGTGACATCGAGGTCGGGGTGGCTGCGGAACTTGTCCTTGACCAGGCGCAGCGGATCGGTGTCGGCCATCAGGTGACCGCGGTTGCGGTAGGCCGCGATCATCTCGAGCACGCGCGCGCTCTTGTCGACGCCGCGCTCGCTGATGTCCTTGCGCCAGCGGACCGGCTCGTACGGCACGCCGAGGCCGTGGAAGATCTCGTCGTAGAACTCGTCGGAGATCAGCAGGTTGTGGATGGTGCGCAGGAAGTCGCCGGACTCGGCGCCCTGGATGATGCGGTGGTCGTAGGTCGAGGTCAGCGTCATTAGCTTGCCGACGCCGATATCGGCGATCCGCTCGTCGCTCATGCCCTGGAATTCGGCCGGGTACTCCATCGCGCCCGCGCCGATGATCGCGCCCTGGCCCGGCATCAGCCGCGGCACCGAGTGCACGGTGCCGATGGTGCCCGGGTTGGTCAGCGAGATGGTGACACCGGCGAAGTCGTCGGTGGTGAGCTTGCCTTCGCGGGCGCGGCGGACGACGTCCTCGTAGGCGGTGTGGAACTGGCCGAAGCTCATGTCCTCGGTGCCCTTGATGGCGGCGACGGCCAGCGAGCGGTTGCCGTCCTTGCCGACGAGGTCGATCGCCAGGCCCAGGTTGGTGTGCGCCGGGGTGACCGAGTTCGGCTTGCCGTCGATCTCGGCGAAGTGCCGGTTCAGGTTCGGGAACGCCTTGACCGCCTGCACGATCGCGTAGCCCAGCAGGTGGGTGAACGAGATCTTGCCGCCGCGGGTGCGGGCCAGGTGGTTGTTGATCACCAGGCGGTTGTCGATCATCAGCTTGGCCGGGATCGCGCGCACCGAGGTGGCGGTGGGGATGGTCAGCGAGGCCGACATGTTCTTGGCGATGGCGGCGGCTGGGCCGCGCAGCACCTTGTTCTCCGGGCCGGCGGCGACGGTCTTGGGCGCGGTGGTGGCCGGTGCGTTGGACACCGGTGCAGGTGTGGTCTGCGGCGCGCGCACGGTCGTCGGCTTGGGCGCGGGTGCAGGCGCCGGCTTCGGCGCGGGAGCGGGTTGGGGAGCTGCGGCGGCGGGAGCCGGAGCGGCGGCGGGGACCGGTGCCGGGCTGCTACCGGATTCGGCGGCCGCTTCCGGGGTGTAATCCGCGAGGAACTCGTGCCAACTCGCGTCGACCGAGGACGGGTCCTGTTTGAACTTCTGATACATCTCGTCGACTAGCCACTGGTTCTGTCCGAACTGGGAAGTTGAGCTGCTCACAGCTGGTGTTCGCCTCATTTCGTTCTTCGCGCTGCGACGTTTGTGACGTGCCCGGCAGGGGTATCAGCGGATGGCTGCCGATGCGCCCTCACCGAGCATATGCCCAGCGGCATACCGATGTTGCTACTGACCCGGTGACCGGTCGCTCGCCGACACTATTCCCTCCGCTTCGGCGCCCGCCGCCCAGAGTCGTGCGTAGTGGCCGCCGTGGGCGAGTAATTCTTGATGCGTGCCGAATTCGATGATGCGTCCTGCGTCGACGACGCCGATCAGGTCGGCGCGGGCCGCGGTGGCCAGCCGGTGCGCGACCACCACGGTGGTCCGGCCGCGGGCCAGCGAACGGCTCGCTACCAGCACCGATGCCTCCGTTTCCGGGTCGAGGGTAGAAGTGGCCTCGTCGAGCAGCAGCAGGTCGGGATCGACCAGTTCGGCCCTGGCCAGCGCGATCAGCTGACGCTGCCCGGCGGAGAGCCCGCGGCCGCGTTCACCGACCGGCTGACGCATTTTCCGGGGCAATCCGTCGATCATCGCCCCTGCTCCGACGGTGTTGGCCGCGGTACGGATGTCGCCTGCCGAGGCGAGAGGTTGCCCGAATGCAATGTTGCTCGCCACGTCACCGGTGAACAAGTGAGCTTCCTGGGGCACAATTCCCAGCCGCCGCCGGTACTCGGTGAGCACAAATTTACGTAGATCGACACCGTCGACGCGGATCGAGCCCGCCGCCGGGTCGTCGGGGAGGTCGTAGAGGCGGGCCAGCAGCTTCACGATGGTGGACTTGCCCGCCCCGGTCGCGCCGACCAGCGCCAGCGTGGCGCCCGCGGGGACGGTGAAGGAGACGCCGTCGAGCGCCGGCGCGTTGGCGCCCGGGTAGCGGAAGGCGACCTCGTCGAAGACGATCTCGCCGTCGAGCCGGTCGACAGGCACCGCGTCGGGCGGATCGGCGGCGATCGAGGACTCGGTGCGCAGCAGCTCGCCGATACGGCGCAACCCGACCCTGGCCTGCTGATACCCGTCGAACACCTGCGACAGCTCCTGGATCGGGCTGAACAGCAACCCGAGATAGAGGACGAAGGCGACGAGTGTGCCGGTGGTGGTCCGGCCCTCGGCCACGGCGTTGGCGCCCAGATAGACCACCACCGCCAGGGCGAGGTCGGCCCAGGCCAGGCCGAAGGAGAAGTAGGCCGCGATCGCGCGCTGGGCGCGGACGCGCGCGTCGCGGTAGCGGTGCGAGTACTCGGCGAAGCGCCGGGCCGCGACCGGTTCGTTGCGGGCGGCCTGCACCGCGCGCAGACCGGCGATGTTCTCCTGGAAATCGGCGTTGACCACCGAGACCCGCTCCCGGGAGACGGTGTAGGCGCTCGACGAGACCCGCCGGAACGCCAGCGTGGCCAGCAGCATCGGCGGCACCGTGGCCAGCACGACCAGCGCCAGACTCGCGTCGATGAAGACCAGGCCGGCGGCGACGCCGACCAGCGTGATCACCCCGACCAGCCCGGTCGCCACACCCGTCTGCAGGAACGTCGAGAGCGCGTCGACGTCGGTGGTCATCCTGGTCATGATCCGTCCGGACAGTTCGCGCTCGTAGAAGTCCAGGCCGAGCCGCTGCAACTGGGCGTAGCTGCGGACCCGCAGGCCGAACAGCACCCGTTCGCCGGTGCGCGCGGTCAGCACGGTGACCGCCGCGCCCACGACCAACCCGGCCAGTACCAGCCCGATCCCCGCGACCGCCGCGATGACCAGTGCGGTGCCGTCACCCGCGGTGACGCCGGTGTCGATGGCGTAGCGGACCAGCGGCGGGAAGGCGACGCCGATCAGCGCCTCGGCGGCGAGCAAGGCCATCACCGCCAGCACCAGACCACGCACCGGCCGCAGCAGGGCGCGCAGGCCGAAGCCGGGCAGAGGTGCGCGCAGGTCACCGGGCAGGCGCGGCGCTTCGGTCGCCGGTGGCAGGGCCGCGACGGCGGCGCGCAGTTCGGGGGTCTCGCTGAGCTCGGTCGAGGTGGCCGACATCGACCGCGGTTTGCCGGCGTCGGTGCGCAGTTTGTCGGTGGCCGGTGCCGTCGGCACGGTCGAGCCCGCGGGGGCGGGCAACCGGATCACGCGGTCGGCCTGGGCCAGCGTCGACTCGCGATGGGCCAGGATCAGCGTGGTGCGCCCGCCCGGGTCGGGGAGCCTGCGGAAGATCTCGGCCTCGGTGACGGCGTCGACCGCGGAGGTGGCGTCGTCGAGGACGAGCACGCGCGGGCGGGTCAGCAGCACTCGGGCCAGGGCGATGCGCTGGCGCTGGCCGCCCGAGAGGGTCAGACCGCGCTCGCCGATGACGGTGTCGTAGCCCTCGGGCAGTTCGGCGATGAAGGCGTCGGCGGCGGCCGCGGTCGCGGCGGCCCTGATCTCGGCGTCGGTGGCCTCGGGACGGCCCAGGGCGATATTGGCGGCGATGGTGTCGGAGAAAAGGAACGGGTCGTCGAAGACCACGCCGAGGGCTCCGCGCAGGTCCTCGGCGCGCAGCTCGGCCAGATCGGCGCGGGTGCCGTCGGCGCCGACCAGGCTGATCCGGCCCGCGTCGGGTGCGTAGAAGCGGGGCAGCAGCAGCGACAACGTCGACTTGCCCGACCCGGCCGGGCCGATGATCGCCACCGTCTCGCCCGGTTTCACAGTGAGGTCGAGCTCACGCAGCACCGGCTGCTCGGGGTCGAACCCGAACCGGACCGCCTCGAAGTCGATGCCGAGCGGTCCCGGCGGCAGCTCGACCGGCGCGTCCGGGTCGACCAGCACCGGGGCGGCGTCGATCACCTGGAACACCCGGTCCACGGCGGCCTTGGTGAGCTGGCCCATGATCACCACCGAGGTGATGGTGCGCGCCGAGGACGTCATCGTGGCGAGATAGGCGGTGAACGCGAGGAAGGTGCCGACGCCGATCGCGCCGTGCCGGGCCAGCACCCCGCCGACGATGATCACCGCGACCAGCCCGGCCTGCGGCAGCGCCGACACCACCGGCGCGAAGCGGGCATTGATCCGGGCCGCGCGCAGCCGCTCGGCGAACAGGGTGCGGCTGTGGTCCTCGAGCACGTCGACCATCCGGGCCTCCTGCCCGAAGCCCTTCACCACGCGCACGCCGGTGACCGTCTGTTCGACGTGTTCGGCCAGGTCGGCGGCGCGCTGCTGGGCCGACCAGGTCGCCGCGTAGAGCCGGGGGCGCAGCCGCAGCACGACCACCGCCAGGGCGGGCGCGACCAGCAGTGCGGCCAGCGCCAGCGGCGGGCTCAGCCACACCATCACCACCGCCGACAGCACGAACTGCAGCACCGCCAGGCCCGACCAGGGCACCATCGCCAGCAGGCCCTGCACCAATTGCAGGTCGGTGATCGAGCGCGACACCACCTGACCGGTGCGGATGGTGTCCTGGCCTGCGCCGTCGAGTCGTTGCAGGGCGGCCAGCAGCGCGACCCGCAGCTGGTGCTGGACCTCCAGCGAGAGCTTGCCCGCCCAGAGCCTGCGCGCGAAAGTGGCGGCGAAGCGGCCGACGGCCAGGACCGCGAGCAGCGCCGCGGCGCCGCCGATGACAGCGGTATCGCCTGCCTGGGCGGCGTCGACCGCGCGTTTGGTGGCCAGCGGCGCCGCGATCGCGACCACCGCACCGGCCAGCACCGACACCGCGATGCCGGCGAGCAGCCGGGGATGGCCCAGGCACAGCCGCCAGAGCCTGCGGATCCAGCCCGCCTCGGCCCCCACTACAGGTCGCGTGTGCGCAGGTCCCACCACCCCGCCGCGCCGACGGCGGCGGTCCACAGCAGCAGCACCACCAGCGCGGCCGGGGTCGGCGCGAAGACCGCAGCGTCGGAGAACGAGCCTGCGCTCACACCGGCGACGGTGGCCGAGACGGGCAGGATCGCCGCGAGGCCACCGGCCCCGAAGCCCTTGGCCACCAGCCAGATCAGCGGTTCGAGAACGAAGGCCCAGCCCAGCACCAGCCAGACCGCGCCGGTGAAGGTGCGCAGCAGCAGCCCGATACCCGCGCCGAGCACGGCCCAGCACACCGCCACCAGCAGCCCGGCCCCGAGCACCTCGAACAGCTGCCAGCCGAGCTCGAACTTGCCGCGCCCTGCGGCCAGCAGCACGGCGAAACTCACCAGCTCGGCGACCACCGCCAGCGCGAGGGCGAACCCGGCGGTGGCGAGGTACTTCGCGGTGACGAGACGATCGCGGTCGGGGGCGAGCAGCACCGACAGCGCCATGGTCCGGTGCCGGTACTCCCCGCCGGTGGCGGTGATGCCGAGCACCGCGGCCGCGACGAACACCGCGATCATCCCGAGGTAGAGACCGATGGTGGCGGCGCCGGTCGCGGGCTGACCCGCCGGATCGGCGGGCCCGGACATCAGCGCGGTGATCAGCGTGCCGATCAGCGCGAGCGCCACCGGTGTGCCCAGCAGCAGCCGCACGTGCGGGCCCGCGACGATCTTGCGCGCCTCGGTGTCGGCACCGGGCAGGAGGTCGGCGGGCAGCACAGCGGTCATCGGGGCATCCCATACGAGGTCGGCGCCGGCGCGAATCCGGGGGTGGGATTCACCGGCGGGGTCGGGGCGAGGTGCGGGTGCCTGCGCGGTTTGGTCAGCGAGGCCAGTACCCGGTCGGGGTGGATCGGGTCGGACACGATGCTGCCGATGCGCACCTGCGCGGCCTCGGCGACCGACCGGATGGTGGCCTCGCTCGCCTCGGCGACGGCGAGTCTGCCGTCGGGGCGCATCACCGCGTCGGTGTATCCCTGCGCGGCGAGCGCGGTGGCCAGCGCGATCGAGGGCTGGGCGGCGATCACCAGGCGATCGGGGTGCCCGCGGCGCAGCTTGGCCGGCGTGCCTTGCCAGACGACCGCGCCCTCGCTCAGCACGACGAGCTGATCGGCCACCGCGACCACATCGGCGAGGGTGCTCGCCCCGACCAGCACCGCACCGCCGCGGTTGGCGTGCCCGCGCAGCAGCTCCTGCACCCACGTGCGTTCGATGCCGTGGGTGTCGGCGAACGGGTCGTCGAGTACCAGCAGCGGGGGATCGGCGAGCAGTGCGATGCCCACTGCCAGCCGGGTCTGCTGGGCCGGATGCAGCTGGGCGACAACGGTATCGGCGACCGCGGCGAGCCCGGTGTGCTCGAGTACCGCGGCGACGCGGCGCCGCGAGACCCCGACGACCGGCGCGTAACAGTCCAGCTGAGCGCGCACGGTGCGGGCCGGATGCAGCCCGCGCGGGCTCAGCACGCCACCGACCGCGGCGGGACCGCGCCCCGGCAGATCCAGTTCGACGCTGCCGCTGCTCGGCTGTTGCAGGCCGAGCACCAGGTGCAGCACCGTGGTCTTGCCGGCGCCCGTCGGCCCAACCAGCGCTGTCACCGCACCGGCGGGCACCCTGAAATCGATGCCTTCCACCGCGCTGACCTGGGCGAACTGCTTACCGACACCGCGTACCCGGACGGCGTCACCGCGGGGGGCGCTCACTTGCTCTTCACCTCGGTATCGATCACGGCGGCACCGAGTGCGGGCAGCGGGTCGGCGTCGATCACGTTGTGCAGCGGGGTGGCCCAGCGAGCGGGGGCGGGACCGAAGGCCTTGTGCGCGTTGTCGATCGTGGCCTTGCCCAGCGCGCGATTGCCCGCGCCGCCGATCGCGGCGCCGATGCCCGCGGGCAGGATCTTGCCCGCCATCAGCGCGGCGCGTTTGGTGATGAAGCGTTTGATGAACTGCTGCAGCAGCGAACTGTTGATCGCGGAGATACCGGGCACCTTGCCCGCCAGCGCGCCCGCCCAGTTCTTCGACGAGGTGCTCAGGCCCTTCTGCACGATCGCGATGCCGGTGTCACCGAGCACGACCGCCAGCACCATCGCGCGCCTGGCCTCCTTGTTCTCCGGTTCGATGCCGTGGACATAGGCCTGGGCGAGGGTGAACAGGGCCGAGGCCTCCATGAAGAACGCGGTCTCCGCGCCGACGGCGCCCAGCGCGGCCACCGTCCCGACACCGGGAAAGGCGGCGGTGGCGCCGACGGCCGCGCCGCTGCCGGTGACCGCGAGCAGATACTGCTTTTCCAGCCGGGCCACGATCTGGGCGGGATTCTCACCCGGATGACGTTCACGAAGGAATTCGACGTAGCGGCGCACCGCGGGCGCCTGCAGCTTGGAACCGGTGTCGAGTACATCGACCACGGCCTTTTCGATCGCGTTCTTGAACACGGCGTCGTCCTCCTCTTCGCCCGACGAGTCGAAACTGTAGGGCACTTCCGTGCTGGACAGCTCATCATGCCAACGACCACCGACACCCCGGGGTTCCGCGGGTTCTACGCTGACCGGATGAGTGATACGAAGCCGACCCGTTTGACGCGCGAATTCACCGAAGCCGGTGCCGAGATCGCCACGATCACCCTGGCCCACCCGCCGCTGAACCTGTTCGACCGCGCGCTGATCGACTCGCTGATCGCCGATCTCGCCGCGGTGACCGCCGAACCGCCGCGTGCGGTACTGATCAACGCCGAGGGCAAGGTCGTCTCCGGCGGGGTCGACGTGAACATCTTCGACGGGCGCAGCGTCGAGGAGGGCGCGCAGCTGTGGCGTGAGCTGTTCGAGCAGATCATCCACCCGATCGAGGCGCTGCCCTGCCCGGTGGTCTTCGCCGCGCACGGGCTCACCCTGACCGCGGCCTTCGAGATCTCGCTGGCCTGCGACATCATCCTGGCCGCCCCGAAGGCCAAGTTCGGGCTGGTGGAGACCGTGGTCGGGCTGACACCGTCGATGGGCGGCCCACAGCGGCTGGCCGAGCGCGCCGGTTCGGGCCGGGCCAGGGAGTTCGTGATGACCGCCGACCTCTACGACGCGGCGACCATGGCCGAGTGGGGCGTGGTCAACGCCGTGCACGATGACCTCGCGCCCGCGGCGCTGGCACTGGTCACCCGGCTGGCCGATGGCCCGACCCGGGCGCACGCGGCGACCAAGCAGATCATCGAGGCGTGGCGTTCCGGCGGTGTGGCGCACGCGGATTCGGTGACCCCCGAGGTCTCCGGCGCGCTGTTCGCGACCGAGGACCTGCGGGGCGCGGTGCGCAGTTTCCTCGAGATCGGGCCAGGTAAGGCGACCTATCGCGGCGAGTGAGCGCGCCGAGTGCCTGACAGGTATGTGATCCACGTCATATAGTTCAGGTGCGGTGCTGCATCGACGTACGTGGAGGTCCGGATGGGTCACAGCGAGCACGAACCGGGCGCGACCATCATCGAGTTCCCCGCGCACTGTGCGGCCGGGCCACTGCGCCGCGGTTCCGACGGCGTGCTGCGCTACGGCGATCTCAGCCCCGCGCTCACCGAGCTGCTCGACCTGCGGGTGCACGCGTTCACCGGCCGCGAGGCCGTCGTCGAGGTCGGCGGCCCGCGGCTGACCTATCGCGAACTGTGGCACAGCGCCGCGCGGATCGCGGGCGGGCTGCAGACGCACGGCATCGGCTACGGCGACCGGGTCGCGGTGCACATGCCGACCAGCGTCCGCTGGGTGCAGGCGTTCCTCGGCGCGCTGCTGTCCGGCGCGGTGCCGGTGCTGGTGCCCGACGCCCTGCCCGCGGCCGTCGCCGCGCGCGTGATCGCCGACAGCTGTGCCGATTTCGTGCTCGGCCCCGATGGCCCGCTGCCCGACGGCACCGCCTTCATCGATGACGGCGCCGCTCTCGACGACCCGGCCCTGCTCTGCTACACCGGCACCGCTGCGCGGCAGCCGGTGCCGGCCGGGGTGGAGCTGAGCAACGAGAATCTGCTCTCGGCAGTGTCTTCGGTGGTCGGCGCGCTCGGCCTGCCCGCCGACGGGTTGCGCAATCTGGTGCTGCTGCCGCTCGCACACGCCAGCGGTTGCGTCGACCAGCTGCTGCCGACCTTCGCCGTCGGCGGCACGGTGGTGCTCGCCCCCACCGCGCGTGATCTCGCCGACGTGCTGATCACCGAACGCATCGACACCGTCTCGGCGACACCACGGATCTTCGCCGGGCTGCTACCGGAACTCGCTGTGCGCCGGGCGGGTTCGGCGGTCCGGCGGATCAGCAAGGCCTGTCACCGTTCCGAGCGCGCCGCCGCCGCGGCCCCGGCCACCCTCACCGCCGCCCTGCGCGAGCTGTTCCCCGCCGCCAGACAGTGGTCGGTGTGGGGTGCCACCGAGACCAGCGGCATCGGCCTGATGGTCGACGACACCGACCTCGCCGACACCGGCTCCACCCTGGGATTCGCCTTCGGCGGCACCGAATTGGCGCTGTCGGGCCCCGAGGCGACGGCAGGCCGCGGCGAATTGCTGTGCCGCGGGCCGAATGTCAGCCGCCGCTACTGGAACGACCCCACCGCCTCGCGCACCCGCTTCAGCGGAACCTGGTTCCACACCGGCGATCTGGTGAGCATCGACGCCGACGGCCTGGTCCGCGCCGAGCCGCGTCGGGTCAGCGGGCTCTAGTCAGACCAGACACTCCCGCAGGTCGGCGCGCAGGGTGCCGGTGAGGCCGATCTCGGCCAGGTAGCCCTCGGTGTCGCCGTACTTCTCGCGCACCGTGGCGTCGGCGGTGCGCAGGTATTCGGCGTGCACGCCGAGCAGGTCGACCGAGAGCGCGTTGCCGTCGGAGATCTTGGGTTCGAGCAGCCTGCGTAGTGGTTCGACCGCGTCGTTGCTGGCCAGGAAGTCGGCGTAGACCGCCTCCTCGGTGACGCCGACCGCGCGCAGCAGCGTCGCGACCGCCCAGCCGGTGCGGTCCTTGCCCGCCGCGCAGTGCACGAGCGCGGCGCCGTCACCGGCGATGATGGAGCCGGCCAGCCGGGTGATGGCGGTGTGCGCCTCGGGCAGGGTGGGGAAGTGGCGATACACCTCGATCATGTGGGTGCGGGCCGAGCTGGTCCGCGCCTCGTGCGGGGGCGCGTCGTCCATCCGGGAGTCGAACGGGGTGATGTGCAGGCGCACGCCGTCGGGGAGGGTGTCGTGGCCGATGTGGTCGATCTCGGCGCGGCCGCGCAGGTCGTGCACATCGGTGACCCGCAGCTCGCGCAGGGTGGCCAGGCCCCGCTCGTCGAGGCCGCTCAGCTGGGCCGAGCGCAGCAGGATGCCGGGGCGGGTGGTGGCGCCGTCGACGGTGCGCAGCCCGCCCACATCGCGGAAGTTGAAGGTGCCGCTGATGGCGAACTGGTCGGCAGAGGGGGAGAGAGTCACTTGACCAGGTTATCGGTGGCACCGGGCGTGGCGCGTCCGAGTTCGCGGAACGGACACGCAGTGTGTCGTGTCCGTTTCGCGAGGTGTCGTTGTGTTGTCCCCCACAGCTCGGGGTCGAGCGGACGCTGACTTGTACGATTGACCAAGTATGTGGTTTTCGGCGCGTGGGGGCGTCGGATGTTTTGGAATGTGATCAAATTCAGGCCGTATGGTCGGTTTTACATAAGGTCGCATTCGGATAACAAAACAATCTTTCAGTCTGAAAATGGCGGGAGAACCAGTTCGTGAATCCAGAAAACCTTCTAAGATCGAGCTCGCTGGATAGGACGATCGGTCATCGAGTGACCTGTCTACAGAGCTCGCATCGACGCGGGCAGCGAAATTTGTTGCCGAGGAGTTGTCGTTGAGCGCCAGTTTTGAACTTACCGAAGCGCCGCTGCGGCCAGCCATCTGCCACGCCGTCGAGCAGGCCGCCGCGAGTATCGACGTCACCGGGTTGCGGGCCCTGCGGGTATTCCTGCACGCCGGGATGAGCGCCTACTGGCCGCTGGTGAAGGCCGCCCCGGCCCGGCAGGTCGCCGCCTACGAATCGGCCGTGCAGACCCTGCGGCAGCGCTGGTCGCCGACGGGTGAGACGGTCGGCGATCCGGCCGCGGCCGCGATGTTCCGGCAGATGGACGAGGAGGCCGTGGCCTTCCTCGGGCTCTGCGCACAGCGCTCGGGCACCCAGTGGATCGAACCGCTGGACTCGGTCGCCTCCTATCTCGTGTCGGTGCTCTACGGCGCGGTGCTGCGCTGGCTCGCCGACGGCAACGACGAGACCACCCTGGTCGTCATCGACGACCTGGTCGGCTGCCTGACCCTCAAGGCCGTCGAAGTCTGACCCCCAACAATGCTGGACGACTGACCAAATAGGTGGTTCAGTAGTCGGGTGACCTCCCCGACCTCGCTGCACGATCTGCACGCGGCGACCGCCGAGCTCGATCCGCCGCTGGCCGCCCTCGACCTGGCCGCCCTCGATGCCAATGCCGACGACCTGGTCCGCCGGGCGAACGGCGTCGCGATCCGCGTGGCCAGCAAGTCCGTGCGCTGCCGCGCCGTCCTCGAACGCGTCCTCGGCACCGACCTCACCGCCCAGGGCGGATTCGCCGGCATCATGGCCTACTCGCTGCGCGAGGCCGTCTGGCTGGTCCGCCTCGGCGCCCGCGACGTCCTGCTCGGCTACCCCACGGTCGACCGGGCCGCCCTCGCCGAACTCGCCGCCGACCCGGTCCTGGTGCGCTCGATCACCCTGATGATCGACGACGCCGCCCAGCTCGACGCCACCCGCGAAGCCCTCGGCACCGCGCTGGTCCACCCCCGCGTCTGCCTCGATGTCGACGCCGCGCTGCGGATCGGCCCCCTGCACCTGGGCACCCGCCGTTCCCCGGTCCGCAGCCCCGACCAGGCCGCCGCCCTGGCCACCGCGGCCGCGATGCGCGGATTCGACGTGGTCGGCGTGATGACCTACGAGGCGCAGATCGCCGGCCTGCCCGACAGCAATCCTGCGGTCCGGGTGGTCAAGCGGCTCTCCGCGCTCGAGATCGGCCGCAGGCGGACCAGGGTGCTCGACGCGGTGCGTTCGGTGACCGGCCCGCTCGAGCTCGTCAACAGCGGCGGCACCGGTTCGATCGAGGTCTCGATCACCGATCCCGACGTCACCGAGGTGACCGCCGGATCCGGCCTGTACGTGCCGACCCTGTTCGACCACTACCGCTCGTTCACCCCGCGCCCCGCGCTGTTCTTCGCGACCCCGGTCCTGCGCAAACCCACCCCGAGCATCGCCACGGTCTTCGCCGGCGGCTACATCGCCTCGGGCCCGGCAGGCCCCAGCCGGGTACCGCTGCCGGTCTGGCCCGCCGGTCTGAAACTGCTCGGCTCCGAGGGCGCGGGCGAGGTACAGACCCCTCTGTCCGGCGGCGCCGAACTCGAGATCGGCGACCGGGTCTGGTTCCGCCACGCCAAGGCGGGCGAACTCTGCGAACGCTTCACCGAGATCCACCTCGTCGACGAAGCAGGTAACCGCACCACCGTCCCCACCTACCGCGGCGAAGGCCAGTGCTTCGGCTGACCGGAAAGGTTCGGAGCTGGGCCGCGTCGTGCGCGAGTGGAAGGCAGCCCGGTCAGCCGAGTAGTTCGGTGACCTCGGCGTCGGCGAGCTGGTGGAAGTCGGTGTAGGCCAGGCCGACGCCGCCGAGGTCGGCCGGGGTCCACAGGCAGACGAGTTCGTCGCACTCTGGGCTGACCCGGCGCACGGCTTCCGGGGAGGACACCGGGACCGCGACCACGATCCACACCGGTTCCTGCTCGCGGGCGACCCGGCAGGCGGCGGCCACCGTCGCGCCGGTGGCCATGCCGTCGTCGACGATGATCACCGTGCGGCCGGTCAGCGGGATCGGGTCGCGCTCGCGCAGCACTGCCTGCCTGCGTGCGAGTTCGGCCAGCTCGGTCTGCTCGACATCGATGAACGCCTGCTGCGAGACACCGCTGCGATCGACGACATCGCGATTGAGCACCAGCACCCCGCCCTCGCCGAGGGCGCCCATCGCCAGCTCCGGCTGCCAGGGCAGGCCGAGTTTGCGCACCAGCAGCACGTCGAGTTCGCCACCGAGCGCCGTCGCGACCGCGGCGGCCACCGGCACCCCGCCGCGCGGCAGCCCGAGAACCAGGGGATTCGTGTCGCGCAGATGCTCGAGAGCCGTGCCGAGGACGCGGCCCGCCGCTGCGCGATCCGGGTACACCATCGCCTCGAACGCTACTCCGCGACGGCCTCCGGCGATACGCGCTCGACCACGCTGAAACGGCGCAGTGCCAGGCTCGGATTGGCGGTGCGCACCCGGGCGAGATGGGCCGGGTCGATCCCGGCGACGAGCACGCCCGGCTCATCGCCCAGTTCACCCAGTACCGCGCCGGCCGGGTCGACGATCATCGAGGCGCCCGCCCCGCGCGGCGCGCACTGATCGGCCGCCGCCACATACACCGTGTTCTCGATGGCGCGGGCGCGCAGCAGCGTCGTCCACTGGTCGATCTTGGCCGGGCCGGGAATCCACTGCGCGGGCAGCAGCAGCACGTGCGCGCCCGCCGCGGCGACACGCCGACAGCCCTCCGGGAAACGGAGGTCGAAACAGGTCTGCATGCCGAATATCACACCGTCGACGGTGAAGGTGGCCGGCGCGACGAGCGGACCGGCCGCGACGACATCGGATTCCAGGTGCCCGAACGCGTCGTACAGATGCACTTTCCGGTACACCGCGAGTAGGTCGCCCCCGGGTCCGTGCGCGACGAGCGTATTGCTGATCCGGCGCGAATCCGGCGCCGGGCGTTCGACCACACCGGCCACCAGCCACACCCCGAATTCGGCTGCCAGCGCGGCGAGTCCGGTGGTGAACGGGCCGTCGAGGGGCTCGGCGGCGGCCACCACCCGCTCGTCGAGGCGGGTCACCGCAAACATCGAGTATTCGGGTGCGAGCACCACCCTGGCCCCCGCCGCGACGGCGGCGCGGAGGTGTTCGCGCAGGGACGACAGATTCGCGACCGGGTCGGTCCGCGGCGCGAATTGGACGACCGCGACCGGCACCGGCTCCTGATGCGCTGACCGGTTCTGTAGTTGCATAGGTCTCACCGTATTCACCTGGTGGTTGGGACAGCTACCGTCAGGCGGTAAAGTCCTGGTCAATGAGTACCAATGAGGTCGACAGCGTTCCTGCCGACGACGACAGGCACGACGACGGCCCGACCTTCGCCGACCTCGGGATCGATGACCGCGTGCTGCGGGCCATCGCCGATGTGGGCTACGAGTCGCCGTCCCCCATTCAGGCGGCGACGATTCCTCCGCTGCTGTCCGGCGCCGACGTCGTCGGGCTCGCCCAGACCGGCACCGGCAAAACCGCGGCATTCGCGATCCCGATCCTGATGGGTCTGGACACCGCGCAGCGCAAGCCGAGCGCCCTGGTGCTCGCGCCGACCCGTGAGCTCGCGATCCAGGTCGCCGAGGCCTTCGGTAAGTACTCCGCGCACATCCCCGGCCTGCACGTGCTGCCCATCTACGGCGGGCAGAGCTACGGCGTGCAGCTGTCGGGTCTGCGCCGGGGCGCGCACGTCGTCGTCGGCACGCCCGGCCGCGTCATCGACCACCTGGAGAAGGGCACGCTGGATCTGAGCCAGCTGCGCTACCTGGTGCTCGACGAGGCCGACGAGATGCTCAAGATGGGCTTCCAGGAAGACGTGGAGCGCATCCTGCGCGATACGCCCGACGACAAGCAGGTCGCGCTGTTCTCGGCGACCATGCCGGGCGCGATCCGCAAGATCTCCAAGCAGTACCTGCACGACCCGGTCGAGATCACGGTCAAGTCCAAGACCCAGACCAACACCAACATCACCCAGCGCTATGTGCAGGTGTCGCATCAGCGCAAGCTCGATGCCCTCACGCGCGTACTCGAGGTCGAGGACTTCGAGGCGATGATCATCTTCGTGCGCACCAAGCAGGCCACCGAGGAGCTCGCCGAGAAGCTGCGCTCGCGGGGCTTCTCCGCCGCCGCGATCAACGGTGACATCGCGCAGAACCAGCGTGAGCGCACCATCGGCCAGCTCAAGTCCGGCGCGCTCGACATCCTGGTCGCCACCGATGTGGCCGCGCGTGGTCTGGACGTGGACCGCATCTCGCACGTGGTGAACTACGACATCCCGCACGACACCGAGTCCTATGTGCACCGCATCGGCCGCACCGGTCGCGCCGGCCGTTCGGGTGAGGCGCTGCTGTTCGTCGCGCCCCGCGAGCGGCACCTGCTCAAGGCGATCGAGCGGGCCACCAAGCATCCGCTCACCGAGATGCAGCTGCCCAGCGTGGACGACGTCAACGCCCAGCGCGTGTCGAAGTTCGGTGACTCGATCACCGAGAACCTGTCCTCGGACAATGTGGCGCTGTTCCGCAAGCTGATCGAGGACTACGAGGCCGAGCACAACACGCCGCTGGTCGACATCGCTGCTGCCCTGGCCGTCGCGTCCTACGACGGCGACAACTTCTTCATGGCCCCCGAGCCGGAACCGGCCCCGCGCCGGGAGCGCGAGTTCCGTGATCGCGATCGGGAGCGTGCCCCGCGCCGCTACGACGACGAGGACCGTGGCCCGCGCCCGCCGTCGTTCTCCCGCGAGACCGGCCAGGAGCTGGCCACCTACCGGATCAGCGTCGGCAAGCGACACCGCGTGGTACCCGGCGCGATCGTCGGCGCCATCGCCAACGAGGGCGGCCTGCGCCGCAGCGATTTCGGGCACATCAGCATCCGCCCGGACTACAGCCTCGTCGAGCTGCCTGCCAACCTGCCGCACGAGACGCTGGAAGCCTTGCGGCGCACCAGGATCAGCGGCGTGCTGATCCAGCTGCAGCCCGATCAGGGTCCGCCGGCGCAGCGGCTGAATTCGCGGGGTCCGCGCCGCGATCGCGAAGCACGTCCGCGCACGGAACGTCGTAAGCCGCGTTCCTGACGGGGCTTACGGCGGGTAGCGCCCTGGTCGCCCGCAGCGCTGGTTAAGGTGTTTGCCGTCGGGTGTGCGTGAACACAGGAGGGCCGCGCTTGTTCGTGTCCGGTGATCGGGTGATCGGTGCCGTCGGCGACCTCGCACGCGCGGCGAACTGCGAGTTCGCGCTGTTGCGTGCGGTCGACGCCGCCCTCGGCAACCTGCCCGCGGGCCCGGATACCGCCGTGCCCCTGCGTCACCGCGCCGAGCCTGCCCCGAAGTTGCTGGCGCACTTCGGTTCCCGCTTGATCGCCATCCCGGCCGCGGACGTTCCCGGGGCCGATCCGGCCGCCCGGATCGCCGCGCTCACCACCGCCGCCAGGCTCACCGACGAGGCGGTGCGCGCCGGCGCCGAGGCGATCGCCGGGGCGGTGTTCTTCGACGGCCGATTCGCCTGCGGGGTAGACCTGTTGCTCCGCGCCACCGACGAACCCCGCTACACGATGTACTCCGCGCTCGCCTCCGGTGGACCGGTGGTACCCGCCATCGTCCGTCGCCCACCGGTCGCGGCCGCCTCCGGTGCGCCTGTCGCGCGAGCTGCGCATACCGATCATGTCGACCCCCGATCGAGCGGTTCTGAGGTCGACCACTGGCGTCGGGGTTCGGCGATGTCGGCGGAGTTCTCGGACCGTTCCGAGGTCGACCACCGGCGCTCGGGTTCGGCGATGCCTGCGGATTTCGCGGATCATCCGGAGGTCGACTACCAGCGCTCGGGTTCGGCGGAGTTCGCGGACCGTTCTGAGGTCGACCACTGGCGTCCGGGTTCGGGGATGCCCGCGGAGTTCGCGGACCCTTCGGAAGTCGGTGGAGCCGATCGTGGGGTGACCGGCAGTGCGCGGGAAAGTCGTTTCCCGGCAGCCGGATCCGGGCATCGGGCCGGGGGATCGCCGGATGCCGAGGATGTGCGCGTGCTGCGCCGGGAGCTGGCGGCGGGGCGTACGCCGTTCGAGCGGGTGGCTGCGTCGGTGCCGGTCGTGCGGGCCGATCCGGTCCGGGAATCGCTGGTCGCGCGGCTCGAATTCGCGGCTGTGGCACAGGAGCTCGTCGCGGCGGGTGCGAGTGTCGATCTGTCGGCGTATCTTTCGTCGGCGCTGGGGGAGGAGCGCACGGACGCGGCCGAACTCACCCCGCTGTATCTGGCTCGGCGGACGCGGGTGGAACGGATCGTCGAGGAGAAGCTGACCGAACTGCTGCCGGTGCAGTGGGGTGACCCGCGCTATCTGGCGTGTGGCCGGTGCCCGAGCTGCCGGACCGCGGTGGCGACGGCGCGGGATCTGTTGCTGGTGGCCGGGATCCGGCCGACCCAGCGGGCCCGCCTGCGCGAAGCCGGGATACTGACCGTCGATCGCCTCGCCACCACCGGCACCCCGGTCCCGGGGCTGACCCCGCGCACCGTGAGCGCGCTGCGCCGCCAGGCCGAGATCCAGCTGCACCGCGAACGCACCGGCGAACCGACCTACGCCCTGCGCGATCCCAGCGCGCTGGGCGCCCTGCCCGCGCCCTGCCCCGGTGACCTCGCCCTGATCGTCGATGTCGACCAGCACGGCACGGTCACCACGGTCGAACTGGCCGACGCGGATTCCGTCGTCTTCCAGCCCGACCGGCCGATCCCCGACACCACCCTCGACGAACTCCTCGACATCGTCACCGAACACCGCGCCACCGACCCGGATGTGCGTGTCTACCACTACGGTTCGGCCGTGCGCACGGCCCTGCTCGACTGGTCCGGCCGGACCGGCGCCGGCGCCGATCTGCTCGACGCGCTGCTGGCCGCGGGCGCCCTGGTCGATCTGGCGCCCATCGTGCGCACCGCGGTCCTGATCGGCGAACAGTCCTACGACACGACCGGTCTCGCCGCGCTGCTGCCCGAGACGCACAGCCGCGCGGGCACCGTCCTCGGTATCCGCGACTGGCTGCTCGCCAGGGCCGCCGATGCCGGAATCGAGGTGCCGGGCAGCCGATTCGAGGTCGGCGCCGCCGATTTCCCGCCGTCGCTGCGCACCGGTTCGCTCGAGGCCGCGCTCACCGAGTTCGCCGCCGACGCCGACGGTGACGCCGCCAGGGCCGCCGCGCTGATGGCCGCGGTGCTCGGCTACCACCGGCGGGAACGTCAGCCGCGCTGGTGGGCGCACATCGACCGGCTCGGTCATCCGGTCGGCGAATGGGCCGACGAACCCGGCGTCCTGGTCGCCGAGGGCGGCACCGTCGACACCAGTTGGCATCGCACGCCACAACTTCCGACGATGCGCCGCTATCTGACCCTCACCGGCCGCCTCGGCACCGGCGCCACCCTCACCCCGGGCACCCAGATGGTCACCATCTACGACGGCGCCGCCGCGGCAGGCATGACCCAGACCCTGGGCCGCCGCGCCACCGCGACGGCGACCGTGCTGGGCAGCGCCGTCGACGCGAACTTCGACGACGTCGTCCGTCTGGAAGAACTCCTGCCCGCCGGGTGTCCGCCGTACGATGACCTCCCCGCCGCCATCGCCCCCGGCCCGCCCGACGGCGAGGCCGAGATCGAGGCCGCGCTCGAGTCCACCGCCCAGGACCTGCTGGTCACGCTGCCCTGGGTGCCCGAGAACGCCGTCTACGACCTGCTGCTGCGCCGCCCGCCCCGGCTGCGCGACGGCCAGGCGCTGCCTGCGCCGCACGGCGATCTCGCCGCCGCGCTGGCCACCGCCGTCGGCGCGCTGGACGCCTCCTACCTGGCCGTGCACGGCCCGCCCGGTACCGGCAAGACCGACACCACCGGGCACGCCATCGAACGGCTGGTCACCCGGCACCGGTGGCGGATCGGGGTGGTGGCGCAATCGCACGCGGTGATCGAGCGGATCTTCGACGCGGTGGTCGAGGCCGGGTTGCTGCCGCAGCTGGTGGCCAAGAAGGACGTCGCCGCGGTGGGCCGGGAATGGTCGGCCATCGACGCCGCCCGCTATCCGCGCTTCCTCGACAACGCGGTCAACGGCTGCGTGATCGGCGGTACCCCGGCCGATTTCGTCGACGACTCGCTGATCCTGCCGCGCAGCCTCGACCTGCTGGTGATCGCCGACGCGGGGGAGATCTCGGTGGCCGACACCGTCGCCGTCGCCGTGAGCGCGCGCAATCTGCTGCTCGTCGGTGACCCGCAGCCGCCGCGCGCCCAGGCCGCGCACCCGCTGCCGGTCCAGCTCTCGGCGCTGGGCTGGCTCTGCGACGGCGCGCCCACCCTGCCCGCCGCGTACGGATATTTCCTGGACCGCACCTGGCGGATGCACCCGGCGGTGTGCGCGCCGGTGTCGGCGAGCTGCTACGACGGCGCCCTGCGGGCCAGCGAAACCATCACCCTGGCCCGCGATCTGGCCGGGATCGCGCCGGGCGTGAGCACCGTACTGGTCGAACATCGCGGCAATGCCACCGAATCCGACGCCGAGGCACGCGAAGTGGTGCGCCGGGTCCGCCTGCTGCTCGGGGAGACCTGGACCTCGGGCGGGCGCACCCGCAAGCTGCACCCGCACGATGTCTTCGTGGTCGCCCCGTACGCCGCGCAGGTCGCCCGGATCCGGACATCGCTGGCGCGCGCCAAGATCGAGGACGTGCTGGTCGGCACGCCGGATCGGTTCCGTGGCCGCGAAGCCGCGGTGGTCCTGCTGTCGATGACCACCTCCACCCCCGCCGACGCGCCCTTCGGCATGCGGGCGCTGCTCTCGCCCACCGTCATCCACGCGACGCTGAGCCGCGCCATGTGGAAGGCGATCATCCTGCGCTCACCCCTGCTCACCGAATACCTGCCCGGCACTCCGGAAGAACTGGCGGCCCTCACCGGTTTCCTGCGGCTCGGGGGCGCGGACTAGTAGTCGAGGGTGTGTTCGGGCTGGCACACGTGCAGGGGCGAGGGCAGGTACCGGACGATCGCGTCCAGGAGCGGGGCGATGTCGTCGCTGCTGGGCGCCGGATCGCACAGGATCGGTGCCGCCTCGCCGATCCGGGTGAGCCGGCGGATCCGGTCGGAGAGATCGGCGGCGGGGATTTCGCGCAGGCCGCGGAATTCGGCGGCCGCGCTGGGATCCTGGGCCAGCACCGCCGCGACCAGTTCGCGATAGCGCCGTTCGGCGAACGCCCAACGGCTGCCGAAGAACTCGGCGGCCATCGGCGCGAGCGCCCACATCCCGACCAGGTCGACGACGCCGTCGAACCCGGCGCCGCTGCCCAGTGGAGCGTGCAGTGGCAGCGGGACCGCTCCCCGGGTGCCCGCGATGGTGCGCACACAGCGGTCGAAATCGGCGGCGGGCTGGTCGAGTCCGGTCACCAGGCACAGCCGGGCCACCTGATAGTCGTCGGCGACCCGCAGGATCGACTCGAGCCGTGCCGCGTCACCCCCGGCGGCGGGCACGACCGCGATCACCCCCTCGGCCACCCGGATGAACCGTTCGAGTTCGGCCAGCGGCGCGTGGCTCGACAGTTCGGCGAGGCGGATCGTGTGCTCGACACCGTCGGCCGACCAGCGGATCTCGGTGCGGCCCCGGCTCAGCCGATGCCGGATCCGTGCCGTCTGCGCGGGGTCCCCGATGATCGTGACATTGCAGATCGTCTGCGGGTCGATGGCGTCGGTGCCCAAGTGCTCCTCCGGTGAATCCGGACCTCACCGTACCGCCGCCGGTGCCCCGGAGGTGCGGGTTTTCACACCAAAGTAGAACGTGTTCCTATATCGTCGGCCGGGTGCAGAAAGAACAACGCCCAGCGGTAGAAGGCTGGTTCACCGCCGAGGACGGCGCGGTACGTCTCGCGGGCAGTCGCTGCGAAGTGTGCGGCACACCGTACTTCCCGCGGAACACGCTGGCCTGCCGCAACCCGCAGTGCACCGCGCCCAAGGACGGCTCCGAACTGGCCGAGTACGCGTTCTCCACGCGCGGCCGGATCTGGTCCTACGCCGACGCCAGGTACAAACCGCCGCCACCGTACGTCTCACCGGAGCCCTTCGAGCCCTACATCGTCGCCGCGGTGGAACTCGAGGTCGAGAAGATGGTGATCCTCGGACAGGTGGTGCGCGGGGTGAGCGTGGACGACCTGGCTGTCGGCATGCCGGTCGAACTGACCGTCGGCGTGCTCTACGAGGACGATGACGCCGAACACACGGTGTGGATGTGGAGGCCGGTCGATGCCTGAGACGAATGATCGCGATATCGCCGTCCTCGGTGCCGGTATGCACCAGTGGGGCAAATGGGGACGGAACTTCGTCGAATACGGGCTGGTCGCGGCCCGTGCGGCGCTGGCCGACGCGGGGGTGGACCACCGCGATGTCGGCTACGTCGCCGGCGCGGACACCATCCGCAACGGTTACCCCGGTTTCGTCGCGGGCGCGACCTTCGCCCAGGCGCTGGGCTGGTCGGGTGCGCGGATCTCGAGCAGCTACGCGGCCTGTGCCTCCGGTGCCCAGGCCATCGCCAATGCGCGCGCCCAGATCCTGGCCGGTCTGACCGACGTGGCGCTGGTGGTCGGCGCCGACACCACCCCGAAGGGCTTCTTCCAGCCGGTCGGCGGGGAACGCCGCGACGATCCGGACTGGTTGCGGTTCCACCTGCTCGGCGCGACCAACCCCATCTACTTCGCGCTCTACGCCCGCAGGCGGATGGCCCTGCACGGCGCCACCCTGGACGACTTCGCCGCGGTCAAGGTGAAGAACGCCAAGCACGGCCTGAACAACCCGTACGCCCGCTACCGCAAAGAGGTCTCGGCCGAGGACGTCGCCGCCTCGGCGATCGTCTCGGATCCGCTGCGCCTGCTCGACATCTGCGCGACCAGCGACGGCGGTGCCGCGCTGGTACTGACCTCGATGGAGTACGCGCGCCGCCACGGCATCGCCGATCCGGTCCGGATCAAGGCGCTGTCGACGGTGACGCCGACCTTCCCGAAGACCGTGCTCGACCTGCCGGACTTCGCGACCGATTCCGCCGTGGCCGTCGAGGCGCCGCAGCGCCCGTTCCGGGCCGACCTCGCCCACGCCGCCTACGAGGAGGCGGGCCTGGGCCCCGACGAGCTGTCCCTCGCCGAGGTCTACGACCTGTCCACGGCCCTCGAACTGGACTGGTACGAGGACATCGGGCTCTGCGAGGTCGGCGGCGCCGAACAGCTGTTGCGCAGCGGCGCGACGACGCTGGGCGGGCGCGTCCCGGTGAACCCCAGCGGCGGGCTGGCCTGCTTCGGTGAGGCGATCCCCGCGCAGGCCATCGCCCAGGTCTGCGAGCTCACCTGGCAGCTGCGTGGCCAGGCCGACGGCCGCCAGGTCGAGGGCGCGCGTGCGGGCATCGCGGTGAACCAGGGCCTGTTCGGACACGGTTCGGCGCTCATCGCCACGCGCTGAACCAGCGGCGACGAGACACCGAAAACCCGGGTGACGCCCGGGTTTTCGGGTTTCAGACGCTGCGCAACAGACGCCGCAGCCAGTCGACGCAGGCGTCCGCGGTGGCGGGCGTGATGTCGATGTGGTGCGCGGCGTGCACGAGGTAGCGGCCGTCGCCGGCCACATCGATCCAGGACAGCACACCGACCGGCTTCTCGTCGCTGCCCGCGGCCACTAGGATCTGGCCGATGCCGGTGCGCGGGCGTTGCAGCAGCTTGCGGATGCGCGCCGCGTCCGAGGGGCCCGCCACCGGCGCGGTGACCAGGTCGCGGCTGTCCTCGCGGACCTTGGCCGCGGTGGCGCCGATCCGGGGCAGCCCGCCCGGACGCTGGCCGGGCAGCCGCGAGAAGACCTGGGCGGCAAACCGTTTCGTGCTGCCGACCTGCACGTGCACCGCGTCGCCGCGATCCTCGGCGCTGCCGGGCGCCTGCACGGCGAGCACCGCGATGTCGGCGCTCACGGCGCCGAGCATGCGCACCGGCGCGGTATCGCGGCCGCACACCTCGACCCGGATCTCGGGCTTGGCCAGCACGCGCAGCGCGGCCGACACATCAGCGTCCACGGTGCGCGCGCACCAGGCGTCCAGGGCGGGCTGCTGGGCGGCGCGTTCGAGGGTGTCGCGGGCGGACGCGCGAACGGCGAGCGGATACGGGATCCGGTCGCCGTCGGTGCGCGCCCAGGCCAGCGCGAACTGGTCCGGGGTGAAATGCCAGTTCACTCCCGTTCGGTCCACTCACCGAGCACGGCGGGGCTGGTCGGATCCATCCTGCCGATCAGCGCGTTCACTTCGTCGGCGGGCTCCAGATAGGTCGGCTCCTCGTCCAGGAACCGCAGGAACTCGTCGTCGTCCTCGAACTCCTCCGGCGGCGCGGGATGACGCGGACCGCCCGGCGCGCGCTGCTGGTCGGCGACGGCCATCGCCCCGCCCATCAGGCCGCCGACCGCCCCGGCGCTCATGCCCGCCGCGGCGTCACCGCCGGCCGCGGTGGCGTCGAGGTCCGGGCGCATATCGGTGCCGGCCGCGTCGGTGCTCTCAGTGCTCGCGGGTTGTGTTGCGGCAGCGTCGGTTCGCGTGTCGGAGCGGCGGTTGCGGGGGCCGGTGCCGGGAACTCCCGTCGCGATGGTGGGGCTCTGCGTTGCACCGGAGGTGGTTGTCGTCGCTGTCGTGGCGACGCGGCCGGGCTGGGTGGCACCGAGCGGGGTCGCGGCGGCGGTCGTCGTGGCCGGTGCCGACGCAGCGGCCGGGCCGGAGCCGGTGGTCGTCGGCTGGGTGGGGGTGCCCGATGCCGCGGTGGTGGTGTCCACGGGGAGCACGGCCACTCCGGCGACCTGGACCTCGTCGGTGGTCGAGGGCGCCGTCACCGCCGGGTTCGAGCCGGCCGGCGTGACCGCCGGGGTGCCCGGATTGCCGGCCGGGAGATCGGAGCCGGGGACGGTCCCGCCGGTTCCGTTGTCGAGACCGGGGAAGGACGGCACGCCCGATCCCGTCGGCACCAGGGCGCCCACGTAGATCGTCTCCATCGCCTGCACCGCGTCCAGCCGCGCGTTCTCGGCATCGCGCGCGATGGTGGCATTGTCGGCGGCCCGCTCGGAATCCAGCAGCGCGGCGGCCGGATCCGGCTGTGCCGCATCGGGTTCGGCGACGGCGGCACGCACGGATTCGGCGGCGTCGCCCGCGCGGGTCAGCCGCACCCCGACCGCGGTGAGCACATCGGCGATGCGCCTGCCCGCCTGTTCGAACTCGGTCACCGCGTCGGCCGCCTGCTGGGCGGCGCCGCCGCGCCAGCCGTCGGCGAGGGCGGCGCGGATCTCGCTGTGCGCGTTGTCCACCTCGTCGCCGAGGCCGGTGGCGGCGGTCAGGAAGGCGGTGCCGGCGGCACTCAGCGCGGCCGGGTCGAGCCGGCTCACGGCCTGGTGGATCTGCGCGTGCGAGAGATTGTCGAAGACCTCGACGGCGGCCACGTAATCGGGATCGGTGCCGGACAGGCTACGCATCGCTGTCTCCCTGCAGTTCGAGGGCGGTGACCGCGCCGGCCAGTGCCTGGTCGTTGTCGCGGTAGGCGGCGCCCGCCGCACGCAGCACGGCGGCCAGCTCACGCGCGGCGCGCGCATAGGCCCGCAGCTGCTCGAGCGCGTCACCGGTCTTGGACTCGAAGCCGGTCCGCAGCGCGGTGCCGGAGGCCAGCTCACCGAACCCCGGCAGCACCTCGGCCTGCCCGAGTACCGGCAGCTGGGCCTCCACGGCGGCGGCCAGCCGTTCGTAGCGCAGCGCGCACTGTTCGGGTGCGCCGTCGGCGACCAGCACGCCGTCGAGCCACAACCCGCCCTCGTCGACCGCAGTGCCCAGCGCCGCCGTGTTCGGCAGCCCCGTTCGATTCGGTTGCACCGTTTCCCCCTTCGTCGTTCATCGCACCGCGGCGAGAACCCACTCCGCGATATCGGCGGTCACGCGCTGCTGCACCGGTTCGTGCAACAGGTCGTGGCCCGCGTCGGCGTACTCGCGCAAATCTACCGATCCGTGCCGTGCTGTCCATAGCCGGATCACATCGATCGGGGCCCGCCGATCATCCACACCGTGCACCGCGAGGACCGCCGGCTCGGGGTCGACGCCGATCTCGGCACACCGGCGCGGGGTACCGCAGACGACGAGTCCGGCCAGGTCGCCGGGCTTCTCGGCGGCCACCGTCAGCGCGGTCGCCGCGCCGAGGGAGTGCCCCATCAGCACCGGCGCCGAGGTGCTGTCCGCCCGCGCGAGATCGAGGAGTCCGCGGGCGTCGGCGGCGAGTTCGTCGAGGGTGCCCGGCGCGGCCGGATCGCCCTCGCTCAACCCCTGACCCGAGGTGTCCAGGGCCCACAGCTCGATCCCGGCTGGGCGCAGCGCGGCCGCGAACCGGTGATAGTGGCCGCTGTGCTGACCGGTGCCCGGCAGCAGCACCAGCCTCGCCGCCGGCTCGTCGAGCGGCCGGCGCCGGTAGTGCAGGCGGCCGCGGTCGCTGTCGAAGTAGGGCACCGTTCGATTATGGCCGTCGATGGGCGGCGACGGTATGGGGACCACCCGGTTTTTCCGGGCGCTGTCTTGTGATCACCGCGTCGAGCTGATGAATTGTCCTGTGCGACAAGATCAGTCCGAGCGTGCCCCGGTGTGCAGGCTGTGGGTTGTGGCGGCGGTCGGGAGGGCAAGGTGCGCTCACCATCGCGCGGCTCGAGCCGTTAGACTTCGCGCGTCGAACTGGGTCCCACAGAGTCGAGGTTGTGCATGTTGTCGTTCCGTCGTTGCGTCGCCCACGTCGTCGTCGGTGCGGCCGCCGTGACCACCGCCTCGATCGGTGCAGGCGGTGCGGGTGCCGCGCCGGTGGCCGCGTGCGCGCAGGCGAGCGCGGACGTCGCCATCCATTCGACGGTGCCGCTGCTGGACTGGTCGGAGAACTTCGGTATCGACGGCTCGGGGAACCTGTGGGTCTCCCGGGTCCTGCGCGGGCAGGTGCAGCGCTACGACAGCGACGGGCGGCTCACCGCCACCGTCGAGGTCGCCGCCCCGGGTGCGGTCCGCCTCGGCCCCGACGGGCTGATCTATGTGGTGACCGGCAATTCGCCGCTGGCCGGCACCGGCGGGATCGTCCGCTTCGACCCGGACGCCCCGAACCCGACCGCTTTCGCGACCGGTTTCCCCCAGCCCAACGGCGCCGCCTTCGACACCGAGGGCAACCTCTACGTGACCGCCGCCGACGGCGTGCACCGCCTGCGCCGCGACGGCAGCGAGGACATGGACTGGTGGGCGGGTGTCGCCGTCGACGGCCCCAACGGCATTGCGGTGTCCGGGGATTCGGTCTACGTCACGGCGAACTTCGTGGCCGGCTCCGGCCAGGTCGCCCGGGTGCTGCGGCTCTCCCGCACCGACCCCGCCGTCAGCACCACCATCGCCGACCTGACCTCCTTCGGCACCATGCCCGACTTCGTCGACGACCTGGTCGTACGCGACGGCATCCTCTACGTCACCACGCTGGCCGGGCACCTCGTCCGGGTCGACCCGGTCTCCGGCATCGCCTGCAACGTGCTGTCCACCCAGCCACTCACCGCCGTGGTCGCCGATCCGGCGAATCCGTCGGCCCTGCTGGCCGGTTCGGAAGAGGGAACCGTCCTGCGCATCCGCCCGATCGGCTAGACCCACCGGCCGGAGCCGACGCGGTCGGCCTGGGTTCAGCCGCCGACTTCGACCGCGGACGGGGCGCTCGGCGGCTCCGGTGCGGGGGCGGGCGTCGTGGTCTCCGCGGGGGCCGGAGCCGGTGCGGGAGCGGGGGTTTCAGGGGCCGGGGCCTGGGTGTTCGGTGCGCCCGAGGAGGATTCGCCCGAGCCCGGGTTGACGACTTCCGGTGCGGGGGCGGGCGGGGCCGCGGGGGCCTCGGTCTGCTCGACCGGCAGGTCGGGAATCACGAAAGTGCCGACGGTGGGGGTCATCACGCAGCGCGCGCCCGGGTAGTCGATGGAACCCCACATCGAGGCGATCACCGTGCCCGCGCCGGTGTGCACGGTCTTCGACAGCGACGGCGAGTGGTATTCGGTCTGATCGTCGAGGGCGACGATGCCGCTGTGGCCGGTGTTCACATTCACCCAGGCCACGCTCAGCCCGGAAGACAGCGGGATGCCGGTGTGGCGCGGGCTCGCGCTGAAGCGGATGTCGCCGGGGGTCAGGCTCAGCTCGGTGCGCGGGCCGGGGCCCTCGTAGGTGGCGGCGGCGATGATCGTGGTGATCGGGCCGTTGCTGCCACAGCCGAAGGTCGGCGCCGCGTAGGTGAACGGGGTGAACTGCGCGGAGACGTCCTGCAGCGCGTCGGCCCCGACGAGACTGGTGAAGCTGGCGAGCGCGTCGACACCGGCCTTGGTCGCGGTGTCCTCGCCGGCGATCTCGGTGAGATGGGTGATGCCGTCATCGAGGGGGGCCGCGCCGACCGGTGTCGCCAGCAGCGCCAGTGCGCCGATACTCGCCGCGGTGACCGTCGCCGCCTTGCCCGCGAGGGATCTGCCGTTCACCCGTAACTCCTCGATGGTGTTCGTCGCCGGTTCCCCGGCTCGTCTGGCAACGTACCAGGTCGCTTCGCGGGCCGGGGAGCGTAGCCGGCGCGGCACGCGACGGCCGGGGGGAGGTGTGATGTAGTCGACACCGAGGTTTACCAAGGGGTAGGTTTTCTTCTCGACGGCTTACTAGACGCTGGGAGACCCGTATGAAGTTGGCCCTGTCCCCCGAAGAGGTCGCGTTCCGCGACGAGCTCCGGCAGTTCTATCGCACCGAGATCCCCGTCGAGATCCGCGACCGCGTGAAATACGGGAACGAGTTGTCCCGCGAGGACATCGTCACCGCCAACAAGATCCTCAACGACCACGGCCTGGCCGTACCCAACTGGCCGGTGGCCTGGGGCGGCAAGGACTGGACGCCGATGCAGCGCCACCTCTGGCTCGACGAGATGCAGCTGGCCTCGGTGCCCGAGCCGCTGACCTTCAACGCCTCGATGGTCGGCCCGGTCATCGCCCAGTTCGGCTCCGAGGGACTCAAACAGCGTTTCCTCCCGCCGACCGCCGCACTCGACATCTGGTGGTGCCAGGGCTTCTCCGAGCCCGACGCCGGCTCCGACCTCGCCTCACTGCGCACCACGGCGGTCCGCGACGGTGACTCCTACATCGTCAACGGCCAGAAGATCTGGACCACGCTGGGCCAGTACGCCGACTGGATCTTCTGCCTGGTGCGCACCGATCCGAACGCGCCCAAGAAGCAGGCGGGCATCTCCTTCCTGCTCTTCGATGTGAAGTCGCCGGGTGTCACCATGCGCCCGATCAAGCTGATCGACGGCAGCTTCGAGGTGAACGAGGTGTTCTTCGAGAACGTCCGGGTGCCGGCCGACCAGCTCGTCGGCGAGGAGAACCAGGGCTGGACCTACGCGAAGTTCCTGCTCGGCAACGAGCGCACCTCCATCACCGGTGTCGGCAAGACCAAGGTCAAGATCGGGCTGGCCAAGGACTACGCCCGCGCGGTCCGCACCGGCCACGGCACCCTGCTCGAGGATCCGGTCTTCGCCGCGCGGGTGGCCGAACTGGAGAACGAGCTGCTCGCCCTGGAACTGACCCAGCTGCGGGTGGTGTCCAATTCCGCCGACGGCAAACCGAATCCGGCGTCCTCGGTGCTGAAGCTGCGCGGCTCCGAACTCCAGCAGGCGGCCACCGAACTGCTGCTCGAGATCGCCGGCGCCGACGCGCTGCCGGTCGGCGCCGAGGGCATCGCGTCACCACCGTGGGCCCAGCACACCGGCCCCGGCTACCTGAACTACCGCAAGGTGTCCATCTACGGAGGCTCGAGCGAGGTCCAGCGCTCGATCATTTCCTCCACGATCCTCGGATTGTGAGGCGCTGACATGGATCTCGAACTCACCGGCGAACAGACCATGCTGCGCGACACCGTGCGCGAGCTGCTGCACCGCTTCTACGACGGCGAAGCCCTGGCCAAGGCCGGCGACACCGATCCGGGCTGGAACCGCGCGGCCTGGAAACAGCTCGCCGACCTCGGCGTACTCGGTCTGACCATCGACGAGGACGACGGCGGCGTCGGCGCGGGCCCGGTCGAGGCGATGCTCGTGCAGGAGGAACTCGGCCGCGCGCTCGCGCCGGAACCGGTGCTGGACGCGGTGGTGATCCCGGCCGCGCTGCTGAAGCTGACGGGCAGCGCCGAACAGCGGGCCCGGCTGCTGCCCGAACTCGCCGCGGGCGAGAAGCTGCTCGCCTTCGCCCACGCCGAACCGGGGACCCGCTGGCCGTCCACCGAGATCGCCACCACCGCGACCGCGCAGGGCGACGCCTACACGCTGACCGGGGTGAAGAATCCGGTACTGCGCGGTGACTGCGCCGACGAGCTGATCGTCAGCGCGGTGCTGCCCGGCGGCGGGGTCGGGCTGTTGCTCGTCGACCCGGAGCAGGCCGGGGTGACGCGGCGGACCTACCGGACCTTCGACGGCAGGCGCGGCGCGCAGTTCGACTTCGACGGCGCCACCGGCGAACTGCTCGGCGACACCGTCGACGCGGCCGAGCAGATCGCGCTGGTCCAGGGTTACGTGCAGGCGGCCCTGTGCGCGGAATCGGTCGGGGCGATGGAGGTCGCGCTCACGCTGACCACCGAATACCTCAAGACCCGCAAGCAGTTCGGCGTCACGCTCTCGAAGTTCCAGACGCTGACCCAGCGCGCGGCCGACTGCTACGTCTCGCTGGAACTGGCCCGCAGCATGAGCCTGTGGGCCACCGCGGCGCTGGCCGACGGCGGCAACGATCCGGTGGTGGCCTCGCGGGCGCGGCTACAGGTCGGCAAGTCCGCCGAGCACATCGGGCAGGAGGCGATCCAGCTGCACGGTGGTATCGGTGTCACCGCGGAGTACCCGGTGAGCCATTACGTCGCCCGGCTGACGGCGATCGGGCAGACGCTCGGTGGTGCGCTCGAGCACCGGCGGGTCCTGGCCGACCGCGTCGGCACCTACGATCTGCCGCAGCTCTAGGTCGTCGCGAGGATGGTGCGTGCCCGGGTGCGCACCATCGTGGCGTCAGCGTTCGGTGTCGCGGCGTGGGGTGGCCGGGTCGGTGGTCGCCGCTTGGGGGAGGGTCGCCTCGGTGTCGGTGAGTTCGCCGGTCGCCGCGGGCGTGGGTGTCGCGCCGGTGTCGGCGGAATCGGTCGGCGTCGGCGTCCCGTTGTCGTAGGCGCGCGTGGTCGGGATGGTGATTTCGGTGTCCCCGTCCGGGATGGTGAACCGGGGCGTGGTGGTGCGGGGCGTTGTGGTGCGGGGCGGGATCGTCCGGGTGGGGCTGGGCCGGGTGGTGATGCGGGGCCGGGTGGTGGTCACCGGCTGGTCGTCGACGGTCGTCTCGGGTGGCTGCGATTCGGTGGTCGCCTCGGACGGGCGCGATTCCTCGCTGGGGGCGCCCTCAGTGGGCGGCTCGGACGGGGTGGTCTCGGTGGAGCTGAGACTGAACGGTTTCCGCGGTGACATGTGCGGGGCGATGCGCCAGCTCGGCGAGGGCGGGATCGATACCCGCGAGCTCGTCGTCGAGGTGACCTCGTCGGCGATCGGGGCGGGCGCCACGGCCAGATCTGCTTCGATCGGTGGCGGCGGCACATAGACATCCTGCTGCCCGACACCGCACGCACCGATGATGATCAGTCCGAGCGACACCGCGCCAACAGCGATTGCCGGACCTACGACCTTGGCCCTGCTGTCATCCATCGCCTACTACTCCTCGTCGGCTTCGAGTCGCCTCACAGTAGTGCAGGTCGACGAAAACAGCGCATTTTAAATGGTCATGGTCCACATATCGGATTGGTCTCTTCGGCGTGTCGCGGGGACGTGTCGCGCGCATTCGTCGTCTCCGGGTCGTAGCGTGTGTGAGCAAAGTTACGCATGAGACGCCCGGAACGAAACCCCTGACGCGCGAGGTCTGCGCGACGCAAGAATCTGATCGGCGTCATCGAGGGAGAATCTGATGGGAGCATATTCCACGTCCCGGCTGGAAACCGCAACGGCGAACGCCGATTCGGCCGCCGTCACGCCCGCGCTGTCGCCCCCGCCGGGTAATCGCAGTCTCGCGGTCGTCGCCCGGGTCATGGGCTGGCTGTTCTTCGTCGGCGGACTCGTCGGCGCCGGGCTCGGCCTGGCCGGACTACACGTGGAGATCACCGTCGCCGGCCTGATCCTGGCCTGCACCGCCGGCCTGATCCTGCTCAAGCTGCGCACCGACCGGGACGCCCGCGAAACAACCTGAGCCCCAGCCGAACCCGGCCATCACTCGTCCCGCCCACTGCCCGGCCCTCTCCGACCTCGCTCGCGCGGGGCTGGACAAGAGGGCTGCGTGCCGTCAGCCGAGCGCGGTGGCCTCGTCGGCGACGACGCCTCGGCTGTACCTGAACATGGTGGTGCGGGCGTCGATCACCTTTCGGTCCGCGGTGGTGCGGTGGCCGCCGGGAGCTGGGTGGCCGAGGTGGCGATCTCGCTCGACGGCAGCCCCGAGGACGTGGTGTCCGCCGGGGTCTCGAAGGCTTTGACCATCAGCGCGACCAGCGCCACGATCAGCAGGATCATGGCGATCCAGCCGCCCGGCGTCGCGCTCCAGCGCGACTTCCGTTTCTTCCCGAGATAGGCGTCGGCGACAGCGGACCGGCGCGGTCCGGTCTCGGGACGCGCGGCATCCTGCGGCCGTTCGCCCGTCCGGAGCGCCGCGTTCGCCCCGGCCGGGCCGGGCGTCGGGCCGGGCCACGACGGCCCGGATACCCCAGCGGCGGGCCAGGATCCACCACTCGCGCCGGGCCAGCCCTGCCCCGGCGTCGGCGGCCGGCCGCCGTTCGGAGCGCCCGCCATCGGGTACCCGGGCGCCGGGGTGAAGGGGGAGTTCGATGGATAGGTGCGGGTCGGCGCGGCTGCGGCGGTGTGGCCGCCGGTCAGCGCCTGGGCCGCGGCGGCGGCGAATTCGGCGCACGAGGCGAATCGCTCGTCGGCCCGCTTGGCCATGGCACGCGCGATGACGGCGTCCAGCCCGGGCGGCAGGTCACCGCGCAGGGCGCGGGCGCTGGGCGGCGGCTGCTGCAGGTGCCCGGAGATGACCGCCACCGGGTTCGTCGCCTCGAACGGGGTGGTGCCGGTGAGCAGCCGGAACAGCGTGCACGCCAGCGAATACTGGTCGGCGCGACCGTCCAGCGCGATCCCGGACAGCTGCTCGGGCGAGGCGAAAGCCAGCGTGGCGGTGAAGGTTCCGGTCTGGGTCAGCTTGGCGGCATTGTCGTCGTGCAGCCGGGCGATGCCGAAATCGGTGAGATACACCCGTTCGCCACCGTGTGCCTGCTCGAGCAGGATGTTGGCCGGTTTCACATCGCGGTGCAGCACCCCGCGGCTGTGCGCGAAGTCCAGCGCCGCCGCGGTTTCGGCGACGATGCGCACCGCCCGCGCCGGATCGACCGGGGCGGCCAGCGAGGCCGCGTCGGAGCCGTCGATGTAGCGCATCGAGATCCACAGCTGCTCGTCCTCGACGCCGCGGTCGTACACCGTGACGATGTTCGGGTGCTCGAGCTGGGCGACCAGATCGGCCTCGCGCTCGAACCGGGCCCGGATCTCGTTGTCGAAGAACAGTTCCCGGTTCAGCAACTTCATCGCGGTGCGCCGGGGCAGGCGCGGGTGCCGCGCCAGATACACCGAACCCATGCCGCCGCGGCCCAGCAGCCGCTCGATGGTGTAGCCGGCGAAGACGCCGGTCTCCTCGTGCATCGAGGTCAGTTCAGCGGTGCCGAGCGCCACCAGCTCAGCACGTCGGCGGCGTCACCGTAGCCGTCGGTGAACATCAGGAACTGGGCGCGATCGGGATCGCCGGTGAACTGGGTGATGATCTTGTTCCCGTTGTCGGTGTACTTGTAGTTGGTGTACTGCTGGCCGCCGTTGGTGTCGACGGACTTGGTGTTGCTGGGCAGGCCGTTGATCACCGCCTGCACATCGGCGGCGGAGTTGTAGACGTAGAACCGGTAGAACGGATCGTCGCTGTCGTCGCCGCCGTAGCAGCGCCACTGCCACACCCACGCACCGAACTCGGGGTCGCCGTCGTTGGCCGTCGGGGTGTAGCCGGTATCGGTCTCCCAGCAGGTGGCCTGGTTGTAGCCGGTCTCGCCGTTGACATCGGCGGGCACCATCCGGCCGAACTCGGCGCTGATCGCGTCGGCGTTCGGGGTGACCTGCTTACCGGCGACCACGCTGGTCGTCGTCGTGGTGGTGGTCGTCGTCCCACCGGACTTGTCGTCGCTGACGGCGATGCCGATGGCGATCAGCAGCACGATCACCAGCAGGACCGCCACCACGATGCCGATGATCAGCCCGTTGTTCGACGACTTGCCCGGCGGGCGCGCACCCTGCGGATACTGGGCGAAATTGTTCGCCGGCGGTCGCGGCGGGGCGGGCGGCGCGTACTGCGGCCGCGACTGCTGGGTATAGGGGGTCGGGGCGCCGCCGGTGGTCTGCGGCGTCGGCATCTGGTTGGCTGTCATCGGACCGGCGGTCATCGGACCACCCGTCAACGGGCCCTGCGGGCCGACGGTGCCCGTCGCGCCGCCGGTCATCGGCGAGGCGATCGGGTACGGCGAACCGGTCTGCGGGATGGCGCCGCCGGTGGTCGGGCGCGGAGCTCCGGTCTGCGGGATGGGCCCGCCGGTGGTCGGGCGCGGACCGCCGGTCAGCGGGATGGCGCCGCCGGTGGTGGGCCGTTGGCCGACGATCGGCAGCGCGGGCGCGCTCGGATTGTTCAGCGCGGCGAGCGCGGCGGTGGCGAAGTCCGAGCAGGAGTCGAAGCGGTCGTCGGGGCGCTTGGCCATCGCCTTGGCCAGCACCGCGTCGAGGGTGTACGGCAGACCGGGGCGCACGCTGCTCAGCGGCGGCGGCGGTTGCTGCAGATGACCCTGGATCACCGCGGCCGGATTGGTCGCCGCGAACGGGCCGGAACCGGTGAACAACCAGAACAGCGTGCACGCCAGCGAATACTGATCGGAGCGGTGATCCAGCGCGGCGCCGGTGAGCTGCTCGGGCGAGGCATAGGCCAGGGTGGCGGTGAAGGTGCCGGTCTGGGTGAGATGTCCGGTGTCGTCACGCAATCGGGCGATACCGAAGTCGGTGAGGTACACCCGCTCGCCCCGGCCCGCGCCCGAACGGGCGAGCAGGATGTTGGCCGGTTTCACGTCGCGGTGCAGCACGCCCATGCCGTGCGCGTAGTCCAGCGCGTCGGCGGTCTCCTTCACGATCTGCAGCGCGCGGGCGGGCGGCAGCGTCTGCGGATCCACCGAGGCGGCGTCGACGCCGTCGATGAACTGCATGGAGATCCACAGCTGTTCGTCGTCGAGACCGCGGTCGTAGACGGTGACGATGTTCGGATGATCCAGGCGCGAGACCAGATCCGCCTCCCGTTCGAATCGCGCCCGCACCTCGGAATCGAAGAACATCTCGCGATTGAGCAGCTTGAGCGCCGTCATGCGCGGTAGCCGCGGGTGTTTGGCCAGATAGACCGAACCCATGCCACCGCGGCCGAGTTGGCGTTCGATGACGTAGCCGGCGAAGACATCTCCGTTGGCCAGCATGTCTGCTCCACTTCCCGCCGTGCGCCGGGACCCACCAGCGCACGCGCGTACAGCAAGAAAGCCGCGGCCGGGTGGCCCGCCACGGGAAAAACAACGAAACCTTAGCAGCCGGTCACGACGCCGACGGGTGCCTCGATCATTGCGGACGGCGGTGCTGGGGCGGCACGATATAGCCCGGATGGTTACGCCCACCGGGGAAATCGATGGTGGCCGGACGCGGTGTGACCCGGCGCGCTGGTGTCGACGGCGGTCGCGGCGCGTGCGGATACGGCTGCGCCGGTGTGCTCGACGGCGCGTGCGGATGCTGGGTGGGCTGCTGGGGATAAGGCTGCGGCGGCGTGTTCGGCCGTGGGTAGCCGGGTGTCTGGGTGTGCTGTTCGCGGGCGCGCAACACCACCCCGGTCGCGGTGTGCTGGACCCGGTGCTGCCACGGACCCGGCGCCGCGAACAGCGCCGCCCTGGCGGCCTGCGCGAACTCCGCGCAGCTGCCGAACCGGAGGTCGGGCCGCTTGGCGGTGGCCCTGGCCAGCACGGCGTCCAGCGTCGGCGGCAGATCGGGGCGCAGGCTGCGCAGCGGCGGGACCGGCTGGTTCAGGTGCGCCTGGATGACGGTGGCCGGATTCGGGCCGGGGAAGGGCACCGAACCGGTCAGCATCCAGAACAGCGTGCAGGCCAGCGAGTACTGATCGGCGCTGTGATCCAGCGGCGCCCCGGCCAGCTGCTCGGGCGCGGCGTAGGCCAGCGTCGCGGTGATCGTGCCCGCCGAGGACAGCGTGGTCTCGCTGTCGCGCACAGCCGCGATCCCGAAATCGGTGAGCACCACCCGTTCCGGGCGGCCGATCGGCGGCTTGGCCAGCAGGATGTTGGCCGGTTTCACATCGCGGTGCAGCACACCGCCCGCGTGCGCGAAATCCAGCGCGGTCGCGGTCTCGATGACGATCTGCACGGCCCGGTCCGGGGTCAGCACGTTCACATCGGCGGTCGCGACATCGGTGCCCGCCACGAACTGCATGGAGATCCACAGCTGATCGTCGTCGGTGCCGCGGTCGTAGACATTGACGATATTCGGATGTTCGAGCCGGGCGACCAGATCGGCCTCACGCTCGAAGCGCTGGCGGATCTCGGCGTCGGCCGACAGCTCACGGCTGAGCAGCTTGAGAGCCGTCAGCCGGGGCAGCCGGGGATGACGCGCCAGATACACCACGCCCATCCCGCCCTGACCCAGCACACGCCGGATCGTGTACCCGGCGAACACGTCGCCTTTGCGCAACACGCGAAGTCACCCCCTCCAGGGCAGAGCACCCGTCCGAATTCTACCGATGTATCTCCCCGGGCCCCGCGAGTGCAACATGCCACCGAATCCTGTCGGTGCCGGGGTCTAGGGTCTTGCCTATGCGCATTGGAGCACACGTTCGTGATGAGGGCGATCCGATCGGCTTCGGCGAGAAGCTCGGCGCCGAGGTCATCCAGCTGTTCGTGGTCGACCCGCAGAGCTGGGACAAACCCCAGCCGCACCCCAGGGCCGCCGAGATCCTGGCCAGTCCGATCGATGTCGTCGTGCACTCGTCCTATCAGATCAATGTCGCCAGCCTGAACAACCGGCTGCGCATGCCATCACGCAACGCGGTGGCCCAGCAGGCGAAGGCCGCCGCCGAGCTCGGCGCGTTCGGCCTGGTCGTGCACGGCGGACACGTGCGTTCCGACGCCGAACTCGACACCGGAATCGACAACTGGCGCAAGCTCTTCGAACGCCAGCAGGACAAGGGCGGATTCGCCGTCCCGATCCTGATCGAGAACACCGCGGGCGGCAATCACGCGATGGCCCGCCACTTCGACTCCATCGCCCGGCTCTGGGACGCCGTCGGCGACTACGGCGCGGGCTTCTGCCTCGACACCTGCCACGCCTGGGCGGGCGGGGAGGAACTGGTCGGCGTCGTCGAACGGATCAAAGCCATCACCGGCCGCATCGACCTGGTGCACCTGAACTCCTCGCGCGACGAGTTCGACTCCGGCGCCGACCGGCACGCCAACTTCGCCGACGGCACCATCGACCCGCAGTTGCTGGCCGAGGTCTGCCGCACCGCGGGCGCCCCGGTCATCCTGGAGACCCCGGTCGACGGTGTCGCCGACGACCTCGCCTACCTGCGAGAAGTAGTGTGATCCCTCCTCAGTCGGGATGTGCGGGGCTGGGAGTGTTGGTAGGTGGCGCGTACTCCCCGTTGGTACCAGCCGCCATACTCTCTGCATGAGTATTCGGCCGCTGGATGGTGTTCGCGTCCTGGAACTCGGTAACTATGTTGCCGCGCCCACCGCTGGGCGGATTCTCGGCGACTTCGGTGCCGAGGTGATCAAGGTGGAGCGGCCGGGGACGGGCGACGAGTTACGGAATTGGCGGTTGTACGGGGGCGATACCTCCATGCTGTACCGGACCGTCAACCGCAACAAGAAGTCGATCGTGCTGGATCTGCGGACCGAGGCGGGGCGGGCGGTGGTGCTCGAGCTGCTGAAGCAGTGCGATGTGCTGCTGGAGAACTTCCGGCCGGGAATGCTGGAGAAGTGGGGGCTCGGGCCGGAGGTGCTCGAGGCGGCCAATCCGGAACTGGTGATCACCCGGATCTCGGCGTACGGGCAGACCGGGCCGATGGCCGCGCGGCCGGGGTTCGCCGCGGTCGCCGAAGCGTTGGGTGGGCTGCGCGAGCTCGTCGGTGACCCGGACCGTCCGCCGGTGCGGGTGGGGGTGTCGATCGGTGACTCGATCGCGGGCATCTACGCCGCGTTCGGCACGGTGATGGCCTTGTTCCAGCGGGAACGGGTCAGCGGGCCGGTGCCGCAGGCCGAGCGGATCATCGATGTGGCGCTCAACGAGTCGATCCTGTCGGTGATGGAGTCGCTGGTCCCGGACCATCTCGCCTACGGCATCAACCGCGAGCGGGTCGGCGGGCGGATGGAGGGCATCGCCCCGAGCAACGCCTACCCGACCAGCGACGGCTACAGCATCATCATCGGCGGCAACGGCGACGCCATCTTCCAGCGATACATGCAGGTCATCGGCCGTGCCGACCTTGCTGTCGACCCGGAACTGGCCGACAACGCGGGGCGCTGGCGGAATCGGGAACGGCTGGACGCCTCGATCGCGGAGTGGACGATCCAGCGCACCCGCGACGAGGCGCTGAAGCTGCTCGACGCCGCGGCCATCCCCTGCGGCCCCATCTACACCGCCGCCGACATCGTGGCCGACGAGCAATATCGGGCACGCAATATGATCCAGACGTTCCCCGTCGACGTGGGCGAGCCCGAACCCAAGCAGGTGGGTTTCCCCGGCATCGTCCCGGTCATCGGGGGCGAGTCGTTGCCGATCCGGAATGTCGGCCCCGACCTCGGCGAGCACACCAGAGACGTGCTCGGCGGGTTGCTCGGAATGACCGAGGACCAGATCGACGCGCTGGAGGCATCGTGACGAGGCGAGTACACGGCAGGCGCCGCCCGCCGGTGCGCAGCAAATGGGAACCGCGCGGCCCCGGCCACGTGCGCCCGACCGTGCACCCCACCCCGGCCAGTGTCGGTGACAAGCCCTGCGGCGGCGTGATGTGTGTGCCGCATCAGGAGCCGGAGCAGCGCCGATGACAGCGCCGCTGCTGCGCGATGTCACCCTGCGCGACGGGTTGCAGCTCACCGGCAAGGTGCTGCCCACCGAACAGAAGGTCGACGTGGTCCGGCGGCTGCTGGCCGCGGGGGTGCCCGCGCTGGAGATCGGGTCGATGGCCCGCCCCGACCTGGTCCCGCCGATGGCCAACTCGCTCGACCTGATCGCCGCGCTCACCCCCGACGAGCTGGCGAAATGCTGGGTCTGGGTGGCCACGCCGCGCCATATCGAGAAGGCCGCGGCGGCGGGCGCGCGCAATTTCCAGTACTGCTTCTCGGTTTCCGACGCACACAACAAGGCCAATATCGGCCGTGACACCGAGGCCTCGGTCGCCGCGATGCCCGACGCGATCCGGCTCGCCGAGCAGGCGGGCGGGCAGCTCCAGCTGTGCCTGGCCACCACCTTCACCTGCCCGTTCGACGGACCGGTCGACCCCGAGCGCGTGTTGGGGATCGCCCGTGACCCGCGCACCGAGGGCGCCGTCGACATCGTCCTGGCCGACACCCTCGGCCAGGCCCATCCCGGCCAGGTCGGCGCGCTGGTCGCCGCTGTGCGCGCGAGCACGCCGCCGCGGCGCATCGTCTTCCACGGTCACGACACCTGGGGCATGGGCGTGGCCAACACCCTCGCCGCCGTCGCCGCGGGCGCGGGCATGGTCGACGGCGCGCTCGGCGGTCTCGGCGGCTGCCCCTTCGCGCCCGGCGCCAGCGGCAACACCGCCTCCGAGGACATTCTCTTCGCCACCCGCCCCGGCTGGTTCACCCCCGCGACCCTGGCGAGCCTGGTCGGCCTCACCGAGGAACTGCTCGCCGACCTGGGCGAACCGAACCGCTCGCGCACCGCCGAGGGCGCGCGTTCGAAGGCCGAGGCGTTCGACTGGGTCATCCGGTAGGTCTCGGGGGAAATCCGGATGGCGCAGCGCACCGCGGCCCGCCAGACTGGACACCATGACTTCGCACCCCATGGGGACCGAGGCCGTCGATCCGGCGGCCGTCACCGAGACCGCGGCCGCAGCGCTTGATCTGGTGAAGCTCTACGGCACGGGAGATACACAGGTCAGGGCTTTGGATGGGGTGTCAGCGGATTTCGTCAAGGGCGAGTTCACCGCGATCATGGGCCCCTCGGGTTCGGGCAAGTCGACGCTCATGCACTGCCTGGCCGGCCTCGACAGCGCCAGCTCCGGGCAGGTCAGCATCGGTGACACCGCCCTGACCGGGCTCTCCGACAAGCAGATGACCGCGCTGCGCCGCGACCGCATCGGCTTCGTGTTCCAGGCGTTCAACCTGGTCCCGACGCTGACCGCGCTGGAGAACATCACCCTGCCGCTGGATATCGCCGGCCGCAAACCCGACCAGGACTGGCTCGACACCGTGGTCAAGCGGCTCGGCCTCGGTGACCGTCTCGACCACCGGCCCTCCGAACTGTCCGGCGGCCAGCAGCAGCGGGTGGCGTGTGCCCGCGCACTGGTCGGCAAGCCGGAGATCATCTTCGGCGACGAGCCGACCGGCAACCTGGACTCGCATTCCTCCGGCGAGGTGCTCTCGATCCTGCGTGCCTCGGTCGACGAGTTCGGGCAGACGGTCGTCATCGTCACCCACGATCCGCGCGCGGCCTCCTACGCCGACCGGGTGGTGTTCCTCGCCGACGGCCGCATCGTCGACGAGTTGCGCGATCCGACGCAGGACTCGGTGCTGGACCGGATGAAGGCGCTGGAGAACAAGTGAGCACTCCGACTCAGGTGCGCACCGCTGGCGGAAACCCGATGCGCAAGGTCGCGCTGCGCAATCTCGCCGCGCACAAGGTGCGGCTGGCGCTGACCGTGCTCTCGGTGGTCCTCGGTACCGCCTTCATCTCCGGGTCGTTCGTTTTCACCGACACCCTGCAACGCACCTTCGACAGCATCTTCGAGGGCCAGGCTCAAGGCGTCGACGTGCGCGTCGGGCCGAAGGCGCAGCAGTCGCTCGGCCTGCCGACCAATATCGTCGACGCGCTGGCCAAGACCGAGGGTGTCGACCGGGTGGCCCCGGCCGTGAACGGCCCGATCGTACTGCTCGATCCCGCAGGCAAGAAGGCTGTACAGACCGGTGGCGCACCGAGTTTCGGCCTGTCCTACCTGCCGCCGGAGAAGTCGGTCGGCGAACCCCAGAAGTTCGTCGCGGGCGGCCCGCCGACGCGCGACGGTGAGATCGCGCTCAACACCACCGGCGCGGAGAAGGCCGGACTCGGCGTCGGCGACAAGACCAAGGTGCTGATCCCGTCCAAGGGCGACCCGATCGAGGTCACCGTGACCGGCATCTACGAAATGCCCGGCACCGAGGGCGGCGGCGTGGTCGCGGCCATGTTCACCGAACCGCAGGGCCGCAAGCTGTTCACCGACGGCACACACGTGGCCTACGCCGATATCGCGGCCGCGCCGGGCACCTCGCCCGACGACCTGCGCGATCGCCTCGCCGCCGGGCTGCCCGACTACAAGGTGCAGAACGCCGACGAGGTCCGCGAGGACATGAAGAAACAGATCTCCGAGGCGCTCACCTTCATCAACTACTTCCTGCTCGCCTTCGGCGCCATCGCGCTGATCGTCGGCACATTCATCATCTACAACACCTTCTCGATGATCGTGGCCCAGCGCCTGCGGGAACTGGCGCTGCTGCGCGCGATCGGCGCGAGCCGCAAGCAGGTCGGGCGCTCGGTGGTCGGCGAGGCCGTGGTGATCGGCGTGATCGGCAGCATGATCGGGCTGGCCGCCGGCATCGGGCTGGCCTTCGGGCTCTCCGCACTGCTCAACGCCTTCGACCTCGGCTTGCCCACCGGCTCGCTGACGGTGCTGCCGCGCACCGCGATCGTCGCGCTGCTCGTCGGCCTGATCGTCACCGTGGCCAGCGCCTATGCACCGGCCCGGCGGGCGGCGAAGGTGCCGCCGGTGGAGGCCATGCGCTCGGAGTTCGCCAGCACCGGTGACTCGCTGCATCTGCGCACCGCCGTCGGCGCGGTGCTGGCGGTCATCGGTGGCGTGCTCGTCTACGTCGGGGCGCAGGGCACCGGCAAGGGCGCGGCGGTGACCGTCGGACTGGGCGCGCTCGGGTTGATCCTGGCCGTGCTGCTCGCCGCGCCCGCGCTGTCGCGGCCGATGGTGATCGTGCTCGGCGTGCTCACCCGCCCGTTCGGCCCGATCGGGCAGATGGCGCGCAACAACGCGGTCCGCAATCCGCGCCGCACCGCCGCCACCGCCTTCGCCCTCACGCTCGGCCTGATGCTGGTCTCGGCGATCGGCATTCTCGGCGCCTCGGCCAAGACCAGCGTCAGTGTGCTCATCGACAAGGGCGTGAAGGCCGAATACGTGCTGGCCGGACCGCAGATGATCGGTGCGCCGATCGGCGCGGTGGACGCGGTGCGAACCCAGGTGCCCGGCATCAGCGATGTCACCGGCATCCGGGTGGTCGCGTTCAAGGTCGACGGCGAGCAGGTCGGCGCCACCTCACCGGACGGCCCGCTCGACCCGGTCATGGACATCGACATGCTCAGCGGCAGTTCGACGGTGCCCGAGCGCGGTCTGCTGGTCGACGAGACCGCGGCCGAGGAGCGCGGCTGGCAACAGGGCGACAACGTCGAGATCACCAGCCTCGACGGCAAGAAGCTCGAGCTGACCGTCAGCGGCGTCTACGCGAACAATCCGCTGCTGGGGCCGATGGTGGTGGATCCCGGCGTCTACGAGCAGCTGATGCCGCAGAGCCTGCGCACCAATATCTTCGTGCTGGTCAAGGCCGAGCCGGGGGCCGATCTCACCGCGATGCGGACGAATCTGGAGAAGGCCACCGAGCCGTTCGTGGTGGTGCAGGTCCAGGACCGCGAGGAGTTCAAGGGCGCCCAGGGCAAGCAGATCAACACCCTGCTCGCCATCCTCTACGGCCTGCTCGCGCTCGCCGTGGTGATCGCGGTGCTCGGCATCATCAACACGCTGGCGCTGTCGGTGGTGGAGCGGCGTCGCGAGATCGGCATGCTCCGCGCGGTCGGCACCCAGCGCGCGCAGGTGCGTCGCACGATCTACCTGGAATCCATGCTGATCGCCATCTTCGGCGCCATCGTCGGCCTGGTCCTCGGCATCGCGTTGGGTGTCGGATTCCTGCGCACCCTGCGCGATATGGGCATCGACCAGATCACCATCCCGTGGACCCAGCTGGTGTCGGTACTGATCGCCTCGGCGGTGGTGGGTGTGCTGGCGGCGGTCTGGCCGGGAATCCGGGCCGCGCGCACGCCACCGCTGGCGGCCATCGCGGATCTGTAGGAGCATCCGGCGTCATCGTGCAATTCGTCGTGTCACAGTCAGAAAAACGACTGGCGCGGGCCGGATTGCACGATGACGCCGGATACCGCTTCGGGTGTCAGCTGGGAGTACCTGGCGCGCGAATGCTGCGAGTTCTCGATGGGCGACTGCCGGACCGGTAGGTCAGGCCGGGTAGCGCTCGATCCAGGACCTGGGTGGCTGGCCGTGATCGTCTTTCGGTGGCTCGAGGCCGAATTCGGTGCAGTAGTCGGCGGCCAGACGGATCAGGACCGGGCGGGCGTCGACGGTTTCCGACCAGCGGCGCGGCAGGGCGAGACTGCCGTAGCGGGCGCCGAGCAGGCTGCCCGCCAGGGAGCCGGTGGCATCGCTGTCGCCGGAGTGGTTGACCGACAACAGGAGTCCGGTGCGCACGATCCGATGGGCGGAGCCGCCGAGGGCTTCGGCCGCGAGCATCGCGAACACCGCCATCGCGAGTGCCTCCGGACCGATCCAGCCCTGGCCGAGGGTTTCCAGGTCCTCCGGCGTCGGCCGCCGGCCGGCGCGGGCGACCCGCGCGGCCAGCGCGCTCGCTGCCTCGAGCGCCGCCGAGGTCTCCGCGTGGTCGGGATAGCTCGCGAGTTCGGTTCGCGCCCGATCCAGCGCCGTGCGGGTGTCCGCACCCCGGGACAGGTGGTAGACGAGCGCGGCCAGCGTGCCGGCGGGCAACCACCCGCTGGGATGACCGTGGGTGAGTGCGGCGGTGTCACAACCCAATTCGAAGATCGCACTCTGTGCCGCGCCCGACCGGTCGGCCGCGTACCCGAACCCGCACGGCGCAGCCCGCATCACCGCGCCACTGCCCTTGGAACTGTTGATCGGCTGGTCGCGGGTACCGAGCGGATCGGTCGGCGCCCGCCGTGCGGCGGCCTGACGCAGCGCGGTGTACACCGAATTCGCCAGGCCACGCTGCTCGACCAGTTCGGCATGCTGACTGAGCGTGCTGAACAACGCGGCAGGCTGCTCGGGCACCTCGCCGATCTGCCCGCGCCACCACACCAGCATCCCCTGCTGCAACAACCCCAATGTCGCCCCACCGACACCATTGGCCCTGGCCCGCACCGACCCCCGGATCAGCGCTTCCACCGTGAACGCCGTCAGCTGCGTCTCCTCCGAGATCCGCAGCGTCTCCATATTGCGCAGCCCGTCCGGCCCGAACTCCCGCCGGATCTGCTGCAGCGACTTGATCTCCACCGGCGCCCCGAGCGCATCCCCGATCGCCCCACCGAGCAGGCAGCCTTCCACGGCGAACATCCAGGGCCCCGCGCCTTCGATGGCACCGTCGCGGGAAGGCTCGCGCCGGCGGACGGGCTCACCGAAGGTGCCGGAGCGGGTGGAGATCGGTGGCGGAGCGTTGTCGTGGCCGTGCCGAGGGTCGGGCTCGCCCGGGGTGCTGGGTTGTGCGGCGGTGATCGGTGATGGGGCGTTGTCTCCGTGCCGATGGTCGGGCTCGCCCGGGGTTCTGGGATGTGCGGTCGAGACCGGCTGGGGGGCGTGGTTGTGGTCGTTGTTGTGACGGCCGGGCTCACCGGTGGTGCTGGGTCGCGCGGTGGAGATCGGCTGTGCAGCGCGGTCGGGACCGGGGGTGGTGGGGTCGAGGCGGCGGGCGGTGTTGGTGGCGGCCGGGATGGTGGCTGGGGCGGGGCCGGGCGGGGTTGTCGGGAGGGGGCCGGTGGTGGGGGTGCGGCGCAGGGCGGTGGTGAGGGCGGTGGCGAAGTCGGTGCAGGTGGGGAAGCGGTGGGCGGGGTTCTTGGCCATCGCCTTGGCGAGGACGGTGTCGACGGCCGGGGGGAGGGTGGCGCGGCGGGTGCTGGCCGAGGGCGGCGGGGCGTTGAGGTGGCCGAGCATGACCGTGGCGGGGTTGGCGGCGTCGAACGGGCCGGTGCCGGTGAGCAGGCGGAAGACGGTGCAGGCCAGCGAGTACTGGTCGCCACGACCGTCGAGCGGCGCGCTGCTGAGCTGTTCGGGGGAGGCGTAGGCGATGGTGGCGGTGAACTGGCCGGTGCGGGTCAGGCCGCCGGTCTCGTCGAGGAGTTTGGCGATGCCGAAATCGGTGAGCAGCACCCGTTCGTCGAAACCCGCGCCCACGCCTGCCGTGCGCGAGAGCAGGATGTTGGCCGGCTTCACGTCCCGGTGCAGCACGCCCTGACGGTGCGCGTAGTCCAGCGCGCTCGCGGTCTGGGTGAGGATCTGCGCGATCCGCTCGACGCCGAGCTGCTGGACCGGCACCGCCGCCGCGTCGACACCGTCGACGAACTGCATCGCGATCCACAACCGGTCCTCATCGATCCCGCGGTCGTAGACGGTGATGATGTTCGGATGATCGAGCTGGGCGACCAGATCGGCTTCGCGCTCGAACCTGGTCCGGACCTCGAAGTCGGTGAACAGGTCACGGTGCATGAGCTTGAGCGCGGTCAGCCGCGGCAGCCGCCGGTCCCGGGCCGCGTACACCGCGCCCATCCCGCCGCGCCCCAGCTCCCGCTCGATGACGAACCCGGCGAAGACCTCCCCGTGCCGCAACATCGCCTCACCCCGTTCACCGAACTTCTCGCGGTGCAGCCTAGCGAAAATCGCTGGGTTACACGGCCGGGGCGTTGGTGTCGGCCCACCGGGTGAGATCGCCGCGGTCGAGCGCGACGGCCAGCAGATCCGGGAATTTGTCCGGTGTACAGGCGAAGGCCGGGATGCCGAGTGCGGCCAGCGCGGCCGCGTTCTCGTGATCGTAGGCCGGTGCTCCCTCGTCGGACAGCGCCAGCAACACCACCACCTGCACGCCCGCCTCCTTCATCGCGTTCATCCGGCGCAGCATCTCCTCGCGGACCCCGCCCTCGTACAGGTCGGAGATGAGCACGAACAGGCTGTCGGTGGGCCGGGTGATCAGCGACTGCGAGTAGGCGATGGCGCGATTGATGTCGGTGCCGCCGCCGAGCTGGGTACCGAACAGCACCTCCACCGGATCGCTGAGCTGCTCGGTGAGATCGACGATCTCGGTGTCGAACACGACCAGCGAGGTCTTCAGCGAGCGCATCGAGGCCAGCACCGCGCCGAACACCGACGCGTAGACCACGCTGGCCGCCATCGACCCCGATTGGTCGATGGCCAGCACCACATCGCGCTGGATCGCCTGCGCTTTGCGTCCGTAGCCGACGAGCCGCTCGGGCACCACGGTCCGCTGTTCGGGCAGATAATTGGCGAGGTTCTTGCGGATGGTGCGGTCGAAGTCGATGTCGCGCAGCTTCGGCCGATGGGTGCGCGCGGCGCGGTTGATCGCGCCGGACACCGCCGCGACGGTCTTGGCCGCGATGCGCTGCTCGATCTCGCGCACCACCTTCTCGACCACCATGCGCGCGGTGGCCTTGGTGGTCTCGGGCATCACCCGGTTGAGCCCCAGCAGCGTGCCGACCAGGTGCACATCGGGTTCCACCGATTCCAGCAGTTCGGGTTCGAGCAGCAGCTGGGTGAGGTTCAGCCGCTGCACGGCATCGCGCTGCATCACCTCGACCACGGTCGCCGGGAAATAGGTGCGGATATCCCCCAGCCAGCGCGCCACCCGCGGCGCCGAACCACCCAGCCCACCGGACCGTTTCGGCGACCCACCGGCCTCCCCGGTGTTGTACAGCGCGGCCAGCGCCTGATCCATCTCCTGGTCGGCCCCGGCGGACAGCTCGCCGAGATGTTCCTGCGCGGCGGTCCCGAGCACGAGCCGCCAACGGCGCGACTGGGTTTCGTCGGAATCGGTCATGCGGTGCTCCTGGTCGTCGAGCGGGGAGAACGGAGTGGGTGCGATCCGGCGCGCACCACAGCAGTGCGACCGGCCGGCGTCAGGCCGGCGGGTTCGTGATGGTGGCTGGTTCGGCTGATGGCTGTGATGGTGGGGCACATCGTCGTCGAGATGTGCGCGGATCGCCGGCCGCACGGTGCCGCTGCCGGGGCGTTCATCCGGCGGCGCCGAGGACGGTGGTGGCGGCGCGCAGGGCCAGTCGGCCGCGGGCCGGGTCGATGGGGGTGGCGCCGGCGGGGGTGGGCGGGGTGGAGCCGGTGTCGCGCAGGGCTTGGCCGATGGCGCGGCGCTCGCCGGATTCGAAGGAGCCGAAGGTGCGGCGCAGCAGGGGGAGGGTGGCGACGAACTGGTCTTCGGCGAGGTCACGGAGCCATTCGTCGATGCGCCGCAACAGTTCCCGGTCGTGCACCAGCAGTAATCCGCGTCCGCCGAGGAAGCCGTCGATCCAGGCGGCCTTGGCGGCGGGAGTGTTGCCGATCGACAGCGCGGCGGCCAGGCGGCGGGCCGAGTCGGCGTCGTCGATGCGTTCGGCGTCGCACAGCAGCCGGACCGCGCGGCCGGCGATGGCGCCGTGCACGTCGTCGCGGTCGGCGATGCGCTGCAAGGTGGCCAGCCATTCGGTGCTGGCGTGGTCGTCGTCGCGGGTGCTGATCGCGGTGTGCGCGGCGTCGATCTGGGCGCGCAGCGCTTCGGCGGCATCGGTGTCGAGTCCGGTGACCGCGCCGGGCAGGCCGGCGCAGATGCGGACCAGCAGGCCGTCGGCCACGTGCGCCAGTGCCTTGGTGTCGGTGCCGCGGACATCGCCGTAGCGCAATGTCCTGGTCAGGCCGGGCAGCGCGGTGAGCAGATGGGTGACGTCGTGGTCGAGGGCGGCGGCCGCCTCGAGCCGGGCGATCAGGCCGTCGGTGGCGCCGCCCAGCTCGGCCAGCAACGCCAGCTCGAGCGCGTCGGCGAGCGCGGCGACGGTGACGTCCTCGCGGCTCGCCGTGTCGAGGATCTTGGCCTCGGCCGCGGTGCGCAGCGTCGTTCCCCAGACCGCGGCCTCGACGATGCGGACCTCGAACTCCGGTTCCCAGCGCAGCGCCCACGTCTCCCGGAAGGTTCCGGTGTTGCGGGCTTCGCCGACTGTCGGTGTGCCCCAGTCGATTCCGAGTAGCCGGAGCCGGTGCAGCAGATGCGAGCGTTCGACATCGCGCTCCTTGCGCAGGTCGAGATCGACGGTGCGGGCGAGGGCTTCCTGCTTGAGCCGCAGGGTTTTGATCCTGGCCCGTAGATCGGCGGCCAGCGGCACGGTCGGGGTGTCCTCGGGTACCCCGCCGAGCGTCTCGCCGACGACGAGCTCGTCGATCACCAACCGCAGCACGGTCTCGTCGCCCCCGCACATCACCGACCGCACCGCCTCGGTGACCTCGGACAAGCCGGCCAGCGGCCTGCCGCGCAGTGCCGCGAGGGTGTCGGCGAGGCGCACCGCTTCGATGATGTGTGCGCTCGACACCGGCAGATCGTGCGCCCGCAGCACGCCCGCGACCTTGGTCAGCCACCGCGCCACCGGCCGCTCGGTCTCGGTGAACAGATGGTGATACCAGCCCGGCGAAGTGACCCCGGCGCCGTACCCCGACCCGGCCGCGAGCCGCGAATGCGTCCACGGCACCCAGGTCAGCGCCGCTTTCGTCTTCGGCAGCCCCTTGAGCAGCCGCGTGTCCGGCGCCGCGGGCCCCAACGGCCCGGCCAGCGCGGGCGCATGCCACGCCCCACACACCACCGCCAGCCGCCGCGCCCCACCCTTGAGCACCTGCCGCATCGTCTGCCGCATGTGCGCTTCCCGTCGCAAGGTGTGCTGATCGACCACCAGCGGAGCGAATCCGGCTGTCGCCGAACCGCTCCCGTCCCCATCGCCACCGACCGCGAACGGAACATCTACCATCACAGCCTGTTCGGATGCCTCGCCGTCACCGGGAGCCGGCCCGGGTGCGCCGAGGTGGTCCTCGCGCAGGGCGGACATCGCCTCGGTGATGGCGTCGAAAGCGGTGCTGTCGGGGACGGATTCGACGACCGCATCCCACCAGCGTTCGGCGTCGTCGTAGCCCGCGGCGGCGGCCAAGGTGCCGAGAGGGTCCGTGCGGTCGCCGCGGTCGGCCTCGTCGGCGGCGAGGACCTGGCTCGCCGGCAGGTCGCAGAAGCGGACGGGGACGGCGTGGTCGACCCCGTAGCGCATGGCCTGCCATTCGGGGGAGAACACCGCGAACGGCCAGAAGGCCGCGCGGGCAGGCGAATCCGGGACATAGGCGAGCAGGGCGACCGGCGGGGTCATCGTGTCGGCGGCGACGAACCCGACGAGCGGGTCGGCGTCGGCCGGACCCTCGATGAGGATGGCGTCGGGCCGGAACTCCTCGAGCGCCAACCGCAACGACCGTGCCGAGCCAGGACCGTGGTGCCGGATGCCGAACACCCGCGTCAGTGGTTCGCCCGCGGTGTCCGGTTCGCTGGGCGTGCGGCGATCGGCGCGCGGGTGCTTCGACCCGGTCCCGGACGGCGTTGCGACGACGCTGCCGGACGGCGTTGCGACGCTGCCGGACGGTGTGGCAGTGACGCTGCCGGACGTGGTGGATGCCTGCTCGCGTGCGGCGTCGTTGGGCTCGGTGGCCGATCGGTGCGCGTCCGGTGCGCCGGCCTCGCCCGCTGTGTGTTCACTCATCGAAACCCCATGTGTGCGGTGTGTTCCGTCCTCCCCTGCGGTCCGGGATCAGGCGATCTCGCGGCAGGCGCGGTAGAAATCGGCCCAGTCGGGACGTTCCCGGACGACGGCTTCGAGATACTCGGTCCAGATCACCGAGTCGGCGACCGGGTCCTTGATCACCGAGCCGAGGACCGCGCCCGCGATATCGGCGGCGCGCAGCACACCGTCACCGAAGTGCGCGGACAGGGCGAGGCCGTTGGTGATCACCGAGATCGCCTCGGCGGTCGACAGCGTGCCCGAAGGCGACTTGAGCTTGGTGCGGCCGTCGGCGGTGATCCCGGAGCGCAGCTCCCGGAAGACCCGGACCACCCGGCGCACCTCCTCGGCCGCGGCGGGCACGGCAGGCAGTTCCAGTGCGGCGCCGAGCTGTTCGACCCGCCGGCTGACGATGGCGACCTCGGAATCCTCGTCGGCGGGCAGCGGCAGCACCACCGTATTGAAGCGGCGGCGCAGCGCCGAGGACAGATCGTTGACGCCACGGTCGCGATCATTGGCAGTCGCGATCACATTGAAGCCCTTGGCCGCCTGCACTTCCGCGCCGAGCTCGGGCACCGGCAGCGTCTTCTCCGACAGCACGGTGATCAGCGCGTCCTGCACGTCGGACGGGATGCGGGTGAGCTCCTCGATCCGGGCGATCGCGCCGGTCCGCATGGCGGTCATCACCGGCGAGGGAACCAGCGCGGCGTCACTGGGGCCCTCGGCGAGCAGGCGGGCGTAATTCCAGCCGTACCGGATCGCCTCCTCGGCGGTACCGGAAGTGCCCTGCACCAGCAGGGTGGACTCGCCGCTGACCGCCGCCGAGAGATGTTCCGACACCCAGGTTTTCGCGGTACCGGGCACGCCGAGCAGCAGCAGAGCACGATCGGTCGCCAGGGTGGCGACGGCGACCTCCATCAGCCGCCGCGGGCCGACGTACTTGGGCGTGATCACCGTGCCGTCGTCGAGCGTGCCACCCAGCACATAGGTGACCACCGCCCACGGTGACAGCCGCCACGAGGGCGGGCGCGGCCGGTCGTCGACGCGGGCCAGCGCGGCCAGTTCGTCGGCGAAGGCCTGTTCGGCGTGCGGGCGCAGCAGCGTGGTGGTGGCGTCGGTCGTGGTCATCGGAGCTCCTCGAGCATGGTCGCGCGGTCGGTGAGATCGTGGGCGAGTTGGTGGAAGACCTGTTGCCAGGCGGGGTCGTCGGTGGCCTCGGCCAGCGCGGTGATCCGAGCGGCCAGGTCGACGGGCAGATGGACACCCGCCGCGGTGAGCAGGGCCCGATCGACGTACACCCCGGCCCTGGCGTGCGGTTGCCGGGCGGTGGTGCGGGCGCGTTCGCCGAGCAGCCGCACCACATGGGCGGCCACCGGTTCCGGCCACGGATGGTCCAGGCCGGGCAGGATGGCGTGCAGTTCGGTGAGCTGGTGGGCGTCGAGATCGAGGACGTGGTCGATCCGGTCGGCGGTGTCGAGCAGGGAGAACAGCTCGCGGCGGCGCAGGACCGCCTGTTCCGTGGGCGTCGCGCGGCTGAACAGTTCGCGTGCCCAGACGCTGTCGCGGGCGGCGAGCGCGGCATCGACCCAGCCGTCGACGATCGCCTTGGCGTAGCGGGCGGGCAACGGCATCGACAGGGCGGCGGCCGCGGTGTCGGTGCCGGTCGTGCCGAGGATGGCCGTCCAGGCTGTCAGCGGCGTCGCGGCGACCACCTGGTGCAGGGTCTTCACGGTGGCATCGACAGTGTCCCAGCGCAGTTTCGGTTGTTCCCGGCTGTCGGTGATGCCGTCGCGGCGAGTCTGCGCGTCGACCTCGGCGGGTACGTCGACCTCGAGGCCGCCGTCGGAGCCGATGCGCACCCACGAGGTGAGCAGCGCCGCCATCCGCTCGCCGAAGGCCGAGCCGGGCAGGCGGGTCAGCAGTTCGGCCGCCGCTCGCCGGACATCGCCGCGCCGATCGTCGAGCGCACGCTCGAGCAGCGGCTCGTCGGCGGCACCGAGCCCGATCCGCAACAGTTCGAGGAGCTCGGCCTTGACCGGCCCCGACTCCTTCGCCCACGCGGCATCGAGCACCGCGAGCGCGGCGGCGGCATCCGAACGGCGCAGTTGCTCGAACCAGTCCTTGCGTTCACCGGCGGTACCAAACAGCCAGATGTCCTGCCCGGCAGGCACATCGGTCGCTCCCGGCATCGGTTCGCCGGCCTCCTTGCCGGACTGCGCCCCGTCTACGGCTGCGTCCGACCCCGAGCTGGAGCCCGGCACAGTGCTGATGCCAGGAATGGTGCTTGTGTCGGCGTCGGGAACGATGCTGGTGCAGGGAACGTTGCCGGTGTCGGGCATGGTGCTGGTGCCGGGGATGGTGTCGGCGTCGGGAACGGTGTTGGAGCCGGGAACGTTGCCGGTGTCGGGCACGGTGTTGGTGCCAGGAATGGTGCCGGTGTTGGGCACAGTGCCGGTGCCGGTGCCGGTGCCGCTGGGTGCAGTGCCCATCGTCGGCGTGTTGATGTCTGTGCTCGGCACGGCGACCGTACCGCCGGCGGGACTTCCAGCCGCCGTCAGTTCCGCATCGGCGAGCTCCCGGTCGATCGGGAACTCGTCGGCGAGCTTGGTCCAGGCGGGATTGCGGGCCGCGAGCCAGCGGCCACGCCGGCCTGCCATGCGCAGCAGCTGACCGCGCGAGTTCGCATCGGCCGCCGCGGCCGAGAGCGCCTGCACACACAGCACATCGGGCAGCCGGTAGTCGAACGGTGCGGCGGCGGCGAACCATTCGGGCAGGAACGGCGACTTGTCGGCGAGCAGCCGGCTCAACCGGGCTGCGGCCAGGCGTGGCAGCAGCAGACGTGGATCATCCATGGCGGGAGCGGGTTTCGGTGCGGTGCCGGGCAGGCGGCCCGCACGCAGGTAGAGATCCTGTAGCGCGGCGGTGTCCAGTAGCCGGGTGGCGGGTTCGCCCGTGCGCTGCGGGACGGCGTCGGTGACCGCCGCGTCCAGCCGGATGCCGTCGATACCGCGGCGGGCGGTGCCCATCAGCGCGGCCGAAACCAGCTCGGCCAGTTCGGGAGTCGCGGTGGTCTCGGACGGGAACTCGGTCTCCAGATCGGTCACCTCGCCCGCGCTGAGCACCGACACCGGGTCGAATCCCTCGGCCCGCCACTCACCGATCACCGTCACCGGATGACCGCCCGCGCCCGCGACCAGCCGCCACGGCCGCATTCCGGCGGGCAGCGGCAGCGCGATGCCGTCGGTGTCGACGAGCTGCCAGCCGTGCTCGTCGAGCACCGGCACCACCTCGGCGAGCACCGCGGGCCAGGACCGCAGCCACGGGTCGGCGCCCAGCGCGGCGACGTAGGCGTCGAGTGCGTCATCGATGCCGGTGCCGCCGACCGCGGGCACGGTGGTGAACGGTTCGGGTGCGCTGTGGCGGGTGCCCCAGTGCGCGCGCAGCGGTGCCGGACCGGGGTAGAAGTGCAGGTCGGCGTCGACCTCACTGCCCGGGGCAGGCACCTCGCCGGTGAAATTCGGGCTGCCGAAGGAATGCTCTATCAGCAGCGCCCAGCGTCCGCTGCCGCGACCGCGCAGCCAGGTGCGCCGGGTGTGCACGCGTTCTTCCTCGCTCACCCGCATCCCCAGGACCGACCAGCGATCGCGCACCGCGGGCTCGGCCAGTACCGATTCCGTCTGCACGGGATAGCCGACATGGGTGCGGACGCCGGCCTGGAGTGGCTCGGGCAGCGCGTCGAGCGAGCGATGGGCCCGCACCAGCAGGTGCAGCCGGGCATACTCGCGCACCAGCAGTTCCGGCCAGTGCTCAGTGGTCACCACCGCGGCGGGCAGCCGGCGCAGTGCCTCGGCGATACGCGGGGCCTGGGCGTCCACCATGCGGGCCGCGATCTTCTCGTAGGCGCTGAACGAGCGATCCGTCTGCGCCAGGCCGGTGCGGATCTGGTCGGTGAGCCAGACCTCCAGCTCGGTCAGCCCGGCGGACACCCGCCCGCGCCGCTGTTCGATCGTCGCTTGCGACGGCTTGGCGGCGGCCTTGGGCTTGGCCGGGGTGGCAGCCTTCACCGCGCGCCCGAGTAGCCACTCGGCGGCGAAATCGGCGGGCGCCGCCGCCACCGGCACCGCACCAGTGGCCCAGCTGAGCAGCAAGGACAGCGCGTGCTTGCACGGGAACTTGCGGCTCGGGCACGAGCACTTGTAGGCGGGACCGGTCAGATCGACGATCGTCTGGTACGGCTTGGACCCGCTGCCCTGGCACAGACCCCACACCGCGTCCTCGGTGCCGCCGGTCTCGCGCCAGCGACCGGCCAGCTTGCGTGCGGCAGTCAGCGAGCTCGCGTCGGGTGCGAGCGCGCGGACCTGGTCCTCGGTCCAGCGCGGCTGTCGATCGGTCATCGGTTCCCCCGTTCTCTGTCGCCGAAATATCTACCGGAGGGCACCGACAAGTTCCTGTCGCCGCGGGGAAGCACTTGGAAAACGTTGGTGCCATGGCGGATTCGCGCTACCGGACTTGCCGTGAACAACGATGTCTGGCATTCTGACCTGTTCGGCTCGCCCGGACCGCCCGCGCCGCTCAACGCAGCGTATCGCGGGTGTGAGCACCTCATCGAGCTGCCCGCCGGGGTGGGCGAGGGGTGGACATCGAGGCCCGCCGCGGCACCACGATGGCCATTCCACTCCCGCGGGCAGATTCGCTGGGGGCCAAGGCATCCCCTGGGCGAACGCCCGGCGATCGGGTAGCGTTTCCGGCAGGGTCTCGGCGGCCGGGCAACCTGGTCGCCGCGTTGCGCGCGGGCGCGAAGGGGGTTGTCGCAAGTGTGCTCCGATCGGATCGCCGAGGTGGTCGCGCGCGAGCTCGCCGCCGATCCGGCTGTGGAGGACCGGGTCGGCGAATGCGTGCTCGCCGCGCTCACCGAGGTCGATGGTGATCAGGGCGCCGCGCAGGCGGGCGACACCGGTGTCTTCCTGCGCGCGATCACCGTGCACGGGTTCCGTGGCATCGGTCCGACCGCCACCCTGCGCCTGAATCCTGGACCGGGACTGACCCTGGTTGTCGGGCGCAACGGCAGCGGCAAGTCCAGTTTCGCCGAGGCGGCCGAGTTCGCGCTGACCGGCGGGAACCGGCGCTGGGACGGCCGGTCCACCGCCTGGCGGGAGGGCTGGCGCAATCTGCACGAGCCGGACCTGGCCCGGATAGAGGTGGATCTGCTCACCGCGGGCGAGGAACCGGATCGCACGATCGCGACCTACTGGGCGCCCGGCGCCGACCTGTCCGCCGCCCGCTGGACCGAACGCCGCGGCACCGGCGCGCCCGCCCCGATCGACCCGCGCACCCGCAGACAGCGCCTCGACCTGTACCGGCCGTTCCTGTCCTACAGCGAACTCGGCGCCCTCGTCGACGGCAAACCCAGCGACCTGTTCGACGCCCTGCACCGCCTGCTCGGCCTCGACGAACTGGCCGCCGCCGCCGAACGCATCCGCCTGCGCAAACTGGAACTCGAACGCGCCGTGAAGGATTCGCGGCAGTCCCGCACCGACCTGTTAGCCGAACTCGCCGACGTCGACGACGATCGCGCCCGTCGTGTCGCCGCTCTCCTCGACACCCCGGAACCCGATCTCGACGCGATAGCGGCCGCCGTGGCGGGCTCGGTACTCGGCGTCGACGGACCCGACGGCCTGCGGGCGATCCTGCGCCTGACCCTGCCCGACCCCTCGGAGGTCGCCGTGGCGGCCGACCGGCTAGCCGAGGCCGCCACCGACCTGACCCGCCGGGCGACCACCGACGCCGAGGCCGACCTGCGCGTCCTCGAATTGCTGACCCGAGCCCGCGACCACGTCACCGCGAGCGGAACCTGCCCATGCCCCGTCTGCGGCAGCGGCACCCTCGACCCCGATTGGCTGACCGCCGCCGACACCGAGATCACCCACCGCAGTACCCAACTCGCCGCCTTCCGCGCCGCCCGCACCGAATTCGACGCGGCCCAAGTCGCCGCACGCGCGCTCTTCACACCGATACCGGCTGAACTCGCCGAACCGAATCCAGTGGCGACACAGCTGGTCGCCGCTGCTGAGGCATCACCGCACGATGCCGCCGTCGCGATTGGTGAGGCGGCAGGTAGTGATGCTGCTGCGGTTGTGCCGGGCGGTGCTGTTGCGGTGGTGCGGGGCGGTGCTGCTGTGGTGCCGCCGGGTGATACTGCTGCGGTGCCGCCGGGTGATACTGCTGCGGTGGTGCCGGGCGATGCTGCTGCGGTGGTGCGGGGCGGTGCTGCTGTGGTTGTGCCGGGCGATGCTGCCGTGATGGAGCGGGGTGATGCGGCGGCTGCTGCTGCTGGCGATGTCGCCGTTGTAATGGCCGGCGAGGCGCACGGCGCGACTGGCCTGCCCAAGAACGTGGATACGATTCCGGGCGCGGGCCCGGTGGGTCGAGCTGAGATCGGTGGCGGTGCCGTGGGTCTCGTCGCTGAGGGTGGTGGTGCGTACTGCGCAGCCTCTGTTCCCGCGGATCGAGGTACCGCATCGAGTGGTCCAGCCGTGCCGGATTCGGTGCGTGATGTGATCAGGGGCGACCACGAAATGCCCGGTCGGGGCGAGGGAAACGTCGGTCTTCGCACGCGCCTCGCGACAGTGCGGCGGTGCTGGGCCGTGTGGGCCGAACTCGGTGGAGTCGATGGTCCGGCAGTGCGAGAGGGTGACCTCGGGCCCGGTGCGCGGCCCGCGAGCGGTGACGTTGTCGCCGTGCAAATTCGCGAAACCTACGCGCGGCTGTCCACCGAATTGGCGGCTCTGCAACGCGATACGCGGATCGAGCTCGACCGCCTCGACACGGTGTGGTCGCCGCTGGTGCCGCGGATTCTCGCCTGGCTCGATCCGGCGCGTGCCGTGTCGGCCGACGCGGAGGAACTGCGGGTGGTGAAAAGGGCGGCCGACTGGCTGAAGTCGGCGACCGCGACCATTCGTGGTGAGCGGATGCGGCCGCTGGAGAGCACGGCGCGGTGGGTGTGGAGCACGCTGCGTCAGCAGAGCAATGTCGAGCTCGGGGCGATCCGGTTGCAGGGGAGTGCCGGGACGGCGCGGCGGGTGCTGCTGGACGTGACGGTCGACGAGGTGGACGGCGCCGCGCTGGGGGTGATGAGCCAGGGAGAGCTGCACGCGCTCGGACTCTCGCTGTTCCTACCACGAGCAACGGTGGCGCACAGTCCCTTCCGGTTCGTGATGATAGACGACCCGGTGCAGGCGATGGACCCGGCCAAGGTCGACGGGCTCGCGCGCGTGCTCGCCGAGGTGGCGGCCACTCGCCAGGTGGTGGTGTTCACCCACGACGAGCGTCTCGCCGAAGCGGTGCGGCGTATGCAACTCGACGCCACCGTGCTCGAGGTGCAGCGCCGGGAACGCTCGCTGGTCGAGGTCAGGGTGACCGGTGACCCGGTCCGCCGCTATCTCGACGACGCCCGCTCCCTGGTCCGCACCCCGCAGCTGCCGCCCGCCATCGCCGACGAACTCGTCGCCACCTGCTGCCGCTCGGCCATCGAGGCGGCCGGGCTGGCCAAGGCCCGCTACGAACTGCTCGCCCGCGGTCTCGACCATGCCGAAGTCGAGCGCCGCGTCCGCAATGCCCACACCACCCGCGCCATGCTCACTCTCGCGATCATGGGCCCTCGCGCCCGCGTCGACGACCTCAACAAACACCTCACGACCGTCGGCGGACGCTGGCTCGTCGGTGTCCTGCGCGACGCCACCGCGGGCGCGCACGTTCCCATCGACCGCCCCATGCGCGAATTGATCAGCGACACCGAACGTTTCATCACCTGGCTCCGCGAACACGAGCCGGCAACGGTGCGCACATGAACGCCGTCACGATCCAACGGTCTCGCGGGTTGCGCAGAGGTGCTGTGTTCGCGCGATCAGGGGATGACAGTGTGCGCCTTCGTGTTCCAGTGGTCCAGCGAGTCGCGGGGTGGGCTGTGCTCACTCGATCCGCCGGTGGCGGTGCGCATTCGAGCGCCGTCGCGGAGTCGCGGGCCGCGGGTGATGCTGTGTTCGCGCGATCAGAGGATGACAGTGTGCGCGTGAGCGCCTTCATGTTCCAGTGCTCTTGCGGGCTGCGGGGTAGGGCTGTGGTCACTCGATCCGGCGGCGGCTGTGCGCATTCGAGCGCCGTCGTGCTCTCGCGGTGTCGGGGGTCGCGGGGTGGTGCTGAGGTCCCGCGATCCGTGTTCGGTGGTGACAGGTCGACGTTGGGGTCTGTTGTGCCGCAGGGTCTCGCTGTTCTGTTGTGGTCTGTCGCGTATGGCTTTGCGGCGGTGGTGGCGGGGCTTTCGGCTGGCTCGGGGTATCGGTGAACCGCCGGGGTGGGTCGCGGCGGGCTAGGTTCACTCGGCGGCCGTCGGTGGCCGAGCGGCTGGAGGCGGCCGAGCATCTGTTGTCGGGGGCGGTGCCGGATGCCGGTGGGGTGTGGTCGCGGGCGGTGGCGTGGATTCTGCGGCTCGCGCTCGAACAGGCGGTCGACGAGTTGTGGGCCCAGATCGCCCCGGAGCTCATGCGCTGCCCGATGCGGGCCCAGCTGCTCGCACTGCGCGTCTATGCCGGACCGGAAACCGCTGGTCAGGTGGGTGCGTTGTGGGCCGCGCTGTCCAGGGCCGCCCACCACCTCGACTACGAGATGGCACCCAGCGTCACCGACCTGAGCCGCTGGCGTGAACAAACCGCCGCCCTCGCCGCTGCCCTCGAACTGGTCCCCTTGGCCCACCAGCCATTCGGCTGACCGTGAGACCGCGCGGGTGAGCGGTATCCCGGAGGCTGCGCGACGCACCGGCGGCCGGACCGGGCAGGATGACCACCATGGGTGATCCGAAACCGTGTCCGTGTCGGCGGGGCGAACAGTTCGACCTCTGTTGCGGTCCGATTCTGGCGGGGGAGCGGTCGGCCCCGACTGCCGAGACATTGATGCGGTCGCGCTATACCGCCTATGTGATGGGTGACGTGGACTACCTGCTGCGTTCTTGGCACCCCGGCACGCGCCCTGAGGAGTTGGCGCTCGATCCCGGGCAGCAATGGCTGTTCCTGGAAATCGTGCGCACCGAACGCGGTGGCCCGTTCGACGACAACGGCATCGTCGAATTCGTGGCCCACTACAAACTCCACGGCACCCGCGACGAGATGCACGAAGTGAGCACCTTCACCCGCCACAACAACGCCTGGGTCTACCTCGACGGCACCTTCTGACCCCCCAGCCGCCTGGACAGGTGATCACCAGGCCATGAGGGAGACAACTGCCGAGAGGCGATCTCCCTCATGGCCTGGTGATCAACCGTCCAGGACAAGGTGGGGGATACTGCTCGGATGAGGCGGATCGCGATCGAGTACTGCACGCAGTGCCGGTGGTTGCTGCGCGCGAGTTGGATGGCGCAGGAGTTGCTGAGCACTTTCGCCACCGAGCTGGGGGAAGTCGCGCTGGTGCCTGGTGAGGGCGGGGTCTTCCGGATCACCCTGGACGGGGAGCAGCTCTGGGAACGCAAAGCCGACGGCGGCTTTCCCGATATCGCCGTCCTCAAGCAGCGTGTCCGCGACCGCATAGCCCCGGACCGCGACCTCGGCCACGTCGACCGCCGCGAATGACACGCCGCCGCAACTGAACGCCCGCCCCGCCCGACACGCCTGCCGTGTGGCCTGGCGGCCGTGGCTGACACGCCTGCCGTGGCTAGCGCGCCCGCCGTGACTGGCTTGGCTGCCGCGGCTGACGCCTCCGTCGTGGCTGGTCTGGCCGTCGTGGCTGACGCCTCCGTCGTGGCTGGTCTGGCCGTCGCGGCTGACACCACCGTCGCGACTGACACCCCCGCCATGACATCACCGCGCGCGGCAGCTCCAGCCGGTGTTTCGCGGTGTAGCCGGACGTACTCTCAGCAGCACCCGCCGCCACCGCAGCAGCCGCCGGCGGCGGGGCGGGGTGCGGGTGCGGGGGCCGTGCTGCGGCCTACCGCGGCGAAGGTGGTGAGCAGTTTGACCGTGTCGGCGTGACCGGCCGGACACGACGCTGGGTCCGAGGATTGCGCCATCGGGCGGCTGACCTCGAATGTGTCGCCGCAGGAGCGGCAGCGGAAGCTGTAGTTCGGCATCGGCCCAGTGTAAGCACCGGTTCCGATCAGCGTGCGTTGAAGCCTTCGCCTGGCGGGGCCTGCTCCGTAGCGTGATCGGTCAGTACGACGGCGAGGTGTGGCAGATGACGAACAGCAGTGCGGGAGCGGTCTTCCAGGCGGTACTCGCACTGGGTCCGGCACCTCGCAGCATCGTGGCCAAGCGCGCGGGGGTGTCCCCGGCGACGGTCACCTGCCAGAGCAAAGCACTGCTCGAGGCGGGCTTGCTCCGGGAACTCCCGGAGACGGCGGGGCCCGGCGGCGTCGGCCGGCCGCACAGCCCGATCGCGCTGGACAGCGCGGCCAATGTGGTGCTCGCCGTGCACATCGCGGCCGCGCAGAGCACCGTGGCGGTGGTCGACATCGCCGGCACCGTGCTCCGTTCCGAGCAGCTCCCGCATCGCAGCCGGGCGCCCTACGAGATCCTCGACGCCGCGGTCGAGCGGGTGAACGCCGTGGCCGCGAGCCTGGACCCGGATGTGCGGGTGCGCGGCCTCGGCGTGGCGATCGGCGGCCGCGTGGACAACACCACCGGCTCGGTCGTCGATCACTCCTATCTGCGCTGGCGCGATGTCCCCCTCCGCGAATACTTCGCCACCCGAACCGGTTTGCCGACGCGGGTGGACAGTCATACCCGCGCGCTCATGCACGCCGAACAGCTCTACGGCCGGCTGCGCGGGACGACGAGTTCGATCGTGCTGTTCGTCGGCAATGTCATCGACGCCGCCTTCGCCGTGCACGGGCGGGTGCACTACGGACCGCACTCCGGCGCGGGCTCCATCGCCCGATTGCTCAGTGCCACCACGGGTTCGGCGACGGCCCTGGACGAGCTCGGCGACCATGCCCTGCTGACCCGGGCGGGCGCCTACGGCACCGTGCCCGAGTTACTCGACGCCGTGGCGGCCGGTGCGCCGGAAGGCGCGTATTTCCTCGAACGGGCCGCGCTGATGGGCGCGGTCGCGGCGGCGCTGATCGACCTGTTCGATCCCGAGGCATTGGTGCTCGTCGATCGCGGCCTCGGCCGGCTCGCCGGTCTGCGCGAGGCCTACGACGACGCGGTGCGCGCGCATTCGGTGACCGGCGCTGATCCGGTCGAGCTGATCACCCCGTCGGCATTCACCGGCCAGATCCTGTCGATGTCGGCGGCCGGGGTGGTATTGCACGAGCTGTTCGGTGATCCATTGGCCACGCCGATCGCCCGAGCGGTTTGATTCGTGGTTATTTCAATACGGTCGAATATTGACCGGACCGGGCTCGGAAAGCGACAGTAATCGGCATGAAAGAAATTGGCCTGCGGTGTTGTCCCGGCGGGAATTAATAGCAGTCATTCCACCGATTCGATCCGGGAAATAATCATGCGTAAAAGTATTCGACGGACAGTTCTGCTCACCGCGGCCACCTCGCTGCTGGCGGTATCGTGCGCCACCGGTGACGGCGGCGGGGCAGCGCTGACCGGCCCGCTGCCGACGGAGGTGCCCCCAGGTGTCGCACTGACCATCGCGGCCAATACCGCGCGGGTGGCGCTGACCGCTTCCGGCGAGATCGGCAAGCTGCCGTTCACGGTGTCGTCGTGGCCCGCGGTGGGCGCGGGCCCCGATGTCATCCAGGCCTTCCGTGGTGGGTCCGTCGACCTGGCCACCAATGCCGGTATCCCGCCGATTCACGCCCACGCCACGGGTTTCGACGCCAAGATCGTCGCGGTCAAGGTCCGCACGAAGCCGCTGCTGAAGCTGGCCACCGCGCCCGGCACCGATATCCACAGTCTGGCTGACCTGCGCGGTAAGAAGATCGCCTTCTCGCCCGGCCAGGCGCAGGGCATCGTGGTCCTGCGCACGCTGCGAGCAGCGGGTATCCGGGCCGACGAGGTGGAATTGGTGGACCTCACCACCCCGAAATTCCTCACCGCCCAGCAAGCCAGGGAAATCGACGTCGCCCCGCTGACCGAGCCGAGCCTGACGAAGTATCTCGACAAATACGGTTCCGAAGGCGCGACGGCGGTGGACACCCCCGCCGTCGACCCGCTCAGTGTGTTGTGGGCGCCGACCGCGGTGCTGCGTGACCCCGGCAAGACCGCGGCCATCGTGGAATTCGTGAAGTTCTGGGCGCGCGGCGAGGTCTGGGCCTGGGAGCATCCCGACGAGTGGATCGACGCCTATTACGTCGAGGACCAATCGGTATCGGTCGAGGACGGCCGGCGGATCCTGACCACCACCGAACAGCCGTACTTCCCGGCGAGCTGGGACGAGGCGATCGCCTGGGAACAGGAGACGATCGACCTGGTGACCGGCGCGGGTTACTTCGGTGACCCGTTCCCGGCCGAGGCGCTGTTCGACCGCCGCTTCGAGAAGATCGCCTTCGACGCCGTGCCCGCCGCCTACCGCACCAAGGGCGCGTAGTTCCCGCGGTTTCATTCGTGGTTATTTTAAAGCGGTCGAATATTGACCGGAACAGTCGTGGAAAGAGATAGTTACTGGCATGAACACAATGCACACCGGCCTCGTCCGGGATATGCCGGGCCGGTGTTGTCGCGGTTCGAATTCGCTCAGCATCAGTCCTTCGATTCGATCCGGGAAATCATCATGCGTAAAAGTATTCGACGAATAGCTTTGCTCGCCGCGGCGGCATCGCTGCTGGCGGTGTCCTGCGCCACCGACGAGGGTGGCGGCGCCGCGCTGACCGACCCGCTGCCTGCCGAGGTGCCGCCGGGTGTCGCGCTGACCATCGCGGCCAATACCGCCAAGGTGGCGTTGACCGCCTCCGGTGAGCTGGGCAAGCTGCCGTTCACCGTCTCGTCCTGGCCCGCCGTTTCCGCCGGTCCCGATGTCATCCAGGCCTTCCGTGGTGGCTCCGTGGACCTGGCCACCAATGCGGGTATCCCGCCGATTCACGCCCACGCCACGGGGTTCGACGCCAAGATCGTCGGTGTCAAGGTGCGCACCACGCCGCTGTACAAGCTGGCCACCGCACCCGGTTCCGGTATCGACAGCCTCGATGACCTGCGCGGAAAGAAGATCGCCTTCTCGCCCGGCCAGGCGCAGGGGCTGGTCGTGCTGCGCACCCTGAAGGCCGCGGGGATCGGCACCGACGAGGTGCAACTCGTCGAACTGCCCAGCACCAAATTCCTGACCGCGCTACAGGCCAGGGAACTCGATGTCGCCCCGCTCGCTGAGCCGACACTGACCAAGTACCTCGACCAGTACGCCTCCGAAGGCGCGAACGGTGTGGTCACCCCCGCCGTCGACGCGCTCAGCGTGCTGTGGGCACCGACCGAGATCCTGCGTGATCCCGGCAAGACCGCGGCGATCGTCGAATTCGTGAAGTTCTGGGCGCGCGGGGAAACCTGGGCCTGGGAGCATCCCGACGAGTGGATCGACGCCTACTACGTCAAGGACCAGGCGGTATCGGTCGAGGACGGCAAGCGCATCCTGACCACGGTCGAACAGCCGTACTTCCCGCAGAACTGGGACGAGGCCATCGCGTGGGAGCAGGAGACGATCGACCTGGTGACCAGCGCCGGCTTCTTCGGAAACTCGTTCCCGGCCGAGGACCTGTTCGACCGCCGCTTCGAGAAGATCGCCTTCGACGCCGTCGCCGCGCCGTACCGGAACAAGGGGGCATGATGACCATCGCCTTGCCCCGAGGGGCGGTCACGGTGGCCGCACCCACCGACGACGGCTTCACCGAACGCCGCACGCTGCGCAGGCTCGGTCTGCGCAAAGCCATTCCGGCGGCTCGCCTGCTCGGCGTCGGGCTCGTGGTCGCCGCCTGGGCGATCGGGTCCGCCGCTGACCTCATCGATCCGCGCAAGCTGGCCGCGCCGTGGACCGTGTTGCAGACCGGGTGGGAGCTGCTGGTCGACGGCCCGCTGCTCGCGGACCTCGGTGTGTCCCTGCAACGGGCGATGACCGGCCTGGTCATCGGCCTGGTCATCGGTACCTCGCTGGCGCTGATCTCCGGGCTCTCCCGGCTCGGTGAGTCGATCATCGACGGCCCGGTGCAGGTCAAGCGCGCCATCCCGACCCTCGCCCTGATCCCGTTGCTGATCTTGGTGCTCGGTATCGGCGAGCAGTTCAAGATCGTGCTGATCACCCTCGGCGTGATCGTGCACATGTACATCCAGACCCACGCCTCGCTCACCACCATCGATCAGAAACTCGTGGAACTGTCGGAGATCCAAGGGGTTTCGCGTGCGGAGTTCATCCGCAGCGTCGTGATCCCCGGTTCGCTGCCCGGCTTCTTCCTCGGCTTGCGGCTGTCGGTCACCAGCGCCTGGCTGGTGTTGATCGTCGTCGAGACGGTCAATGCCACCGACGGTCTCGGCAAGATGATGACCAATGCCCAGAACTACGGACAGGCCGACGTGATTCTCGTCGGGCTCGTCGTCTACGGCGTGTTCGGCCTGATCTCCGATTCGCTGATCCGGCTGCTGGAACGAAAGGTTCTGTCATGGCGACGCACCATCGCGGGGTAGACAAGCCCGCCGCCCCCGAAGTCACCGGGCTCGAGGTCCGTTCGCTGACCCGCCGGTTCGGTGACCGCACCGTGCTCCAGGGCATCGACCTGACTATTCCGCCCGGCCAGTTCGTCGCCCTGCTCGGACGCAGCGGCTCGGGCAAGAGCACTCTGCTGCGCGCGCTGGCCGGGCTGGACTACGACGTCGAGGGCGGCGGCACGCTGCGGGTGCCGGCGAAAACCTCGGTGGTGTTCCAGGATTCGCGGCTGCTGCCCTGGCAGCGGGTGCTGGCCAATGTGCTCTACGGGCAGCCGCGCTCGCGCAGGCCCGCCGCCGAACAGGTGCTCGCCGAGGTCGGCCTGGCCGGTCGCGAACGCGCCTGGCCGAGCGAGCTGTCCGGCGGTGAGCAGCAACGGGTTTCGCTGGCCCGCTCGCTGGTCGGCGAGCCCGATCTGCTGCTGGCCGACGAGCCGTTCGGTGCGCTCGACGCGCTCACCCGGATCAAGATGCACGCACTGCTGCGCGATCTGATCGCCCGGCATCGCCCGACCGTACTGCTGGTCACCCACGATGTGGACGAGGCGGTGGCCCTGGCCGACCGGGTGATCGTGCTCGACGAGGGCAAGCTCGCCGTCGACACGCTGATCGAGTTGCCCGGCCGCCGCGATCCGAGTCTGCCCGGCTTCCAGCACATTCGCCGCACCCTGCTCACCGCGCTCGGCGTCGCCGACGACGCCGTTCTCGAAACCGCCACCGTTGCCTGATCGTTCGACGGCGCGGCCCGAAAGGCACATTCATGTCGAAACGCCTGCACCTCAACGCTTTCCTGATGTCGGTCGGTCACCACGAGGCGGCCTGGCGGCTGCCCGAGAGCGACCCGCACGCGCACACCGATATCGACTACTACGTGAAGCTCGCGCAGACCGCCGAGCGCGGCAAGCTCGATTCGATCTTCTTCGCCGACAGCCCGGTGCTGATGGGCGATCCGGGCCGCAGACCGAGCGGCAAACTGGAACCGACAGTCATCCTGACCGCGGTGGCCGTGCAGACCAGCCGCATCGGTCTCATCGCCACCGCCTCGACCAGCTACAACGACCCCTACAATCTGGCCCGCCGGTTCTCCTCGGTGGACTGGGCCAGCCACGGCCGGGCCGGCTGGAACATCGTGACCACCGCGGGCGGTGACGCCGCGCGCAACTTCGGCCTCGACGACACCCCCGAGCACAGGCTGCGCTACGAGAAGGCCGCCGAGTTCGTCGAGGTCGCCACGAAACTGTGGGACAGCTGGGACGACGACGCCGTGCTGGCCGACAAGGAACTCGGCATCCACACCGACGCGGCCAAGGTGCGCAAGATCGGCCACCACGGTGAGCACTTCCGGGTGGACGGCCCGCTGAATGTGCCGCGTTCGCCGCAGGGGTATCCGCTGCTGGTGCAGGCGGGTTCGTCGGAGGACGGCAAGGAGTTCGCCGCCCGCTACGCCGAGGCGGTGTTCACCGCGCAGCAGACCCTCGACGACGCAAAAGCCTTCTACACCGACCTCAAAGCCCGCACCGTCGCCGCGGGCCGCGACCCGGAGACCATCAAGATCCTGCCCGGCATCGTCCCGATCATCGGTGACACCGAGGCCGATGCCAAGGCCCTGGACGCCGAACTGGCCCGCCTGATCTCGCCGGAGTACGCGCGCAAGCAGCTCGCCGAACGGTTCAAACTGTCGATCGACGAGCTCGACCTGGACAGCGAACTCCCCGAGGATCTGCCCACCGAGGACGACATCGAGGGCGCCAAGAGCCGCTTCACCCTCATCGTGAATCTGGCTCGCCGCGAACGTCTCACGCTGCGCGAACTGATCACGCGACTGGGTGGCGGTCGCGGGCACCGCACCTTCGCGGGCACCGCGACGCAGGTCGCCGACGCCATCGAGGACTGGTTCCGCCAGGGCGCGGCCGACGGGTTCAACATCATGCCAGCCGTACTGCCGTCAGGGCTCGAGCGCTTCGTCGACGAGGTGGTGCCGATCCTGCAGGAACGCGGTCTGTTCCGCACCGACTACACCGAGACCACCCTGCGCGGCCACTACGGTCTCGCCCGGCCCGCCAACCAATTCGACACCGCGGACACGCTCGTGGCCGCCCGATGAGCTCGGATTGGCTGCGCTACCTGGTCCGGCGCTGTCTCGAGCACCGGCGGCTGGTGATCGTCAGCTACACCGGTGCGTTGGCGGCGGCGCTGCTCACCGCGGCGCTGCCGCTGGTGGTGCGCCATGTGGTCGACACCCTCGGCGCCACCGCCGCGTCGGTGGCGCCGTGGGTGGCGATCCTGCTGGTGCTCGGCGCCGCGCGCTTCGCGGCGTCGTTCGCGCGGCGGGTCGCGTCCTCGGAACTGTCGCTGGGGGTGCAGCACGACCTGCGCCGTGACCTGTTCGCCGCGTTGCTGCGCCTGGACGGGCGCGAGCAGGCGCAGCTGCGCACCGGGCAGGTGGTCAGCCGGGCGATCACCGATGTGACGCTGATCCAGATGTTCTTGCAGCTCATCCCGATGATCGCGGGCAATGTGGCGCTGCTGGCCGCGGTGCTGGTACTGATGACGGCGATGTCGCCGGCGCTGACGGTGATCGCGCTGCTGGTACTGCCCGGACTGTGGATCGTCACCCGGCGCAGCCAGCGGCAGCTGTTCCCGGCGAACTGGGACGCGCAGGCGCGCGCGGCCGAGGTGGCTATGCGGGTCGAGGCCGCGGTCGCCGGGGTGCGGGTGGTGAAGGGTTTCGGGCAGGAGAGCTACGAGCTCGACCAGCTCGGCGCCAGTGCCAGGGTGCTGTACCGGTCGCGATTGCGGGTGGCCCGGATCACCAGCCGGTTCACCCCGCTCGTGCAAGCCGTGCCCGCGGCCGGGCAGGCGCTGATCCTGATCGTCGGCGGCCTGCTCGCGCTGCGTCAGGCCATCACGCTCGGCACGTTTCTCGCGTTCATGACCTATCTGAGCGCGTTCGTCGGGCCGGTGCGGCAGTTCTCGATGCTGCTCACCGTGAGTCAACAGGGCAAGGCGTCGCTGGACCGGGTGCGTGAGGTGATCGAGGCGCCCGCCACCGATTCGGTGCCACCGGCGGCCGGTACTCCGGGCGCCGCTGGGCGGGCCCAGACGGCACCGGGCGGCGGCGTGCTCCCGAGCCGCAGCACCGGCGTCGTGCCGGACACCCATGCCGAAGGTCTTCGGAACGCGCCGCAGAGCCCGACGACCGACCTCCCCGATGCGCCGCCATCGATCGAATTCGACTCGGTCAGCTTCGGTTTCGACGCCACCCCGATCCTGGACCGGCTCGACCTGCGGATCGAATCCGGCGAGACCGTCGCCATCGCCGGCGGCGCGGGCAGCGGCAAGACCATCCTGGTCTCCCTGCTGCCCGCCCTGCTCGACCCCGACTCGGGCGCGGTGCGTTTCGACGGCATCGACCTGCGCGCGCTGCCCGATCCGCGCGCCCAGGTGGCGATGGTCTTCGAAGACACCCATCTGATGGCCGATTCGATCCGCGCCAATGTCGCCTACGGCAGGCCGGACGCCGACGACGACCAGGTCTGGCACGCGCTGTATCTGGCTGCCGCCGACGAGTTCGTCACCGCGCTGCCCCACGGCCTGGACACCCCCATCGGCGAACGCGGACAACGGCTCTCGGGTGGCCAGCGCCAGCGCATCGCCCTCGCGCGCGCCCTGCTCACCGAGGCGCCGGTGCTGGTACTCGACGACGCCACCTCCGCCATCGACGCCCAGGTCGAGGAACTGATCTACCAGCGCATCGGGGCCGAACTGCGGCAGCGGACCACCCTCGTGGTCGCGCACCGGATCTCGACGCTGGCCCTGGCCGACCGGGTCGCCGTCCTCGACGGCGGCCGCGTCGCCGAACTGGGGACGCTGCGCGAACTCCAGGACTCCGGCGAACTGTTCGGCGCGCTGTTCACCCCACCGGAAGTGGTCGGCATCGGCGCCGACCCCCAGCCCGGCACCGCGCGCGTGGCCACCGCGCAACTGTGGGTGGCGCCGGAGGTCGACGAAGACGACGACCGCACCATGGAACATCTGGCCAAGGCGTTCGCCCGCCGGTCGGCGGGCGCACCGGCCGGACCGGGTGGTGGCGCGGGCGGTGGCATGCTGGCCGGTGCACCACCCAGCGGCGACATCGTCGCGCTGCTGGACAAGCTGCCGCCGGCCACCGGCGAACCCGAGGTCGACGAGTCCTTCTCACACACTCCCGACACCGCGTTCTCGCTGCCCCGGCTGCTGCGGCCGTTCACCTGGCCGCTGCTGGCCGGGCTCGGCCTGGTCGGTCTCGACGCCGTCGCCCAGGTGCTGATCCCGTTCCTGGTGCGCTACGGCATCGACCACGGCGTGCTCGCCGGCGCGCGGGACGTGGTGCTGGGCGCGGCCGCGCTGGCCATCGCGGTGGTGGTGCTCGACTGGGCGATCAGTGTCGCCCAGGTGCGCGTCACCGGGCGGGCGGGTGAGCGGCTGCTCTATGGGCTGCGCGTGAAGACCTTCGCGCATCTGCAACGCCTGGGCCTGCAGTATTACGAGCGCGAGCTCGGCGGCCGGATCATGACCAGGATGACCACCGATGTGGACGGGCTGTCGGCGTTTCTGCAGACCGGCCTGGCCACGGCGCTGACCAGCACCGTCACCATCGCCGGCGTGGTCGCCGCGCTGCTGGTGATCGATGCGGGACTGGCCCTGGTGGTGCTCGCGCTGCTGCCGGTACTCGCGGTGGCGACTGTGGCTTTCCGGCGCGCGTCGGTGCCGGCCTACAACCTGGCCAGGGAACGGGTCAGCGCGGTCAACGCCTATCTGCAGGAGAACGTCGACAACATCACCGTCACCCAGGCGTTCCGCCGGGAAGCGGTGAACCAGTCCGAGTTCGAACGCCGGTCCTGGGCCTACCGCACGGCCCGGCTGCGCTCGCAGGTGCTGATGGCGGTGTTCTTTCCGTGCATCGAGCTGATGTCGGTGCTCGCCACCGCCGCGGTACTTGCTGTCGGCGTGCACCAGGTCCGCGACGGCCTGCTCACCGCGGGCACGCTCATCGCCTTCCTGCTCTACATCGAGTTGCTGTTCGCCCCGATCCAGCAGCTCTCGCAGGTGTTCGACAGTTATCAGCAGGCGGTGGTCGGCGTCGACCGGATCGGTGAGCTGCTGCGTACCCCGGTCGACACACCGGAGGCCGCCGAGCCACGCCCGGTCACCCGGCTCGACGGCGAGATCGAGCTGCGCAGGGTGAGCTTCGGCTACGCCGCACGCGAGCGCACCGTGCTCGACGGCATCGACCTGCGGATCGCGCCCGGGCAGAAGGTGGCGCTGGTCGGTGAGACCGGTGCGGGCAAGTCGACGCTGGTCAAGCTGCTCGCCCGGTTCTACGACCCGACCGAGGGCGCGGTGTTCGTCGACGGTGTCGACATCCGGGAGTTCCGGCTGCGCGACTACCGCACACGGCTCGGCGTGGTGCCACAGGAGCCGTTCCTGTTCGGCGACACCGTGCGCGAGGCCATCGCCTACGGCCGTCCCGGGGCCGAGCCCGCCGAGATCGAGTGGGCGGCGCGGGCGGTCGGCGCGCACGAGATGATCGCCGCGCTCGAACACGGCTACCAGCAGTCCATCGGCGCGCACGGGCGCAGCCTCTCGGCCGGGCAGCGGCAGCTGCTCGCGCTGGCCAGGGCCCAGCTGATCGACCCGGACATCCTCATCCTGGACGAGGCGACCGCGTCCCTCGACCTGGCCACCGAGGCCAGGGTGCGCGCCGCCGTCGACGTGCTGACCGCCGGTCGCACCACCATCGTGGTGGCGCATCGCCTGGCCACCGCCGCCGACGCCGATCTGATCGCGGTGGTCGGTTCGGGCACGCTCGTGCAGGTCGGTACCCATGCCGAGCTGCTCGCCGTGGACGGCCCGTACCGGCGCTTGTGGACCGCCTACGTCGGCGCGGAGACACAGCGCATATCCAGCTAACTCTCGATGCATCGGCCGAGGCCCGGAGGCGCTTCCGGGCCTCGGCCGAGGTCGTCGCCGTCCGGGGACCGGCGCCGCGGGCAGGGGTGGCCGAATCCACTTCGTGACCGCTGGGCAGCGTCGTGTCCAGCGGCTTCGGGGTGTTCCACGGAGTAACTGTTACCTGCGGAAATGGTGCGTTGGGGGCCTATCGGGGGTGGGCGCACGTACGCTCGTAGTGAGTCACCAGGTGCTGCGACCTGCGGGAGCAAATACACAGGTACCCGCGTGGTCGCGCCGGCGAGGAGGTGTGCGATGAGCATTCAGCCCGATATCGAGCCCGAGGTCCAGTCCAGGGAGTCCGACCCGGTGGCGCGCACCCAGTACGGCACGGTCGGTGGCAGCTGGGACGGCCCGGTCGCGGTGTGGCGCAGCATCCCCTACGCCGCGCCGGCCACCGGAGCGCACCGTTTCGCGAGGCCCCGTGCGCCGCAGCCCTGGGATGGCGTGCGCGACTGTGTGGTCTCCGGTGACATCGCGCCGCAGGCCATGGGCGCGATGGTGCCCGTCGACTCGGATCTGCAGATGGGCGAGGACTGCCTGTGGCTCAATGTCTGGTCGCCGCGGCCCGATCCGGACGCCGAACCGCGCCCGGTCATGGTGTGGCTGCACGGCGGCGCCTACTGCCTGGGCACCGCCGCGCAGACCATCTACGACGGCCGCAAACTCGCCGAGGCGGGCGAGGTGGTGGTGGTCTCGGTCAACTACCGGCTCGGCGTCTTCGGGTTCCTGGACCTGTCGTCGTTCGGTGACCGGTTCACCGCCAATCTGGGCCTGCACGACCAGCTCGCCGCACTGGCTTGGGTTCGCGACAATATCGCCGCGTTCGGCGGTGATCCGGGCAATGTGACGGTCTTCGGCGAATCCTCCGGCGCGGGCTGCGTGACCGCCCTGCTCACCGCGCCCGCCGCGGCCGGCCTGTTCCACAAGGCCATCGCGCAGAGCCCGCCCGCGACCACGGTGTTCGGGCAGGAGCGGGCCGCGCTGGTCGCCCAGCGGTATCTGGAACTGCTCGAACTCGGTCCCGGCGACGTCGACCGGCTGCTGGAACTGCCGGTCGAGCGGCTCGTCGAGATCGGTGCCGTGCTGCTGGACGAGGTACCGATCAAGGAACCGGGCAGGCTCGCCGCCGCGCCGGTCGTCGACGGTGAGCTGCTGCCCGGCTATCCGATCGACCGCTTCCAGCAGGGACGCTCGCACCGGGTGCCGCTGCTGATCGGGACCAATCGCGACGAAGCCTCGCTGTTCCGGGTGCTGCGCTCGCCGATCATGCCGGTGACACCCGACGCGGTGAACGCGATGCTGCGCGATGTCGCGGCCTCGCATCCGGAGCTGGGACCCGAGCGGATCGCCGAGATCACCTCCGCCTACCCGGATCTCACGAAAACCCGGGGCGCGCTGGCAATGTCGACCGACGCGGCCTTCCGGATGCCTGCCGCCTGGGTGGCCGAGGCGCACGCCCAGCACTCACCGACTTGGATGTACCGCTTCGACTACGCCACGCCGATGCTCAAGGCGGCCCGCGTCGGCGCCGGGCACGCCACCGAACTGCCGTACGTCTTCGGCAATTTCGGCACCCTCAACCACGACCCGACCTTCTGGCTCGGCGGGCGCAAGGCCTCGGTCGCGGTGTCGGGACGGATGCAGCGGCGCTGGCTCGCCTTCGCCGAACACGGCGTGCCCGCCGCCCTGGACGGCTCCAAGCACTGGCCGCACTACCGCCCCGCCGACCGGACCACCCTGCTCATCGACACCATCGACCGCGTCGTCGACAACCCCGACGCCGACCTGCACTCGGCCTGGGGCGATCAGGCGGTCGGCTTCAGCTGAGGTCGGGGAACGCGAGAAAGAACTCCGCGCCGTCACCGGGCACGGAGTCGACGCCGACGCGCGCGCCGTGCAGCTCGGCGACCTGGGCGACGATCGCCAGACCCAGTCCGTGGCCCGGAGTCGTGCGCGCGGTGGGGGAGCGGTAGAAGCGGTCGAAGACGTGCGGCGCGTCGGCGGCGGGGATGCCCGGTCCGGCGTCGCGGACGGTGAGCCTGCGGTCGGTCAGCCGCACGCGCACCGGCTCGCCGGATGGGCTGAACTTGGCGGCATTGTCGAGCAGGTTGGTGACGGCTCGCGACAGGCGTGCCGCGGCGCCGCGCACGGTGGTCGGCTCGAGCTGGGTCCGGAAATCGACGGTGGGCCAATGTCTGCCGGCGGTGGACAGGCATTCCTCGACGAGGGTGTCCAGGCGCAGGTCCTCGAGGGTCTCCCGCTGGGCGGCCGGGTCGTCGGCGCGGGCGAGGTCAATCAGGTCGGTGACCAGGCCGGACAGTTCTTCGGCCTGCACGCGGAGCGCGGCCGTCGTCTCGGAGGCGGGCTCGGTCCGGCGCAGGAGGTCGATGTTCATGCGCAGCGCGGTCAGCGGGGTGCGTAGTTCGTGGGAGGTGTCGGCGATCAACCGCCGCTGGGCCGCGCGCGCGTCGCGTTCGGCGGTGAGGGCCGCGTCGAGCTCATCGAGCATCGTATTGACGGTGGCGCCGAGCCGGGCGACCTCGTCGGCGCCGGAGACGGCGATGTGCTGCTGCGGATCCCTGGTGCGCGCCACCCGCTCGGCGGCCTCGGTCAGCGTGACGACCGGCGCGAGCGCGCGCCGGGCCAGGATCAGCCCGAGTCCCGCCGCCAGCAGCGTGCCCGCGGCCGCGGCGGCGAGCAGGGCGATACCGACTCGCCGCAGCCCGGTGTCGACCGTCTCCGAACGTTGCGCCACCTGGACCGCGCTGCCCGGGGCCAGGGCGGTGGTGTACATGCGCATGCGGTGGCCGTCGAGGGTGATATCGGTGAAGAATGCCGGCGCCGTCCCCGCCGCCACCGCCTGCGTTCCGGCGTCGACGGGCAGCGTGAATCCCGGCTCGCCCGCGGATTCGATGGTGCCGTCCGCGGCCACCACCTGCACACAGCTGGGCGCGGTCAGGTACTGACACGAGTCCGGCATGGCCGCCACCGACGGCTCCACCGGATATTGCCGCACGATGCGGGTGGCCTGGCGCCGCAGCCCCAGATCCACCGCACTGTCGAGTTCGTGCCCGACCACCACATAGGCCGCGACCCCCATCCCGGCCAGCGCGACCGTCATGGCGAGCACGAAGAACACGGCGATGCGGCCGCGCAGGCCCAGCCGCCTCATCCGCCACCGAGCCGGTAGCCGACACCGCGCACGGTGTGGATGAGCGTCGGCTCACCCTCGGCTTCCACCTTGCGGCGCAGGTAGCGGATGTAGACCTCGAGCGAATTGGAGGACTGCCTGCCCCAGACGCGGTCGATGAGCGTTTCGCGGGCCAGCGTCTGCCCGGCATTGCGCAACAGCACCTCGAGCAGCGCGAATTCGGTGCGGCTGAGGTCGATGTCGCGGGTTCCCCGGCGCAGCGTATGCGCGGCGGTATCCATGACCAGGTCGCCCGCGGACAGCACCGCGTCGTCCTCGGGATAGGTGCGGCGGACCAGAGCGCGTACCCGGGCGAGCAGTTCGTCCAGGTCGAAGGGTTTGACGAGATAGTCGTCGGCCCCCGCGTCGAGACCGGCGATCCGGTCGGCCACCGCGTCCCGGGCGGTCAGCATGAGAATCGGGGTCCGGTCGCCGCGCGCCCGCAGGGTCCGGCAGGTGCTCAGCCCGTCGGTGAAGGGCATCGCCACATCGAGCACCACCACCTCCGGCAGCCATCGGGCGATCGTCTCCAGCGCGGCGCCGCCGTCGGTGGCCGAGCGCGTCTGGTATCCCTCGGCGGTCAGCGCCCGGACCAGTGCGTCCCGCACCGCGGCTTCGTCGTCGACCACCAGTACCCGCACGTTCCGGATCATACGGCGCGCGTACCTGCGCTTTTCTCATCCAGCTCTCATCCGCGCCGACCAGCGTGAGCATCATGAGAACGAGACGATCACCGCGCACCCTGGCCTTCGCCGGTGTGGCAGCGCTGTGCACCGCCGCGCTGCTCGGGTACGGCGTCGTGCCCGGAGGCCTCGGCGTCGTGCTGGCCATCGCCGCGCCATGGCTCGGCATCCCGGTCGCGCTACTGGCGCTGGTCGCCCTGGTGTGCCGCTGCCCGGGCGGGGTGGCCGCCCTGGTGATTCCGCTGCTGGCCTGGGCGCAGCTGTTCGGAGCGTGGGTGGCGCCCGCGGTCCGCGCGGCACCCGAGCCGGGACAGATCCGGGTGGTCACCCAGAACCTGTTCGCCGCCAACGGTTCCCCCGCCGCCACCGCGCACGCCCTCGCCGCCACCGGCGCCGACCTGATCGGCGTGCAGGAACTCACCGGCGAGAGCCGCGACGAGGTACGCCGCGTACTCGACGCGGCCTACCCGCATCGCACCGAGGTGGGCACCGTCGCGCTGTGGAGCAGATACCCGATCACCGGCACGAGCGTCGCCGACGTCGGCCTGGACTGGGATCGCGGGCTGCGCGCCCAGGTGCGGATACCGGACGGTGAGCTGGCGGTCTATGTCGTGCACCTGCCCTCGATCCGCCCGTGGGACACCGGCACCCGCGACCGGGGACTGAGCACGCTGTCCCGGCAACTGGACGCGGACCCGGCCGCGCGGGTGATCGTGGCCGGTGACTTCAACACCGCGAGCACCGACCGGAACTGGCCCGGCTTCGCCCCCGGCTACCAGCGCACCCTCGACATCGCCGCCCCCGGCGCGAACTTCACCTGGCCCGCCGCGCTCCCGCTGACCCGCCTCGACCACATCCTGGTGCGTGGCTTCGCGGTCGGCACCGCGTCGGTGCTGCGCCTGCCCGGCCCCGACCACCGCGCCGTCGCGGCGCGGCTCACTCCGGTCTGAGGCCGGCTACACGTCGGTCGAGAAGCGGATGCCGCCGTCGGGGATCTCCACACCCGGCCACACCCGGGCCCCGCGCAGCAGTTCGCAGCGCGCGCCGACATTGGCGCCGTCACCGATGACGCCGTCGCGCACCAGCGCGCGCGGACCGATCCGGGCACCGAAGCCGACGATCGAGCGTTCGACCGTCGCGCCCGCCTCCACGACCGCGCCGTCGAAGATCACCGCGCCGTCCAGCCGCGCACCGGCACCGATCTCGGCACCGCGTCCGACCACCGTGCCGCCGATCAGCAGCGCGCCCGGCGCGACACCCGCACCGGGATGCACCAGCGACTCGCCCCGCTGGCCCGGCAGCGCGGGCGAGGGCGCGATGCCGCGCACCAGGTCGGCCGAACCGCGCACGAAGTCCTCCGGGGTGCCCATATCGCGCCAGTAGGAGGCGTCGACATGGCCCTGCACCCGCGCGCCCTCGGCCAGCAGCGCGGGGAAGACCTCGCGCTCGACCGAGACCGGGCGACCGGTCGGGATCTTCTCGATGTACTCGCGGCGGAACACATAGCAACCCGCGTTGATCTGGTCGGTCGGCGGATCCTGGGTCTTCTCCAGGAACGCGGTGACCCGCCCGTCGGCATCGGTCGGCACACAGCCGAAGGCACGCGGGTCGCTGACCCGGACCAGATGCAGGGTGACATCGGCGTTGGACTTCTCGTGGGTGTCGAGGATCGCACCCAGGTCGGTACCGCCGAGCACGTCACCGTTGAACACCATCACATTGTCCGCGCGCAGCTTGGGCAGCACATTGCGGATACCGCCGCCGGTACCGAGGGGCTCGGTCTCGGTGACGTACTCGAGCTCGAGCCCGAGCTCGGCGCCGTCACCGAAGTGCTCCTCGAACACCTCGGCCTTGAACGAGGTGCCCAGCACCACATGGGTGATCCCGGCCTCGGCGATGCGGGCCAGCAGGTGGGTCAGGAAGGGCAGCCCGGCCGTCGGCAGCATCGGCTTGGGCGCCGAGAGGGTGAGCGGACGCAGCCGCGTGCCCTGTCCGCCGACGAGGATGACCGCGTCGGTGCCTGCATTGCCTGCCATCGAGTTTCCCCTGTTCACAGTGGACCGACCCCTACTCAGGAGTTGGTTCGCGCTTTCTCGCGCAGCGCCGATCGAACCGCAATCCTGGAGCGAACCGCAAGTCCGGCGCGCAGCGCGCCCCGCAACGGCGCCTGCCACCAGTGCGGATGCCGGTCGGCCTGGAAGCGGTAGGCGCTCGCGTGGTGGGCGGGCAGCATCAGTTCCGGGTGCTTGCCCGCGGCGTGACCCTTGGCGTGGGTCACCTCGGCGTCGGGGACGAACACATTGTGCCAGCCCGCCTTGCCCATGCGGTCACCGAAGTCCACATCCTCCATGTACATGAAGTAGCGGGAGTCGAAACCGTCGATGGTGTCGAAGGCGGCCCGGCGCACCAGCAGGCACGAGCCCGACAGCCAGCCAACGATCCGCTCGGAGACCTGCTCGTTCTCCTGGCGGTAGCGCACCGACCAGGGGTTCTTCGGCCAGATGCTGCCCAGCACGGCATGGCCCGCGCCGTCGGCGAGGCCGGGGACGCGCCGCGCCGACGGGTAGATGCTGCCGTCGGGCTCGCGGACCATCGGCCCGATCGCGCCCGCGCGGGGCCAGCGCTGGGCCGCCGCGAGCATCTTGTCGATGGAATCGACGCCCCAGCGGATGTCCGGGTTGGCCAGGATCACGAATTCGATCGAGGGGTCGATCTCGGCGACGGCGCGGTTGATGGCGCCGCCGTAGCCGATATTGCCGCCGGTGGGCAGCAGTCGCACGTGCGCGTTGGCCTCGGCGACGAGCTCGGGCACACCGTCGGTGGACCCGTTGTCGGCCAGGATCACCTGCGGCTTCTCGCTGGTGGCGTCGGCCAGGGTGGTGATGAAGTGCTCGAGGTGCTCGCCCGGCGAATAGGTCACCGTGACGACCGCGAGGCTCGCGGGGGCTGGAGAATCGGCTGCGTCGGCTGCGTTCACGACTGCGGAGCCTAGCCGGACAAGCGGCCGAGTGCGTCGGTGAGTGCGGGCCGCCAGGACCGCAGCGGGGTGAGCCCGGCCGCGTTCCAGGCGGCCGGGGAGAGCACCGAATAGGAAGGGCGCGGCGTGCGACTGGGGAAGGAACTGGAGTCGCACGGCAGCACCCTGGCCGGGTCGGCGCCGAGCTCGGTGAACACCGCGACGGCCAGGTCGAACCAGGTCGCGGCGCCGGAATTGGTGGCGTGCAGCACCCGCGGAGCATCCGGGCGGGTGCTCAGTTCCAGCAGCGCGGCGGCCAGATCGGCGGCGCTGGTGGGGGAGCCGAGCTGGTCGTTCACCACGGTGACGGTGTCGCGTTCGCGTTCGAGGCGGCGCATGGTCGCGACGAAATCCCCCTCGACACCGGAGTACACCCAGGCTGTGCGCACCACCTGCGCGCCCGGGTGCGCGGCGAGCACAGCCTGTTCGCCCGCCAGCTTCGACGCGCCGTAGACGGTGGCCGGACCGGTCGGGTCGCCGGGTTCGTAGGGCGTGCGCGCGGTGCCGGGGAAGACGTAATCGGTGGAGACGTGGATCAGTCGCGCGCCGGCCGCCGCACAGGCCGTGGCCAGCACGGCGGGGCCGGTCGCGTTGGCGGCGAAGGCGGCGTCGCGGTCGGTCTCGGCGGCATCGACGGCGGTGTAGGCCGCGCAGTTCAGCACCACCGCACCGGGAGTCAGCACGGCATCGACGGCGGCCCGGTCGGTGATGTCGAGTTCGCTGCGTCCCAAACCCACCGACTCGGGGGCGAGTCGCAGTATTTCTCGACCCAGCAGACCACCTGCGCCCGTTACGATCAGGCGAGCGGGGGCGGGGAAATCGGCGTTCACGCGGCCAGTCTGGCACGCCGGGGCACCCGAAGTCCGGCTCGACTGTGGTAACTGTTGGTTAGCTTCACTTCTGAGGATGGTGCGGAACCGGGCGCGGAGTTCGTCGAGAGGATGCACGAGTGCGAGAGTCGACACGGTCACCGGCGGTCAGCACGCCCATGGGTACGGTCGGTCCGGCGAAGCTCATGGTGGCGATCTCGGCGGTGCTGGTGCTGGCGCTCACCGGATTCGCTTGGCGCAGTGTCGACAACCTGATCGCCAATATCGACCGGATCGGTGATCTCGGCCTGGGTGGTGGACGCGACGGCGCGGTCGACATCCTGCTCGTCGGCGTCGACAGCCGCACCGACGCGCACGGCAATCCGCTCACCACCGCCGAACGCAACATGCTGCACGCCGGTGACGAAGTCGGCACCAATACCGACACCATCGTGCTGGTCCGGGTGCCCAACGACGGCCGCTCGGCCACCGCCATCTCCATCCCGCGCGACTCCTATGTCGACGTGCCGGGCCAGGGCAAGGCCAAGATCAACTCCGCCTACGGCGCCACCAAAGAGACCGAACGCGCGAAACTGCTGGACAAGGGCAGTTCCCAGGCCGAGGCCGAACGTGCGTCGACCAAAGCGGGCAGGCAGGCGCTGATCAAGTCGGTCGCCACCCTCACCGGGATCACCGTCGACCACTACGCCGAGGTCAGCCTGCTCGGCTTCGTGCTGCTCACCGATGCCGTCGGCGGCGTCGAGGTGTGCCTGAACGAGGCGGTGGACGAACCGCTGTCGGGCGCGGACTTCCCCGCGGGGCAGCAGCGCCTCGACGGGCAGCAGGCGCTGAGCTTCGTGCGCCAGCGCCACGGGCTCCAGCGCGGCGACATCGACCGGATCGTGCGCCAGCAGGTGTTCATGGCCCAGCTCGTCGGGCAGTTGCTCAACGCCAGGATCCTGGCCAACCCGGGCAAACTCAGCGATATCAGCGAGGCGGTCGGGCGCACCGTCGTGCTCGACGAGGACTGGGACGTGCTGGCGTTCCTGCAGCAGCTCAAGGATCTCTCCGGCGGCGAGGTGGAATTCGACACGATCCCGGTCGCCGATCTCAACAGCATGACCTCGGCCGGTGAATCGGTGGTGCGGGTCGAGCCCAAGACCGTGCAGGCCTATGTGAGCGGGCTGGTCGGCGAGGAGGACGACGAGCCCGCCGAGCAGGCGCCGAAGCTCGACCCGTCGACGGTCACCGTCGACGTGTACAACGCAGGCGGCAGCGCCGGACTGGCGGGCAAGGTGTCCACGGCCCTGGTGGGCAAGGGTTTCGGCGCGGGCACCGTGGCCAACTACACCGGTGGCAGCGTGAGCTCGAGCCGCGTGCTCGCCGCCGACTCCGGCGACCCGAAGGCCGCCGCGGTGGCCGAGGCACTCGGTGGTCTCACCGTCGTCGCGGATTCGTCACTGTCGGCGGATACGGTGAGCGTTGTCCTGGCGAGCGACTATTCTGGTCCGGGCTCGACCGCGGCGGGCATGTTCGATTTCGACTCCTCGTCCTCGGCGACCGCGACGCCGGTACCGCCCGCCCCGCCGATCGACGCAGGCCAGAACGGACCGAAATGTGTGAATTGATCAATGCGTGAGCCGAATTCGACGCTGACCGACGCCCTTCTCGACCCGATCCTCGAACGCGAACCCGCCGGACCCCGGGTCACCTGGTACGACGACGCGACCGGCGCCCGGATCGAACTGTCCGGGCTGACGCTGGCCAACTGGGCGGCCAAGACCGCCAACCTGATCCGCGACGAGTTCGCGCTCAGCCCCGGCGCCCGGGTCGCGGTGCTGCTGCCCGCGCACTGGCAGACCGCCGCGGTGCTGCTCGGGTGCTGGTGGGCAGGCACCGAGGTGGTACTCACCCCCGACCCCGACGCCGATCTCGCGCTGGTCACCCCCGACCGGCTCGACGACGCCGACGGTGTCGGCGAGGTGGCGGTGCTGTCACTGGACGCGATGGGCACCCCCGTGCGTGAGCTGCCGGTGGGTGTCACCGATTTCGCGACCGCGGTGCGCGTGCACGGAGATCAGTTCCTGCCCGGCGGTTTCCGGGCGGCCCTGGACGGGCTCTCGGTCGGCGAGGTGCTCGACGCGGCCCGGAAATCGGCGCAGCTGCAGGGGATCTCCGCCGGTGACCGGGTGCTGTCGAGTACGCCGTGGGAATCGGTGGCCGAACTGATCGACGGGTACATCGCGGTATTGACCGCCGGTGCGTCGCTGGTGCAGGTCGTCAATCCCGATCCGGGCGCGGTGGAGCATCGGGTCGCCACCGAGCGGGTGACCGTCCGGCGCTGAGCGCGGCGTCTCCTACCGCGGTAGGAGACCGTCGTCCGTCCCGGGCACGTGTCGCGTGTCACAGCCGGTCCGTACTGTGGAAGTGGACCTTCGGCAGAGCGGCACAAAGGGGTGGCGAATGATTCCGCGGTACTGGATGCGCTGGGCGGGCGAACACGGAACACCACGGGCGGTGCTGCGCTGGCAGGTCCGGCGCCGCGATCCGTTCGCCGTCCTGCTCAACGGGCAGCAGGGCCTGCACGATCCGTATCCGCTGATCGATCAGCTGCGCGGGCCGGGCGGACTGCAGAAGACCTCGCTGGCCTACGTGTCCTTCGACCACGCGCTGGTGCGCTCGATCCTGCGCGACAGCCGCTTCGGCGTGCGCCCCGCCATCGGCGACGAACTACCCGTCCCGGTGCGGATGGCCGCCGAGCGGGTGCCGGTGCCGCCCAACCCGGTCGAACCGCCGTCGATGCTGGTGCTCGATCCACCCGAGCACACCAGGATGCGCAAACCGGTGGCCTCGGCGTTCACCCCGCGCGCCATCGGCCGGTTGCGTGATCGGGTCGAGGTGGTCACCACCGAACTGCTCGACGCGATGCCGTCGAACGGATCAGTGGACCTGATCACCGATTTCGCCGCCCGGGTCCCGATCGCGATCATCGCCGAGATGCTCGGCTTCCCCGCCGCCGACCGCGAACTGTTCCTGGAGTGGGGCGACAAGGTGACCCCGCTGCTAGACATCGGCACCCCGTGGAAGTCCTTCAAGGCCGCGATGGCGGCCATCGAGGTGATGGACGACTACCTGGCCGCCCACATCGAGAAGCTGCGCCGCGAACCCGGCGAGGACATCCTGTCCACCCTGGTGCGCTCGGGCGATCTGAGCCTGCCCGAACTGCAGGCCAGCGCGAGTCTGCTGATGGGCGCCGGTTTCGAGACCACGGTCAACCTGATCGGCAATGCCGTCGCCGCGCTCTCGGCCCACCCCGACCAGCTCGCCATCGCCCAGGCCGATCCCGACCGCTGGGCCGACGTGGTGGAGGAGACCCTGCGCTTCGACCCACCGGTGCAGACCACCGCCCGCCAGGTTCTGGAGCCACTCGAACTCGACGGCGTGCGGCTACGCGCGGGCGCGACGATCATCGTGTCGCTGGCCGGCGCCAACCGTGATCCCGACGTCTTCCCCGACCCGCATCGCTTCGACATCTCCCGCCCGAACGCCAAGGACCACGTGGCCTTCAGCAGCGGCGTGCACGCCTGCCTCGGCGCGAGCCTGGCCCGCATGGAAGCCGAGTACGCCCTGCGCGCGCTCTACACCCGCTTCCCCGACCTGCGCCTGCGCGGGACGCCGGTGCGGCGAAAGCTGTTCACACTGCACGGCTACGAACACATGCCGGTCGACCTGGGCCCGGTCACACGCACCAGCGCCCCCGACGACCTCGCCGACTCCGCCCAACCGGCCTGACGCGGACTCGGGGGTGGCTCGTAGCTCGGCGGTGAAGTGCGCGCGGAACTACGCGCCGGCGCGCCAGCGGTAGCGGGTCTTCGGGCGGCCCGCGCGGCCGTAGTCGGCGCGGCGCTCGGCCAGGCCGTCGTCGGCGAGTTTCTCCAGGTAGCGCCACGCGGTGATGCGGGAGACGCCGACAACCGCGGCCGCGTCGGTGGCGGTGATCCCGGACTCGGCCGAGCGCACCGCCCGCGACACCTCCTCGAGGGTGTGCTGCACCACGCCTTTGGGCGCGCCCGCGCGCTGATCGGCGGTGCGCAGGGCGCCGAGCGCGCGGTCGATGTCGTACTGCGACAGCGCGGCCTCGCCGGCGGGGAGCGCGGTGTCGAAATCGCGGTAGCGCTCGAGCTTCTCGCGGAAGGCGGCGAAGGTGAACGGCTTGAGCAGATACAGCACGACGCCGTGCGCCACCGCGTTGCGCACCATGGTGAGCTCGCGCGCGGAGGTGATCGCGATGACATCCGGTCGCGGTTCCAGGCTGTTGAGCGCGGCGGCGACCTCGAGTCCGCTGATATCGGGCAGCCCGATGTCCATGAGCACCAGGTGGAACGGCTTGCCGTCGGCGATGGCCTCGGCGGCCAGGGTCAGCGCGTCGTGGCCGGTGTGGGCGACCCCGCCGGTGACGAAACCGTCGAGGCGTTCCAGATAGGCCCGGTGGGCCTGGGCGATCAACGGCTCGTCCTCGACGATCAGGACGCGGATCATGGGGTCTCCCTCAGCGGAATCTCGACGATGACCGCGCTGTGTGGTGCGGCCGTGGTGGTGATGGCGCCGCCGTGCCGATCGACGAGGCGGTGCACCAGCGCCAGGCCGAGCCCGGCATGGTCGGACTTCGTGGTGTAGCCGCGTTCGGCGGCGCGCACGAACATCTGGGCGGACATGCCGGGTCCGCTGTCGGCGACCTGGACGACGAGGTCACCGTCGCGGTGACAGACCGACACCTCGACGCGCTTGTCCACGGTCCCCGCGGCGGCGTCGATGGCGTTGTCGACCAGGTTGCCGACCAGGGTGACGGTCTCCTGGGCCGAGAGCGGATCGGTGGAGTCCAGCGCGGTGTCCTCGCTGATGGCCAGGCTCACCCCGCGCTCGGCGGCCTGGTCGACCTTGCCCAGCAACAGCGCGGCCAGGGCGGCATCGCCGACGGCGGCCAGCAGCCGGTCGATCAGTACCTGCGAGAGCTGAAGTTCGGCGGTGGCGAAGGCGACGGCCTCCTCGGGCCGGCCCAGCTCCACCATCGTGACCACGGTGTGCAGCCGGTTGGCCGCCTCGTGCGCCTGCGCGCGCAGCGACTCGGCGAAGCCGCGCACCGAATCGAGCTCGCCGAGCACCGCACGCAGTTCGGTCTGGTCCCGGATGGTGAGCACGGTGCCGATGGCCTTGCCCTCCCAGGTGACGACGTCCTGGTTGACCAGCAGCACCCGGTCGGTGGTCACGTGCGTCTCGTCGCGCACCACGCCCCAGCGCATCTGCCGCAGCGAGGTCGGCAGGTCGCTGCGGTGCACCGGCCCGTCGGGCAGGTCGAGCAGGGTGCGGGCCTGGTCGTTGACCACCTCGGCCGGGCCGAGGATCTCCCCGAACACCACCAGCCCCTCGTGCACGGAGTGCAGTACCGCGTCGTGGTGTTCGTAGAGCGAGCGCAGCTCGTCGGGCGCCAGTCCGTGGGTCTGGCGGCGCAACCGGCGGCTGAGCAGGAACGAGGAGAACGCCGCCAGCGCCAGCCCGGCCGCCGACACCCCGAGGATCACCGGGATCTGCGAGGTGACCTGGGTGCCGATCCGGGCCCGGGTGACCCCGGCCGAGACCAGTGCGACCACCCGGCCGTTGTCCATCACCGGGGTGACCGCGCGAATCGAGGGCCCGAGCGTTCCGGTGTAGGTCTCGGTGAATGTTTGCCCGGCCAGTGCCTTGTCGATGCTGCCGATGAACTGCTTGCCGATCATCTCGGGGGTGGTGTGGGTGAAGCGGGTGCGGTCCGGGGCCATCACCACGATGAAGTCCATGCCGGTGTCGGCGCGGATGCGCTCGGTGGTCGGTTGCAGCAGCCCGCTCGGGTAGGGCGAGTTCACCGCGGCCAGTGTGGACGGTGCTCGCGCCACCGTCACCGCCACGTCTCTGACCTGCAATTCGGTGGCCACATCGTGGTCGTGGCGGGCATCGAGCACCGCCAGCACCGCTCCGGTGCCGATCATCAGCGCCAGCACCACCAGCTGCCAGACGAAGGCCTGCCCAGCGAGCGACAGCCGTCCTCGTCGCATCGTGCGTCCGACCTCGTTCCTCGACATACTCGAAACGCGACCTTACCCACTGGTACTGCATCGCGACGCTCCGTGTCGATAATGGCCCCGTTGCCCGCCGAATGCCCAAAGATCTCTAGCGCTGCTAGAATTACGAGCATGAGTACGCAACTGCGCAAGGAACGGGAACGGGCGCAGCGGCGGCAGCGCATCGTCGACGCCGCCCGGGAACTCGCCGAGGCGGACGGGTGGGACGCGGTCACCATCCGCAAGCTCGCCGACAAGATCGAATACAGCCAGCCGGTGCTCTACAGCCACTTCGCCGGCAAGGCCGCCATCGTCGGCGCCGTCGCGCTGGAAGGCTGCGTCGACCTCGCCGAGGAACTGCGCCGCGCCCACGATGCCGCGAGCACGCACCGCGCGGTGATCGAGAACGTCACCCGCGCCTACCTCGACTTCGCCTCGGCCAACCCCGCCCGCTACGACGCCATGTTCGTGCTCACCACCGACCTCACCTTCGGCTTGGACGCACCCCAGCCGCTGCGCGAGGCCTTCGCCTGCCTCGAGGTGATGTTCCGCCCGAACGCCACCGGCGACGAACTCGGCGCGCGCACCGAGGACGCCTGGAGCGCCCTGCACGGCATCGTCACCCTCGACCGGGCAGGCCGGCTGCGGCCCGAATTGCGCGAGCGCCGCATCGAACTACTGGTCGACATGTGGTCGGCGCTGTCCTGAGGGGTGATCCACAACTCCTCGGCGCGGCGGCGGTCCCCGCGTAGGTTGGAGACAGCAGCAGGCGCGATGGCGGAAGGACGGCGATGGCGGAGGTCGTAGTAGTCGGGTCCGGTCCGAACGGCCTGGCCGCCGCGGTGATCGCGGCGCGCGCCGGCCTGTCGGTGCGCGTACTCGAAGCCCAGGAACAGGCGGGCGGCGGCTCGCGTACAGCCGAGCTCACCCTGCCCGGTTTCCATCACGACGTGTGCGCGGGCGCGCACCCGATGGCCCTGGCCTCGCCCTTCTTCCGTGCCTTCGACCTTCCCGCGCACGGCGTCGAACTGCTCGCGCCCACGATCTCCTACGCCCATCCGCTCGACGGTGGCAGCGCCGGACTCGCCTGGCGCAACCTCGAATCCACCGTGGCCGATCTCGGCGTGGACGGCCCGGCCTGGCGCGCGCTGTTCGCCCCACTGGTCGAGCACTGGCCCGAGGTGGTCGAGCTGGCCATGTCGGACCTGCGGCATCCGCCGGTCCGGATCCCGACCGCCGTCCGGTTCGGGCTGCGGCTGCTGGAACAGGGATCCCCGCTGTGGAACAACCGCTTTCGCGAACCGGTCGCGCCCGCCCTGCTCACCGGCGTCGCCACCCACGCCATCACCCAGCCGCGCGCGCTGCCCGCGGTCGGCGCGGGTCTGCTGCTCGGCACGCTCGCGCACGCGGGCGGCTGGGTCATCCCGCGCGGCGGCAGCCAGGCGATCCCGGACGCGCTGATCGCCGAGATCGAACGGCTCGGCGGTGAGGTGATCACCGGCCACCGCGTCGACGAGTTCGCCGAACTCGCCAAGGCCCGCACCGTCCTGTTCGACACCTCGCCCGCAGAGTTCCTCCGGATCGCCGGTGACCGCCTGCCCGCGCGCTACCGGACCGCGCTCGGCCGATTCCGCTACGGCGGGGCCGCCTGCAAGGTCGATTTCGCGCTGTCGGGCCCGGTGCCGTGGACCGCGCGGGGCGCCGAGCTGGCGGGCACCCTGCACCTGGTCGGCACCCGCGAGGAAGCGATGCACGCCGAAAAACAGGTCGCCGCAGGACGATTCGCCGACCGCCCGTACGTGCTGGCCATCCAGCCCGGCGTAGTCGACACCACCAGGGCGCCCGCCGGGCAGCACACCTTCTACACCTACGCCCACGTGCCCAACGGCTCCGGCCGCGATATCAGCGACACCGTGATCGCCCAGGTCGAACGGTTCGCCCCCGGCTTCCGCGAGCTGATCCTGGCCACCCATGTGCGTCCGGCCGCGTTCATGCCCGACCACAACGCCAACTATGTCGGCGGCGACATCTCCGCGGGCGCGATGACCCTGCGACAGACCGCCTTCCGCCCGCTGGCCCGCTGGAACCCCTACGCCACCCCGATCCCCGGCGCCTACCTGTGCTCCTCGTCGACCCCGCCCGGCCCCGGCGTGCACGGCATGGCCGGACTGCACGCCGCCCGGCACATGCTGCGCACCCGCTTCGGCATCGTCACCGACCCCCTCGACCTGCTGCGCGGCGCCGCCCCCGCCTATCGCCGCACCCGCTGACCGGCGAATCAGGAAGGCGCGCCCGCGTTCTCGGGCCGGACGACATCGGGTTCCAGATACACCGCGCACACCACCGGCGCCGCACGCCGGATGCGTCCGCCCGCGGCCTCGACGACCGCGCCCACCTCGGCGATGTCGAGGCCGGGCCGCATCGCGATCTTGGCGTTCACCAGCAGGTCGGTGGGGCCGAGGTACTGGGTCTGCATCCGCACCACCCGCACGATCCGCGCGTCCGCGAGCAGCGCGGCGCGAATCACTGTGTCGTCGGTGGTGGTCGCGCCCTCGCCGATGAGCAGGCTCTTGGTCTCCACGATCAGCACGATCGCGTTGCAGCCGAGCAGCACACCGATGAGCAGGGTGCCGACACCGTCCCAGACCGCATTGCCGGTGAGCATCGTCAGCCCGACCCCGGCCAGCGCGAACACCAGCCCGATCAACGCGCCCGCGTCCTCGAGCAGCACCACCGGCAGTTCCGGATTGCGGGTGTGGCGGATGAAATGCCACCACGACTGCTTGCCCTTCAGCGGCGCCGACTGCTTGCGCGCGGTCCGGAAACTGGCACCCTCCAGCACCATCGAGACCAGCAGGATCACGATCGCGACCGACGGTGAATCGAGCTGCTCGGGGAACCGGATCTTGTGGATCGCCTCGTTCACCGCGAACAGGCAGCCCATCGTGAACAACACCAGCGCCACGACGAACGAATAGAAGTACCGGTTGCGCGAATATCCGAACGGATGCAGCGTGTCCGGCGGCTGATCGGCCCGTTTGCGCCCGAGCAGCAGCAGCGCCTCGTTGCCGGTGTCGGCCACCGAGTGCACCGCCTCGGCCAGCATCGCCGACGAGCCGGTGATGAACGCGCCCACGAACTTCGCGATCATGATGCCGGTATTCGCGCCCAGCGCGGCGAGGATCGCGATCCGGCTGTCTCCACCCTCGGCCATACCGGGCACGCTACCCGCCACGCACCCCTACCCGGGCGGTCCTGATCGTGTGTCGTTCTCGGCCCGCCCGTCGTCTCTGGACTGACCGGAGGGTGCGACGAAGGAGTGCCCGGAGGGAGGGAAGAGACGGCGGTTAAAGGCCGAGAACCGCGGCACCAGCCGCCATGTCACAGCGTTCGGTAGAGATCCGGTTCCAGGTAGATCAGGCGGGCGTTGGGTACCGCGGCGCGCACCCGCATCTCGGCCGCGTCGATCGCCCCGGCGATCCCGGCGATATCCAGGTCAGGCGCGATCGCCACCTTGGCGGCGACCAGCAGCTCCTCCGGGCCGATGTACTCCGACTTCACGTGGATCACCGAGGTGATCAGCGTGCCGTCGACCAGGTTCTCGCGGATGGCGCGGTCCTCGTCCGGTGTGGCGCTCTCGCCGATGAGCAGGCTCTTCATCTCCACGATCAGCACGATCGCGATGATGCCGAGCAGCACACCGATGGCCAGGGTGCCGATGCCGTCGTAGATCGGGTCGTCGGTGAGCACCGTCAGCCCGACCGCGGCGAAGGCGATGAGCAGACCGATCAGCGCGCCGGTGTCCTCGAGCAGCACCACCGGCAGTTCGGGGCTGCGCGAGTTGCGGATGAACCGCCACCAGCTCGCCGAACCCTTGAGCGGCCGGGACTCGCGGACCGCGGTGAGGAAGCTGTAGGTCTCCAGCCCGATCGCGATGGCCAGGATGACGATCGCGACGATCGGCTGACTCAGTTCCTCGGGATGCTGGACCTTGTGGATGCCCTCGTAGATCGCGTACACCGAGCCGAGGGTGAACAGCACCAGGGCCACGACGAAGGAGTAGAAGTAACGGTTGCGCCCGTACCCGAACTGGTGCAGTTCGTCGGCGTCCTTGGCGGCCGCGCGCTGCCCGAACAGCAGCAGACCCTGGTTGGCTGTGTCGGCCACCGAGTGCACCGCCTCGGCCATCATCGACGCCGATCCGGTGATCACCGCACCGACGAACTTCGCCACCGCGATGCCCGCGTTGGCCGTCAACGCGGCGACGATCGCCTTCTTACCACCACCAGCCGACATGTCGCCCGCCCTTCCGCTCTGCTGAACACGTTCGTGCCCCGCAACAGCCTAGGCGGCGCGCGCCGGAATGCGCGCCCCGGCTCAGGGCGCGGTACCCACGCAGGCGCTGAACAGCTGCGCGGGCCCGCGGATCGCGCGAGCGCGGATATCGCTGTCGGCCGCCGAGATCCAGGCCGCGCTGCCGCAGGCGACGGTGAGTATGCGCCCGTCCTGGTACAGCTCGACGGTGCCCGCGGTGCACAGCACGATGCCCGGTCCGGCGTCGGCGAGTTCCACGGGTTCGGCGCCGTCGGCCAGATCGAAACGGCACAGCGCGAATTCGGGGGCAGGGGTGCGGTAGCGCACCGCGCCGTCGGTGCCGGGTTCGGGCTCGATCACCGGCAGGTCGATCGGCTCGAAGTCCAGTACGCGCAACAGTTCCGGCACGTCGACGTGCTTGGGAGTGAGCCCGCCGCGCAGCACATTGTCGGAGTTGGCCATGATCTCCACGCCGACCCCGCGCAGGTAGGCATGCAGATTGCCGGCATCGAGGAACAGCCCCTGGCCGGGTTCGAGGGTCAGCCGGTTGAGCAGCAGCGCGGCGAGCACGCCCGCGTCACCGGGGTAGACCTCGGCCAGTTCCAGCGCGGTGCGTACCTCGGCGGCGAAGGCGCGCGGGCCCGGCGCCGACAGATACCGCACGCAGCCTTCGAGCACCGAGGGCAGCAGGGTGGACAGCGCGGCGGCCGGCAGCGTGATCCAGGTGGTGAACAGCGTGCGCAGCCCGGCCGAATCGGGCTGGGCGGCAAGCAGTTCGGCGTAGACATTGAGGCCGGGCACGTCGAGGCCGCGCAGCAGCTCGACGGTGCGATGGGGGTCGCGGAACCCGGCGAGCGCCTCGAACCGGTCCAGCGCGACGACCAGTTCGGGCTTGTGGCTGTCGTCGCGGTAGTTGCGCATCGGCGAGTCCAGCGGCACCCCGGTGCGGCTCTCCCGCTCGAACCCGGCCTTGGCCTGCGCCGAACTGGGATGCGCCTGCAACGACAGCGGCTCCTCGGCGGCCAGGATCTTCAGCAGGAACGGCAGCCGGGTGCCGTAGGTGTCGGCGACCGGACCGAGCTCGCGGATCGGGTCGGCGGTGACCACCGCGAGCAGCGACTGGTTGCCGTCGGTGGTCTTGATGTGGGCGGGGTCGGCCGGGTGCGCGCCGAACCAGAGTTCGGCCTCGGGATGGGCCGAGGGCACCGGCCTGCCGCACAGCTGAGCGAGCGCGGTGCGCGATCCCCAAGCGTAAGAACGCAGCGCACCAACGAGTTCCTGCACTAGTAGCGTCCCCCGTCGTGGAATCGGTCCGGGTCGGGCGCGGTCGCGCCGCGCGTACCGAGGAGCCGGAGATAGGCCGCGGCCATGTCCAGGCGTAAGGCCAGCACGGCCAGCTGCTCGATCTCGCTGCCGTGTCCGCCGCCGGCGGCGGAAGTGGCCGCGCCGCTGTCCTGGGTGGGGGCCGCGCCGGGCTCGGCGAGCTGGGACTGCAGGACGTCGACATCGGCGTGCACCAGATCGGCGTCGACCAGACCGGCGCCCGCACCGTCGAACACGGCCAGTTTGCGGCGCGCGGCCGCCTGGTCGGGGTGCACGCTCAAGGCCAGTACCCGGACCCGGTCGACCGGCGCGGGCCCGTCGAGTTCCTCGTCGTGGAACAGCGGGTCGAAGCCGGGCGCCGCGGTGCCCGCGGCCTCGGTGAGCCGGCCTGCCGCGGCGACGGCATCGGCCAGGTCGGCGGCCGCGGCGAGCTTGCCCGCCGACTGCAGCAGCACCTCGGCGCCGTGGCCGGCCAGTTCGACGGCAGCGGGGGAGTCACCGGCGAGGACGACGCCGACCCCGTGCATGCGGGCGGCCAGGGTCTTGGCCGGGTTGTGGAAGACCTCGTTGTGCGGGCCGTCGCGCAGCGCCTCCGCGTCGAGCATGTCGGCCAGCGCGCTCAGCTCGGGCGTGGCGGGCACGCTGCGCTGGGCGTCGACCGCGCGCAGGACGGCGATGCCGACGGCGAGGAAGCGCAGCAGCCGGTTGTAGTCGAGCACGGGCACCCGTGGCTCCAGCACGATCGCGCGACCCGCGGCGACCGCGCGCAGCGGTCCCTCGTTGGGCGCGGCGATCACCACTTCGGCGCTGCGGCGCAGCGCGCGGTCCACCGCGTCGATCAGGCGTGGGTCGCCCGCGTCGTCGCCGGCGACCAGCACCACGTCCAGCGGTCCCACCCACGGCGGCAGCGAGGTGACGGGCACGATCGGCAGGCCGGCGCGGTCACCCAAGGTGGCGACCAGCAGCCCGGCGGCCCGCGCGGCCCGCCCCGAGCCGGTGACCAGCACCAGACTGCGCGGCCGCAGATCGCCCAGCCGTTCGGTCAGCGCGGCCTCGGCGACCGCGGCCGCCGTCGCGCGGACCTGCGCACCGCCCGACGCCGCCGACCGCAGCGCACCGCCGGTGTCGGCCGCCTCCAGCGACGCGGCATCGTCGAGGTCGAATACCGGTGTTCCAGCGATCATCGCCGAGTCCACCTCCCCTCATCGCGCCGTCTCGTCTGTGATTCCACTATTGCAGTCAGGCGCGGACGATGGTGAGATTCCCGGGACCGACCATGCGATTCCACCTGTACTGGTTCCATTTTCCCAGTCAGGCGCGAACGATGCTCAGGATCTCGGTCACGATGGCGTTTACTTCGGCCTGCGATCCGGCCTCGACATTGAGCCGAAGCAGCGGTTCGGTATTCGAGGCGCGCAGATTGAACCAGGCGTGCGCGCCCAGATCCACGGTCACCCCGTCGAGCCGGTCCACCGATTCGGTGCGGTCGGCGAAGGCGGCCAGCACCGCCGCGGTGCGCTCGGCGGCGTCGGCGACGGTCGAGTTGATCTCCCCGGAGGCCGCGTAGACGTCGTAGGCGGCCATCAGCTCCGAGACCGGGCGCTGCCCTTCCCCGAGCGCGGCCAGCACGTGCAGCGCGGCCAGCATGCCCGAATCGGCGCCCCAGAAATCGCGGAAGTAGTAGTGCGCGGAGTGCTCGCCGCCGAACACCGCGCCGGTCGAGGCCATCTCCTGCTTGATGAACGAGTGCCCGACGCGGGTGCGCACCGGCTTGCCGCCCAGCTCCTCGACCAGCTCGGGCACCGCGCGCGAGGTGATCAGATTGTGGATGACCGTCGCGCCCGGCTCCTTGGCCAGCTCGCGCTGGGCCACCAGCGCGGTGATCGCCGAGGGCGAGACCGGCTCGCCGCGCTCGTCGACGACGAAGCAGCGGTCGGCGTCGCCGTCGAAGGCCAGGCCGATGTCGGCGCCGCTGCGGCGCACCAGCGCCTGCAGGTCGACCAGGTTCTTCGGGTCGAGCGGGTTGGCCTCGTGGTTGGGGAACGAGCCGTCGAGCTCGAAGTACAGCGGCACGATGGTGACCGGGCCCAGCGTGCCGAGCACGGCGGGCACGGTGTGGCCGCCCATGCCGTTGCCCGCGTCGACCGCGATGGTCAGCGGGCGGATCTCGTCGAGGTTCACCAGCTCGCGCAGGAAGCTCGCGTAGTCGGCGAGCAGGTCGGTGCTGGTCGCGGTGCCGGGTGCGCCGTCGTAGGCGGGCACGCCGGCGACGATCTCGGCGGCGATGGTGGCCAGGCCGGTGTCCTGCCCGACCGGCAGCGCGTTGGCGCGGCACAGCTTGATGCCGTTGTAACGGGCCGGGTTGTGACTGGCGGTGAACATCGCGCCGGGACACCCGAGCCTGCCGGAGGCGAAGTAGAGCTGATCGGTGGAGGCCAGGCCGATGTGCACCACATCGAGGCCCTGGGCCTGCACGCCGTCGGCGAAGGCCTGCGACAGCTCCGGCGACGACTCGCGCATGTCGTGGCCGATCACGATCCTGGTGGCGCCCTCGGCCCGCATCAACCGGGCGAAGGAGGCGCCGACATCGGCGACGAAGCTCGCGTCGATCTGCTCGCCCACCACCCCGCGGACGTCATAAGCCTTGATCACGGCGTTCACGAGTTCGCTGGAGCGCGCGACAGTCGTCATGACACCTAGCCTAAACGGCGTAGTGACCTGATAGTGACCAGGCACCCACCCGAGCGCATTTCGCGCGGACGCCGGCTACGGGTCGGGCAGCACGCGTAGGTGACCGCGGCGGCCGGTGCGGCCGGTGCGTGGGGGAGCGGTCTCGCTGTAGCCCGGCTGGTCGGGGTCGGCGGGGCGGCGGCGCAGGCCGGCTTCGCGGACGGCTTCGGCCAGCGCGGTCAGATCGTCGTCGTCGGGGGTGCTCGAGGAGAACCCGCCTTCGTGGCGGACCAGTTCCCAGCCCTTGGGGGCGGTGATGCGGCAGGCGTGGGTTTCGCACAGATCCCAGGAATGCGGTTCGGCGACGGTGGCCAGTGGTCCGACGACGGCGGTCGAGTCGGAGTACACATACGTCAGCGTCGCTACAGCCGGGTTCTTGCAGCCGGGTCGGCAGCAACGACGCATGGGGATCACGACGTCGAGGTTAACCCTCCGGCCGGTAAAAGGGGATATGGACACGCCCTTATTCGGGTTCCGGATCTATCAGATCGGGGTCGACACCGAGATAGGTGGCGATCTGCTGGACGAGCACTTCGCGCAGCAATTCCACGAGGTCGTCCGGATCGGCGGCGCGCAATTCCAGCGGTTTGCGGAACAGGACGACGCGGGCGCGGGTGGCCGCGCCGTGCCGGTCGACACCGGCGGGAATCAGCCGCGAGAGCGGGACCGGCCCGTCGGCGACCACCTCGTCCGGCCAGGTGACCGAATCAGGATGCAGCGGACGGATTTTCGGCACGTCGTCGACGGCGATATCGAGCTTGGTGAGCCGGTCGTGCCAGCGGGTGTCCAGCGGTGCGAAGGCCTCGAGCACCAGCCGGTCGAATTTCTGCCCCCTGGTGCGCCACGCGGGCACTGTCGGCGGGAGCATGGGACCTCGGACACCACGGCCGCGGCGGGTCACCGATCGTGCGGTGGGTGCCGGGAGATGACGCCGGGAGCGTGCCATCGTCTTGCCGCCTCTCTCGCGTGTACTGGTGGTACCCGCGCCGGCGCCGAAGACCTGCGACGCGACTGCTGGGCGTTCGCCCGGAGACACCGACGTACTGCGCCTGCGTGTGCTCCGGGCCTGGCCTCAGAGTCTACTTTCGAACTATTCGCTAACCGATTCCGCGCTTCAGCCTGCGGCGTTCTCGTTCCGAGAGACCGCCCCAGATTCCGAAGCGTTCGTCGTGCGCCAGTGCGTATTCCAGGCACTGGTCACGTACTTCACAGCCCATGCAGATGCGCTTGGCCTCCCGTGTCGAGCCGCCCTTTTCGGGGAAGAACGCCTCGGGATCGGTTTGAGCGCACAGTGCACGTTCCTGCCACTGCTCTTCGATGGATTCGAACATCTCGTCGAAGCCCGTCACGATCAGGCTCAACCGGGGTGCCGCTACTTCGGTGACTACGTCCGGTTCCTGCCAGCTCGCTTCGGCGCAGACAGCATGAGCTGCGCCTGCTGTGGAATCGGTCGGCGAGACCATGTCTTCTTCGGTCATCGTTCCGCCTCCTCACTATGTGTTAGCGCAGAATGATTCTTTCCGCCGGACGAACTCGAATCCCGACGGCCCAACACCGCGACGTAGTCCCGCGGGCTTCCCCGAACCTGTCATTCGGCGAGCCAACACCCTCTCGCAAACGCCCCCGCGTCATGCCCTCTCGCGGTGACCGGAATGACATGTCTGTGATTAGACACGCCGCACTTGCGCGTGGTCAACCCGCCGTCACCCTTCCGTTACACTCCGGACCTGCCTTTCGTTTTGATCTTGTTATGTGCTGTGGCAAATGACCAGCAACTTCGCTTGTCCTCGCCGCCGGATATCGGTCGGCGCCCACTCACTAGGCTGTGCTCGTGACTGCACAACACGCGGTGCGCGAGCCCAAGATCGCCGTTCTGGTCGGCGGCGTCGGCGGTGCACGGTTCCTCCAGGGTGTCAGGCAGCTGCTGCCCGACGCCGACATCTCCGCTGTCGTCAATGTCGGCGACGACGTGTGGATGCACGGTCTGCGGATCTGTCCCGACCTCGATACCTGCATGTACACCCTCGGTGGCGGCATCGACACCGAGCGCGGCTGGGGCCACGCGAACGAGACCTGGCACGCGAAAGAGGAGCTGGCCGAGTACAACGCCCAGCCCGATTGGTTCGGGCTGGGCGATCGTGACATCGCCACCCACCTCATCCGCACCGAGATGCTGCGCGCCGGATACCCGCTCTCCGCGGTCACCGAGGCGCTGTGCAAGCGGTGGCAGCCGGGCGTCACACTCATCCCGGCGACCGATGATCGCTGCGAAACCCACGTCGTGGTCAGCGATCCCGACAATGCCGGCGAACGTCGCGCGATCCACTTCCAGGAGTGGTGGGTACGGTATCGCGCGGCGCTGCCGACCCATGGATTCGCCTCGATCGGCGCCGAACAGGCCGCTCCGGCCCCGAATGTGACCGAAATCATAAGTGCCGCAGACGCGGTGTTGCTGGCCCCCTCGAACCCCGTCGTGAGCATCGGCGCCATCCTCGCCGTCCCCGGCATCCGGGGCGCGTTGCGCACCACCGAGGCCAAGGTCATCGGGCTCTCGCCGGTGATCGACGGAAAGCCGTTGCGCGGCATGGCCGATGAATGCCTGTCGGTGATCGGCGTGGAATCCACCGCCGAGGCGATCGGCCGCCACTACGGTGCCCGCTCGGCCACCGGCATCCTCGACGGCTGGCTGGTGCACTCCACCGACACCGCCGAGGTGCCCGGCGTCGAGGTGCGCAGTGTGCCGCTGCTGATGACCGATCCCGAGGCGACGGCCGAAATGGCCCGCGCCGCACTGGAACTGGCGGGAGTGAAGGCATGAGCGGTCAGCGGCCGGAGGCGGCAGCGGAGCGTGACCACGCAGGCCGCCCGAGCATGCCGGATGTGCACAGCATGAGTGTGTTGCCTGATCACGCGGCGGGGGAGTTGCGGATTCTGCCGGTCACCGGGTTGCCGGAGTTCCGGCCGGGTGACGATATCGCCGAACATCTTGCGGCACAGGCGCCATGGCTCGCCGACGGTGACGTCGTGGTGGTGACCAGCAAGATCGTGTCCAAGGCCGAGGGGCAGATCGTCACCGCGCCGACCGACCCGGAGGAGCGCGACACCGCCCGGCGAAAGCTCGTCGACTCCGAAGCGGTGCGGGTGCTCGCGCGCAAGGGCCGCACCCTCATCACCGAGAACCGGCTCGGCATCGTGCAGGCCGCCTCCGGTGTCGACGGCTCGAACGTGGCCGAGGGCGAGCTGGTGTTGCTGCCCGCCGATCCGGACGCCAGCGCCAAGGCGCTGCGCGCCGCGCTCGCCGCGAAGCTCGGGGTCGACGTGGCTGTGGTCATCACCGACACCATGGGCCGGGCCTGGCGCAACGGCCAGATCGACGCGGCCATCGGCGCCGCCGGTCTGCGGGTGCTGCACGACTACGCCGGCGCGGTCGACGGGCAGGGCAACGAACTGTTCGTCACCCAGGTGGCGATCGCCGACGAGCTGGCCGCCGCGGCCGACCTGGTCAAGGGCAAGCTCGGCGGGGTCCCGGTGGCGGTGGTGCGCGGGCTGCCGATCGACGACGACGGGTCGAGCGCGGCGGCGCTGCTGCGCGGCGGCATCGACGACCTGTTCTGGCTCGGCACCGCCGAGTCGATCGAGATGGGCCGCAAAGAGGCTGTGCCCCTGCGTCGTTCGGTGCGCGCTTTCGCCGCTGAGCCGGTCGACCCGGAGCGGATCAGGGCAGCTGTCGCGGCAGGCCTGACCGCGCCCGCGCCGCACCACACCCGTCCGGTGCGCTTCGTCTGGCTGCGTGACGCGGACAAGCGCGCCGCGCTGCTCGAAGCGATGGCCGGCAAGTGGCGTGCCGACCTCACCGCCGACGGCCTGGACCCCGAGCGAGTCGAGCGCCGCGTGGCGCGCGGCCGGATCCTGTTCGACGCGCCGGAAGTGATCATCCCGTTCTGCGTGCCCGACGGCGCGCACGACTACCCCGACGCGCGACGGCAGGCCGCCGAGCGGACGATGTTCACCGTCGCGGTCGGCGCGGCCGTGCAGGGCCTGCTGGTGGCACTGGCCGCCGACGGTCTGGGCAGCTGCTGGATCGGTTCGACGATCTTCGCCCCCGAGCTCACCCGCGAGGTCCTCGACCTGCCCGCCGACTGGAACCCCTTGGGCGCCATCGCGATCGGTCATCCACTCGACGAACCCACCCCGCGCACGATGGGTGCGCCCGGCCCTGGCCTGGTGGAGCTGTGAGCACGCGCGACACGGCCCGCCTTGCGCCGGCGCCGGTCCGCGGAGCTGTGCACGCGTGCGATGCGACCGGGCGGGTGGTGCGATGAGTGCCGAATCGCTGCACGCCTCGGCGACCGAACTGCTCACCGCGTGGAAACCCGAGGCGGGCCAGGACCGTTCGCTGCGTGAGGCGATGCTCGCCTTCCTCGGCTCGGCCCCGATGGGCTGTCTGCGCGAACACGCGCCCGGCCACATCACCGCCTCGGCCATCGTCTTCTCGCACGATCGGCGTGAAGTGCTGTTGACACTGCACCCGCGCGTCGGGCGCTGGATCCAGCTGGGCGGGCACTGCGAGCCGGGCGACGAGTCGGTCGCCGACGCCGCGCTGCGCGAAGCGGTGGAGGAGTCCGGCATCGCCGATCTCGAGCTGCGGCCCGGGCTCTACGGCGCGCAGGCGCATCCGATCACCTGCTCGCTCGGGGTGCCGACCCGGCATCTGGACCTGCTGTTCGAGATCGTCGCACCGCCCGGCGCGGTCCCCGTCCGCAGTGCCGAATCGACGGATCTGCGCTGGTGGCCGGTGGATGGGCTACCGGCCGGCGCCGACGTCTTGCTCGTTTCGTAACCAGCCGCTGACCGGCACCGGAAGACGGTCGCGCCCACCCGGGCGCGACCGTCTTTTCGTTATCCCACCGTTGCATCTTTACAAATCCGGAAATTTGTCTAGACGCCGGACAATTCAGGACATATCGTCTGTGACAGAGAGTAACGCACATCACAGCTGTGAGATGTGCCTCAGAAGGAGACGACGATGTCGACCGATGCCAACGCGTCCGAGCAGCGGGTCGCGCCGCCGCAGTGGCGCGACTCCAAGCGCTATCTCTGGCTGTGGGGCCTGTTCGCCCCGACCGGCCTGTTCACGATCGCGATCCCACTCATCTGGGGTCTCAACCAGCTCGGCTGGCATCGCCTGGCCGAAGTGCCGTTCTGGCTCGGCCCGGTGCTGGTCTACCTGGTGATCCCGGTCGCCGACCTGTTCTTCGGCCCCGACGGCGACAACCCGCCCGACGAGGTGATGGAGTACCTGGAGAACGACAAGTACTACCGCTACCTGACCTACCTGTACCTGCCGTTCCAGTACGCCTCGCTGATCTTCGCCTGCTACATCATCACCGCCGACAACCTGCACTGGCTCGGCTTCCCCGGCGGGGCGAACGTGGTCGACAAGATCGGCATCGCGATCAGCGTGGGGATGATCGGCGGCATCGGCATCAACACCGCGCACGAACTCGGCCACAAGAAGGTCGAGCTGGAGCGCTGGCTCTCGCGCGTCGCGCTGGCCCAGTCCTTCTACGGCCACTTCTACATCGAGCACAACCGCGGCCATCACGTCCGCGTCGCCACACCGGAGGACCCGGCCAGTTCCCGTCTCGGCGAGACCTTCTGGGCGTTCTGGCCGCGCACCGTCTGGGGCAGCCTGCGCTCGGCCTGGCATCTGGAGAAAGAACGGCTGGCCCGGCTCGACAAGAGCCCGTGGACACTGCGCAACGACGTGCTCAACGCCTGGGCGATGTCGGTGGTGCTGTGGCTGGGCCTGATCGCGGTGTTCGGCATCGAGGTGCTGCCGTATCTGATCCTGCAGGCGGTGGTCGGCTTCAGCCTGCTGGAATCGGTGAACTACCTCGAGCACTACGGCCTGGTCCGGCAGAAGACGCCCAGCGGACGCTACGAGCGGCCCGCGCCGACGCACAGCTGGAACAGCGACCACATCGTCACCAACATCTTCCTCTACCACCTGCAGCGCCACAGCGACCATCACGCCTACCCGACCCGGCGCTACCAGACCCTGCGCAGCTGGGACGGCGCGCCCAACCTGCCCAGCGGCTACGCCAGCATGATCCTGATCGGCTACTTCCCGCCCATCTGGCGGCGGGTGATGGACAAGCGCGTGCTCGCCCACTACGACGGCGATGTCACCCGCGCCAATATCGAGCCCAAGCGCCGGGCGAAGGTGCTGGCGCGGTACGGAACGGAGGAGCAGCCGTGAGTGCGTTCAGGTGTCCCGTCTGTGATTATGTCTACGACGAGACGAAAGGAGCCCCGCGGGAGGGATTTCCGGCGGGCACGCCGTGGGCTTCGGTGCCCGACGACTGGTGCTGCCCGGACTGCGGGGTGCGGGAGAAGATCGACTTCGAGGCAGTAGGAGTTTCGCGGTGACCGAATACAAGCTCTACCAGTGTGCCCAGTGCGGATTCGAATACGACGAGGCACAGGGCTGGCCCGACGACGGCATCGCGCCGGGCACCCGCTGGGACGACATCCCCGACGACTGGACCTGCCCGGACTGCGGTGCCGCCAAGTCGGACTTCTTCATGGTCGAGATCGAACGTTCGTGAGTGTGGCGGGGACGCCGCGGACGGGTCAGCGCATCCCGTACCAGGAGGCGGCACGCGAACTGCTGCGCACCTCGGTACTGGACGGGATGCGCGAACTGCTCACCGAACGGGACTGGTCCAAGATCACCCTCGGTGACGTCGCGGCGCGGGCCGGAGTCAGCAGGCAGACGCTCTACAACGAGTTCGGCTCGCGCTCCGGCCTGTCCCAGGCCTACGCCATGCGACTGGCCGACGAACTGGTCGACCATGTCCGTGAGGCCCTCGACGCCAATATCGGTGACGCCCGCGCCGCCATCCGGGTCGGGATGACCGGCTTCTTCCTGGCCGCCGCGGCCGACCCGCTGGTCCGCTCGCTGCTGGGCGGGGAGATGAAACCGGACCTGCTGCGCCTGATCACCCTCGACGCGGGCCCGCTGCTCGAACACGCCACCGCGCGACTGGCCGGGATCTTCCAGCACAGCTGGGTCGACGCCACCGACGACGAGAGCGATGTGCTGGCCCACGCGCTGGTGCGGCTCGCGCTCAGCTACATCCCGAACCCGCCGGTGCCCGAGCGCGACGCCCCCGCGGAGATGAGCGCGTTGCTCAGCCCATATGTCGAGGCGATCGTGCAGGTACGGGGAATGCGCGACCCAAGTGGTGAACGGGATCACTGAGACATCTCATGAGCTCTGATTCGCCACTGTGTAACCATCACCACGTTTGCGAAGCTGCCGCTGTGTAACGCGCCTACGGTCTGTCAGTATTTCACTCGGTCGGCGAATGGTCTTTTTACAGCGGAGCGTGTGTGCAAACGGTTGGCAAACCGGGGGGTTTCCGAGATCCCAAACGGTATCTCTGGGCGCTGGGGTTGATCGCCCCGGCGACCGCGCTGCTGCCTTCCCAGCTCGTGTACCGCACCGGCGCCGAGGTGTTCTGGTGGATCGGCCCGGTCATCGTGCTCATCGCCATTCCGGTGCTGGACTGGATCGTCGGCGAGGACGGCAACAATCCGCGCGACGAGGACTACGAGGCACTGTCCAACGACCGGTACTACCGGTGGTGCACCTACCTGTTCCTGCCGGTCCAGCTGCTCGGGCTCGGCATCGCCTGCGCGATGTGGGCCGGTGACGATCTCGACGTCGTCGACAAGCTCGGGCTGGCCGCCACGGTCGGCTTCGTCAGCGGCATCGGCATCAACGCGGCCCACGAATTGGGCCACCGGGTGGAACGTGCTGAAAGATTGCTGTCGAAGATCGCGCTCGCCCAGTCGGGGTACGGGCACTTCTTCGTCGAACACAATCGCGGCCATCACGCGCGGGTCGCCACGCCCGAGGATCCGGCCAGTGCCCGGCTCGGCGAGTCGCTGTGGGAGTTCTTGCCGCGCAGTGTGATCGGTGGCTTCTCCTCGGCGCTGTACCTCGAGCGCGCGCGCCTGCACCGGCAGGGTCGCGGCTGGTGGAGCACCCGCAACAACATCCTGCAGGCCTGGGCGATGAGCGCGGTGCTGTTCGGTTCGCTGATCCTGGCCTTCGGGCCATCGATCGTGCCGTGGCTGGCGCTGCAGGCGGTCATCGGCTTCTCGCTGCTCGAAGCCGTCAACTACGTCGAGCACTACGGACTGCTGCGCGCGCGCAAGCCCAACGGCCGCTACGAGCGCTGCTCCCCGCGCGACAGCTGGAACTCCGATCGCCTGGTCACCAACATCTTCCTGTTCCATCTGCAGCGCCACAGCGACCACCACGCCAACCCCGGCCGCCGCTATCAGACGCTGCGCAGCAGCAGCGAATCACCGCAGCTGCCGGCCGGCTACGCCACCATGATCCTGCTCGCCGCCGTCCCGCCGCTGTGGCGGGCCGTGATGGATCCCCGGGTGGCCGCCCACTACGGTGGCGACCTGACCCTGGCCAATGTCGCGCCCGCCAAGCCGCGACGTTTGCTGGCCCGAAACCGCGCCGCGGCCTGAGCCGCGGCCACCGACGACCGGGGAACGAGCGCGCCCACAGACGGTAGCCTTGCCTCGGTACTCACAACCAGGAGAGGCTGATGACGACCTCAGAACTTCCCGCGCGCACCGAGCTCACCGCTGACGTCCGCAACGGCATCGATTACAAGGTGGCAGATCTCTCGCTGGCCGAATTCGGCCGCAAGGAGATCCGCCTCGCCGAGCACGAGATGCCCGGCCTGATGGCGCTGCGCCGCGAATACCACGAGGTGCAGCCGCTGAAGGGCGCGCGCATCTCCGGATCGCTGCACATGACGGTGCAGACCGCCGTCCTGATCGAAACCCTCGTCGCCCTCGGCGCCGAGGTGCGCTGGGCTTCGTGCAACATCTTCTCCACCCAGGACCACGCCGCGGCCGCCATCGTCGTCGGGCCCCACGGCACGGTCGACGAGCCCAAGGGCACCCCCGTCTTCGCCTGGAAGGGCGAGACGCTGGAGGAGTACTGGTGGGCGGCCGAGCAGATGCTCACCTGGCCGAACGAGCCGGCCAACATGATCCTCGACGACGGTGGCGACGCGACCATGCTCGTACTGCGCGGCGCCCAGTTCGAGAAGGCCGGCGTCGTGCCGCCCGAGGACGACGACCACTCGGCCGAGTACAAGGTGTTCCTCAACCTGCTGCGCGAGAGCCTCGAGGCCGACAAGACCAAGTGGAGCGTCATCGCCGACTCGGTCCAGGGCGTCACCGAGGAGACCACCACCGGCGTGCTGCGGCTCTACCAGTTCGCCGCCGCGGGTGAGCTGGTGTTCCCGGCGATCAACGTCAACGACTCGGTCACCAAGTCGAAGTTCGACAACAAGTACGGCACCCGCCACTCGCTGATCGACGGCATCAACCGGGGCACCGACGTGCTCATCGGCGGCAAGAAGGTGCTGATCTGCGGTTACGGCGATGTCGGCAAGGGCTGCGCGGAGTCCCTCGCCGGCCAGGGCGCGCGCGTGCAGGTCACCGAGATCGACCCGATCAACGCGCTGCAGGCGCTGATGGACGGCTACGACGTGGTCACCGTCGAGCAGGCGATCGGCCAGGCCGACATCGTCATCACCTCGACCGGCAACAAGGACATCATCACCCTCGAGCACATGAAGGCGATGAAGGACCAGGCCATCCTCGGCAACATCGGTCACTTCGACAACGAGATCGACATGGCCGCCCTGGAGCGCTGCGGCGCCACCCGCCTCGAGATCAAGCCGCAGGTCGACCTGTGGACCTTCGACTCGGGCAAGGCCATCATCGTGCTGTCGGAGGGCCGCCTGCTGAACCTGGGCAACGCCACCGGCCACCCCTCGTTCGTCATGTCGAACAGCTTCTCCAACCAGGTCATCGCGCAGATCGAACTGTGGACCAAGCCGGAGCAGTACGACAACGAGGTCTACCGCCTGCCCAAGCACCTCGACGAGAAGGTCGCGCGCATCCACGTCGAGGCACTCGGCGGCACGCTGACCAAGCTCACCAAGGACCAGGCCGAGTACATCGGCGTGGACGTGGAGGGCCCGTACAAGCCGGAGCACTACCGCTACTGAGTGCCCCGAACGGCGGTGGCCCCGTCGACCTCCGGGTCGGCGGGGCCCGGTCGTCCAGGGCGGGTAATCTGCTGCGCATGGGCGTATTGATTGCGGTCGAGGGCCTCGACGGCGCCGGTAAACGGACGCTGATCGACGGCCTGATCGCCGAACTGCGGGGGAAGGGTCTGCGGGCGGGCAGCCTGGCGTTTCCGCAGTACGGCCGGTCCGTGCACGCCGACCTGGCGGCCGAGGCCCTGCGCGGCGGCAACGGCGACCTGGCCGGCTCGATCAACGCCATGGCCATCCTGTTCGCGCTCGACCGCTCGGCGGCCTCGGCGGAGCTGTCGAACCTGTTGGATGCCAACGACATCGTCGTCCTGGACCGCTGGGTCGCCTCCAACGCCGCCTATTCGGCCGCGCGCGCCGAACAGGACGCCGACGGTGAAATCGTCTCCTGGGTCGGTGATCTGGAGTTCGGCAGGCTGGCCCTGCCGCCCGCGGACCTGACCGTGCTGCTCGACGTGCCCACCGAGGTCGCCGCCGAACGTGCCCGCCGCCGTGGCGAACTCGACGGCACCCGCGCCCTGGATGCCTACGAACGCGACGGCGGTCTGCAGCAGCGCACCGGCGCGGTCTATCGTGAGCTGGCCGACCGGGATTGGTACGGCCGATGGTGGACATACCGATCCGATGACGACAGGCCCGCGCTACTCACCCTCTGCACGGAAATCTTTGCCGGATAAGGTTGGATACGGCGACGGGTTCACACCATTAATGGCGTGGCGGCCCGATCCTGGCCTGGGAGATGACAACATAGGACTATGAAGCCCAAGATTCTGGTCGTCGACGACGATATGGCACTCGCTGAGATGCTGACCATCGTCTTGCGCGGGGAAGGGTTCGACCCGCACGTGGTCGGCGACGGCACGCAGGCCCTGTCGGCGGTGCGGGAGATCCGCCCCGACCTGGTATTGCTGGACCTGATGCTGCCCGGCATGAACGGCATCGACGTATGCCGCGTGCTACGGGCCGATTCCGGCGTTCCGATCGTGATGCTCACCGCCAAGACCGACACGGTCGACGTGGTGCTCGGTCTGGAGTCCGGCGCCGACGATTACATCGTCAAACCGTTCAAACCGAAGGAACTCGTCGCCCGCGTGCGCGCGCGGCTGCGCCGCACCGAGGACGAGCCCGCCGAGCTGCTCTCCATCGCCGACATCGTCATCGACGTGCCCGCGCACAAGGTGACCCGCGGCGGCACGCAGATCTCGCTCACCCCGCTGGAGTTCGACCTGCTGGTGGCACTGGCGCGCAAGCCGCGTCAGGTGTTCACCCGCGAGGTCCTGCTCGAGCAGGTGTGGGGCTACCGGCACGCCGCCGACACCCGCCTGGTGAACGTGCACGTGCAGCGACTACGCGCCAAGGTCGAGAAAGACCCCGAGAACCCGGAGATCGTGCTGACCGTCCGCGGTGTCGGCTACAAGGCCGGACCGCCGTGATCGGTCGCTGCGAGGCGCCGCGGTGACCGACAGTGCACAGGAGCGCCTACCAGCAGACGATGCCGCGCCGGGCGGACGTGGACAGTCCGCCGTAGCGCAGGTACGGCAGTGGGTGGCCCCGGTGCTGGACTGGTTCCAGACCATCGGGACCGCCCTCGGTCATCTGTGGCGCCGTTCGCTGCAGTTGCGGGTCATCGTGTCCACGTTGACGCTGTCGCTCATCGTCATCACGATCCTCGGGGTCGTGCTCACCGGTCAGATCACCGACCGGCTCCTCGAAGCCAAGATCAACGCGGCGGTCGAGGAGATGGATCGTGCCCGCAGCACGATCGAACACCTGCTCACCGGCGCGAACGACGCGAACAGCCAGCAGCAAGAGCTCGCCGACGCGCGCGCGGCGCTGTCCACCCGCGGCGGCACCGGTCAGTCCACCGGCGCGGCGGGCAGCTTCGTCTCGGCGCTGGCGATGGTCGGCGGCACCCCGCCGCAGGAGATCACCGCGGGCCCGATCTCGGAGGTGCCGCAGGAACTGCGCCGCTTCGTCCAGCGCAGCCAGGTCTCCTACCAGTTCACCACCGTCGCCGACCCCGACGGCTACCGCGGTCGCGCGCTGATCATCGGCAGCCCCAGCGCCGAGGTGGCGACCCTGGAGATCTACCTGATCTTCCCGCTGGCCAGCGAGGAATCGAGCCTGTCGCTGATGCGCGGCACGATGCTCATCGGCGGTGTGGTGCTGCTGGTACTGCTGGCCGCGATCACCGCCCTGGTGACCAGACAGGTGGTGCTGCCGATCCGGTCGGCGGCGCGGATCGCCGGCCGCTTCGCCGACGGCAGGCTCAAGGAACGCATGCTGGTGCGCGGCGAGGACGACATGGCCCGGCTCGCGCAGGCGTTCAACGAGATGGCCGAGAGCCTGTCCAAACAGATCACCCAGCTCGAGGAATTCGGCAATCTGCAACGCCGGTTCACCTCCGATGTCAGCCACGCGCTGCGCACCCCGCTGACCACGGTGCGGATGGCCGCCGACCTCATCCACGGCTCCAGCGACGATCTCGATCCGGCGCTGGCCCGCAGCTCGGAACTGCTGGTCAACGAGCTCGACCGGTTCGAGGGCCTGCTCAACGACCTGCTCGAGATCTCCCGCCACGACGCCGGTGTGGCCGAGTTGCAGGTGGAATCGCTCGATGTGCGGATGTGCGCGCGGGCCGCGATCTCCACGGTGCGGCACCTGGCCAAGGACGCCGGGGTCGAGGTCGTCATCGACCTGCCCGATGACCCGATCGTCGCCGAGGTCGACCCGCGCCGGGTCGAACGCGTGCTGCGCAATCTGCTCGCCAACGCCATCGACCACAGCGAGGGCAAACCGGTGCTCATCCGGATGCGCGGTGACAGCGACGCCAACGCGGTCGCGACGGTGGTGCGCGATCAGGGCGTCGGCCTGCGGCCTGGCGAGGAGAAGATGGTGTTCAACCGCTTCTGGCGCTCGGACCCCTCCCGGGTGCGCCGTTCCGGTGGCACCGGCCTCGGCCTGTCGATCAGCGTCGAGGACGCCAACCTGCACGAGGGCAGGCTGGAGGCCTGGGGTGACCCCGGCGTCGGTGCCAGCTTCCGGCTGCTGTTGCCGATGGTGCGCGGACGTAAACTCGGGCAGAGCCCGCTCGCGCTGGAACCCATGCTGCGCAAGGTCCCGGCCCTGCCCGAGCCCGCCGACACCGACGCACCCGTTCTCGATCCGGCCGCCCAGGACACCGGCGAGCAGGCCGCCCCGGCGAGCGAAGCGCCCGCCGCGGGGACCGGCGCCGACACCGGCGCCGCCGACCAGCCGACCTCGACCGAGACCGGAGACCGACAGACATGACGATGGCGCGTGGTGTGTTCGCGGCCGCCCTGGCCGGGCTGCTGATCCTCACCGGGTGCGCCAGCCTGCCGGAGTCCTCCGCGCCGCAGGCCCTCGGCACGATCAACCGGGCCCCGACCTCGGTGGGGCCGCAGCCGCCCGTACCGGGGCGCGACCCCGATCTGCTGGTCGGCGATTTCCTCACCGCCAGCGCCGACCCCGCCAACCGGCACGCGGCCGCGCGCCAGTACCTGACCAGCGAGACGGCGGCCGAATGGAACGCCGAGGCGAGCATCACCATCGTCGAACGGCCCGACACCCTGCGCGAGTCGCGCTCCAGCGACACGGCCAGCTATGTCGTGCGCAGCCGTAAGGTCGGCGAACTCTATGCCGATGGCACCTATCGCGCGGTCGACGGCACACTCGAGAACAAGATCGAGATGAGCAAGGTCGACGGCGAGTGGCGCATCACCGATCTGCCCGACGGCGTGGTGATGGACGTGAACTCCTTCGACAAGTCCTACCACCGCTATGTCCTGAACTACATCGACCCGGGGAGTTCGGTGCTGGTGCCGGACCCGCGCTGGATCTCGTCCTCGCGCGCGGAGCTCACCGGCCGGCTGATCGGCCTGCTCGGGGCGGGCCCGGAGGCCACGATCGCCCCGGTGGTCCGCAACCTGCTCGCCGCACCGGTCACGGTGAACGGCCCGATCGTCAAGGCCAGCAACGAACCCGGTGAGGCGGGGGTAGGCATCGGCGGGGTGCGCATCGACTTCGCCGGGGTCGGCAATCTGGGCCAGCGCGAGCGCGAACTGTTCGCCGCCCAGGTGGTGCTGACGCTGGCCGGCGCCGACATCCTCGGACCGTATGTGCTGCTGGCCGACGGCAAGCCGCTCGACGAGCGCTTCGCCAACGGCTGGGCGGTCGCCGATGTCGACCAGTTCAGCGCGAGCGCGCCGGGGCAGAACCGGGTCGGGCTGCACGCGCTGCGTGACGGGACCCTGGTCCAGGTGACACCGGACGGCATCGTCACCCCGAGCGGTTCCTTCGGCGAGGCGACCAATCTGCAGTCGGTCGGGATCTCCGCCGACGGCCAGTTCGTCGCCGCCGTCGCCGACACCGGCAGACCTGAGCCGGAACCCGGCCGGACCCTGCTGATCGGAAACTACGGTGCCAAGGCGTTCGCGGTGGCCGAGGGCGCGAGTATCGCGCGCCCGTCCTGGACCGCCGACGGCGGCGCGGCCTGGACCGTGCTCGACGGGGAACGGGTCATCCGGGCGGTCACCGATCGCGCCACCGGCAATGTCTCGGTGGAGGACGTCGACATCAGCGGCCTGCTCGCCGGCACCGGAACGCCACGCATGCCGATCGGTGAGATCGCGGTCTCGCGGACCGGGGTGCGGGCGGCGGTGATCGCCGACGGGAAGGTCTACGTGGCGGTGATCGAACGGCGCCCCGACGGCAAGTACGCACTCACCTCGCCGGTGCCGGTGGCCGTCGGCCTGAGCAGCCGCGCGGTCTCGCTGAGCTGGGTCACCGGCGACACCCTGATGGTGGCCCGCGAGGGCAATGTCGACCCGGTCCTCACCGTTTCCATCGACGGCTCCCAGCTCACGGCGGTGACGCCGCAGAACCTGACGCCGCCGGTCCGGGTGGTGACCGCGGCGCCGGCCACCCAGTACGTGGCCGATTCGCGCGCGGTGCTGCAACTGCAGACCGCCGACCCCTCGGGCAACGACCGCTTCTGGCGGGAGGTGCCCGGACTCACCGGGGACAGCGTCGTGCCGGTCCTGCCCGGCTGAAACCTGTCGGACCCCATCGCCATACTCACTCGTTATGAGGCGGGTGCTGCTCGATCTGGTGTTGCCGGTGTGCTGCGGCGGGTGCGGCGTGGCCGGGCCCGCGTGGTGCGCGGACTGTGCCGCCGCGCTGGGCCGCGATCCGGTCCGGGTGCGGCCGCGGGCCGATCCCGGCGTGCCGTGCTGGGCCCTCGGTCCCTACGCGGGTCCTGGCCGGCGCGCGGTCCTGGCCGCCAAGGAGCGCGGCCGCCGCGACCTGGCCGCACCACTGGGCCTCGCGCTCGCGCGCGCCCTGGTGCGTTTACGGGCACCGGACCGGCCCCTGCTGCTCGTGCCCGCCCCCACCCGAGCCGCCGCCGCCCGGCGCCGCGGCGGCGATCCGGTGGCCGGCGCGACGGCGGCCGCGGCCGGTTGGCTCGGCGATTGCCGGAGCGTGCCGCTGCTGCGGATGCGGCGCGGCGTGCGCGATTCGGTCGGGTTGACGCCGGATGAGCGAGCACACAATCTGCGCGACAAGATCATGGCCGTTGCGGTACCGCTCCCGCAGCGCCCGATCGCGGCGAATGCCGAGGTAGTCCTGGTCGACGATGTGCTGACGACCGGGGCCACCGCGCGCGAGTCGGTGCGTGTTCTTGGCCGGATCGGCGTAGTTCCCCGTGCCGTTTTGGTGACCTGTGCGGCTTGACGCGGCGAAATTTGCGTGAACAGTGGCGCACTTGCTCGTGGCGGACTAGCGTCGCGAGCACACACCGATCCACAAGTTTGGGAGGTGGGGCCGCGGATATCTGGTGCCGGGCGATTCCCGATCGGCACAGCTCAATCTCGCCGCACATCAGCGCAAGCGTGCGGCCATATCCGGGAGGTACGCGTGACGACTTCTTCACGGGCATCAGTGCGAGATGCTGACCCTACGGCACTGGTGAACGGTGCCACCGAGTCGACCGGAATCGACACCCCACACGCTGAAGTGGTGGTCTCCGGTCGCAACGTCGAAATCCCCGACCACTATCGAATCCATGTCGCGGAGAAGCTCGCTCGGCTGGAGCGCTTCGACCCGTCGATATTCCTGTTCGATGTGGAACTCTTCCATGAACGCAACCGTCGTCAACGCAAGGCCTGTCAACGTGTGGAGATCACCGCACGCGGCCGTGGACCGATCGTGCGCGCCGAGGCGTGCGCCGACAGTTTCTACGCCGCGCTCGAATCGGCCACCCAGAAGATCGAGAGCAGGTTGCGCCGCGCCAAGGACAAGCGGCGCGTCGTGCACTACGGCGACAAGACCCCGGTATCGGTCGCCCAGGCGACCGCGACGCTGGTCGACGACTCCCTGTTCACCGCGCCCAACGGCGCGGCGGCGCACGCCCACGGCGACGACGCCGAGTACGAGGGCGGTCCCGGCCACATCGTCCGTACCAAGGTGCACACCGCGACACCGATGTCGGTCGACGATGCGCTCTACCAGATGGAACTGGTCGGCCACGACTTCTTCCTGTTCCACGACAGCGCGACCGACCGGCCCTCGGTGGTCTATCGCAGACATGCCTTCGACTACGGCCTGATCAGGCTGGCCTGACGCACGCACCGATCCGGGCACCCGCCACCGCGGGTGCCCGGATCGCGTTCAGCCGCCGAAGGTTTCGTGGTGCACGGCCTCGGTGAGCGCGCGTCCGCTGCGCCAGCCGAAGCGTTCCAGGTCCGGCACCCGCTGGAATTCGCGCACCGGCCCGATGCACAGCCAGGCCACCGGTTCGATCCCGGCGGGCAGCTCGACCAGCTCGCGCAGGACCTGCGGGTCGTAGAACGACACCCAGCCGACGCCGATGCCCTCGGCGGTGGCCGCCAGCCACAGGTTCTGGATCGCCAGCACCGTCGAGTACACGCCGGTCTCGGGCACGCTCGCCCGGCCGAGCACCTGCGGTCCGCCGCGCCGGTCGTCATGGGTGACCACGATGCCGGTGCCGCTCTCGACGATGCCCTCGATCTTGATCGGGGCGAAGGTCGCGGCGCGCTCGGTGGGCAGCGCCGCACCGAACTCGGCCCGCTTGTCCGCGACGTGGCCGGCGAAGCGGCGCAGCGTGTCCGCCTGCCGGACCACGACGAAGTCCCACGGTTGCGAGTTACCGACGCTGGGCGCGCGGTGGGCGGCGTCCAGGATCCGCCACAGGGTGTCGTCGTCGATCGGCTCGCCGGTGAACTCGGCGCGCACATCGCGACGCAGACGGATCGCGTCGTAGACGCTCAATTGCTCGGCACACACGCCGAACAGTGAACCGCAGCCGGTCAGGCCGCCGCCCGGCGGGCCAGCTTGCGCCCGGCCGCGAGCGCGGTGCGCAGGCCACGGCGACGTCCGGTCACTGGGTCGACGGTGGCCACGGCGTTGCCGCCGAAGAGGCGCTCGGACTTGGTCTCCGGCGCGTCGTCGGTGGTGTGGCGCAGGTACTTGTTGGGCAGCGACAGCTTGAGGATCGTGCGCCACGACTTGAAGTACTGCACCGGCAGCGAACCGGTGGTGTAGGGCAGGTCGTACTTCTCGGCCAGCTCGCGTACCCGCACCGCGATGGCGGCGTAGTGGTTGCTGGGCAGGTCGGGGAACAGGTGGTGCTCGATCTGGTGGCTGAGATTGCCGGTCATGAAGTGCATGACCGGGCCGCCGCTGATGTTGGCGCTGCCCAGCATCTGGCGCAGGTACCACTCGCCCTGGGTCTCGTTCTCGATGTCGGCCTTGGTGAACTTCTCGGCGCCGTCGGGGAAGTGCCCGCAGAAGATGACCGCGTTGGTCCACACATTGCGCATCACGTTGGCGGCGATATTGGCGGTCAGCGTGGTGAAGAACGACGGGCCGGTGAGCAGCGGGAAGATCAGGTAGTCCTTGGCGGCCTGCTTACCGATCTTCTTCAGCACCAGCTTGCGGTCGGCGTCGAACTGCTGCCACTCGGGGGAGTCCTTGGCCCACTTCTTCTTGGCGACCTTGCCCAGCTCGAGATGCTGGATCGCGACGCCGTACTCGAACAGCGCCTGCAGTAGGAAGTTGTAGATCGGGTTGCCCAGGTAGAACGGCATCCAGCGCTGATCGCGGGTGACGCGCAGCAGGCCGTAGCCGATGTCGTCGTCCATGCCGAGGACGTTGGTGTACTTGTGGTGCAGGAAGTTGTGCGTGATCTTCCAGTGCGCCGACGGGCCCGCGTTGTCCCATTCCCACGAGGTGGAGTGGATCTCCGGATCGTTCATCCAGTCCCACTGCCCGTGCATCACGTTGTGCCCGATCTCCATGTTCTCGATGATCTTGGCAGTGCCGAGCAGGGCGACGCCGGCCAGCCAGGCCGGGGGCAGGAAGCTGGCGAACAGGACGGTGCGGCCGCTGATCTCCAGGGCGCGCTGTAACCGGATGACATTGCGGATGTAGCGTGCGTCGGCCGCGCCTCGCGAGGATTCGATCTCGCGGCGGATCGCGTCGAACTCCGCACCGAGAGCTTCGACATCCGCAGCGGTGAGGTGCGCGTATTCCTTGACATCCGAGATCGCCATGGCGGTTACAGTACCGTAAGTTACGAGAGCGTAGGTTGGCGATTTCGGGCGTGGAATGTGTGAAAGGTCCTATTGCGAAATCGAGATGGAGATGTTATCTGGTCCGGGCCATCCGTCGCGCCGCCCGGTCTCGCAATGCCCCGCGCTCGTGTTTGGCCCGCTCGCCGAGGGCCCGCTTGGCCTCGCGCAGCGCCAGCTTCTCCTGGCGGGCGCGCGCCTTGAGCGCCGCCTTCGCCTCGCGCAGCACTTCCTTCTCGTGCCGGGCCTTGATCTCCAAGGTCACCTTCGCGTCGTGCAGCGCTGAACGCAGACCGAACCGCTTACCCGTCTCCGGATCGACCCGCAGCGCCTCCGGCAGCGTGAGACCGGCGAACTTGCGCTCCGAGGACGTCTCGGGGGCGTCGTCGGCGGTCCGCTTCAGGAAACGATCCGGCAAGGCCAGCTTGTGGATGGTCCGGAAGGCCAGCAGGTACTGCTTGCCCAGCGAGCCGGTGGTGTAGGGCAGGTCGTACTTGTCGCACAGCTCGCGCACCCGCACCGCGACCTCCGGATACCGGTTGCTCGGCAGGTCGGGGAACAGGTGATGCTCGATCTGGTAGCAGAGATTGCCGCTCATGAAAGCCATCACCGGGCCCGCCTTGAAATTGGCGCTGCCCAGCATCTGACGCAGATACCACTCGCCCTGGGTCTCCCCGTCGAGCTGCTCGACGGTGAACTTCTCCGCCCCGTCCGGGAAGTGCCCGCAGAAGATCACCGCGTAGGCCCACAGATTACGGACCAGGTTGGCGGTGGCGTTCGCCTTCAGCGTCGACTTCCAGGCCGGCCCGGTCAGCGCCGGGTACAGCACGAAGTCCTTGACCACCTGGCGGCCCGCCTTACGGGCGAAATCCTTGTTCGGCTCCGAGAGCAGCTGCGTCGACGGGATACCCGCCAGTTCCTTCTCGATGCCGAGATCGTGCAGCGCGATGCCCCACTCGAAGGTCGCGGCCAGCAGCAGGTTGGCCGCGGGCTGCACCAGATGCTTGGGATGCCAGGCCTCGTCGCGGGTCATCCGCAGAATGCCGAAGCCCAGGTCCTCGTCCTTGCCCAGGACGTTGGTGTAGGTGTGATGGGAGTAGTTGTGCGCCCGGCGCCACTGCGCCGAGGTGCCGGTCATATCCCACTCCCAGCTGGTGGAATGGATCTCCGGATCGTTCATCCAGTCCCACTGCCCGTGGCTCACGTTGTGCCCGAGCTCCATGTTCTCGATGATCTTGGCCACCGACAGCAGCGCGGTACCGCCGAGCCAGGCCCAGCGATTACGGCTGCCGAACAGGATCGCGCGGCCCGCCACCTCGAGGCCGCGCTGCGCGGCGATGGTGCGGCGGATGTACTTGGCGTCGCGTTCGCCGCGCGAGGTCTCCACCGAACGGCGGATCGAATCGAGCTCTTTCCCCAGGGTCTCGATGTCGGCCGCCGTCAAATGGGCGAAGGCCTGGATATCGGTGATGGCCACCGGGGTCCTCTCTCTGTTGGATGGCGGCTGGCGCCGCGGGTTCTCGGCCCTGGCGGGCCTCGATTCTTCCCTCCCGCCGGGTACTCCTTCGTCGCACCCTCTGGTCAGTCCAGAATCGAGGCGGGCCGAGAACCGGCGGCTACGCCGCTGTTCTCGGCCCTTTCACGCAGACGGCGCACGGAGGCCCAGACCAGCCGCTGTCGGCCGTTCGGAGGCCGACGCATGACTTCGAGAGTACCTGCTGACAAGCGCGGACGCCGATGCTCAGATGTCGAGTGTGCAATCCCCGGCGGCGGCGGAGATGCAGGTCTGCACCTTGTCGCCCGGCTGACGCTCGTCGCCGTTGCGCAGATCGCGCGCGTGTCCGTCCGAGAGTGTCACCACACAGGTCTGGCAGATGCCCATCCGGCAGCCGAACGGCAGCTGCACGCCGATCGACTCGCCCGCCTCCAGCAGGCTGGTCGCCCCGTCGACGGTGAGGGTGCGCCCGGTCGTGCCGAAGGTGACGGTGCCGCCCTCGCCGACCGCCGACCGCTCCACCTCGAACCGCTCGACGTGCAGCTTCTCGCCGACCCCCGCGGCCTTCCAATGCTGTTCGATGGCATCGAGCATCGGGGCCGGACCGCACGCCCAGGTCTCACGCTCGCGCCAATCGGGGTAGAGCTCGTCGAGGCTCGCCAGCGAGAACAGGCCATGGGCGTCGGTGAGCTGCAGATGCGAGACGAAGCTGGGGTGCTTGTCGTGCAGGGCGCGCAGCTCGGCGCCGAACATCACATCGGCGTCGGTGGGTGCCGAGTGCACGTGCACCACATCGGTGACCCCGTCGCGCCGGTCCATCGTCCGCAGCATCGACATCACCGGGGTGATGCCGCTGCCCGCGGTGAGGAACAGTACCTTCGCCGGCGGCGGCTCGGGCAGCACGAACCCGCCCTGCGGCGCGGCCAGCCGCACAATGGTGCCCGCGGCCACCCCGTTGACGAGATGGCTGGACAGCTTGCCCTCCGGCATCGCCTTGACCGCGATGGAGATCAGCCGCTTGCCGCCCTCGCCGGTCCAGTCCGGCGGGCAGGTCAGCGAGTAGGAACGCCAGTTCCAGCGCCCGTCGATCAGGATGCCGATGCCGATGTACTGACCCGGCTGATACTTGAAGTCGAAGCCCCAGCCCGGCTTGATCACCAGGGTCGCGGAGTCGGCCGTCTCCTTGCGCACCTCGACGATGCGCCCGCGCAGCTCACGCGCCGACCACAGCGGGTTGGCCAGGTGCAGGTAATCGTCGGGCAGCAGCGGAGTGGTCACCCGGGCGACCGCGCCACGCAGCACGTTCAGCTTGCCGCCACGATCGGCGACCTGCGCTGCCGGTGCTTCGAGCCATTCCCGGAACTTGTTCATGACCATGCTTGCCGTTGTCTCCTGTGCTTTCTGGCGAGCTTCGGTGGGGCAGCTCGCTCGACGCAAGGTTACGGCATCGTAGGTTTCCCGGCAGTGGCACCGGCGCCGTGAGCGCGACGGTCAGTGGGATGTCACAGCAAATCGAGCAGGAAAGGCAGTTCCTGGGTGGCGTACCAGGCCAGCTGGTGATCCTCGGCATCGCCCAGGACGAACTCGGCGTCGGTATCGCCCAGGTCGGCGGCATCGATCACGTCGACCGCCTTGGCGACCTGCGGTTCGGCATCGGCCAGGTCGACATGGGCCGAGGCCACCTGGTCGTAGCTCACCGGTCCGGCCAGCTTCACCACCGCGTCGTCGAGGTCGGGCCGCAGTTTCGCGCCGGTCACGTCGGCGGCGATCACCGCGCGCCGGTAGATCGGGCTGCCCGGCGCGGCCTCGGTGCCCTCGGCGTCGCTGTCGCGTTCGGCGGCCAGCAGTCGCAGCGACGCCCTGGCCGCCTCCTGCATCGCCACCTCGGCCAGCTCGTCGTCGTCGCCCGCCGCGTAGGCCTCGCGCAGCGCGGGCGTCACCGCGAAGGCGGTCGCGCCCAGCGGGAAGAACTCCCGCTCGGCGACGAGCTGCCGCAGCACCGGGATCGTCACCGGGATGTAGACGCGCATCTTGGCGTTCTCAGAGACAGGCACCGAGCAACTCCTCCATCGATTCGTGCACCGACGCCGCGAGGACATCGATGTCGGCCATGGCGTCGCGGTCGGCGTTGAGTCCGTAGAAGACCTGACCGTCGTACGAGGTGAGTCCGAAACTCAACGTCTGATTGCGCAGCAGCGGCGACACCGGATACATCTCCAGCATGCGCGCGCCGCCGATGTACATCGCGGTCTGCGGTCCCGGCGCGTTGGTGATCACCAGGTTGAACGTGTTGTCGGCGAAGGTACTCGCCGCGCGCACACTCATCGCGTGCAGGCTGGCAGGCGCGAACCCGGCCAGGTGCACCAGCGTGCGCGCCCGCACCCGCTGCCGCTGCTTGCCCGCCGCGTCGGTGGCGTGCGCGATGTGCGACAGCCGCATCGTCGGATTCGGTTCGCCCACCGGTAGATCGACGAGGAACGAGGACACCTCGCTGGCCGGGGTCAGCTGGTTGTCACCGTCGACGTAGACCGACATCGGCACCACCGCGCGCAGATTGGTCGACTCGATCAGCGCCTCGTTGCGCGAGAGCAGCCAGTTGCGCAGCGCCCCGGTGACCACCGCCAGCACCGTGTCGTTGATCGTGCAGTCGAAATGCCGCCGGATGGTGCGGTAGTCCTCGAGATCGGTGCGCACCACATCGAAGCGGCGGCTGCGCGAGGTGCGCGCGTTGAGCGGGCTGTCGGGGGCGCCGGAGGTCGCCGCGCGCACCGCGTTGGCCGCGGCTTGCATCGCCATCCGGGTACCGCGGACCACGCCGAACGCGCTCGATCCCGCGTCCCGGGCGACCTCGTAGGCTTCGCGCGGCTGGGCGGCCAGCTGCGAGAGCGCCCCGGCCAGCAGTTCCACATCGGTGGGTTCGCGCGGCGCGCGCCAGGCGTCGTCGGCCAGCACCCGCGGCAGCGGGCTGTTGTCGAGGATGACATGCCCGATCTCGAGCGCGGTGTCGCCGTCGACCAGCGCGGAATGCGATTTGGTGAACACCGCGCTGCGCCCGTCGGCGAGGCCCTCGATCAGATACATCTCCCACAGCGGCCTGCCCTGGTCCAGCGGGCGCGAGGCCAGCCGGGCGATCAGCTCGTAGAGCTGTTCGTCGCTGCCGGGACCGGGCAGCGCGGAGCGGCGGATGTGATAGCTGATGTCGAAGCGGCTGTCCTCCACCCACACCGGCCTGCCCATCGCCAGCGGGATCTCGCGCACTTTGCGGCGGTAGCGGGGGACCAGCGGCAGCCGGGATTCGACCAGGTCGATGAGCCGGTCGTAGTCCAGGACCGGGCCCGGCACCCCGGGAGCGGTGTTCTGCAGAATCGCGAGAGAGCCGATATGGATCGGGTTGCTGCTCGATTCGAGCCGATAGAACGACGCGTCCTGCGGCGTCAATCTCGTGATCACGCGCTCCGCTGCTCCTTCCGGTGCCGTATCCGCAGATCGGGCACGCGCTACATCCTACGTCACACCAGGTGAACGACAGTGCCCGGCAACGCCACTCGGCGTGCGCCGTGACCTGGGCCGATGACGGCGCCGGTACACCGGGCACGGGTACACGCCGCCGGGTACGGTGGTCTGCGGACTACCATGGCCCACAACACTGTGGCTCACCAGCCGACAACACTTCGACCAGAGGACTGACGAGACCCGTGCCTGCGCTGACACTGACGAGGTTGCTACGGATTGGTGAAGGCCGCATGGTCAAGCGGCTCTCGAACCTCGCCGACGAGGTCATCGCGCTCGGCGAGGAGATCGAGCAGCTCACCGACGAGGAACTGCGCGGCAAGACCGACGAGTTCAAGCAGCGCTACGCCGACGGCGAGACCCTCGAGGACCTGCTGCTCGAGGCGTTCGCGGTGGCCCGTGAGGCGTCCTGGCGGGTGCTGAACCAGAAGCACTACAAGGTCCAGATCATGGGTGGCGCCTCGCTGCACCTGGGCAATATCTCCGAGATGAAGACCGGTGAGGGCAAGACCCTGACCTGTGTGCTGCCCGCCTACCTCAACGCCCTGTCCGGCGAGGGCGTGCACGTCGTCACCGTCAACGACTATCTCGCCAAGCGTGACGCCGAGTGGATGGGCCGCGTGCACCGCTTCCTCGGTCTCGAGGTGGGCGTGATCCTCGGCGGCATGACTCCGGCCGAGCGCCGCGTCGCCTACCACGCCGATGTCACCTACGGCACGAACAACGAGTTCGGCTTCGACTACCTGCGCGACAACATGACCCACTCGCTGGACGATCTCGTCCAGCGCGGCCACAACTTCGCCGTGGTCGACGAGGTCGACTCCATCCTCATCGACGAGGCCCGTACCCCGCTGATCATCTCGGGCCCGGCCGACGCCTCTTCCAAGTGGTACGCCGAGTTCGCGCGCATCGCGCCGCTGCTGAAGAAGGACGTCCACTACGAGGTGGACATCAAGAAGCGCACCATCGGCGTGCACGAGGCGGGCGTGGAGTTCGTCGAGGACCAGCTCGGCATCGACAACCTCTACGAGGCCGCCAACTCCCCGCTGGTGAGCTACCTGAACAACGCCATCAAGGCCAAGGAGCTCTACACCCGCGACAAGGACTACATCGTCCGCGACGGCGAAGTGATCATCGTCGACGAGTTCACCGGCCGCATCCTGGTCGGCCGCCGCTACAACGAGGGCATGCACCAGGCGATCGAGGCCAAGGAGAAGGTCGAGATCCAGCCGGAGAACCAGACCCTGGCCACGATCACCCTGCAGAACTACTTCCGCCTCTACAACAAGCTCTCCGGCATGACCGGTACCGCCGAGACCGAGGCCGCCGAGCTGCACTCGATCTACTCGCTCGGTGTCGTCCCGATCCCGACGAACAAGCCGATGGTCCGCAAGGACCAGGCCGACCTGATCTACAAGTCGGAAGAGGCCAAGTTCAACGCCGTCGTCGACGATGTGGTGGAGCGGCACGAGCAGGGCCAGCCGGTCCTGATCGGTACCACCAGCGTCGAGCGCTCGGAGTATCTGTCCAAGCAGTTCACCAAGCGCGGCGTGGCGCATTCGGTGCTGAACGCGAAGTTCCACGAGCAGGAAGCCCAGATCATCGCCGAGGCCGGCCGGCCCGGCGCGGTCACCGTCGCCACCAATATGGCCGGTCGTGGTACCGACATCGTGCTCGGCGGCAACGCCGACATCATCGCCGACATCCTGCTGCGCAAGCAGGGCCTGGACCCGGTGAACACCCCCGACGAATACGAGGCCGCCTGGCACTCCGCGCTCGAGCAGGTCAAACAGCAGACCGAGGACGACGCGGAGAAGGTGCGCGAGGCCGGTGGCCTCTACGTGCTGGGCACCGAGCGGCACGAGTCGCGCCGCATCGACAACCAGCTGCGTGGCCGTTCCGGTCGTCAGGGCGACCCGGGCGAGTCCCGGTTCTACCTGTCGCTGGGTGACGAGCTGATGCGCCGCTTCAACGGCGCCGCGCTCGAGGCGATCATGACGCGGCTGAACCTGCCCGACGATGTGCCGATCGAGGCGAAGATGGTCTCCAAGGCCATCAAGAGCGCCCAGACCCAGGTCGAGCAGCAGAACTTCGAGATCCGCAAGAACGTGTTGAAGTACGACGAGGTGATGAACCAGCAGCGCACCGTCATCTACGGCGAGCGCAACCGGATCCTGCGTGGCGAGGACATGGAGGGTCAGGTCCAGAACATGATCACCGACGTGACCACCGCCTATGTCGACGGTGCCACCGCCGAGGGTTATGTCGAGGACTGGGATCTGGACAAGCTGTGGACCGCGCTCAAGACGCTGTACCCGGTGAGCCTGGACCACAAGGAACTCGCGGGCGAGACCGCCACCGGTGACGCGGGCGAACTCTCCCGTGACGAACTGCGCGAGGCCCTGCTCGACGACGCGCACACCGCCTACGAGAAGCGCGAGCAGGAGATCGACGGTCTGGCCGGCGAAGGTGCCATGCGTAACCTGGAACGCCAGGTGCTGCTGTCGGTCCTGGACCGCAAGTGGCGTGAGCACCTCTACGAGATGGACTACCTCAAGGAGGGCATCGGGCTGCGCGCGATGGCCCAGCGCGACCCGCTGGTCGAGTACCAGCGCGAGGGCTTCGACATGTTCGCCGCGATGCTGGAAGGCCTGAAAGAGGAGTCGGTCGGCTTCCTGTTCAACCTCCAGGTCGAGGTCCAGCAGCCCCAGCCCGAAGGCGTCTCCATCGACAAGGGCCTGCGTTCCCCGGTCGGCGCCCGCCCCCAGGACGCCCCCGCCCCCACCCAGGCCCCGCCCGCCCTGCGCGCCAAGGGCATCGACGAGTCCACCCCGAAGGGCCTGAACTACTCCGGCCCCGCCGAGGACGGCCGCGCCGAATCCCACTCCGACGCCCAGGAATACGGCGGCCAGCAGCAGTCCGGCACCCGCCGCGAACGCCGCGAAGCCGCCCGCGCCGAAACCAAGGGCAAGCGCCGCCGCTGAGATAGTCCGCTGATCCAGTGAAGGCCCCCACTCCGGTGGGGGCCTTCACTGCATGTAGCCATGCATGCAGCATGCATGTACTATTGCATGCATGGTTGCCTTGCAGATCCGTGACGTCCCGGAGTCCCTGCGTGACCAGCTGGTCGCGCTGGCGCAGCGCCGCGGTCAGTCACTCCAGGCCTTCCTGTTCGATCTCGTCCGCGACGAGGCCCGCCGCCAGGACAACATCGCCGTCCTCAAACAGTTCAGCCCCGCCACCTGGGACATTGCCTTCCCCGCCCGTGACATCCAGGTCGCCCTGGATGCCGAACGCGCCGAACGCGATTCGGCGCTGTTCGGGCAGGAGACCGCCGAGTGATCGTGGTCGACGCCTCCGTCTTCGCCCATGCCCTCCTGAATCCCGGCCCCCTCGGCGACCATTGCCGCTCCGCCCTGGAAGCCGACAACCGCTGGATCGCCCCCCAACACTGGACGGTCGAGGTCCTGTCGGTGATCCGCCGCTTCACCCGCGCGGGAACCATCACCGCTGCCCAAGCCGGCCAAGCCGTCGCCGCCCTGGAAAAACTCGACCCCGAAGTCCCCGTCACCCGCGTCCTGGTCCCCAGAATCTGGGAACTCCGCGACAACCTGACCGCCTACGACGCCGCCTACGTCGCCGCCGCGGAAGCCTACGGCTGTGCCCTGCTCACCACAGACACCCGCCTGGCGAACGCCTCGGGTATCACCTGCGAGGTTCGGGTTCTGCGGGTCGAGGTGTGAGGAGGCGGACGTGCACACGAAAGATGGGCGGCCCGTGGCGATGTGATAGCAATTCGGGGTGCAGTGGTGGCGGGTGGGCTTCGGCTCTTCGGGGGAATCTGCCCGAATCGGCCGGGGACCTCATCGGCGATGAGAGGGCGATGCGGCGATCGGTGGTCATCGACCTGTGGTTGAGCCCGCGCCCGAAGCGGGCTGCGCGGACCACCGAGCCGCTCGCTGTTCCCGACCCCGCCTTCGGCGCGAAGAGAGTCGGAGCTCCCACCCGACCGGCCGGAGTCGGTCAGGATGCGATTGCCTGGTTCGAGCTGGACGACAACGAATACGTGTCTGCGAGCACCCGGGTGCGGATCGACAATCTCACCATCACGGTGCGGACATCGGGGGCGGACTGGTCCGGCGCGTTCCCGACGTACGACACTGCGGGTCTGCGCTCGGACCTGCGGGCCGGCGCCGATGCCACGGCCTCGACGCTGGCCGCGGCACTGCCCGCGACCTTGCCGCGTATCACGATCGGCGTCTTCGAGTCACTCGAAGCGTCATCGACCACCTCGACCACACCCGCGCCGGAGAAAGACATCGCAGTCTGGGATCCGTGCGAGCTCGCCGGGCCGATCGCCGAGTCCGCCGGCCTGCCCGCGAACCCCACGCCGATTCGCAATCTGCCGGTCTGTTAATCGAGATCTGCCGGGCAATTATCGGGGATCTGCCGGATCGCTGACCGTACTTGTGTCGGGGGTGAACAGGACCTGGGGGTCGATGGTTCGGTCGGGGTCGACGAGGTCGGGCCGGTCTCGGTCCAGCGAGTCCTTTGCCAGGAGGTAGAACCCGTTCACGGCGTCGTCGTGATGGCCGTGGCCGAGGAAGCTCACCAATATCGGCAGATCGTCACTCACCCCTTCGGCAGATTGTCACCCAACTCATCGGCAGATCGACATTCTGGCCTACACTCGATGCATGCGACACGGCGCAGACCATTTTCCCAGACATGCCTCTGAGCTGGTAAAAGAGGCGATGGACGACACTCGGGTCGTCATAGTCAACGGTGCCAGGCAGACTGGTAAGAGCACGCTCGCTGAATGTACCCTGGCTGGTGAGTCCGATGTCGTAAAGCACTTCCTGGACGACCCGAGAACCAGAGCTTCGGCCGAGGCCGACCCCATCGCCTTTCTCGACGCTCCCGGACCGATGCTGATCGATGAGGTCCAGCGGGTGCCCGACCTGTGGCTGGCGATCAAGAACATTGTCGACCGCGACCCACGCCCCGGCCGCTTCCTGCTTACGGGCTCGGCTCGGCTGCTCGGTCTGCGTCAGATTCCCGACGCCTTGCCGGGGCGATCGGAGACGATCGAGCTGTTTCCGCTGTCGCAGGGCGAAATCAGCGGAGCGCCGGATGGTTTCATCGACGCGGCTTTCGCACAGGGAACACGACTGCGGGTACCGGAGTCCACGCTGCGCCGCCGCGACTACCAGGCGCTGATCGCACGCGGCGGATACCCGGAAGCTGTTCGCCGGACAGCGCCCCGCAGGCGTGCGCAGTTCTTCAAGTCCTATCTCGACGACATCATGAGTCGCGACGTCCATCAGGTCGCCGACATCCAGCGCCGCTCAGAGATGGCGCGGCTGATCGCGGTGCTGGCGGCCCAAAGCGGCGGTCTGCTCAACTACTCTCGGCTGGCGGCCGATCTGGGTGTCGCGGTGGGCTCGATTCGTGACTGGGTGGGCATCCTCGAGCTCATCTATCTCGTTCGCCTGATTCCGGCATGGTCGGCCAATGCGACCACACGCGCGATCGCGACGCCGAAACTGGTGTTCACCGACTCCGGGCTCGCCGCGCACTTGCTCACCGGTGTCACCAACGACGCGACGATCGGTGGATTGATGGAGACCTTCGTCCTCGGCGAGCTCGCGCGGCAACTCACCTGGAGTCAGACGATGGCCCGGCTGCATCACTACCGCAATCGCGACGGATACGAGGTGGACGCGGTGCTGGAAGACAATGCCGGACGAGTCGTCGCTATCGAGGTCAAAGCGGCCGAAACCGTTCGCGCAGATGATTTCCGCGGTCTGCGCCATCTCCAGAGCAGGCTCGGTGACAGGTTCATCGCGGGGTACGTCGTATACTGCGGCACCCAACAGCTGCCCTTCGGCGATGGGCTCACCGCCATCCCGATCAGCTCGCTGTGGACGGTCGGGGACCGGCGGAGGTAGGAAGTGGCGTCCGGTGTGGTTCGCTAGGGGCGATGGAGGGCGTCGAGGGTGATCGCCATGGTGACCGGACTGTCCAGCACCAGCGCGGTGCGGTGGACCCGGTGGGGCATGTATCGCATCCCGGACCAGTCCAGCCGGTACTCCTCGATCCGGTCGATGAGTTCCCAGCTCTTGTCGAAATGGACGATCAGGTAGACCGGGATGCCGGCTCGGGCATACAGCTGACGTTTGATTCCGCTGTCGCTGTCGACCGTCGAACGCGACGCGACTTCGGCGACCAGCGTGATGTGCTCGCGAACGGTGTTGACGTCGTACGGTTCGCAGTCGCGCACGAAGACATCGGGGTACCGGATATTGAGTTTGTAGTCGGCGGCTCCGTCTTCGGCGTCCGCGAATCGAACCGCGACGTCGGAGCCGACGCGGAGGCAAGGCCCCGCCGGGTCCCGCGCGTCTTCGAGAGCGGCGGCCAACCGGCGAACCACGCGGCTGTGCGCCTCGCTCTGCGCCATCGCACGCACCACGAGCCCGTCGACGATCTCGAAGTCGCCGAGACTGCCGCTGAGCGCATCGGGCTCGGCCGCGAGAAATTTCTCGGCGGTGATGCGATGCGCTTCGTCCGGGTGCGCCGCGGTCATCGTCAGCTCCTCGTCGTCGCAGGTGCGCCCGAGCCTACCGCCGACCGCGAATTCGACGCCGGCGCGCGGGGTCGCCGGGTTGGGTTCAGTTCGTGAGTGGTGCGGACGGGAGCCAGTCCCGGATCAGGTCCTCGTTGAGTTTGCCGTTGTTCGGTGCAATGGTCGGGTGCTGATTCTGTGGACTCCACGCGAACCCCGGGTCAGGGTCTAGGACGCGCGGTGGATGGGGTGGACGCGGGAGAGGGCGCGTTTGGCTTCGGCGAGGGAGATGAGCTGGTCTTCGTCGTCGATTTCCGAGACCGCGGCTTCGGCCCATTCGCGCAGGAGGGTGGACACGCCTACCCGGCGTTCGTCGGCGAGGTCTTTGAGGCGGGAGTGCAGGCCGAGGGGTAACCGGATGGAGGTGGTCACCATGATGTCCTCGTTGGCGGGGAGGCGGGGTGGGGCGTCGGCGGGCGCGTCGGAGAAACTCAGCCGGTCCATGAAGTCGGCGAGTTCTTCTTTGCTCGACGGATAGTCCTGATCGCTCATGGTCGGTTCCCACTTTCCCACTGCTCGAATTGCGCCAGTTCCTCGGCGCGCATCGTGCGTGCGCCGATGATCACCCACGTCCAGTCGTCGCGCTGCCGTGTCACCACGATCAGCGGGCGGCCGGCCGTGGTGCGCCCCCACACCGTCAGAACGGTCACCTGGCTGTCGAAGGCCGGGCGAGGCCACCGTTGTGACGCTGCGAGGACCTGCCGAACCTCGCTGGGTTCGATGCCGATCAGGTGAGCGATCGCCCAATCAGGCCACTCGAAACCCATCAGTCCATAATACGCAGGTAGTACCACCGGGTGGAAGTGTCGCCGGGCGAGCGGGCACCGGTTGGTTAGGCTCGCGGGGGAACCGGTTGCCGAGGAAGTGGAGGCGCGAAGGTGCGCACCGAGGTGGTTCGCCCGCTGTCGGCATCGGAACGCTGGTTCTGGCTCGTCGATCAGCTCTCGCCCGCCAACTGCGTGGTCCGGTTGCGGGTGCGCGGCGCGATCGGGCCGTATCGCCTCGAGGACGCGGTCGCCGCGGTGGTCGCGGAGTTCCCGCTGTTGCGCACCGTTGTGGTCGACGGCCCGCGTTTCGCCCCGTCCCCCGACCCGCATCTGCCGGTCCTGCATCGCGTCGTCACCGAGCGCGATGAGTGGCGCACCGTCTTCGACGAGCAGCTCGCCGCGCCGATCGACCTGTCCACCGCGCCCGGTCGGCTCATCGACTTGGCTTGGCGCCCAGGTGATTCCGAGGAGCAGCACGACCTGATCCTGGTGCTCTCGCATGTCCTGCTCGACGGCCGCTCGATGGCGGCGCTGGCCTACCGCATCCTCGCCTACACCTTCGGCGTCCCCGCGCCAGCCGCCTCCCGCCCGTCGATCCCGCCTCCCGACGACCTGATCCCACCCCGGTACACCCGCCTGTTGCCCTGCCTGCGCACCAATCTCACCGGCCAGCTCACCGCCGTGGCCCGGCGCGCGGTCGGCCTGCCCGGCACCGCGCCTCCGCTGCCGATCCGGCGCACCCGCACCGTGATCCGCACCGTCGACGGCGCCACCCTGACCGGCCTGCGCGCCCGCTGCCACGAGGCGGGTGTCACGCTCACCGCCGCGCTCGTGGCCGCGCTGGCCCAGGCTCTCGGCGAACTGTCCCCGCGCGATTCCGGGGTGGCGGGCATCGGCATTCCGGTGGACGTGCGGTCCCGCCTGGACCCGGTCCCCGCCGACGACGAACCGGGCATGTTCACCGCCGTGGTCCCCACCTTCGTCCCGTTCGGCCCGGCGCAGTCCCTCTGGGACGCTGCCCGCACTGCGAAAACCCAACTCGCCCAGTGTCTCTCCCGCCACGCCGACCTCACCGCCCTGGCCGCCATCCGCTACGGCTGTCCCCGCTCCCTCGAATCCGGCAGGCGCACCATCGAACTCATCGACCGCCGCGCGCCGTGGAACGTGACCCTCAGCAACCTGGGCCGCCTCACCGCCCCCGAAACCCCCGAACCACTGAACCTCACGGACCTGACCGTCGCGGGCACCAATTCCTGCGCCAGCGCCCTCACGGTCGCGGTGGTCACGATCGACACCACGCTGTCGATCACGTTCTGCTACGTCGACACCATGCTGCCGCGCCCGGCCATCGACCGCCTCTCCGACCGCACCCTGCGGGCGCTCGGAGTTGGCGAAATCGTGCACTGAGGGCCTCCACCGAGCCGTTTTCGCATCATTTCGCGCGGGAGTGCACGATTCGGCTACTTCGTCCGGTCGCTGACCGGCATCCGGTCGACTACAAGCTCATCGCCGCGGCGTCGATCGTGGTCGGGGAGCGGCGCGTTACCCCACAGGGCGGAGAGTGGAAGCGACAGGATCCGGTCCCCGTACGAGAATCCTTTTGCCCCCAGGTGAAGGACGATTCCGGCAGTGAATCGGTCGCCGAGTTTGTCACGGAGCCAGGTGAGGTGGCGGGCATCGTCGGAGTGGGGGGAAGCGGAGGCCTTGACCTCGATAGCGTAGATGCGGCCGTCGGGTGTCTCGAGGATGAAGTCGATTTCTCGGCTGTCGCGGTCGCGGTAGTGCATGATCTCGAAGGCGTCGCAGGTCAGGCTTTTCAGTTTCAGTAGTTCGGCGAGGACGAAGGTCTCGATGAGTGCACCGAGAGGGCGCTGACCCGGCCGGCGGAGGGAGTCGGCATCGGTGTTGGTGAGGTTGGCCGCAAGGCCCGAATCAGTGAGAAACACTTTGGGAGCCTTGGTGATCCGGCTGACGAGGTTGGTCGACCACGCCGGTACGGTCGCCACGAGGAAGACCGTCTCCAGGTACTGCAGGTATGTGCTCACTGTCTCGGCGTTCAGCGAAAGGCCGTTTCCGGCATCGGTGGCGACGAACGGACTGCCCGCGCGGGCGGCGATCATCGAGGTGAGTCGAGGCAAGGCGCGGGCGTGCCGGATATCGGCGAACTCGCGGATATCGCGCTCGATGATGGTGCGCAGATATCCGGTGAACCACCGGCGCCGCGAGTTCCGGCTCGACATGCCGATCGCCTCGGGAAAGCTTCCGGTAGTGATGAGTTCCAGGTACTGATCGCGGGTCCAGGACGAGACGGTGCCGAGCAGTTCTTCCGGCCTTCCGATCTTGGACTGCAGAAAGTCTTCGCCACTGCGGGTCCGCTCGGTCATCGACAGTGGCCATAGATCGACGAAGGCCGCGCGTCCTGCCAACGACTCGGACAGGGTTGGCACGGTAAGGAACCGGGTGGAACCCGACAGCACGAACTGGCCCGGTGCGCGATTGCGGTCGACTCTGCGTTTGATCGCGAGGATCAGCGGTTCACCACCCCGCTGCACCTCGTCGATGATCAGCGGCCGGTCGCCGTTGTCGACATAGGTGATCGGATCAGCCAGCGCGGCGGCGAGTTCGTCGGTGTCGTCGAGCGAGCGGTAGGTCCCGCCGTGCGACTCCATGAACATCTCCAGCAGCGTGGTCTTGCCTGCCTGTCGCGGGCCGTTGACCACGGTGACCCGGAAGTCGGCGATAGCGTCGGTGAGCTGATCCGATGCGGCGCGTGGCACCAATTCGAGCACGATCTTCCCCTTGGTCGGCGGGTGTGATTTCAATGCTCTGACTAGCGTACTCGGAATCTGCCGTGGATTTATTCGGGATCTGCCGGGGGTGTATCCGGAATCTGCCGGAGATTTATCGGGAATCTGCCGGGGCAGGCCGAGGCGGCGGGCGAGCCTCAGGTGAGCAGTTCGGTCACCAGTTTTCGCAGGGCCGCGCGGTCCGGTTTGTTCGTCCGTCCGGTGACCGGGATGCGGTCCACCACCACGATGTCGTCCGGGACGGCAGTGGTGTCGATGACCTGCGGCAACCGTGCGCGAAGCACGGCCGCGACGTCGCCCGCCTCCGGTTCGGCGACGACGGCCAGCACGATCCGCTCGTCGCCGATCTCGTCGGCCAGACCGACCATGATCGCCTCGCGCACCCCGTCGATCGCGGTGATCACCGGTTCGTACAGCCCGGGGTAGATATTGGTCTTGCCCCGGATCATCATGTCCTTCTTGCGCCCGGTGAGGACGAGTTGATCGCCGTCGAACCGGGCGAGGTCACCGGTGGCGATCTCGGTGAGCGGTTCGTCGCCGAGGTAGCCGCGACACAGATTCGGGCCGGCGAGGACGAGTTCGCCGTCCTCGGCGATGCGCGCGATCACCCCGCGCACCGGGGCGCCGAGCAGGTCGCCGTCGTGGGCGAGCTTGGCCGACCCGGTGGCTACGGCGACCGGCAGGATCTCGGTCATCCCGTAGATCGCCAGGAACTCGGTGTCGGGCAACGACTTCCGTGCCCGGCGCAGCAGCGCGGTGGTGACCGGAGCGCCGCCGAGGGCGACCTGGCGCAGCGATGGTGGGGCGGGGATCGCACCGGATTCGATGGCGTCGAGGGCGACCGCGAGGTCGGCCGGGGTGTAGAAGGCGTGGGTCGCGCTGCGCAGACGCTCGGTGAAGCGCACCGGGTCGATGTGGGTGCCGAAGCGCGGATACCGGGGCAGCGCCCAGCGCGCGCCCGCCATGAGCGCGGGCAGGCCCATCATGAGCTGTTCGGTGTGCAGGAACGCACCGGGCGCCAGGCTGGTGCGGCCACCCATCGCGGCCAGGCCCGCGCTCAGCGAAGCACGGGTGTGCACAACGGCTTTGGGGTCGTCGGTGGTGCCGGAGGTGAACACGATCAGCGCGGCCGCGTCGGGATCGGCGGGCGGCAGGTCCGTGCGCGGAGCGTTACCGGTGAAGCGGCGCAAGGGAATCGAGTCGAAGGGGGTGCCCGGCAACCAGAGGCCGCTGTGGATGTGCCGGACGTCCAGGGACCCGAAGCGGGGCAGTTCCAGCCCGCGCTTGCGGCCGAACCCGGCCAGCGGACCGCTCACCGCGTACAGCAGCGATTCCGTTGCAGCCCAGGTGGGTTCGACCAGCGCGACGCGTTGCGCGAACAGTTCGGGGCCGACCCCGGGGTCGACGAAGACGATCGCCCCGCCCGCCGCGATCGTCCCGAAGATCAGCAGCACCGACGGCACGCTCGGCCGGATCGAGAACAGCATCCGGTCGCCGGGGGAGAATCCGGCGGCGTCGAGATTGTGTGCGATCCGCCCGACACTGTCGACCAGCTCGCGATAGGTGAGCGCGCGCTTGCCGACGGTCCCCAGCGCTGAGGCGTCGGGGATGCGGTCGGCGTGCCCGGCGAGGCGGGCCAGGAAGTCGCTCGTCATCGGATGTCGACGACTTCGGGCCGATAGCGATGATCGGCGTACCAGGCCAGTGTCTTACGGATGCCCCACGCGCGCACCCGGCGATTCGAGCCGTAGACCCGCACATCCCTGCGCAGCCCGTAGTCGGTGGTGATCGTGCGCACCGCGTTGACCAGCGCGCGGTCCTCGTGCAGGTCCTCGATCGCGGTGCGCGGGAACCCGCCGGCGGCCACATACAGTTCCGCGGTGATCGCCATATTGCACCCGGGCGTCATCACATATGGCCCCAGATATTTCGGATCGCGGTTGCCCGAGCGGATCTTGCCGAAGGCCGACGCGACCTCGAGCGCCACCCGGATGATCGTGCGATCCCGCCAGGACACCCCTTCGTCGGTGCGCGGAATCAGCTGCCCGCTCACCAGCCGCAGACCCGCGGCGAACCCGACCTTGATCCGCAGGATCCAGTCCGGCGCTGGCAGACAGTCCGCGTCGGTCCGTGCCAGCAGCGTGGCGCCGTGCGCGATCGCATAGCGCATCCCGGTGTCGGCAGCGGCGCCGGTACCCTTCTGCTGCTCGCCGATCACCTCGATGCGCGGGACCGGATTCACCGCGGCGAACTTCTCGACTACCTCCACGGTGCGATCGGTGGAATTGTTGTCGACCACGACCACGCTGAAATCGGTATCACGTTGACGCGCAATAGCTTCCAGCGTCGCGGTGATCCCGCGTTCCTCATTGAAGGCGGGAATTACGACCCACAGTCCCGCCGTCATGCTGCGCCGCCCAGCTGATATCCGGCGCCGCCGCCGTCGCGGGCACCCGTGTGCTGTAGCCCCCGCGCATCAGCGTTGTCCGTGTGCTGCCGGCCCCGCGCACTGTCGCGGACTCGGCGGGCACCGCGGTCTGCCGCGACAGCGGGCCTGTGCTTGGCCATCCGCGACACCGTGGTCGTAGTCCGGTGATTCACAGTTCCTCCAGCAACTGGTCGAGCCCGCCGATCTCGGTGACCCAGGCGTGAAAACGGTCGAGGCCGTCGGTGAAGGGGATCTCCGGGCGGAAGCCCAGTTCGCGTTCGGCACGGGAGATGTCGTAGGTCGCCGACCGGGTGACCAGGGCGACCGCGTAGCGCGAGAGTGGGGGAGTCCACCGTTGCGCGACCGCCGGTATCCGCCAGACGGTTTCGATCGCGGCCAGCGCGCCGCCGAGGACAGGTGCGGGCACGGTGATACTCGGCCCGGGCAGCCCGAAGCGCGCGGCGACGGCGTGCAGCGTCGGCCAGACCGAGACCGGTTCGGCGTCGGCGACGAAATACGCACGCCCGCCGATATTCTCGGCGACCAGTGCGTGCGCGACTGCCTGCACGAGATGGTCGATGTAGCACAGCGACGCCCACACCTCGCGTCCGCCGGACAGGTCGGGCAGACGCCCGGCGCGCAGCTTCGACAGCAGCTGGACGACGGGTCCGCTCCGGTCGCCCGGTCCCCATACCGCGCGCGGCCGCAGCGAGCAGGTCGTGAACGCCGGTGTATCGGCCGCCAGCACCAATTGCTCTGCGACAGCTTTGGTTTCGCAGTAGCTGTTGAGGAACCGATCCGGATACGGCACCGTCTCGTCGATCCCGAGCTGATCGCCACCGTCGGGTGCCATCAGCGCACTGGGACTGCCGATGAACACGAACCGCTCGACCCCCGCCGCCGCGGCCTCCTGCACCAGCCGGTCGGTCCCCGCCACATTCACCGCGAAGAACTCCGCGGCCCGCCCGAACTCCCCGAGCAGCGCCGCCGCGTGCACCACCGCCCGCACCCCCGACACCGCCCGCGCCAGCGCCGCGGCATCCCCGAGATCGGCGACCGCCACCTCGACCCCCGCCGGCGCCGACGCCGCATCCCGCACCATCGCCCGCACCGCCACCCCCCGCTGCGCCAACCCGCGCACGACAGCCCCACCGACAAACCCACTCGCCCCGGTCACCAAGACAGTCACAGCGTCACCCCACAGCCACTCCCGACCTGTGCCGCGGCACTCGCCACCGGATCGCAGGGGCCCAGCGCCGACCAGCTCGGCCGATCGGCTCGCGCCGGAGCCGGGGGCAGCGCATCGGCGGTGGGGTGCCGAGGCGTGCCGCCGAGAACCGGCGCGGAGGTCACTGGGGGTCCTCGCCCAGGGTTTTCCACCAGGTCGCGCCGAACACCATCGTCATCACCGCGGCCCGGCCGGGCGTGATGCCACGCTCGGCGGCGACCTTGCGGGCGGTGGGGATCTGGGCGGCGTGGACGACGATGCTCAGGACCGCGTCGATCCAGAACGCCACGCGCAGCAGGCGGGAGCGGAACGGGCGGACGACGCCGAGGAGCAGGAACAGCCAGCCCAGGATGGGGATCGAGCGCAGCGCCAGTACCAGGGTGCGGTCGGGCGCCTGCGCGCGATGACGCGCCGTGCCGGGCTGGGCGGGGCGCACCGTCCAGGTAGTGCCCTCGTCCAGGTCGGGGACAGCGTGCATCGGTCGGCTCGGCTTCGTCACTGCGGTCCCACTCCTCGATAGGTCACGGCCGCCGCGGTCGGTCCGCCGTCGGCGGCCACGAACAGTAGCGGCCGGTCGGTCACGCCCGCCTCCCGGGCCGCCACGAAGGCGGCGGTGAGCGCGGAAGTGTGTGCGTCACCGGCGAAGTCGTCGGTGAGCACCGTGCCGACGCCCAGTTCGGCGGCCAGCGTCGCCGCGAAATCGGGGGTCGGTTTACCGCACAGCAGCACCACCTCGGCCGCGTCCAGGCCGTCCGCGGCCAGGGCTTCGCGGGCGGCGGCGGCCGCGTGCTCGACGAGTTCGCCGGTGCCGGTGGCCAGTTCCACCGTCAGCGACGAACGTCCTTCGGCGCCCATCGCCACGAGCTGCACATACCCCTGCGGGTCCGGCAGCGTGTCGCCGGCGCTCACATGCACGCCACCGAAACCGATTGCCTCGCTGGAGTTCTCGAGTACGAGCGCCGCGCCGACCGGTTGGAAGGCGAACTCCGCGTCGGCCCGGTTGGACGGATGCGCGTCCCCGCTGACCACGACCACGTGCCCGGCGGGGAGATCGGCCAGCAGCGACGCCGCGACGCCGACCGCGTTCACCACCCCGCAGGCCCCGTTCATCAGGTCGAACGACAGGCACGGCACATCACCGGCCCGGTAGTCCAGCCCGATGCCCGCGGCCTGCTGGATCAGCGCGGCGATGGCCGGTTCCACGAGGTTGGCGTCGCGATAGACGCCGACATTGATCAGCGCGTCGACCTGGTCGGTGCGACAGCCCGCCGCGGTCAGCGCGGCCCCGGCGGCCGCTGCCGCCTGATCCACCGAGCTGACGCCGCCGGACTGCGTGACGGCCGAAGAAATGATGATTCCCATACTGTCCTATACCCGAAGATCGCCGATTGTCACCGACAGGAATCCGGCGACCACGCCGGAGGCGGCAGGCACCAGCAGCACCTTGGACCCCGGTGCGATCAGTCCCTGCCGCAGCGCGTCGTGCAGCACCACGAAATGCGAGGTGGACGCGGTGTTTCCGTATCTGTCCAGCACCGCCAGCTTCGGCGGCATCACCGCGTCGAATTCCCGTTCGGCGATCTTGTCGATCAATTCCACTGCGGGACCGCTGAATTGGTGATGGATCAGGTAATCGTAGCCCTCGGCGGCGAAGGTGGTGCCGCGTGCGGCGAGGAATTCGCGCTGCCGGGTGGTCCACAGCAGGTACCTGGACTCGTTGTGCATGGCCCGGTTGTCGGTGTAGAGCGCGACGCCGGGGCTCCGGTCGCTCGGCATGCCGAGGCACAGTTTCGCGAAGGCCGCGCTGGTGTTGAGCTCCACGTAGTCCAGGCCGGGTTCGCCGGTGCTGTCGAGCACCACCGCCGCGCCCGCGTCGCCGACGGTGAGCGAGGCGAACTGCGGGTCGTACTTCTGGGAGATCTCGCGCACCGCGGTATCGGAGATCGGGGTGATGCACTCGCCGGAGACCACCATGCCGCGCCGCACGGCGCCAGAGCGGATCATCCTGTCCAGCAACAGAACTCCGGTCAGCATCCCGGCGCAGGCATTGGAGACGTCGAAGTGGATCGCGCGGGTGGCCCCCAGGGTGTTGCGCAGCATCAACGCGAACGACGGTTCCAGGCAGAAGTCGTCGCCGCGGGTCCGGGTGATCGAGCAGGAGATGATCACATCCAGCTCGGCGGCGTCGTAGCGGGAATTGGCCAGCGCGCTGCGCGCCGCGGCGAGCGCGATACTGAACGAGTCCTCGGATTCGGCGCGCACCCGCCGCGCGCTGACGCCGCTGACCTTCTCCAGGTCCAGCGGCGCGTCGACAGCGAGGCGGCGCATCAGCTCCGCGGTGGTCACTTCTCGGGCCGGCAGATACGCGCCGACAGCTTCGATTGTCGAGTTCACCATGTTGATCACACTTCTCCGAAGTCGCGTGACAGACAGCCCTCCGTCAGCGCATCCCGCCGATCCTAGTCACAGACCTTCACTATTCGGTCACGGTCAACTAGATTCTCCCGGGGTGTGGAGTGCCGCTCGTCGCCATGAACTCGCCCTTCTCGCCGCAGGTCAGCCGTGGCTACCGGGGTTACTGCTCCTTGGCCGGGTCGCGCGGCCCATCCGTAAGGTCCCTGGACTGGGCTGGTTCGTCGCCGATCCGCTCGTCGCGCGCCAGATCTACAACGACAGCACCCACTTCAGCATCGTCTCCGAGGGCGCGGCCGGGCACTGGTGGGCGCAGGTCATCGGCGACTGGGTGGAGGACCTGTTCGAAGGCCCCGGCCACACCGAGCTGCGCGCCAAGGTGCGTGATCTGTTCACCCTCAGCCACACCGATGCCCTGGTCGAGCGGGTGATCGGGCCGGATCTGCGCGATCTGCGTGAGCGGCTGGCCGCGGGCGAGACCGTCGACATCGCCGCGCGCGCCCAGATACTCGTCGGGCGCAGTGTGTCCGATCTGGTCGGTATGCGCCCGGTAGATATCGCCGCGGCCATCGGTGGCGACCACACCGACGACCAGGACGCGCTGTTCCTGCGGCTGTTCCACCATGTCGAAGAGCTGGTCAACCTGGGTTTCGGCACCATGGCATCGACCACCCTCGACCCGGTCGCGGTGGCGCGCGCCCGCGAGCTGGCGACCCAGCTGGCGGTGAACGTCCCCGACGCCTACGCCCGCGCCGATCCCGACACCACGCTCGGCCGCTGCCGCGAACTCGGCCTCGATGTCGAACACGCCGCCGGGCTGGCGATCCTGATGGCGGTCGCCGGCACCGACACCCTGGCCAGCGCGATGACCAGGATGGTCGCGATCCTGCACGACACCGGCGAGCACCGCGCCCTGCTGGCCGCGCCCGATCGGCTGCCGGACGCGGTGCGCGAGACCCTGCGCGTGACCAGCCCGGCGTATCTGGTCGGGCGGTCGGTCACCGCCGATGTCCGGGTCGCCGATCGTGAGCTGCGCGCCGGCGAGCACGTCAAGATCCTGACCTGGACGATCAACAACGCTGTCGGCGAATTCAGTGTGCGGCGCGACTATGTGCCGGAGACCCGGCAGCTCTGGTTCGGCGGCGGCCGCCACCTGTGCCTGGGCGCCCAGCTGGTGCATTCCGAGCTGACCGCACTGCTCGAGGCGCTCACGGCGGCGGGCAGGCCATGGGAGATCGTGGAGCGCCGCTACCGCCGCAAGGTCTTCATCCCCACCTACGAGACGCTGCGCATCCGGCTCGCCTCCTGACCCACGAAAGCCCCGCCCAGGTGGACGGGGCTTTCGTGTGCACGCGGGACTACTGGTTCTCGGGCGCGTTGATCCGGTTGTGGAAGCCGATGCCGACCACGATCGCGGCGGGCACGCCGGTCAGCACCAGACCGGCGGCGGCGCCCAGCGGGATGCCGACGGCCGCACCGGCCAGGCAGCCGGCCAGACCGGTGGCGCCACCGAGATCGAGCACCGGGATGCCGAGGACCAGGCCGCCGATGCCGCCGATGGCGCAGCCCGCGCCGCCGCCGACGATGGTGCCGACCAGGGTGCCGATGGAGGTGATGATGCCGAACTGGGTGGCCGCGGCGCTGACCGCGTCGTCGAAGGCGTCCTGGCGTACGACCGGCTTGACCAGGCTCACCGGGCGCGCCGAGGCGGCGTCGGTGCGCGGAGTCAGCAGCGCGCGGGTGCCGTCGACGGCGGCGTCGATCGGGTACTCGACATCGTCGAGGGTGTAGGCGAGCGGGAACGCGGCCACCACGGCGCCCTGGGCGTCGCGCACCTGGAACTGGTTGTTCTCGGTGGTGAGCGAGCCCGCGTCGGTCTCGACGACGACCGCGTCGCCTTCGATGCCGGTCTTCCAGTGGATGCCGGGCAGCACCTGGGCGACACCCTGCTCGACGCCGTCGAGGAAGGCGGGAATCGGGGCGGTGGCCGGCGCGGCGTGCGAGGTGCCGGTGGCGACTCCGAGCGCGGCGATGACGAGTGCGGAGGTCGCGGCGACCTTGCTGAACTTCATGAATGCAGTCTTTCCCTCAATGGCGATGCTCCGGTGGAGCGCAGGCCCTCGATCGAGCACCCATGAACAAGTGTCCAAGTGTTTGTTGCTGGGAAGTAACTTAAAATGTCATAAGAAGCCGAAACGGACATCGACCTGTGTCATCGCTGGTGAAACATATTTGCCACGAATGGTTTTCGTTCACCGTTTTCGAATCGTGATCTACAGCACGTCAGGATTCTGGCCCGGAAGCACCGGTCAACCTGAGACGCCGGGACAGGTCCGAGGCGAACACTTGTTCGGGGTCGACCGCGTCCCGCACCTGTCGCCATTCCGGCAACCGTGGATACATCGCCGCGATCATGTCGGCCGTGGTCCGGGAGTCCTTCGCGAAGTACAGCCGGCCACCCGCCGCCAGCACCCGCTCGTCCATGGCGACGCAGAATCGGTCGAGACCGTCGGCGAAGGCGAAATCCAAGCTCAGCATGTATCCGGGATGCGGCCACGACAGTGGTGCCGGATTGCTCGCTCCCATCCGCTTGAACACATTGAGGAACGAGTGGTGGCCCGATTCGGCGACGGCCCGCACCGCGTCGGCGAGCTGCTGCTCGGCCCCGAACGGCATGGAGAACTGGTATTGCAGGAATCCGCGCCTGCCGTAGGCCCGGTTCCATTCCCCGAGCAGGTCGAGGGGGTGATAGAACTGGGTCAGATTCTGGATGCGGCCGCGCGCCCGGCGCGGGAACAGGCGGTGCGCCGCCTCCGCCGCGATCCGGGTGGTCACCGAGTTGACCATTCCGTTCGGGAAGATATCGGGCACCGTGAACAATTGCGGCGCATCGAAAGCCAGCGGATTCCCGCGTAATTTCGCGGGCAGTTGATCGAGGGTGGCCAGCGAACCGCGGCTGAATCCGGCCCGGCCCAGTTTCGGGCCGGTGGAAATGGTGTCCGGTACCGCCATCGAATAGTCGTAGCTGTCATCGGAACCGCCGGTCAGCAATTCCATCGTCGCGTCTAGATCGCGGGTGCGGTCGTTGTCGACCAGGAAATACGCGGACTCGGTGTGCTTCAACCGGACTCGCGCGCCGACGATGATTCCGGTCAGGCCCATCCCACCGATCGTCGCCCAGAACAGCTCGGCCTGCGCGCCCTCGGGAGTCAGCGTGCGCACCGAGCCGTCGGCGGTGAGCAGCTCCAGCGACACCACGTGATTGCCGAAGCTGCCCTGCGAATGATGGTTCTTGCCATGGATATCCGCGGCGATCGCGCCGCCGACGGTCACCTGCCGCGTCCCGGGCAGCACCGGCACCCACAATCCGTGCGGCAGCGCGCGCCGCATGAGCGTATCCAGGCTGACACCCGCGTCGACCTCGACGATGCCGCTGTCGGGATCGATGTGGTGGATCCGGTCCAGGGCGGTCATGTCGACCACCAGTCCGCCACCGTTCTGCGCGGGGTCGCCGTAGCTGCGGCCCAGGCCGCGCGCGATCACTCCGCGCGGTCCGGCGGTGCGCACTCGTTCGGCGATCACCGCCAGATCCGGGGTGTGCAGTACTTCGGCCACGGTCGGCGCGGTGCGCCCCCAACCGCTGAGACTGCGTCGTGTTATCACAGGGGCTCACGCTAAGAGCGGTTCCTGAGAGCCCGCTGAGGTATTCGTGAAGCTATTGCGGAGACAGCACGCCCGCGCGCATCGTGGTGACGCGGGTGCAGGCGATCTCGAGCAGGGCGTGGTCGTGACTGATCAGGACGACGCCGAGACCGGTGCCCGCGCGGTCCATGATCAGGCGGATGATGGTGGCCGTGGTGGCGGCGTCGAGCATGGCGGTGGCCTCGTCGAGCAGCAGGTAGCGCGGCTGTTGCGCCAGGGCGCGGGCCACGCAGGCGCGTTGGAGCTGGCCGTCGCTGAGGGCGTGCGGTCGGCGGGTCAGCAGGTCGGGGGTGAGGCCGACGGTGGCGGCCAGCGCGGGCAGGTCGGGGGTCGGGAGGCCGCGGATCACGGCGGGTTCGGCGATGATCCGGGCCAGGGTGAACTGGGGATTGGTTGCGGCGCGCGGGGATTGGAAGACCATGGCGATCTCGCCGCGATGGCGGCGCAGCGGTGTGCCGTCGAGGGTGACCCGGCCCGAATCGGGAGTGAGCAGTCCCGCCATGGCACGGGCGAGGGTGGTCTTGCCGGAGCCGGAATCGCCGGTGACACCGACGATCTCGCCGGCCTCGACCCGCAGATCCACCCCGCGCACGACGGGTTCACCGGGCCGGTAACTCACGGTGACGGCATCGGCGGCGAGCATCAGGACCTCGGCTCACGGATCAGGCGCTCGTCGCGGCGGCGCAGCACGGTGGGAGCGCCCGCGTAGGGGCAGTCCTCGGTCAGGTTCGTCAGTGCCCGCGGTGGATGCGGGAGTGGGCGCAGGCCGCGTTCGGGCAGGGCGGCGAGCAGATCGGCGGTGTAGGCGTGCCAGGGATCGTCGAGCACCTGCGCGGCGGGCCCGACCTCCATGAGCCGGGAGGCGTACATGATCGCGACGGTGTCGGCGATGCCCGCGCGGAGCAGATGCCCGAGATCGTGGGTGATCAATAGCACCGCGGCACCGGCATCGGCGCACTCGCGCAACAGTTTTCCGATCTGGTCGGTGCGTGCGTGGTCGAGTCCGGAGGTGGGTTCGTCGGCGATGATCACCGCGGGGTCGCCGGCCAGGGCCGCCGCCACGGCCGCCCGCTGGATCATGCCGCCGGAGAGTTCGTGCGGATACCGGTCGAGCGCGGCGGCGGCCAGACCGGCGCGCTCGACGAGGCCGGCGGGGGTGTGGGTGGTGCCGAGTGTGCTGATCGTCTCCGCGAGCTGGGATCCGACGGTCCGGACCGGAGTGAAGTGGGTGCCCGGCGACTGCGGGACCAGGGCGATGTGCCTGCCGCGATACGGCTGGTGGCCGGCGAGGATGTCGAGGTGGTCCGCGCCATCGAGTTGTAGCCGGACGGACCCGGTGGTGACGGCCGAACGTGGCAGCACGCCCATCACCGCACTCGCGACAATCGACTTCCCGCAACCGGATTCGCCGACGAGCGCGGTGATCGTGCCTGCCGTGAGGTCGAGCGACAGCTCGGTCACCGCGTGCACCACCTCGCCGTGGCGCACCGGAATCCGCACGGTCAGCCCGTCGATGGACAAGGCTCCCGGGCGGGCGTCGCATCCCGGCGCCTGGCTCCGTGCTGGCTTCATCGCGGCATCCTCGACGGTTTCGGCGGCACCAGCAGTGCCCGCAGCGACGAACCCGCGACGGCCACCGCGACCGTGGTCAGCACCAGGAACCCGGCCGGGAACAGCAACGTCCACCAGCCGCCCAGCAGCAGCGAGGTGCGCGCCTCCTCGAGCAGCGTGCCGAGGCTCGGTTCGTGCGGCGGCAGCCCGAAGCCGAGGAACGACAGCGTCGACTCGTGCCAAATCGCGTGGGGCAGCAGCAGAACCACCGCGATCAATGCCTGTGGCGCAACCGCGGGCAGCAGATGCCGCACCAGCAGATGGGTGCGGCTCGCCCCGGCCAGCACCGCCGCGGACACGTACTCGCGTTCCCGCAGACTCAGGCTCTCTGCCCGCACGATCCGGGCCACCTGCACCCAGTGCGTGAGCCCGATCGAGAGCACCACCGCCAGCACATTCCCCCGGAACAATGCCACGATGACGATGCCGAGCAGCAGATGCGGCAGCGCGTTCGCGGTATCGGCCAGGCGCATGATCGCCCGGTCGAGCCACCCGCCCGCCAGCGCCGACACCGCCCCGACCAGCACCCCGATCACCGTCGACACCGCCGCCGCGCAGACCGCAACGATCAGCGAGGTCCGCAGCGCCGCCGCGATCCGGACGAACAGCGACCGCCCGGCCGCGTCGGTACCGAACCACCACTGCCCCGACGGCGCCTGCCGCGCATGGGCGAAATCGGTCAGCCGGTCGTCGACCCCGTCCACCCACGGCACGAGCACCGCGTACGCCACCACCGCCACCAACACCGACACCGACAGATACAACCGCCGCTCAGCCACGAGCCCGCACCCCCTGATCCAGCTGCGTCAGCGCCGGATATCGCCGCCGTTCAGCCATCGGCGCGCACCCCTGATCCAGCTGCGCCCGCGTCGAATATCGCCGCCGTTCAGCCATCGGCCCGCACCCGGGGATCCAGCAGCACCACCGCGACATCGGCGAGCAGCGAACCGAGCATGACCGCGCAGGTGGTGCCGACGGTCAGTACCGCCAGCAGTGCCATGTCCAGATCTTTCGCCGACTGTACGAAGGCCCCGGCGATCCCCGGCCAGGAGAAGATCTCCTCCACCAGCACCGCGCCGACCACCACCTCGGGCAGGCGCGCGCCGAGAATGGTGACGAACGGCGCCAGCGAGGCAGGCAGGATGTGGCGGCGGGTGATGGTGGTCGCGTCGATGCCGCGAGTGGCCGCGCCGACCACGAAATCCTCCGCGCGATTACCCGATACCGATTCGCGCACGGCCAGCAGCAGCCACGGCACCTGCGACAGCGCCAGCGCGGCGGCGGGCAGCACCAGATGCCGGGCCACCTGCGCCACCCCGACCTCGGCGCCCGCGTCGGTGAGCCCGGCGGGCGGCAGCCAGCCCAGCCCGACCGCGAACAGCGCGATCGCCGCCAGCGACACCACGAACGGCGGCAGGCCCTGCATCATCACGCACGCGGCGGTGACCGCCCGGTCGACCCGCCCGCCCCGGTGCATGCCCGCCCACACCCCGGCGCTCAGCGCCAGCGCCACCGCGACGGCCATGGCGACCACCACCAGCAGCATCGTCCACGGAATGCGTTGCGCGAGCAGCTGACTCACCGGCTGGGCGAAACCGCGCGAATCGCCGAGATCGCCGTGGAAAAGGTCACCGAGCCAGCGTCCGTAGAGGTGGTACCAGGGCGCGTCCAGTCCGAGCTGCTCGGTGAGCAGGGTCTTGTCCGCGGCGCTGGTCGACTCGTAGCGCGCGCCGAGGTAGCCGACCAGCGGATCGAACGGTGACACCGAGGCCGCCGCGAACAGCGCCGCCGATACCGCGCCGAGCACCGGAATCAGCGCCAGCAACCGCCGGCCGATCATCGCCTCGATGCCACGGTCGCGTAACCGGCTGCGGGTCATCGGCGCGACCAGGTCTGCAACGACCACCACGGACCCCAGGTGACACCGTGCGCGTGCGGCTCCAGAATCGGGCCAGAGGTGTCCCAGCCGGAGTCACGCACCACGTAGGTGTGGTCGAGATGCACCAGGAAGACATGGCTCGGATCCTGCGCGTAGCGGCGCTGGACCGCCCGGTAGGCGGCGGCGCGCACCGCCGGATCGATACTGCGCCGGGCGGTGTCGAGTTCGGCGTCGATCACCGGGTCGACATGGCGGCTCGCATTGTCGTAGGGGCTGCCCGCGCTCGGGTCGGCCGCCGGCGAATGCAGGGTGCGGTAGGCCTGGGTGTCGGGGTCGTAGGGTTCCTCGCCGCCGCCGAGCAGAATGCCTGCCTGCTCGATGCGTGGCTCGATCCGGTCCCACGACAGCGCCTCGAGATCGACCTCGATACCGACCTTGCGCGCATCGGAGGCGAAGGCCAGCGCCAGATCGCGGCGCAGGGTGTCGGTGGAGTTGTACATCACCGTGAAACGGGCGCGCACACCGTCTTTCGCGCGTACGCCGTCAGGGCCCGCCCGCCAGCCTGCGGTGTCGAGGATCTGTGCGGCGCGGGCAGGGTCGAAGGCGAATACCGCGCTCGGGTCGTGGGCGTCGCCGAAGACCTCGGGGATCGGGGTATAGGCGGGCCTGCCGAAGCCGCCGAGGATATTGTCGATCATCGCCTGGCGGTCCACCGCGTGGTTGAGCGCGAGCCGGACGGCCGGATCGCCGGCCACCGGGTCACCGGCGGGCATCGACACGCCCCGCCAGTCGGCGGAGGTGTTGGACCGCACCGACATCGACGGACGGTCGGCGAAAGTGGCCGCCAGCAGCGGGGGCAGCGAGGTGCCGTCGAGTTCGCCGGTGGCCATACGCTGCGCGCGGGTGTTGTCGTCGGGGACGTAGAGCAGGGTCAGGCGTTTGACCGAAGGTGCTCCGCCCCAATAGTTCTCGTTCGCCTCGAATACCGCGCGGGTCGGCTCGAGAGAGGTCAGGCGGTAGGGTCCGGTGCCGATCGGGGCGGTATTGAGCGGTGATTCCGTGGCGGGCCCCGGGGTCGCCACCGACTCCGACGGAACGATCCCGATCAGCAGTTTGGTGGGGAACGCGGCATAGGGGTGACGCAGGGTGAATCGCACCGAATGCGTGCCGACGGCCTCGACCGTGTCGATCATCGAGAACGAGGAGCGCGCCTCGGAGGCGGAGGCCGGGTCCAGGATCGCCCGGTAGGTCGCCACCACATCGGCGGCGTCGAAGTCCGATCCGTCGCTGAAGCGCACGCCCTGGCGCAGCGGGGCGGTCCAGACGGTGGCGTCGGCGGTGGCGGTGGGCAGTTCGGTGGCCAGGGCGGGGGTGAAGCCCGGCATACCGGTGCCGCCGCTCAGCCGCAGCAAACCGTCGTAGACCTTCGCCTCCCCGGCGGCGCCGTACCCGGCGACCGGGTTGTAACCACCCAGCTCGTGGGCGTCGGCGAGGACGATCGCGTCCGGCGATCCGGTCTCGGGCGCACCGCACGCCGACAGGGAGATCGCCAGCGCGAGCGCCGCTCCCACAGTGCACAGCGATCGAACGCGCAGCCTCATCCAGCGATCCCTACTCCTGTTTATCTGAACAGATGAACAGATGATAGACCCGCTAAACTGAACTCCGCCATGGGAGAGCCACGCACACTGGACGGATCGCCGGTCGAACTCGGCCGGCGCGCGATCGGTGACGTCGAGATCCGGGCCTGGGCGCAGCGCTTCGACCTGCTGTCGGATCCCGGCCGCCTGGAGATCCTGCTCTGCCTGCACCGCACCCCCGGCATCAGCGTCGGTGAACTGGCCACCGCCCTCGGCCGCAACGAGAACGCCATCTCCCAGGCGCTGCGGGTGCTGCGCCAGGAAGGCTGCGTCACCTCCACCCGCGAGGGCCGCACCGTCACCAACCGCCTCGCCGACCCGATCATCCACGAGATCCTGCACACCATCGGCGCCAAGCACTAGCTGGATCCGGGACCGGCGATCATGAGAGGCCGATCGAGGGTCCGTCGCGATGGGTACGGTCGCACGCCGAAGGGCCCGGCGGAAACCGCTGGGCCCAAGGCGTTCTCGCGCTACTTCAGCGCGACACGGGTGCCGTTGGAGAAGGCCGAGTCGTGGAATTCGACGGCGGCGGGCACGGTGCCCGGCGGTACGTCGAAGACCAGGACCACCGAGATCTTGTTGCCGGGATTGATCTCGGCGGAGAGCTGGTCGTTGACATTGATCTCGGCGGAGGTGTCGTTGGCGAACTCACGGCCCTGATCGTCGATCAGCTTCTGATTCGACCCGAAGTAGTGCTGGGCGACATCGGCGGTGTTGGTGACATCGACGTACACCAGGATGTATTCGCCCTGCGCCGTCTTCTGCAGGAACTGGTTGTCGCCCACGGTGCTGACCGGCGGGTCCACCTGGGTCACGGTGAACCCGAACTTCCCGTCGCGCACCTCGGACCCGGCCGGTGCCGCCGAAGCCCGGCTCTCCTCGTTCTTGGCCACTTCTTCGGCCGCGCTGCCGAGCAGCGCTGCACAGCCGCCGAAGAGCACGAGCACCGCGAGCGCGAATCCGCCGAGCACCCACGGCCACACCGGCCGCTTGCGCGGCGGCTGCGGATAGTAGGGCTGCTGCGGGGGAGTGGCGGGATACTGGGGGTTGGTCATTTTGATCTCCTCGGATCGGAAAGTGTTGTGGGGGATCAGTGGGTATCAGCGGCGGGACAGCCAAGTGGTCAGGCGGGAGCCGAAAGCTGTTGCGGTGAAACGGGATCGAAGGGTGGCGAAGCGGCTCGGCGCCGGGCCGGCGGGCTGAACGGGGGTGCGCAGGCGGGCGAGGTCGGCGGGGGTCGGCATCGGGCCGGTGCGCGGCGGGATGTCGCCGAGGGTGATCGGCGCGCGGGTGACGGTGTGGGCGTCGCGGTACTGGCGCAGCGACTGGCTGGTCAGGTGCCAGCCGTGGCAGGCGGGGCAGACGTAGGCGCGGCACTCCTGCCGGCGCGGGTCGCGGCGGTCCAGGCTGCGCAGCACCAGTTCGGCGTCGAGCTGGGTGAAGTAGCGGCGTTTGCCGTGGTGGCAGCGGGTGGTGGGGACGGAGGCGCGCAGTTTCCGCAGGTCGTCGCCGTGCCGCAGGGTGAGTGCGCGGCCCTGGTGACGACGGGCGCGAGTGTGTCGGTGGGTGGACATACCCTCTCCTTCCGTACTGCGGGCACGACCGATCGCGGCCCGTGCGGGCTGTTAGCTGCGGGGTGCTCGATGCGCTGAATGATGGCGAAAGAGGCCTGTGGACAACCTTTTTCGTGGCTGCGGAGCTGGCTACTGGGATGTTGCCGCTCCGTTGAGAAGAACGGTACACCGTCGCCACGGCGAACGCAACAGAAGAACAATGTTTTCAGCGTGAATGGTGAAAACATGTGTACTGACGTCGAGGTTTGTCAAAATCAGTGTGTAGTGTTTGACCTTGACTACCTCGTCAGCAAGGCTGGGCAGTCGAGAGGAGACCCATGCCAGACTCGACGCCCACCGTCGCCGCCGCCGAGATCTCCCGGCTGGCCGGTGTCACCCGCGCGACCGTCAGCAACTGGCGGCGCAGGCACGCCGACTTCCCCGCGCCCGTCGCAGGCGGTTCCGAATCCCGGCCGCTGTTCGACCTCGCCGAAGTACAGCAGTGGCTGCGCGGCCACGGGGTGACCGCCGCCGACTCGCCGGTGCAGCGACTGCGCACCCTGCTCCGCGCCGAGGTCTCCCCCGAGGACGTGCCCGCGCTGATGGCCTTCGTGGCCGATCCGGCCGGTCCGGCCGATGATCCGGTGCGCGAGGCCGTGCGGGCGGCGATCGGCGAGGTCGGCGTCCAGCAGACCCTCGCGGTGCTGGCCGAACGCGGCCTCGACGGCCCGAGTACCGGCGTCTATCCGACCGATCAGCCGGTCGCCGCGCTGATGGCCGAGGTCCTCGCCGCCGCCACCGGACCCGCGCCGCAGGCCGTGCTCGACCCGTCCTGCGGCGGTGGCGCCCTGCTGCTCGAGGCGTCCCGGATCGGCGCGACCCGCCTCGACGGCCAGGACATCCTGCCCGTGCAGGCCGGTCGCACCGCGGCCCTGCTCAGCACGCTGGCACCGGACGCGACCGCCGATATCCGCACCGGTGACGCGCTGCTCGCCGACGCCTTCACCGATGTCGAATTCGACGGCGTGCTGTCCAATCCGCCCTATTCGCAACGTGATTGGGGTGCCGACGAACTGGCCCTCGACCCGCGCTGGGTGTACTCGGTGCCGCCGCGCGGTGAATCCGAACTGGCCTGGGCCCAGCACGCGCTCGCGCATCTGCGCCCCGGTGCGACCGCGGTCCTGCTGCTGCCGCCCGCCGTCGCGGCCAGGTCGTCGGGTCGCCGGATCCGGATGGAACTGTTGCGCGCGGGCGCGTTACGGGCGGTGATCGCGCTGCCGCCCGGGGCGTCGACACCACGTCAGGTCGGGCTGCAACTGTGGGTGTTGCGCCGGCCGGGGCCCGGTCTGCCCGCCGACACCCTGCTGTTCGCCGACACCACCCGGCTACCGAATCACGGTGGCGACCAACCGGATTGGCCGGTACTGGCCGCGACCGTGATCGACACCTGGCGGGCATTCGACCGCGGCGACGCCGAGGCGGCCACCGTCTCGGATGTGACCGCCGTGGTCCGGGTGATGGATGTGCTCGACGACGACGTCGACCTGACGCCGGCCCGGCAGGTCCGCGCCGCCGTCGACCCCGACAATGCCTCCGCCGCGGCCCGCGCGGCCATCGGTCAGCTCGGCGAGAACCTGACGGAACTACGCGATGTCGCCGAGGCGGTGCGCGCATGGGACTCCGCGCCGGGCACGGTGTGGCGCTATGTGGCCGTCGGCAATCTGATCACCGGCAAGGCGGTGCGCATCGTCACCAGCGCCACCGACGACGCGGCCGCCGACGACACCCCGCAACGCCCCGTACTGACCGGGCACGACCTGCTCGACAGTCGCGCCCCCTCCGGTCTCACCGCGCCCGGCGCCCCGGTCGGTGAGCCGATCGAAGCCGGTGACGTACTGGTCTCGCGACTGCGCGACGACCACGGCGCGGCCCAGGGTGCGCGGGTCGCCGAGGGCGCCGATATCGGCGCGGTCCCCGGGGCGGGCGTGCTCGTCTTCCGCACCGACCCCGCCCGCGTCGACCCCTGGTTCTTCGCCGGTTTCATCGGCAGCCCCGACAACGCCGCCGCCATGTACGGCACCACCACCATCCGCCTGGACCCCGCCCGCCTGCGCATCCCCCTGCTCCCACTCCCTGACCAGCAACGCTACGGCGCAGCCTTCCGCCGCCTCCACCACCTCCGCGTCGCCGCCCGCACCACCGCCACCACCGCCCGCACCACCGCCGACCTCATCGCCACCGGCCTCACCGCCGGCGCCCTCGAACCTCCCAAGGGATGATGGCCGGCTGGACCATCTCGGGAACTCTCGGCGCGTCCGTTGTGACGACACCCCTTTGAGGCCGAGGACCGTATCGAGGCCTGCCTCACCCAGGCCGTGCGTCGCGGCCGCCTGGCCGGTGAGCCCGGCGGCCGCTATCGCGCGCTGACCTAGGCGGGCAGCGCGGGCAGGGTTCTGGCGTGGGTCATTTCGGGGGAGACCGTGACGACGTCGCACGCCGCCAGCAACCGGTCGGGGACATCGTGGTCGAGGTGGGCGAGGCTGGGGGTGACGACCGCGGCGGCCTCGACGGTGCCGACGACCTCGAGCAGCCTGCGGATCGGATCGACGGTGCGCTCGCTGAAGACCACGGTCTTGGTGAAGCGGTAACCGAGACGCTCGGCTAGGGAACGGATCTGCGTTTCATCCCAGGATTGGGCGACACCCGAGATGTCGCGGCGCAGATAACCGATCGCCGGTGGCTTCATGGGCATGACGGTACCGGCGGTGGGTGTCGTCGTCGTGAACGCTAGCGAACGCGAGTCGAATTCGCAATCTGAATGATACTCATTTCTGATTTTCGTCCGGTGGCCCACCATGGCGTGATCTACTGCTGCCACCTCGGGCGAATCAATGCCTGGCAGATGGAGAAACAACGATGGTGGACACAACAGTGCAGCGTGTGGCCGGTTCGCTGGCCGCGTTCGCGGTGGCGGCGGGCTTCGCGGTGGCAGCGGTACCCGGTACCGCGATGGCCGCGCCCGGCTCGATCAGCTGGACCGACGGCAACAGCAAATTCACCAGGACGGTGTCGAACACCAACCCGGTCGTCGGCGATGTCGTGACCGTGACGACGAAGTTCGAGCGCACCGGCATCCCGGTCGAGTACATCTACTCGATCAAGGACCTGCACCCGGCATGCCTGAGCCCGGTGCCTGGTTCGGCCAAGATGTCGGGCGACGCGGTCCAGCTCGACACCTCGTCCTCGGACTGGACCCGGGCCGAGTTCGGCGTCACGAAATACCCGGTGTACCCGAACATCTCGCCGAAGTCACAGACCTTCGAGATCCAGTACACCGTCGGCGTGAACTGCGCGCGCGACACCCCGCTGCCGACCTCGATGCACTACGGCGGCTCGCTCGGTGACGGCACCTACCAGGGCAAAGGCCCGGCTATCACCGTCTCCAGCGACGCGGTGTCGAACACGACCATCACCGAGGTGAGCGGCGCGCAGGTCGGCCAGGCGGTGACACTCGAGGCGAGTGTGACCCCGGCCGCGGCCGGCGGGACCATCCAGTTCAAGGCGGGTGACAACGTCCTCGGTGACATCCCCGTCGCCGCGAACGGCAAGGCGTCCATCGTCTGGACCCCGGGCGCGCCCGGCTCCTACACCATCGGCGCGACCTTCTCCGGCCGCAGCGGCGTGGCGAGCTCGTCGACCACCAGGGTGGTCACCGTCGCCGAGTTGCCGACCGAGCCCGAGCCCGGCGACGGTGGCGGTCTCGACACCGGATCGTTCAGCTTCTGAGCAGGAACCCCGGCACGGAATCGGTTGCTACCAGGTCTCGTTGGCGATCAACGCGGTCAGCAGCTGACGAATCGCGGCCACCCGCCGTTCCGTGCCGGGGAGCTGGTCGAGCGCGCACTCCGGGTCCGCGGGTGGACCCAGATGGGTGCAGCCGCGCGGGCAGTCCTCGATGGCGTCGGCGAGGTCGGTGAACGAGGCGATCACGTCGTCGGGGGTGATGTGGGCCAGGCCGAACGAGCGCACGCCGGGAGTGTCGATCACCCAGCCGCCCTCGGGCAGTGCCAGCGCCACCGACTGGGTGGAGGTGTGCTTGCCCTTGCCAACGCCCGAGACCTCACCGACCGCCCGATAGGCGTCGGGCACAAGACGATTCACCATCGTCGACTTACCCACCCCCGAGTGCCCGATCAGCGCGCTGAGCCGGTCGCGCAGGATGTCGAGCACCGGCTCGATCGGATCGTCGATCCCGGCGTAGATGATCTTCAGGTCCAAACCCTCGAAGGCGGTGGCGAATTCGGATTCCGCGACCAGATCGCGTTTGGTGAGTACCAGAACCGGTTCCAGCCCACCGGCATACGCGGCCACCATCGCCCGCTCCACGAAACCGGTGCGCGGCGGCGGGTCGGCCAGCGCGACCACGATGAACAGCTGCTCGGCATTGGCGACGACGATCCGCTCGAACGGATCGGTGTCGTCGGCGGTGCGCCGCAATACCGTCGCGCGGTCGGCGACCCGCACGATCCGGGCCAGGGTGTCGGGCTTGCCGGTCAGGTCGCCGACCACGTCGACCTGGTCGCCCACCACGATCGGGGTGCGGCCCAGCTCGCGGGCGCGCATGGCGACGATCCGCCGGTCGGCGTCGCTGTCGAGCACGCAGCCCCAGCGGCCGCGATCCACCGAGACCACCATGGCGGCCTCGGCGTCGTTGTGCTGCGGCCGGGTTTTGGTGCGCGGGCGCGAGGCCTTGCCCGGCCGGACCCGGACATCGGATTCGTCGTAGCTGGCTGCGGTGCGGCCGCGGCGGCTCAGCGCACCGCTCCCTCACCCGATAACGCGGGCGCCAGCATCTGCTCCCACAGTGCGACGAAGGTCGGCAGTGTCTTGGCGGTGGTGCCGATGTCCTCGATCTCGATCCCGGGCACGCGCAGGCCGAGAATCGCACCGGCGGTGGCCATCCGGTGGTCGGCGTAGGAATGCCACTGCCCGCCGTGCAGCGGGGCGGGCACGATCTCGAGACCGTCCGCGGTCTCGGTGACATTGCCGCCGAGGCGGTTGATCTCGGCCGAGAGCGCGGCCAGCCGGTCGGTCTCGTGGCCGCGCAGGTGCGCGATGCCGCGCAGATAGGACGGCGAATCGGCCAGTGCGGCCAGCGCGGCGACGGTCGGGGTGAGCTCGCCGACATCGTGCAGGTCGATATCGATGCCGGCCAGCCGTTCCGGCCCGCGCACGGTGAGCACGCCGTCGAACACCCGCGCCTCGGCGCCCATCCGGACCAGGATCTCGCGGATCACGTCACCGGGCTGGGTGGTGCCGCGCGGCCACATCGGCACGCTCACCTCGCCGCCGGTCACCGCGGCCGCGGCCAGGAACGGGGTGGCGTTGGACAGGTCGGGCTCGATCTCCCAGTCCACCGCGCGGATCGGGCCGGGCGCCACGGTCCAGGTCTGCGCGCTGCGCGAATCGGCCGGGGTGGTGACGGCCACGTCGGCGCGGCGCAGCATCTCAACGGTCATCTCGATATGCGGCATCGAGGGCAGCTGCTTGCCGTCGTGGTGGACGGTGATGCCCTCGTCGAAGCGGGCCGCCGAGAGCAGCAGCCCGGAGACGAACTGCGAGGATCCCGAGGCGTCGATGGTGACGGTGCCGCCGCGCAGGCTGCCGGTGCCGTGCACGACGAACGGCAGCGCGTCGCCGTCGACGTCGAGGCCGAGCGCGCGCAGCGCGTCCAGGATGGTGGTCAGCGGGCGATGGCGGGCCTGTTCGTCTCCGAAGAAGGCGACGTCGCCGGTGGCCAGGGCAGCGGCGGGCGGCAGGAACCGCATGATGGTGCCTGCCAGGCCGCAGTCGACGGCCGCGTTGTGCAGGGGAGCGGGGGTGACCTCGAGTGTCTCGGCGTCACCGGTGATCTCGGTCCCCAGGGCACGCAGTGCCTGGATCATCAGGTCGGTGTCGCGGCTGCGCAGCGCGCCGGTGAGGGTGGACGGACCATCGGCGAGCGCTGCCAGGATGAGCGCGCGATTGGTGATGGATTTCGAACCGGGCAGGGTCACGGTCGCGTGGACGGGGACCTCGATATGGGGCGCTGGCCAGAAACTCACCCGCCCATCCTCTCTCATGTGCGGTCCGGATACATCAGTGGCGCACAAATCGGCGTGGTCGCCGTCAGCTGTGTCACACCGGGATGTCGGAGGGTGGTGCGACCATGGACAGATGTGTGGACGATATGCGACGACCACGAATCCGGCCCGCCTCGCCGCTGACCTCGACGCCGTCGACGAAACCGGGCTGGACGCCACGCTGCCCGACGCCGGCGTCAGCTACAACGTCGCGCCGACCACCCAGGTGCTGACCGTGGTCGAGCGGCACGCGCACGGCGACCCCGACGACGACCCCCGGTTACGGATCCGGCGGATGCGCTGGGGGCTGATCCCGTCCTGGACCAAGGCGGCCGAACCCGGCGTGCCCGCCAAGGGCAAGCCGCTGTTCAATGCGCGCGCCGACCGGGCGATCACCGCGCCCTCCTTCCGTGACGCCGCCAAGCACAAGCGCTGCCTGGTCCCGATGGACGGCTGGTACGAATGGCTCGTCGAGCCGGCGCCGACCAGGAAGGGCAAGGCGGTCAAGCGGCCCTTCTACATGTCGCACGCCGACGGCTCACTGCTCTACATGGCCGGACTGTGGTCGGTGTGGCGCGACCGCGCGCAGCCGGATTCGCCGCCGCTGCTGTCGTGCACGATTCTGACCACGGACGCCGTCGGCGATCTGACCGCCGTCCACGACCGTATGCCGCTGCCCATGCCGCGCGAGCACTGGGCTGCCTGGCTCGACCCCGACCACCCGGCCCCCGCCGACCTGCTGACGCCGCCCTCGGCCGCCGAGGTCGCCACGATCGTGGCCCGACCGGTGTCCACGCTGGTCAACAATGTCCGCAACAACGGCCCCGAACTGCTGGAACCGGACGCGACCGGCGGCGATCCGGCCGGCCCACCGGGACTGTTCTGACCACCCGATGGTCGGGAGATCAGAGAGTGCAGGGCACCGAGTCCGTGGCGATGTTCAAGCCGCACTTGATGACGCCGGTGACCAGGTCGATCACCTCCGTGGCGAGCCCGCCGCCGAGCTTCTCGGCCTTCTCGGCCTCCTCGCTGCGCTCGGGTTCGGTGTGCTGCTGCGGTGAGTTCTTCGGAGTGCCCTGGCCGTTGAGCGGGTAGTCGCCCGGCGCGGTGGGTGCGGATGGTGCCACCGGCGGAATCGCGGTGGCCGGCGCGGCGAAAGCGAGCGCGCCGACAGTGAGGACAAGAGCACCGGACAGGGTGGCGATCGTCGAACGAGCGGACATTTCTCGCATCACATCCTCGGGTATCGAATCGGTCGTACCGGGCGCGGAATGCGTCTGGGGGAGATTCGGAACCGGACCCCCGAACGGATGGCTAGCTGGTGATCGCGGCGGTCACCGCGCCGGCCGCGCGCACCAGATTCGCCGGGGCGAGCTCGATTTCGAGGCCGCGCCTGCCCGCGCTGCACAGCACCCGGTCCCAGTCCAGCGCCGAGGCGTCGAGGACGGTCGCCAGCCGCTTGCGCTGCCCCAGCGGCGAGACCCCGCCCAGCACATAGCCGGTGCTGCGTTCGGCCTTGGTCTTGTCGGCCATCGCGGCCTTCGGCGCGCCCAGCGCGGCCGCCGCCGCCTTGAGCGACAACCTGGCAGGCACCGGCAGCACCGCGACCGCGAGCGCGCCGGTGGACAGTTCGATCACCAGAGTCTTGAAGATCTGCGCGGGCAGCACCCCGAGTTCGGCGGCGAGCGCATCGACGGCCTCGTCACCGAAGGACTCCGCGCGCGGGTCGTGGGCGTAGGCGTGCACCCGATGGGTGATCCCCGCACCGGTGAGGACCTTGATCGCGGGCGTCGACGCGGCTGCCATGAACAGCACTTTATCGGCGGGCGCAACCAGATTTTGCTCCCGAACGGGAACACCGGCGCACGGGTGCGGTGTTGCACAGGTGTGACACACCGGCCCGCCGAGCGATGCGAAGGAGAGATAGTGACAGTGCTGCTCGAGGAGCGTCCCATCGCCGTGCGGGGTGCGCGCTTGCCCGTCGATTCCGCCGAGCCGGTAGATTCGGCTACTACGGCGATCGAAGGGATTGGTGTGACGAGCGACGACGAAGCCGAGCTGGCCGCGCGGTTCGAGCGCGATGCGCTCCCGATGCTGGATCAGCTCTACGGCGCCGCCCTGCGGATGACCAGGAACCCGGCCGACGCCGAGGACCTGGTGCAGGAGACCTACGTCAAGGCCTTCCAGGGCTTCAAGTCCTTCAAGGAGGGCACGAACCTGCGGGCCTGGCTCTACCGCATCCTGACCAACACCTACATCAACTCCTATCGCAAGAAGCAGCGTCAGCCCGCGCAGTACCCGACCGACGAGATCACCGACTGGCAGCTGGCGGCCACCGCCGAGCACTCGTCCACCGGTCTGCGCTCGGCCGAGGTGGAGGCCCTGGACGCGCTGCCCGACGACGAGATCAAGTCGGCGCTGCAGCAGTTGCCCGAGGAATTCCGGATGGCGGTGTACTACGCCGATGTCGAAGGTTTCCCGTACAAGGAAATCGCCGACATCATGGGCACTCCGATCGGTACCGTGATGTCCCGGCTGCATCGCGGCCGCAAGCAACTCAAGAGTTTGCTCGCCGATGTGGCGCGCGAACGTGGATTCGACCGTGGGGAACGCCAGGAGGTTACGAAGTGAGCGACCCCGATATGGAGATGGACTGCACCGCCGTACTCGCGGACGTGTGGCTCATGCTCGACGGCGAATGCGATCAGGCCACCCGCGAGCGCCTCCAGCAGCACATGGACCACTGCAGTCCGTGCATCGAGGCCTACGGTATCGAGGAGAAGATCAAGGGCCTGCTCAGCCGTAAATGCGGTGGTGAGCACGCGCCGGAAGGTCTGCGCGACCGGCTGAAGCTGGAGATCCACCGGTCCATCACGGTCACCAGGATCGAGACCACCGAGGGCTGAGACCCACGGCACAGACACAGAAAAGGGGCACCCGCCGGGTGCCCCTTTTCGGTATCCGAACCAAGCTCAGGCGTTGGGCCGCTTGCCGTGGTTGGCTGCGTTGCCCTTGCGGCTGCGCTTCTTACGTCCACGCTTACCCATCGGTAGCTCCCTTCTGTGGGTCCTCCCCGCCGCAGCGCGGAGCACAATCTGATCGACAGCCATTGTTTCATGTGTGATTGGCTGTAGCTTCGGCGGATACGGCCACCGCCCGCACGCGGTGGCCGAACGACTAACGAACGGGGTGTCATGCCTGAAGAAGTGCGCGCGGAGATGGTCTCGACCGTGCTCGCTGTCGAGGTCACAGTGGGTGAGCACGTCAAGGTCGACCAGACCCTGGTGCTGCTCGAGTCGATGAAGATGGAGATCCCGGTGCTCACCGAGATCGAAGGCGACATCACCTCGGTCGACGTCGCGCCCGGCCAGGTACTACAGGCGGGCGACCTGATCGCCACGATCGCGTAGGCCGGGGAAGGAACGAAGCGGTAGATCCGTGGCAACACTGAGCGAGCTCCTGGCCGAACACACCGACCTTCCCGGCATCGCCGTGGACCATCTGCAACGGGTGGTGGGCGATTGGCAGTTGCTCGCCGACCTCTCGTTCTCGGATCTGCTGCTGTGGGTGGGGGCGGGACCGGTCGCCGACGGCGCCGACGTCGTGTGTGTCGCCCAGATCCGCCCGACGACGGCGCCCACCGTCCATCTCGACGACAAGGTGGGCACCACCGCCTCGCGGACCGACTTCCCGCAGGTGTTCGACGCCCTGCTGACCGGTGCACCGGTGCGCACCGACACCGAGGTCGAGGTGAGCGGGGTCTACCACCCCAGCCCGCTGCACGCGGTGCGCGAGGCCATCCCGGTGCGCTGTGGCGAGGACGTGATCGCGGTGCTCAGCCGCGACTCGGACCTGCAGCGCTCACGGGTGCGCTCCACCCTGGAAACCGCCTACGTCTCCTGCGCCGACGACCTGTGCCGGATGATCGCCGACGGCAGTTTTCCCACCCCGGAGGACCGCGCGGCCACCCATTCCAGCCCGCGCGCCGGCGACGGTTTCATCCGCCTGGACACCGCCGGCATCGTGGTCTACGCCAGCCCCAACGCGCTGTCGGCCTATCACCGGATGGGGATGCAGGCCGATCTGGTCGGCCAGGATCTGGCCGTCACCACCCGCTCGCTGATCACCGACCCGTTCGACGCGCAGGAAGTGGTCGCCGATATCCAGGCCGCGCTGGCCGGTCGCACCGGCAGGCGGATGGAGGTCGAGGCGCGCGGCGCGACGGTGCTGTTGCGCACGCTGGTGCTGCGTCCCGGCGGGGAACTGGCCGGGCCCGCGGTGCTGGTGCGCGATGTCACCGAGGTGAAGCGGCGCGACCGCGCGCTGCTCAGCAAGGACGCCACCATCCGCGAGATCCACCACCGGGTGAAGAACAATCTGCAGACCGTCGCGGCGCTGCTGCGGTTGCAGGCGCGCCGCACCGAGAACCCGGAAGCCCAAGTGGCGCTGACGGAATCGGTGCGCCGGGTCACCTCCATCGCCTCGGTGCACGAGATGCTGTCGATGTCGGTGGACGAAGAGGTCGACCTCGACGAGGTCGTGGACCGGCTGCTGCCGATCATGGCCGATGTGGCCACCGTGCACACCGCGCGGATCACCGTGCGCCGGGCCGGTTCGCTCGGGGTGTTCTCGGCCGAACGGGCGACACCGCTGGTGATGGTGCTGACCGAACTGGTGCAGAACGCGATCGAGCACGCCTTCGACGCGGGTCAGAACGGCATGGTGACCATTCGTTCGGAACGTTCGGCGCGCTGGCTCGATGTGATCATCAGCGACGACGGTCGCGGGCTGCCCGCAGGTTTCAGCCTGGAGAGCTCCGACCGGCTCGGCCTGCAGATCGTGCGCACGCTGGTGACCTCGGAACTGGGTGGTTCGATCGGGCTGCATCCCGGTGCCGAGGTGGGTACCGACGCGGTGCTGCGGGTTCCGCTCGGACGTCGGTCCGGGCGCTGAAAACCGCTGCGAGGCAACAATAAACCCGGCACCGCGAGGTGCCGGGTTCGCTACATGCGTTACCGGGCCGGGGGTTGGATGGCCCGGCAACGCCTCCTACGTCGACTAGACGGAGGTACGCGTACGGGTGCGCGCGTTGCGCCGCTTGAGCGCGCGACGCTCGTCTTCGCTCATTCCACCCCACACGCCGGCATCCTGTCCGGACTTCAGGGCCCATGACAGGCAATCGGCAGTGACGGGGCAGCGGGCGCAGACCAGCTTGGCATCGGCAATCTGCGCGAGCGCAGGACCACTGTTACCCACCGGGAAGAACAGCTCGGGGTCCTCATCGCGACAGATGGCCTTGTGGCGCCAGTCCATTCCTCTGCTCCTTTGCGCGGGCACCCCAAAGGGCACCTCTGGTTAGTGGATCGTTCACTTGTGCGACTCGAATGTTTCCGCACGGTTGCTTGTGAATGCTTTCACGAACACCGTAGATGTCAATAGGTGTCCGGCGCACCGTGGGGGAGATCACGCTCTCGGGGACCCGCAAGGGGAACCTGCCCGGTCCTTTGTACTCGCGTCTCCTGGTTTTCGCAGCGCAACCGGGAGATTTTTCTGCGTGTCAGAACCTCACGAGGGCTTGGGAGCTACCACATCGAGGACCCCGGGAACCGATGTGAAATGCACCATCTTGCGTTTTCCGATGAAGTCGCCATCGATTTGCAGGCCGATCTCGGTGCCGGTGTCGATGCGCACCGACGGCACGTCGTCGGCCCGAAAGAGCGCGGCTGACTTGGGGTTTCCATTCTCGGCCAGCAACTGGCGGGCAAGCAGCAGGGTTCGGGTCACACTCATCGACCGGACGGCGAACACCCCGAGCCCGGATTCGAAGGTTGTTGTGGGATTGGTACGAATCGGCCGGTCCTCCAGATAGGTCCACGGGCTCGAATTCGTGACGAAGGCGTAATAGACCTGCTCCACCGGATCATGTCCGGGGACCTCGACAGTGACGTCGGGCTCGCGCCTGCGGGCGCGGAAGAACTGGCGCACCGTGGTCCGCAGATAACGCGCGGGCGTGGCCTTGCGGCCCTTGGCGCGGGCGGCGTCGATCGACTCGCACACATCGGCGTCCAGACCGACGCCGGCGCTGAAGGTGAACCACCGGTCGTCGGCGAGCCCGAGCCCGATCCGGCGGTCGGCGTCGCGGCCGAGCAGATCGATGAGCTGATTGGTCGCTGTCACCGGATCGGGGGAGATGCCGAGCGCGCGGGCGAACACATTGGCCGAACCGCCCGGGATGATGCCGAGCCGGGGCCGCCACACCTGATCGTCACCGACCTGCGGCAGCGGCAGGAATCCGTTGATGGTCTCGTTGACCGTCCCATCGCCGCCGTGCACGACGATCAGGTCCATTTCCTGGGTGGATGCCCACTGGGCCAATTCGGCCGCGTGGCCGCGATGCTGGGTGTGCGCAACGGTCAGCTGTGTCCGGCTCTCCAGGGCGTGCGCGAGCAGATCCCGCGTCGCCGGAGTGGTCGAGGTGGCATTCGGATTGACGATCAGCAACGTCCGCACTGTGTTTATTTTGCCGCGCCTGCGGCGCGGCGGGTTGACGGCCCCCTCGGGGCCCGCCGGTCAGGCACCGCGGCTTGCTCCTTCGTCGCCTACGCCGCGGCACCTGACCGGCGGGCCGGGCCGTCAACCGGCCCCTCCCTAGGGGTCGGGGGTGCGTGGTCGGGATGGCCGTAGGGTGGGGCCTGTGGGTGAGCCGGATATGACCAAAGGTGACGAGCAGCGTGGTGCTGAGGAGCAGCACGACGTCGAGTCGGTGGCGGGTGGAATCCCGACTGCGGTGCGTGTCGCCGGTGCGCTCGTCTCGCTCGAAGGGCTGGTCGGGGTCGGGACCGCGATCGTGCTGATCGTGCGGGCCGCGACCGGGCACGATCAGTCGGTCGCCAGCGGTATCGGCACCGCGATCTGGTTCGGGGTGCTGTTCGGCGGTGTACTCGCCGCGGGCATCGGGCTGCTGCGTGGCAAGCGCTGGGGCCGCGCCATCGCGGTCATCGCGCAGGTGCTGCTGCTGCCGGTCGCGTGGTCGTTGCTGACCGACTCGCACCAGCCGCTGTGGGGAACCCTCCTGGCCGTGCTCTCCCTCGGCACCCTCGGCGCCCTGTTCGCCCCGGCTACCAGCCGGTACATGGCTCAGGATTACGGCGAAATCCCCGAAGACGACCAGCGCGCCTGATCAGGCCGTAGCCGCCCGCAGGGCTTCCCGGCACAGGTGGTCGGCTCGCCGGGTGGTCTCCGGCTGCCGGAAACCCCGCGTCAGCGCCAGTACCTGCGCGCACGCGGTATCCAGGTCGATGAGATGGCCGACCGAGACGAACAGCGGTTTCAACGCGTCGCGGGTGCGCAGTGCCCGGCCGACCACTTCGCCGTCGATGGTGACATCGGTGGCGTCCCCGCGCCGTGGTCCCGGTTCGGTGTATTCACCCCACACCGATTTGGCGACGCCGACGGTCGGAATTCCGGTCAGCAACCCGATATGACAGGCCAGCCCGAAACGGCGCGGATGCGCGGTGCCCTGGGCATCGCACACCAGCAGATCCGGTGTGGCGGTGAGCATTTCCAGGGCGGCGACAGTGGCCGGGAGTTCCCGGAACGCCAGTAGTCCCGGCATATAGGGAAATGTCGAAATTCCCTGTGCGACGGCCGATTCCACCGTTTCCATGCTGACCATATCGAGAATGACGGCGGCGGTCGCGACAGTGCCGTCCTCGGCATAGGCCGAATCAATTCCGGCGGCGGTGCGAAATCGCGGTGGCGCCGGGTTTTCCGCGCGCACCAGCGGGCGCAACGCCTGCTGCAGGGCGATCGCCTCGGCCTCGGTGCGCGGCCACTCGGCGGGCGCGTCGACGCGCATCTCAGCGCACCGTGGCGGCCAGCGCGGCCAGTTCGGCACCGGCGAGGCGATACCCGATCCACTCGTCCTGCGCTGCGGCGCCGAGGGATTCGTAGAAGGCGATCGACGGCGTGTTCCAGGTGAGCACCGACCACGACACCCGGCTGTAGCCCCGCGCTACCGCCTCGGCGGCGAGCGCGGCGACCAACGCGCGACCGAGCCCGCTACCCCTGGTCGCCGGGCGCACGTACAGGTCCTCCAGGTAGATGCCGTGCACGCCGTCCCACGTCGAATAGTTCAGGAACCAGATCGCGCACCCGGCCACCACGCCGTCGTGCTCGGCGACATGCGCGAACAGCGCGGGCGACGGCCCGAACAGCGCCGTATGCAACTGCTCCGCGGTCAGCGTGCACTGCTCGGGCGCCTTCTCGTAGGCGGCCAGCTCGTGCACCAGCTCGACCATCGTCGCGACATCGGCGGGCGTGGCGCGGCGGACAGCGGTACTCATCGGCCGGTTCCTTCGATCGGTTCGGTGCGGGCGGTGAGGTTGTGGCCCCAGATGCTGCGGGCGTCGTGGTCGAAACCGAGCACGCTGATCGCGCCGGTCGACAGGGCGAAGCGACGGCCCTCCCGGACCGGGAACTCGGCCCAGCGGGCGATCAGGACCCGCGAGAAGTGGCCGTGCCCGACGAACACGACATCGCGTTCGGCCAGTAAGGGTTCGGCCCGGCCCAGTGCCCGATCGGCTCTGGCGCCGACTTGGTCGGCGGTCTCGCCGCCGGGTACCGGATGGGTCCACACCGTCCAGCCGGGGACGGTCTCGCGGATCCGCGCGGTGGTGATGCCCTCGTAGTCGCCGTAGTCCCACTCGACCAGGTCGTCGTCGATCAGGGCGGGGGACAGCCCGGCCAGCTCGGCGGTCTGCCTGGCGCGCAGGCGGGGACTGGTGAACACCAGCGGATCGCGCAGTTCGAGGGACTTCAGCACCGGCCCGGCCGCGCGGGCCTGCGCCTCGCCGTCGGGGGTCAGTGGCAGATCGGTGCGGCCGGTGTGCCTGCGCTGACTCGACCAGGTGGTTTCGCCATGGCGCAGCAGGACCAGTCGGGCCTCGGGTACGGACATGGCTCCATCATGGCAGGGCGGTCCGACATTCAGCCCAGGGCGTAGAGCACCCCGCCACGGCGCTCGAACACGGTCGGGCCGAGGACTGCGGTGGAGATGACGCCGCCGGTGTAGTCGCTGCGCTGGACCGGAATCCGCCCGACGGTGGCGCCGTCGCCCGCGTCGACGGCCAGCAGTGCGTCGGCGACCGGGACCAGCAGCCGCCCGGCCATCAGCGCGGGCGTGCCGAGCGCGTCGGGGACCGTCCACACCGGCTGTAATGTGCTGGTGTTCAACGAGATCAGGCTGTCGCCGGTGAAAACGTAGACGGCCGAACCGATTCGGGTGACGGTGGTGTCGGCGGTCCACGGCGCGGCCAGCTGATGGGTCGCGAGCTCGTTGCCGTTGCCGTCGTACACGGCCAGCCGCGCGGGCAGGCCGAGACCGGTCGCGGTGGGCGCGGTCGGCGGGTAGTAGACCGCGATCTTGTTGTCCGACACCGCGATCACGCGCACCTCGGGTGCGTCGGCGCCGGGCGCGGTGAGCACGTGCGAGCCGTACTCCTCGGGATCGGTCGCCTCCTTGGGCGCGGGATTGAGCACGGTCAGCCGGTCGGTGGTGTCGCCGGGGCAGCGTTCGAGCACCGCCAGCCGGGAAGAACTCGACGCCGCCGACCGCAGCGTGCACCCCGAGCGCGGCTGGGTGTTCGGGTTGACCGGGGCGTCGACATAGCCGTACTCGAGCGTGCGGACCAGATCCGAGCGCCACATCTCCAGCCGTTCGGGGCCCAGCGCCAGCAGGTAGGTGCCGTCGCCGGTGACCTGGATGTCGTCGTCCATGTAGCTGCTGCGCGCCACCTTGCGCTGCCCGGTGCCGGCGTCGAGCATCACGCTCTGACTGCACCCGCGCTGATCACGGTAGGTGGCGATGACCGAGCCGTACTGCGACTGCACCGCGCACAGCGGCATGTCCCGGCGATACCACCACAGCTGCTCGCCGGTCTGCGGGTTACGCCCGCTGACGGTGCCGTCCGCGCCGGTGACCGCCACATTGCCCGCGATCAGCGCGCGGCTGCTCGAATCGTCGGCGGCGTGCCAGCGTTCATGTAGGACGGTGGGTACCTGGGTGGCGGCGGTGACGGTGGGGGCGGGGGAGGAGGCGACGACGGAATCGGTGCCGGTGGCATCGGCGCGGGCCCATACCACGATCGCCGCCACCAATACGGTGACGGCGATCGCTACAGCGGTGAAGATGTCGGCGCGCGTTCGCCGCTCGGGTGCGAGCACGGTTTGCAGTGTAGAGGGAGTGGGGGGTGCGCGGCTGACTTGGGGTTTGGTGACCCAGGACGGTATGCGCTGTGTTTTTGGAGCGCTGGCGCGCTCGAGGTCGCGGCCCCTTGGGGGCCGCCGATCAGCGCTCGAGACTCGCGCCTGCGGCGCATGCGCTTCGAG
>NZ_JBHZBX010000001.1:127912-489002 GCF_042755165.1 Nocardia sp. NPDC059177 | reverse complement strand
GCGGGGGGGGGGGGCCCCTCTGCCCCGGTTGCCGCGGGGGGGGGCCGGCCTGGTGTGGTGGGCGGGGCGGGGGGCCCCCCCCCCCCCCCCCGCCGCTGCGCGGCGGATCCCTCCTCGGGGTCGGGATGTGCGGGGCTGGGAGTGCGGGAGGTGGCGGTCGCTCCCGGGGTCCGCAGCTTGGGGGTGTGGTCAGGCGTCGACGGTTACCGCTGTGTCTGCGGGGGCGCTTGCCTCGGCGGGCTTGCGACGGCGCCTGCGGCGGGCGGGCTTGGCCTCGGTGGCCTCGCCCTCGGCCGGGGTGGTGTCCGCCGCGTCGGTGGTCGCCGCGTCGCCGGTGGCGGCGTCGGCGGTGCTCGCCTCGTCCGCCTGGTCGGCGGGCTTGCGACGGCGACGACGCCTGCGGGCGGGCTTGTCGCCCTCGGTGGTGTCCTCGGCCGGTGCCTCGTCGTTCGACTCGGTGGTGGCGCCGTCGGTGGCGGGTGCGTCGGTCTTGCCGCCACGGGTACGGCGGCGGTTGCGGGTCGACTTGGGGCGCTCGGGGCGCTCCTCGACCACGTCGCCCTCTTCGCGGACGGGCTTGGGCTTGCGGATCACGCCGGTGACACCCTCGGGGATGCCGAGGTCGGTGTAGAGGTGCGGGGAGCGCGAGTAGGTCTCGGCGGGCTCGGGGATGCCGAGGCCGAGTGCCTTGTCGATGGACGCCCAGCGGTGCAGCTCGTCCCAGTCGATGAGGGTGATCGCGACACCGGTGCGGCCGGCGCGGCCGGTGCGGCCGATCCGGTGCACGTAGGTCTTCTCGTCCTCGGGACACTGGTAGTTGATGACGTGGGTGACGTCGTCGATGTCGATACCGCGCGCGGCGACATCGGTGGCGACGAGCACGTCGATGGTGCCCTTACGGAACTTGGCCAGCGCCTTCTCGCGGGCGATCTGGCCCAGGTCGCCGTGCACGGCACCGACCGCGAAACCGCGCTCGGCCAGGTCGTCGGCCACCTTCTGCGCGGTGCGCTTGGTGCGGGTGAAGATCATTGTCGCGCCGCGGCTCTCGGCCTGCAGCACCCGCGCGACCAGCTCGCTCTTGTCCAGCGCGTGCGCGCGGTAGACGAACTGCGCGGTGCGATCGTGCACCGCGGAATCGCTGGCCTCCTCGGCCCTGATGTGGGTCGGGCGGGTCAGGAAGGTGCGGGCCAGCGTGATGATCGGGCCAGGCATGGTCGCCGAGAACAGCATGGTCTGGCGCGCGTCGGGGACCATCGACAGGATGCGCTCGATATCGGGCAGGAAGCCGAGGTCGAGCATCTCGTCGGCCTCGTCCAGCACGAGCACGCCGATCTTGCCGAGGATCAGGTGGTTCTGGTTGGCCAGGTCGAGCAGCCTGCCAGGGGTGCCGACGACCACGTCGACACCGTCGCGCAGCGCGGCGATCTGGGTGTCGTAGGGGCGGCCACCGTAGATGGCGGTCACCTTCAGCGGGCCCTGGTGGTTGGTCAGGTACTTGCTCGCGTTCTCCAGGTCTTTGGTGACCTGGATGCACAGCTCGCGCGTCGGCACGATGACCAGTGCGCGCGGGGTGCCGTCGAGCGGGGTGGTTCCGGTGTCGGCGGTGGCTATCCGGTGCAGCAGCGGCACACCGAAACCGAAGGTCTTGCCCATGCCGGTGCGTGCCTGACCGATGAGATCCTCACCGGCCAGGGCCAGCGGCAGGGTGAGTTCCTGAATCGCGAAAGTGCGTTCGATCCCGATCTCGCCGAGCGCGCGCACGATTTCTTCGCGCACGCCCAATTCGGCGAAACTCGGCGGGATGTGGGTGTTGTCCAGTTCGGCCGTCAGCAGGGTGTCGGTCAAGCCGGGTTCCTGTTCGACAGTGATCTTGCTCAGGGTTCGTGCCTTCCTCGTCATTGCATCTCGCACGCACGAGGTGGGGCGGGCAGGCAGCCCGCGACGACCACATATCCGCCTGTGATACTCGCTCGACCAGGCGCCGGATAACCGTGTGACGGTGTCATCGGCGCGGCACGATCGGTGATGCGGATTCGGTGCGCGCACATTTTCGGTGGACATCGCCGCTGTCCGCCGGCGCGGTGGCCGGTGGAGTGCCGCGCCCGCGGGGTACGCCGGGGCGGCAAAATTAGCGTTGTCCACGGAGATTGTAGCGTGATAATGTGCGCAATCCGAATTTCGACGTGGCTGAATACCGCGCGAAATCAGTTCTGCCGCAGGTCGGAGTGCATACCGGCGGTGTCGCGCAGCGCAATTCACCAACCCCTGATTTCGCGCGTGTCCCCGGGTGTAATCGAACTCACTGTTACCGGCGGTACCGGGTGTGAGACATTTCTTCCTGTGAGCATCACCGACACCGTCACCACCGCAGCGCGCAACGCGTGGGCGCTGAGCTTCGGCTCGGGCATCGAGCCCGTCGATCCGGCGCCCTCGACCGTGCTGTGGGACGAGCCGCACCGCCTGCTGCGTCGCTACGAGACGGAATTCCAGTCCGCCGCAAGCGATTCCGCGGTGCTGCTGGTGCCGCCGCTGGCCGCTCCGGCCACCTGTTTCGACCTGCGCCGCGACCAGAGCTTGGCCAGGTATCTGGTGGAGACCGGGCGCGCGCCGTATGTGGTCGACTACGGCGACATCGGCTTCGCCGACCGCCGGATGGGCTTCGAGGACTGGATTCTCGACATCCTGCCCGAGGCGATCCTGCGCACCAGCGCCGATCGCGGCGGCGCCCCGGTCGACCTCGTCGGCTGGTCCGTCGGCGGTATGTTCTCCCTGCTCACCGCCGCGGCGAACACCAGCCTGCCGATCCGCTCGGTCACCGCGGTCGGCGCGCCGCTGGACTACGACAAGATGCTGGGCATCCCGCAGCTGCGCGCGGTCGCGAGCCTGACCGGTGGCCGGGCGACCACGGCGTTCGTGCGTGCCGCGGGCGGCATTCCTGCGCCGCTGACCAGGGTGGCCTACCGGCTCGCCGCCTTCGAACGCGAACTGGCGCGACCGATGTTCATCGCGAGCAATATCGCGCGCACCGAGACCCTGGCCAAGATGGAATCCATCGACCGGTTCCAGGCGTCGATGCCCGGCTACCCCGGCCGCTTCTACGGCCAGCTGTGGGGCCGGATGATGCTGGCCAACGACATCGGCAACGGCAAGCTCGAACTGCCCGGCCGCACCGTCGACCTCGCCGAGGTGCGGGTGCCGGTACTGCTGATCGGCGGCGCGTCCGACGTGATCACGCCCAAGGCCGCCGTCGAGGCAGGGCTGCGCACGCTCAGCGGTGCACCTTCGGTGACCTATGAGGTCTGCCCGGGCAGCCACCTCGGCATTCTCACCGGACCGGAGGCCCGCGAGACCACCTGGGCGCACCTGGACAAGTTCCTGGCCGAACGCGACTGATCGGCGATCGGGACTAAGCTGATGCGCATGGGAGCCCAGACCTCTGCCGCGCCGGATGTTGTCACCACCGAACCGCTCGCCGCGGACCACCAGGGGGTGACCGAGCTGTTCGCGGTCCTCGCCTACGGTGAGCTCTCCGCCTTCTACCGGCTCGCCGAGGAAGCCGAGCAGGCTCCGTCGCTGCGCGGCCGGGTGGCCGTGGCCAAGATGGCCGCCGCCGAACTCGCGCACTTCGAGACGCTCGAAGCGGCGCTGAACGCGCGCGGTGCCGACCCCGAGGCGTCGATGAGCCAGTACCAGGGCGCGCTGGACTCCTACCACGCCTCCACCGATCCATCGACCTGGCTCGAATCGATGGTCAAGTTCTATGTCGGCGACGGTCTGGCCGCCGACTTCTACACCGAGATCGCCGGCGTGCTCCCCGCCGAGGTCGCCGACGTGGTGCGCGATGTGCTCGCCGAGACCGGGCACTCCCAGTTCGTCGTCGACGAGGTCCGTGGCGCGGTCGCCGCCAGCCGCTCCGAACGCGACCGGCTCACGCTGTGGGGCCGCAGGCTGCTCGGCGAGGCGATCACCCAGGCGCAGTACGTGATGGCCCAGCGCGACGAGCTCGCGGAACTGGTACTGGCCGCGACGGGTGACCTCAACGGCATCGCGACCCTGTTCGACCGCATGCAGGAACGCCACGCCGCCCGCATGGCCCAACTCGGACTGTAGCTGTTCGGCCTCCCCGGAGTTTCGAACCGGCCTGAGCCGTTCGCTCACAGCGCAGATGGGCGTGCCACCGGCCCGGGGTCCCTGCATTAGCCTGGAAGGCGACAACACAGGACTCTTACGTTCGGAGGTTGGCCGTGGAGGTCAAGATCGGTATTTCGGATAGCCCGCGCGAGCTCGTCATCAACAGCGCGCAGAGCCCTGACGAGATCGAGGCGCTGGTGTCCGACGCGCTGAGCGGCGCCGGCGGCGTCGTCTCGCTCACCGACGAGAAGGGCCGCAAGTTCCTGATCCAGGCTGCCAAGGTCGCCTACGTAGAAATCGGCTCCCCCGCCGCAGGCCGCGTCGGCTTCGCCACGGTGTAAACCCGGACAAAGAAGACCCGCCATCTCGCACTGATGGCGGGTTTTCTTGCCTTTACGGCACGCGACACCTGATTTCGCACGAACATGGGTAACTCGCCGGGCACGCCCACAACGACACCCACAACACTCCCGCATGCCCGATCAGGAACGCAACCAGCTCCTCGATGGCCGGCCGAAATCGCGGAGAGGCGGGCTAGTCAAAAGTCCCGGAGAGGCGGAAAGGCACGTGCTTGAGGCCGCCCCAGGCCAGTGCGACGGTGGTGTCGACGGCTTCGTCCTTGGGGATCGGGCGGTCGGCCTCGAGCCAGTACCGGGCGGTGAACTGGCTGGCACCGACCAGGCCGACGGCCAGGATGCGGGCCCGGTACGGGTCGAGGCCCGAATCGTGGGCGACCAGGTCGAACACAGCGTCCACACAGGCCTCGGTGGCCTGCTCGACGCGGCGCTGCACCTGCGGTTCGGAGGTCAGGTCGGACTCGAAGACCAGGCGGAAGCCCTGCATCTCGTTGTCCACGAAATCGAAGTACGCGGCGACCGCGGCACGCACGCGCTGCTTGTTGTCGGTGGTGGAGCGCAGCGCTTGGCGCACGCTCGACACCAGGATGTCGACGTAGTTCTGCAGTACCGCCAGGTACAGCTCCAGCTTGCTCGCGAAGTGCTGGTACAGCACCGGCTTGCTGACGCCTGCGACCTGGGAGATCTCGTCCATGCCCGCGGCGTGATAGCCGCGTTGCACGAAGACCTCGCTGGCGGCGAGCAGCAGCTGCTGACGCCGTTCGTCCCTTGGCATCCGGGTGCCGCGCTTGGACGGGACCGTCTCCGGCACCGATCGGCGCGAGGTCATGCGGTCCACGAGGTCAGTCATCTCGGCTCTCTTTGTCGTTGCCCCCGGGCCGAGGATGTGCGGTCCAGGTTTTCACGAACGATACTCGCACGGTGTTCCCGCACAGTTTCGCCCTGGAAATGTAGTACCAGCCTACGGAGTTCGCCGGGCCGTAACCGCCCTATCTCGTGCGGGCGCCCGACGGGTCGGGTTGCGCACTGTGAGAATCTGGTGTGGTGACCGACCGACCGGAACGACCATCCGGCGGCGGGCGCGATGTCGCTCGCCCCACGCAACCCACCGAGTCCGGTTCAGTGACGTCGGCGCCAGAGGGGCGGGAACTGCAGGTCTACGACCCGCTGGGGCTGTATCAGCCCGCCGACCGATCCCGTCAGCCGCTGCGTGCCCGCTGGGATCCCACCCAGTCCGACAACGGCAGGCAGCGCAGCCCCGAACGCGACGCCAAGGATGTCAAGAAGCAGAGCGCGCTCGGCCGGTTCGTGTCCACCTACGGGTGGCGCGCCTACGCGTTGCCGGTGCTGCTCGCGGTGACCGTGCTGGTGGTCGTCGACGCCGTGCGCACCGCGCCGGTGTCCGCGCCGGCCGATCCCGGTTTCGGCGCGCTGAGCACGCAGTCGGCCGAGTCCGGCATCATCGGCGCCCCGCCCGGCGACGGGAAGTTCCCCGCCGATCTCCCGCTGGGCGCGCTGCCCGCCGGCGGCGCGTTCGCCGAGCGCGGGGCGGGGACCTGGCACATCGTCCCGGGAACCAGCCCGCAGGTCGGCGCGGGCACCGAACGCGTCTTCCGCTACACCGTCGAGGTCGAGGACGGCATCGACACCCAGCCCTTCGGCGGCGACGCGGCGGTGGTCAAGATGATCGAGACCACCTTGGCCAACCCCAAGAGCTGGACCCACGACACCAAGTTCGGTTTCCTGCGCATCGACGCGGGCGACCCCGATTTCCGGATCTCGCTGACCTCCCGCGAGTCCACCCGCAACGCCTGCGGATTCGAGATCCCGATCGACTCCTCGTGCTACAACGCCAGCCTGGACCGGGTGGTGCTGTCGGAGGTGCGCTGGGTGCGCGGCGCGCTCGCCTTCGACGGCGACATCGGCTCCTACCGGCAGTATCAGATCAACCACGAGGTCGGCCACGCCATCGGCTACCACACCCATCAGCCGTGCGAGACCGACGGCGGCCTGGCGCCGATCATGATGCAGCAGACCTTCGGCACCGAGAACAACGACATCGCGGTGCTCGACCCGCACGGCGTGGTACCCGCCGACGGCAAGCGCTGCCGCTTCAACCCCTGGCCCTACCCGCGCGGATAGTGGTACCCACGGTGCGGGAACATGGGCGGGAAGAACCCCGCAGCCGACGACGTTGTAACCACTGCCAACCCCACAGCCGTAGATAAACACAGGAGTTTTTGACGTGTCATTCAACGGGTCTCTGCCGCCGCTCGTCGAGCCGGCCGCGGAACTGACCAAGGACGAGGTCGCGCGCTACAGCCGCCACCTGATCATTCCCGATCTGGGCGTCGACGGTCAGAAGCGGTTGAAGAACGCCAAGGTGCTCGTGATCGGCGCCGGTGGTCTCGGCTCGCCCGCCCTGCTGTACCTGGCCGCGGCCGGTGTCGGCACCCTCGGCATCGTCGAGTTCGACGAGGTCGACATGTCGAATCTGCAGCGCCAGATCATTCACGGCGAATCCGATATCGGCCGCTCCAAGGCCGACAGCGCGCGCGATTCCATCCTGGAGATCAACTCCGGGATCACCGTCAACCTGCACAAGATCCGCCTGGAGCCGGACAACGCGGTCGAGCTGTTCGCCCAGTACGACCTGATCGTCGACGGCACCGACAACTTCGCCACCCGCTACCTGGTCAACGATGCCGCCGTGCTGGCGCACAAGCCGTACGTGTGGGGCTCGATCTACCGCTTCGAGGGCCAGGTCTCGGTGTTCTGGGAGGACGCCCCCGACGGCCGCGGCATCAACTACCGCGACCTGTACCCGGAGGCCCCGCCGCCGGGCATGGTGCCGTCCTGCGCCGAGGGCGGCGTGCTGGGCGTGCTGTGCGCCTCGATCGGTTCGGTGATGGTGACCGAGGCGATCAAGCTGATCACCGGCATCGGTGAGACACTGCTGGGCCGGCTCATGGTCTACGACGCACTGGACATGAACTACCGCACCATCAAGCTGCGCCGCGATCCGGAACGCGCGCCGATCACCGAACTGATCGACTACGAGGCGTTCTGCGGTGTGGTCTCCGAGGAGGGCACCGCGGCCGCGGCCGGGTCTACGATCACCGCCGCCGAGCTCGCCGAGCTGCTCGACGGGGACAAGGTCGTGCTGATCGACGTGCGCGAGCCGGTCGAGTGGGACATCGTGCACATCAAGGGCGCGACGCTGATCCCCAAGGACCGCATCCTCTCCGGCGACGCGCTCGCCGAACTGCCCCAGCACAAGCCGATCGTGCTGCACTGCAAGACCGGTATCCGATCGGCGGAGGCCCTCGCCGCGCTCAAGCGCGCCGGTTTCGCCGATGCCACGCACCTGCAGGGCGGCGTGGTCGCCTGGGCCAAGCAGGTCGATCCCTCGCTGCCGGTCTACTGATCCACCGCCCGGCCTCGCCGCGGGTTGCGGCGAGGTCGCAAAGTGGACTGTGCCAGCGTGCCTTGGGGCTCGGCGAGCAACCTCGGGGTTACGGTACGGCCGTGACCTCAGTCGAACCTCCCGAGCATGTGCGCGCCACATTCGGACTTCGCGAAGTGACGCCGGTCCCACTCGGCGACTGGGACGGTGGCTGGCGGCTGGGTGATGTGGTGCTGAGTCCGGTGGCCGACCACGCGCGCGCGGCGTGGTCGGCGAAGGTGCGCGAGACGCTCGCGGTGGACGGGCTGCGGGTGGCGCGTCCGGTGCGCGCGACCGACGGCCGCTATGTGGTGTCGGGCTGGCGGGCCGACACCTATGTCGACGGTGCGCCCGAGCCGCGCCACGACGAGGTGGTCTCGGTGTCGCTGCGATTACACAAGGCGACCGCGCAATTGGACCGTCCGCGATTCCTGGTGCAGCCGCCGGTGGCGCCGTGGGTCGACGTGGACGTCTTCGTCGCCGCCGATCGCGCGGCCTGGGAGTCGGTGCCGCTGCGCAGTCTGCGCGCGGGCGGGGTCCCGATCGCCGCGACGCCCGACGGGCAGCGCAGTCTCGAGCTGATCGGTCAGCTGTCCACGCTGCGCAAGCCGGTCCGGACGCCGGATCAGCTCGTGCACGGTGACCTGTTCGGCACCGTGCTGTTCGCCGGCGCGCACACCCCGGGGCTCACCGACATCACCCCGTACTGGCGGCCCGCCGCATGGGCGGCGGGCGTGGTGGTCGTCGACGCGCTGGCCTGGGGTGGCGGTGACGACGGTCTGCTGGATCGCTGGTCGACCCTGCCGGAGTGGCCGCAGATGCTGTTGCGGGCGTTGATGTTCCGGCTCGCCGTGCACGCCCTGCATCCGCGCTCGACGCCGGAGGCCTTTCCCGGGCTGGCCCGCACCGCGGACATGGTCCGTTTGGCGCTGTAAGGGCGAAATGCGCGCATCGTGACCAATGGGTCGGATGTGGTTTCAAAACCGTTGAGACCCAACGTATCCTGCGGCGCCCCGTGCTATCTTCATCGAGCATCGCCGCCCTGTGTCCTGCGCTGGACCCGCGGGACCCACTGCGGCCCGTCACGAGCGGTGAGGATTGCTGCGGGTGAGAATCCAGCCCAGACAACAGATTCTGGATATTTGGCGCGCCATGCTCTCGGCCTGTTACCGGGACGAGAAATGGCACTGGGACGGCGTACTCGAGGCCAATTCGATCAGTGATTCCGAACAGCTGCTGTGCCTGCTGTATCCGGCGACCGAGATCGAGAGCTTCGCGCTGGACCGGCCGGAGTCGATGTCCGACGATGTACGCGAGGTACTCGGCGCCTTCGGCGGGCCGACCCGGATCGGCATCACCATGATCGGATTGCTGGAGGAATACCTGCAGCGCAACACCGATGCCGACGGAACGCCGCGCTTCGACGCGGGCAGCTATCTGCGGCCCGCGGGTGAGGTGCGCCCGACCGAGCAGCAGTCGGCCATCGAAGTGGTGGACAGTTACTCGATGTCGGCCACGCTGTGCCTGGCCGGCCTCGGCTTCGCCCGCGTATTCGACCGCTGGGCCGATGCCGAGCGCCGCGCCGACATCAACGACCGCGTCGCGACGCTGAGCGCGGGCCTCAGTGCCCGCCTCACCGTCGCGATGACCGGCCTGATCCGCAGCTTCGTCGTCAACACCGTCTCGGCGACGTCACCGTCGGGGCGGGCCATGCTCGCGATGCTGAATCAGTCCGGCGCGTCCGAGCGCACCATCCTCGAGCAGGCGCGCGTCAGCCTGGACCGGGTCAGGTCCCGGCTGCGCACCGACGTGAAACTGGGCCGGACACCGCACACCGACTTCATCGACGACGACCAGCTCTTCGAATGTGGCTGGAGCTGGGGCGTGGTGCAGGACGCCGATCCGGTGACCTTTCCCGATCGCGAAGTGGCACAGGTGGCCGGCATCGCCGATCCCCGTCCCTACCTGTATTTCACCATCGTCGCCCTCGACGGCATCAACGACATTCTCTCGCAACGCACCAGGGAACTCGACCTGCTCAATGCCGACCAGCAGCGGTTGGCGGAGGCGCTGCGATTGCGCTGGGACCTGACCCAGCGGTACTGGTCCACCGTGGCCCGGTTCGGCTCGGGGCGCTGGCCACTGGAGGACATTCCGTGGCGGACCTCCGACGGTGAGGAGTCCGACTACTTCAGTCTCACCGTGTCCGCGGTGCTGATCCAGGAACTGATCGCGCGCACCGCCTCCGACGACGACCTCACCCGTGCCGTCGCGATCTTCGAGGAGCTGTCCCGGCGCGGCCGCATCAAGAGCAGGCCGACCAGGTCGGACCCCGCGGTGGCCCTGCACGACCCCGGCGTGCGCATGGTGCTGCGTGGCACCGAGAAGGCCGACGGCGGTGGGCCGCAGCTGGAATGGATCGTCTCCGACTTCGCCACCGTGCTGCTCAAGCGCACGCTGCAGGCCGCGCAGCTCTCGGGCAATATCGCCGCCCGGGACCAGCTGATGGAATTGGCCAAGACCGTGATGGACCATCTCGAGCGCCGGATGATCACCGAGGGCGAGGCACCCGGACTGTGGGACGATCCGTCCGGGGTCTTCGGTGGGCACACCCGATCGCGACCGTCGTGGTATCTGACCGAGCGCTTGGTGGAGTGCCTGGTCACCGCCGACCGCACCTATCGGGAGACGCCGCTGCGCTCGACCGCCATGGTGAGTCGAGCCGTCGAAATACTCAGCGAGGCCGAACATCTGCTCGATCAGGAGATGCTCGAGGTCAGCCAGTCGGACTCCTCGCCCAACCGGCGGACGTTGGACATGATCGAGGAGCGGCTCACCCGTGCTCGCGCGCTGATCAACAGTCAGCCGGGCACGTCGTTCACCTTGGCCTCCGCGGCGCTGATCGAACTCGATCGCCTGGCTTTCGCCCGCTCCGATGCGATGAGGAGTATCTGAACCGATGATCGTGTTCGCCACGTCCGACAAGGGCGGGACCGGCCGGTCGGTCACCAGCTGCAACCTGGCCTATCGGCTTGGTGTGCGCGGGATGAGCACTGCCTATGTGGATTTCGACTTCGGTTCGCCCACCGCGGGCGCGCTGTTCGAGATCGGCGGTGTGGAGCGGGGCGCCTCGCCGGGGCGGGGCCTGCATTCGTATCTGCGCGGGGAGATCAGCGATCCGCAGCGGTTCGACGTGCGCGCGAGCACCGATCGAGATGCCTTGCGCAGTCAGCGTTCCCGGGGCGGCAAGCTGGTGCTGCTCCCCGGTGACGAGGGCGGCGGCGAGGCGATGGAGGCCAACAATCCGGCGGTGGTGCGGCGCTGCGTCGACCTGTTGCTCGAACTCGACGCGGCCTTCAAAGTGGTGATCGTCGACCTGAGTTCGGGCCGCTCGGTGGCGATGCAGATCGCGCTGGAGGCCACCGCGCCGAAGTACATGCCGGACAAGCGGGTCTGCTGGCTGCTGTTCCATCGCTGGACCCGTCAGCACATCGTGGCCGCGCACGGTTTGGTCCGCGGGCCCAAGGGCCTGCTGAGCACCGCGACCACCGATATCGGTGGCAGCCCGCTCTACACCGAGGACGAGCTGCTGCGCCGCATCCGCTTCGTCCGCACGGCGGTGCCCTCGCTGCGCGAGCAGTCCGCGGCGGCGAGCGGACCGCAGGCGGCCTGGCTGCTGCGCCAGGACGCGGCGCTGCGTTCGCTGGCGGCGGAGTACCGGCTCGGCCAGGGTTCGCTACTGGGTGATACGCCGGTGGAACCCGTGCTGCAGTGGCGCGAGCAGATCATCCTCGATGCCGACGTGAGCGCCGGGATCGCCAACCAGGAAACCGTCGACGCCTTCGAAGGGCTGGCCAGGAAACTGGTCGATCCCGACACCTGGGTGCCGATCGACAGGCGGGGGTAGCGCGATGGTGTCGACGTTCCAGGAGGCCACGGCCGCCACCCGAGTGGAATCGGTGGCCATGTCACATGTCTCGCTCGAGGTCGGGCATTTCTCGATGGACGAGCTGGCCAACCGGCCCGAGGCGATCCGCGCCCAGTTCCAGCGGGTCGCGCCGCTGGTGAGCGCCTTCACCGAGATCGCGCGCGAAGAGTTCGCCGAGCGCGCGGGCGGGCGCGCCCGGGTCAGGGTGAGCACGTGTTTTCTGATCGACGACTACTTCCGCGGCACCACCGACCCGCGCGAGATCCTGCCCGTCTTCCTGGGGATCGCCGAGGAATGCGGTATCCGGATCGACTATCTGGGCCGGGAATCCGGCTGCGCGGTGGTGCCGCGCCGCGACAGCGGCGGCAGCCCGATCGAGCTCGCCCAGGTGGTCGCCGACATGGTGGTCGCCGAACCGCTCGAGGACTACACCGGCCGCAGACCACCCACCAGCGAACTCGGCTGGCTGGCCAACGGCCGCCGCTCCAGCGACGACGAACGCCGCGACGCCATGGACCTGCGCGACTATGTGCCGCCGCAGGAACTGAGCAGGCGCAACCATTCGATCTTCCTCGATGTGGAGATGTGGCGGCGCGAGCCGGACCGCGACGACCCGCACTGGTCGTGCCCGTTCCTGGCCTCGGTCTGGCAGTTGCTGCGGTTGGGGATGGTGCGTTTCGAGGGCAGGCGGGTGGCCGAGCCGGTGGACTACCGGGACTGGCGTACCCAGGAATGGCCCGATACCTGGGGTTTGCTGCCCTCGGTCATGCAGCTGCACGACGCGCCACCGTTCGCGGCCTTCCGATCGATGTCGGTGCTGCCGAAACGCTATCTGGGTATCGAACATTCGGTGCAGCAGATCCTCGATCACCTCGATATCGATCCCGGGGTCAGCGCCTTGTACGCTCAGCGCGCCCAGGAGAACCGGATCACCCCGACCGAGCGGATCAGCGAACGGCTCGCGCACTACTTCCTGTGCGCGGAGTGAGTTCCGGCGCGCTGGGTGTACCGGCCGTAACGCTGCCAGTCGGTGCCAGTACGCTGCGGCTATGGAACTGCGCCCCCCGGTGTCGGCGGTGCTCGGCGAGGTACGTACCGGTCTGCTGCCCGAAGCCGCTGCCCTGAGCCGTGGTTCGTCCGCGGAACTGATGGCTCTGGTGCGCGGACGCCCGGTGCGTTCGCGCGAACGCCCGGTGGTCTGGGCGCAGTCGCCGGTCGTGGTGGAAGGCATCGACTGCCGTTTCGCCACACCGGATCAGCGGCGGGTCCGCGCGGTCGGCACGGTCGCCGCCCAGGCCGCGGTGGTCGGCGGGCGGATCATGCAGAGTTCGGCGCACAGCTCGGTGGTGCCGGCGACCTCGGACCGGCGCCAGAAATGGGTGCACTATCTGAGCAGGCCGGGTGTGGCCGAGGTGCTCACCCGGGTCCCGGCGGGACTCGGCGCCGCGCTGGCCGCCGGATTCCTCACCGTGCGTGACTCCGGCACCGACACCTTCGATCCCGGCGCCGTCGCCGCGCGACTGGCCACCCGGGTGCGCCGCAATCCGATGCTCGACCAGCATCCGCCGCTGCACACCCCGACCACCCGATTGCGCTGGGCGGCACGGATAGTCGAGGGCAGCGCGCCCACCATGACGATGACGATGCATCCCGATGAGCTGCGCACCGCCGATTTCGTCGTCGGCGATGTCACCGAACTGGCCGCGGTGCACGCCTTCTGCGACGATCTCGCCCTGCACGACTGGTTGCTGACCGTGCTCACCGAGGTCATCGACGAGGCCGAGATGTACGAATTGTCGCGCACGCCGGTCGATCAGGTGATCAGCCCGCTGCTCGAGCACCTGGTCTACCTGTGGATGCCGGGCGCCGCGACACCCCCAGCTCTGCGCGGGCTGTGGGACGTGCTCGAGGCCGATCCCGGCTTCAGCAGACAGTGGCACGCGCGGGTCGGGCAGCTGCGCGACCGGCTCGCGGTCGCCACCCTGACCGCGCTGAACCGGGTGAGTACCGTCTGGTGATCACAACCGGAACAGCTGCCGCACCAGCAGCGCGAAGAACACCGAACTCGACACGATGCCGGTGTAGGCCTCGACGGTGAGGATGACCCGCGCCACCGTGCCGGTGGACTCGACGTCCTCGTAGCCGAGCGGGTTGACGAAACTGATGAACCCCAGATACATCGCCACACCCGGATCGGTGTGCGAGGTCGCCACCACCGCGATGGTGAACAGCGCGATCTGCACGGCGATCCAGGCCAGCAGCCGGAACGGGCGATAACCATAGCCGCACAACAGATCCGAGGTCCGGCCGCGCAGCCGGCCCAGGCGCGAGGGGTCGGCCAGGGTCCGGGCCCTGGCCTGGCTCAGTCCGCAACGATCCTGGCCGCGCACGTCCTCGACGACGGTGTGCAGCCGATAGGCCTGGCGGAAGGCCAGCACCGCGTGCGCGGGCAGCCGGGCGCGCAGCAGATGCTCGCCGATCTCCTCGTAGACCTCGGCGAGCAGGATGTCCTGGGTGCGGCTCAGCCGCAGCGGGCCGCGGGTCTCGACCTCGGCGGCGAACAGGGCGCTCAAGGTGGTGACCAGCTGCAGGTCCTCGCCCGCGGTCCGCAGCCGGGCCGGGTCGGCGTCGCCGTAGAGGTGGTCGAAGACCAGGCTGTCGCCGGCGCGACGGCTGGTGGGCGGGGTGTAGCTGAGCAGGATGCTCTCGACCTGGTGGTTGAAGTCGTCGAGCAGCGCGTGCTCGTTCTCCGCGCCGTCGCCACGCCGGAAGTCGGCGATCTCGGCGGCGTAGGCGTCGGCATGACGGTGGATCAGGTTCGTCTTGGCGGCGACGAACTCGCTGAGATTGCGCTGGTCGGCATGGTCCATCAGTTTCCCCCGATTCGGCGCTCATCCACCCGGTGGTGAATGACCGCCCTTGCGCCAGCGTGGATCCCACCGGTCCACCGGCGGCCACCGGTGCGGTTCCGGTTCGAGCCAGTGCACCAGCAGCTCGCGGGGTTCGCCCGCCCCGAAGTACTGGTCCTCGTATCCGGCCAGGGTGAAACCCGATTCCTTGTACAGATTCGCCGCGGGCGCGTTCGACGGGCGCACGGTGATGAACACCGCGTCGACCTCTCCGTCCCGGCAGCTCGCGACCGCGCGCTCGAGCAGCAACCGCCCCAGCCCGCGCCCCCGGCAGTGCGCCGCCACCGCCAAACCGATCAGCCACGCGTTGCGTTGCGGCCCGACCGCGACGAGCGCGTACCCGCACACCGCCCCGCCCAGATCGGCCACCACCCAGTGCGTTCCGTGCACATCGAACAGTTGGCGCAGTGCGAAATACGGATACGCGAGCGGCTCGAACTCGATGGACTCCAGCTCGGCGATCGCGGGCAGATCATCCACGACAGCAGACCGGAACACCGGTTCGGTCAACCTGTCTGAGATGTCCAATTACCGCTCACCTCTGCCGCCCCGACGCAACGTCCACCTCCCAGAGTAAGGGCACCCCGGGGCAAGAGGCCATAAACGTTCGCGAAAACCGTTGTCACACAGCGTCGTAGTGCCGTGACGGCCGAAAGCCACGTTCGGCACGGGAGGCCGGACGTGGCTGTCGGGGAGGGTGGTCAGACGTTGGCGTGAGCCAGTGAGGGAACCCGGGTGACGGCGAAGGAAGTGCGCAGGTAGCACCACCAGGTGACCGCGGCCATCACCAGGAACACCGCGGCGTAGGCCCAGAAGGCGGGAGCCATGGTGTGCAGGTGGACATTGGACAGCCGCAGCGCCTGCTGGACGACGAAGCCGCCCGCCGCGCCGACCGCGCCGATGACACCGATCGCGGCACCGGCCTGGCGCTTGGCCGAGACGGCGGCCTCGGCGAAGTCGATCCCGTGCTCGGCGGCGTACTTCCCGGCGGTCGAGTTGAAGATCGACGGGATCATTCGGTAGGTCGAACCGTTGCCGATACCGGCCAGCACGAACAGCACGAGGAAGGCGGCCAGGTAGAGCGGGAAGCTCGTCAGTTCCACCGCCGCGACGATGAACGCCACCGCGATCGCCATCCCGCCGAACACGTACACCGTGATCTTCGCGCCGCCACCGACCTTGTCGGCGACCCAGCCGCCGAAGGGCCGGCTGAACGAACCGACCAGCGCGCCGAGGAAGGCGAGGTTGCCCAGCGTGCTGATCCAGCCGATGCCGGCCAGCTCCGGGAAGGTGGCCTTGATCAGCGTCGGGAAGGCGAAGGAGAAGCCGATGAACGAACCGAAGGTGCCGATGTAGAGGAAGGCCATGATCCAGGTGTGCCGGTTGGTCAGCGCCAGCTGGTAAGAGCGGCCGTCGGACTTCGCCTCGGTGATCGAATCCATGAAGTACAGCGAGCCCAGCGTGGCGATCACGATGAACGGCAGCCAGAACAGCACGGCCAGGGTGATACCGAAGCGGTAACCGCCCGCGTCCTTCGCCATCAGGTGCGTGCCGAAGGTGATCAGCAACGGCACGATCAGCTGGGTCTGTGCGACGCCGAGGTTGCCGCCCGCGGCATTGAGGCCCAGCGCGGCGCCCTTCTTGCCCTCGGGGAAGAAGAACGAGATGTTGGCCATCGAGGAGGAGAAGTTGCCGCCGCCGACACCGGCCAGCGAGGCCAGCACGAGGAACACCCACAGCCCGGTGTCGGGCTGGTTGACGAAGTAGAGGATGCCCAGGGTCGGGATGAACAGCATCGCCGCGCTGAACGAAGTGAACGCGCGCCCACCGAATTTCGGGACGGCGAAGGTGTAGGGGATGCGCAGGGCGGCGCCGACGAGCGTCGGCACCGAAGTCAGCAGCAGGGCATTGCTGACCGCGGTCGGGTCGCCCTTGCCCAGACCGGCCAGGAATCCGAAACCGGCCGAACCCATCGCGGTGACGATGGAGCCCCAGATCACCCAGATGCTGAAGCCCAGGTTCTCGGCGAACACCGAGAACCACAGGTTCTTGCGGGCTGTCCGCTTCCCGCCGCCTTCCCAGAACGCGGGATCGTCGGGGGTCCACTGGGTCAGCCAGCGGCCCTTCTGCTGATACTCGAAGGACGGGGTTTCCGGCTTCTGGCCGGTGGCTGCTGTCGCTGTCATCGCAACAACGGTAGGAACCGGTTGTTGCGCGCCGATGGCCTCCGGTGACGTTCCCGCCAACTCGACCTCACCGGCCAAAGCTCCCGCGGTGACCGATCGGTTACCTGTCCGGATACTCGGCGATCATCGACGCGAGGAAGCAGCGGGTGGCCTGCATGGCCCGGTCGGGATCACCGTCGATGACGGCCTGCACGAGCTCGGCGTGCTCGGTGTCGTGCGAGTCGTTGGTCCGGGCGGTGCGCGCGTGGATCGCCTGCTCGATCACCGGCAGCAGCGAATCGTAGAACTCGAGATAGACCGCGTTGTGGCTGGCGACGACGATCGCGCGATGCAGTTCCACATCGGCGGCGATGGCGGCCGGATCGGGTTCGGGGCCCGACCAGTCGCTGTTGCTGCGTGCGGTCAGCAGGCGGCGCAGATTGGCGATGTCGGCGTCGTCGCGGCGACGCGCGGCCAGACCCGCGGCGGTGGTGTCGAGGGCCTCGCGCAGTTCCAGGATGTCGCGTTCCTGAGCGTCGGCGAAGTACTTCGCCAGGGTGCCGCCGACCTCGGAGGTGGCGATCACATAGGTGCCCGAGCCCTGGCGGCGCTCGAGCATGCCCGCGTGCACGAGCGCCTGGACGGCCTCGCGCACGGTATTGCGGCCGGTGCCGGTGAGCTCGGTGAGCTCCGGCTCGGTGGGAATTCGCTGACCGACCGGCCAACGGCCGGAACGGATCTCGGCCCGAAGCTGCTCGGTGACCTGGGCGATGAGGCTGGTTCGCCGGACGGGTTGCACGTCAGCAACACTACTTGCCCGCCTTCCCGCGTACTTTCGCTCACAGTCGCTTGGATCCGGTCATCGGGTCATCCTATGATTTAGCGATGCCGCCGCTCCATGAATCCGCTACCGCCCCGCAGCTGCGCGACCTCGAGCCGGAGGGCGTGGTCGACGAGGGCCGGATCAGTCGTCGATCGTTGATCGAGGGGCGGCTGCTGGTTCTCGCGGCGATCATCATGTCCGCGCTCACCCTGCGCGCCGCCGTCACGGCGTTCAGTCCGCTGGCCGAGAGCATCGGGGCCGATATCGGGTACGGGACCGCGGTCGTCGGGGTGTTCGGCATGTTGCCGACCGTCATGTTCGGGCTCGCCGGGCTGGTGACGCCGGTGCTGGTGCGGCGGTTCGGGCTCGAGCGCACGGTGTTCATCGCCATGCTGCTGGCCGGAACCGGGTCGCTGGTGCGGGCGTTCGCGCACGGGACGGGGGAGTTGCTGGCCTTCTCCGGTGTGGTGCTGCTCGGGATGGGCATCGGCAATGTGGTGATCCCGCCGCTGGTCAAGCGGTACTTCGCGGACCAGCTGGCGGCGATCAGTTCGCTGTACATCGTCATGGTGCAGTTGAGCACCGTCATTCCCGCCTTCGTCGCGGTGCCGCTGGCGCAGGCGCACGGCTGGCGGATCTCGATGGGCGTGTGGGCGCTGGTCGGGTTCGCCGCGGCGGTGCCGTGGCTGTTCGTCCTGCGTGACCGGGCGGGGCGCGACCGGCGTGACGTCACCGCGCTGCCCGCCGAACCGGCCGCGGCCACGGGCCGGATCTGGCGCTCGCCGCTGGCCTGGGGCATGGCCGCGATGTTCGGCATGACCTCGCTGACCACCTACGCGATGTTCGCCTGGCTGCCCAAGATCCTGTCCGACGCGGGCGCGAGCGCCGGCTTCGGCGGCAGCATGGTCGGGCTGTTCGCGCTGATGGGATTGATCCCCGCGCTGGGCGCCCCGACCGTGGTCTCGCGGATGCGCAACCCGTTCCCGGTGGTCGTCGGCTGCATGGCGCTGTTCGTCGCGGCCTTCGCCGGACTGCTGATCGCGCCGATGGGCGCACCGGTGTTCTGGGTGATCCTGCTCGGTCTCGGCCCGAGCACCTTCCCGATGGCACTGACCCTGATCAACCTGCGCACCCGCACCCCGCAGGGCTCGGCCGCGCTGTCGGGCTTCACCCAGGGCGTCGGGTACGCGCTGGCCAGCGTCGGCCCGCTGCTGTTCGGCATGCTGCACACCTGGACCGGCGGCTGGCTGATCCCGTTCGTCATGCTCGGCGTCGCCTTGCTGATCCTGCTGCTCGGCGCTTGGCAGGCGTGCAAGCCGCGCATGCTGGAAGATACCTGGTAGCCGCAGCAGGCAATGCAACGTAGGTCACACCCTCACGTGTGGCCGACGGGGAATTCCGCCGCTTCCTTACCTGCGGAAATCGTTGTGTCACACGCCGGAAACAAACAGCCCGATCTCACCCCGAAATACCGCGAATGGTGAGAAACCGTTGATTCGGGCGACATTTCCCGCAGCATTCCGGCAATACCGATTTCCTACCGTTGGGCCATCGCACTTTTGGGAGGCCCAACTTGACCACGCTGAAGCGTAACCACGACATCGAAGGATGGGATGCCGAAGATGTCGCGGCCTGGGAGGCCGGCGGCAAGGACATCGCCAAGCGCAACCTGATCTGGTCGGTCGTCGCCGAGCACGTCGGGTTCTCGGTGTGGTCGATCTGGTCGGTGATGGTGCTGTTCATGCCGACCGACAAGTTCGGCATCGACCCCGCCGGCAAGTTCTTCCTGGTCGCCATGCCGACGCTGGCCGGTGCCTTCCTGCGTATTCCCTACACCGTGGCCACCGCCCGCTTCGGCGGCCGCAACTGGACCATCTTCAGTGCGTTCATGCTGCTCATCCCGCTGCTGCTGACGCTGTACTTCGTCAACCAGCCGGGCACCTCGTACACGACATTCCTGATCGTGGCCGCGTTCGCCGGCGTCGGTGGCGGCAACTTCGCCTCCTCGATGACCAATATCAACGCCTTCTACCCGCAGCGGCTCAAGGGCTGGGCGCTGGGCATGAACGCCGGTGGCGGCAATATCGGTGTGCCGGTGATCCAGCTGCTCGGCCTGCTGGTGCTGGCCACCCTGGGCGGTGAGTACGCCTCGGTCATCTGCGCGATCTACCTGGTGCTCGTCGGGGTGACCGCGGTCGGCGCCGCGCTGTTCATGAACAACCTGACCAACCAGAAGGCCGACCTGTCCTACATGGTCAAGGCCCTGCGGGTGCCGCAGTCCTGGGCGATCGCCTTCCTCTACATCGGCACCTTCGGCTCGTTCATCGGCTACAGCTTCGCCTTCGGCCAGATCCTGCAGATCAGCTTCAAGGCCGGTGGCGACACCGTCGCCCAGGCCGCCGTGTACGCCGCCTCGATCGCCTTCATCGGCCCGCTGCTCGGTTCGCTGGCCCGCCCCTACGGCGGCAAGATGGCCGACCGGATCGGTGGCAGCAAGGTCACCATGGTCAGCTTCTTCGTCATGATGGCCGCGACTCTGCTGGTCGTCTTCGCCAGCAGCCGCGCCGACAGCAACAACGGCGTCGCCTCCGGGGCGACGATGGGCACCCTGGTCGCCGGCTTCATCGTGCTGTTCCTGGTCTCCGGATTCGCCAACGGCGCGGTCACCAAGATCATCCCGTCGGTCTTCGACGCCAAGTCCAAGTCGCAGCCGGGCACCCCGGCCGAGCAGGCCACCTGGTCGCAGAACTCGGCGGGCGCGCTGATCGGCTTCGTCGGCGCGATCGGCGCCCTCGGCGGCGTCGGCATCAACCTGGCGCTGCGCACCTCCTACGCCACCACCAACTCCGCCACCACCGCGTTCCTGGTCTTCCTGGCCTTCTACGTGCTGTGCGCGGTCGTCACCTGGGCAGTGTTCCTGCGCCGCCCGACTTTCTCGCCGGTTACCGACTCCGCTGTCGTGGTCGAGGCCGAACACCTGGTCCTCGAGGCCGAATCCGCCAACACGTCGGCTCGCGGCTGACGCCCGACCACTATCAAGGAGGTCAACCTCATGAACACTCAGCGCAAAACTGTGGTCGTGGTCGGACACGGCATGGTCGGTCACCGTTTCGTCGAAGCCCTGCGGGCCCGTGACGAGGCCGGACAGTGGCAGGTCATCGTGCTCTCGGAGGAGAAGCTGCCCGCCTACGACCGGGTCGGCCTGTCCTACTACGTGGGCAACTGGAAGCCCGAGGACCTGGCGCTGCCGGGCAACATGTACGACGGCGACCCCCTGGTCGAGCTGCGGCTGGGCCAGCGCGGTGAGGCCATCGACCTCGACGCCAAGACCGTCACCAGCACCAGCGGCGATGTCATCGCCTACGACGCGCTGGTCATGGCCACCGGCTCCTACCCGTTCGTGCCGCCGGTGCCCGGCCACGATCTGCCCGAGTGCTTCGTCTACCGCACCATCGACGACCTCGACGGTATCCGCGCCGCCGCCGAAGCGGCCGGTCCCGGCGCGCACGGTGTGGTCATCGGCGGTGGTCTGCTCGGTCTGGAGGCGGCCAACGCGCTGCGCCTGCTGGGGATGACCCCGCACGTCATCGAATACAACGACCGCCTGATGCCGGCCCAGGTCGACGCAGGCGGTGGCGCCATCCTGGAGAAGCTCGTCTCCGACATCGGCCTCAACGTGCACACCGGGGTCGGCACCGCCAAGATCGTCTCGATCGAGGAGGACGGCCCGGACAACGTCACCCTGCACCTGTCCGACGAGTCCGAGATCACCGCCTCACTGGTGGTCTTCTCCGCCGGTGTCCGCCCGCAGGACGCGCTGGCCAAGGCCTCGGGCCTGGAGATCGGCGCCCGCGGCGGCATCCTCACCGACACCGCGCTGCGGACCTCGGACCCGAACGTCTACGCCATCGGTGAGTGCGCCGCGATCGAGGGCGTCTGCTACGGCCTGGTCGCCCCCGGCTACACCACCGCCGAGATCGTCGCCGACCGTCTGCTGGGCGGCGCGGGCGAGTTTCCCGGCGCCGACATGTCCACCAAGCTGAAGCTGATGGGCGTCGACGTGGCCTCCTTCGGTGACGCGCACGCCACCACCGAGGGCGCGCTCGAGGTCGTGCTGCACGACGCGGCCAAGGGCACCTACGCCAAGCTGGTCGTCTCCGACGACGCGCAGACCCTGCTCGGCGGCATCCTGGTCGGTGACGCCAGCCAGTACGCGGCCCTGCGCCCGCTGGTCGGCCGTCCGCTGCCCGCCGATGCCGCCGCGCTGATCTCGCCCGCCGGCGCCGAACTGGGTGCCGACGCGCTGCCCGACGACGCGCAGATCTGCTCCTGCAACAACGTCAGCAAGGGCGCGATCTGCGGCGCCATCGCCGAGGGCGCCTGCGATATCCCCGGTATCAAGAGCTGCACCAACGCGGGCACCTCCTGCGGTGGCTGTGTGCCGATGATCAAGAAGCTGCTCGAGCAGTCCGGCGTGGCGATGTCGAAGGCGCTGTGTGAGCACTTCGAGCAGTCGCGCGCCGAGCTGTTCCAGGTCGTGCAGGTCACCGGCATCCGCACCTTCTCCGAGCTGATCACCAAGCACGGCAAGGGCACCGGCTGCGATATCTGCAAGCCGACCGTCGCCTCCATCCTGGCCTCGACCTCGAGCGACCACATCCTCGACGGCGAGCAGGCCGCGCTGCAGGACACCAACGACCACTTCCTGGCCAATATGCAGAAGAACGGCACCTACTCGGTGGTGCCGCGGATGCCCGGTGGTGAGGTCACCGCCGAGCAGCTGATCGTCATCGGTGAGGTCGCCAAGGAGTTCGATCTCTACGTCAAGGTCACCGGTGGTCAGCGCATCGACCTGTTCGGCGCCACCGTCGAGCAGCTGCCGCTGATCTGGCAGCGCCTGGTCGACGCGGGCATGGAGTCCGGTCACGCGTACGGCAAGTCGCTGCGCACGGTCAAGAGCTGCGTCGGTTCCACCTGGTGCCGCTACGGCCAGCAGGACTCGGTCGGCATGGCCGTGCTGCTGGAGAAGCGCTACCGCGGTCTGCGTTCGCCGCACAAGCTGAAGCTGGCCGTGTCGGGCTGCGCGCGTGAGTGCGCCGAGGCCCGCGGCAAGGACGTCGGCGTGATCGCCACCGAGCACGGCTGGAACCTCTACGTCGGCGGCAACGGCGGCCTGACCCCCAAGCACGCGGTGCTGCTGGCCGGCGAGCTCGACGACGAGACGCTGATCCGCTACATCGACCGCTACCTGATGTTCTACATCCGCACCGCCGACCGCCTGCAGCGCACCGCGCCCTGGCAGGAAGCCCTGGAAGGCGGCATGGACTACCTCAAGGCCGTCGTGTGCGAGGACAGCCTGGGCATCGCCGAGGATCTCGAGGCCGCGATGGCCAAGCACGTCGAGGGCTACAAGGACGAGTGGGCGGCCGTGCTCGAGGACGAGAACAAGCTCTCGCGCTTCGTCTCCTTCGTCAATGCCCCTGACGAGACCGACCCGACCATCTCGTTCGACGACAGCGGCGAGCGCAAGGTTCCGGTGCTTCTCGGACTCCCCGGCATGCCTGTCGGTGTTGCTTCGGACACAGCAGCAGCCGGGAAATAAGCGCTTAACCCTGCGGAAACAGTGCGCCTGTACCAATAGGTAAGGCGTTCGGAGGAGGAACCCGATGACCGTTATCGACACACCCACCATCACTTCGGAGACGACCACAGGCTGGACCCATGCCTGCCGGCTCGACTTCCTGATCCCGGGCCGCGGCGTTGCTGTCCTGCTGAAGGGCGGCGTCCAGGCTGCTCTGTTCCTGCTCCCCGACGGCACGCTCGCCGCTGTCGGCAATATCGACCCGTTCGGGCGCGCCGCGGTGATGTCGCGCGGCATCGTCGGGGATCGCGGCGGCGAGCCCGTCGTCGCCTCGCCGCTGCTCAAGCAGGCGTTCTCGCTGATCGACGGCCGGTGCCTCGACGACGAGACCCAGTCGCTGCCGGTCTACGGCGTGCGGATCGACGGCGGCGTCGTCGCGGTATCGAACGAACCGGTGACTTCATGACGTCTGCGACCGACAACGGCCCCGGACTGGCCGGCTTCACCATCGGTGTCACCGCGGCGCGGCGCGCCGAGGAATTCGGCACCCTGCTCACCCGCAAGGGCGCGACCGTGGTGTCCGCGCCCGCCATCCGCATCATCCCGCTGGCCGACGACACCGAGCTCGAACGGGTCACCGGGCAGCTGATCGCCGATCCGCCGCAGATCACCGTCGCCACCACCGGCATCGGTTTCCGCGGCTGGATGGAGGCCGCCGAGGGCTGGGGCCTGGCCGAGGTCCTGCGCGACACGCTCGCCTCGACCCGGATGCTGGCCCGCGGCCCCAAGGCCAAGGGCGCCATCCGCGCCGCCGAACTGCGCGAGGAATGGTCACCGGCCTCGGAGTCCTCGGCCGAGGTGCTCGACCACCTGCTCGCCGAGGGCGTCGACGGGGTACGGATCGCGGTGCAGCTGCACGGCGCGACCACCGAGTGGGAGCCGGTCCCGGACTTCTGCGAGGTGCTGCGCTGCGCGGGCGCCGATGTGGTGCCGGTGCCGGTGTACCGCTGGGAACCGCCGGCCGATCGCGGCCCGATGGACACGATGATCGACTCGATCATCGCAGGCAGCCTCGACTGCGTCACCTTCACCAGCGCGCCCGCGGTGGCCTCGCTGCTCATGCGGGCCAAGGAGACCGGGCTGCTGGAATCGGTGCTGCACGCGCTGCGCGGCCGGGTGCTGGCCGCCTGCGTCGGCCCGATCACCGCCGCTCCGCTGGAAGAACTCGGTGTGCCGACCACCATGCCGGGCCGTGCCCGGCTCGGTGCGCTGGCCCGCCATGTCGCCGAGGAACTGCCGCGCCGGGCCAACCGGATCTACGCGGCCGGACATCTGATCAGTGTGCGCGGCGGCTGCGTCGTGGTCGACGGTGAGGTGCGTTCGCTCGCGCCGGCGCCGATGGCCCTGATGCGTTCGCTGGCCCGCCAGCCCGGCCGGGTGGTCTCGCGCGAGGACCTGCTGTCGGCGCTGCCCGGCGGCGGCGACGACACCCACGCGGTGGAGACCGCGATCGCGCGGCTGCGCGCCGGTCTGGGCACGCCGAAGGCGATCCAGACCGTGGTCAAGCGCGGCTACCGGCTCGCCCTGGACGCCGCCGACTGCGCCGACCCGCCGGTGCGTCCGGCGGTGCAGCCCCCGCACGCCGCAGGCATCGGCACCCCCGCCCGGTCACCGCGCGCGGTGCAGCCGATCGGGGTGTGGTGAGTACCGCGCGGCCGGGCGATCCGGCCCTGGTGCTCGTCGCGCACGGCACCCGCAGTGCGCGCGGGGTGGAGATGATCGCCGCGCTCGCCGACGCGGTGGCGGTGGAGCTGGGCGCGGAAGCCGAAGGCGTGGCGCCCAATCCGGCCCTGCGGACCGCGTTCGTCGACGTGCTCGGTCCGTCACCGTCGGAGGTGCTGCGTGACCTCGACGGCCCCGCCGTCGTGGTGCCCGCGTTTCTCGCCTCGGGCTACCACGTCTACCAGGACGTGCCACGCGAAGTGGCCGAGAGCGGGCACAGCGCGGTCGCGGTGACCGCCGCGATGGGCCCCGATCCGGCCCTGGCCAGGATCATGGCCGTGCGCTTGCGCGCGGCCGGCTGGCAGCCGGGCGACGCGGTGGTCTTCGCCGCCGCGGGCTCCTCGGATTCGCGTGCGCGCCAGGATGTCCGGCGCGCGGCCGGCATGCTCGCCGAACACCTCGGCACCCCGGTCCGGATCGCCTACGTGGCCACCGGCTCGCCCCGGGTGCCCGAGGTCGTCGCCTCGCTGCGCGAGACGGGGGCCCGCCGGGTCTTCATCGCCTCGTACCTGCTGGCGCACGGCCTGTTCCACCAGCGTCTGCACGATGCGGGCGCCGACGGCGTCGCCGAGCCGATCGGCGTGCACCCCGCGGTGGTCCGCCTCATCGCCGACCGCTACCGGGCCGCCGCCCGCGACCTCACCCGCGCCCGGGTGCGCTGACCGTCCCCAGCGGTGCCGGTGCCCTGTCGCCGTTCCGGTGGTGTCGGCCCCGGCGACTAGAGTTGGCCCGACTTCACCTGAAGGGGGCAGGCACCGTGCCGGAATCATCGGCAGACCACGAACATCCGCAACACCAGGATGAATTGACGTCCTACCCGGAAGCGCCCGGTGCGCCGGCGCCGTATCCGCAGGCTGTTCCCTATCCGCCGCAACCGGTTCTGGGCGCAGTGCCACTCGGGGCCCAGTACGTGCCGATGGCCCAGGCGGGTCCGCGGGTGGTGCCGCAGAATGTGCAGCTGGCCTTCATGGTGATGCTGGCCGGTGCCGTGGTCACCCTGCTCGGGTTCGCGTACACGCTCACCACGCTCGATCAGATCCGCAGTGACACCCTCGACGCGTCGAGTGGGATGGTGCGTGGCTCCGATCTGGATGCGGTGATGTGGATCGGTATCGGAGCGGGCGCGGTGGGCACACTGATCTCCGCCGGCCTGTGGACCTGGATGGCGTTCGCGTGCCGGGCGGGCAAGAACTGGGCCAGGATCACCGGTTCGACGTTCTTCGGGATCAATGTGATGTGGTTCCTGTTCGGCATCCTCAGCGCGCTGGTCGGCACCGGTTTCACCGTCGCACACCTGTTCAACGGCGTCGGTGTAGCCATCGGCCTCGCGGTGGTGATCCTGCTCTGGACCGGCGGATCGGGCCCCTACTTCGCGCCGCACCCGCCACCCGGATACCAGCCGTATCCGGGCGCTAACGGGCCGTGGTGAAATTCGCCCGGTTGGCCCAGCTCGGCATCCCCGCCGACGTCCGTTTCCGCGCCGCGGGCGCCTGGCCGATGGTCGCCACCGCCCTCGGCCGCTGACCCGCACCTGTCGGTCCCTGAGCGCACACTGGTACCCATGGCCTACGACGAGGAACTCGCCGAGCGAATCAGGGAGATCGTGTACCCCCGGCCCGACCTCGACGAGAAGCGGATGTTCGGTGGTCTCGCGTTTCTGATCGGCGGGCACCTGGCGGTCGCCGTCAGCGGCAAGGGCGGGTTGATGGTGCGGGTCGACCCGGCCGAGGGCGACGCGCTGGTCGACGGTGCCACGGTGACGCCGATGGTGATGGCGGGGCGTGAGATGCGCGGCTGGGTGCGGATCGGCGCGGCCACGGTCGACGACGACGCCGTCCTGCGGACCTGGGTCGAACGCGGTGTGCGCTATGCCCGCACGCTGCCGCCGAAGAAACCGAAAAAGAAATCGCCGAGAAGTGTCGAACGGGGGGGATCGGCTCCGACCTGAGGGTGAGGAGTTCATCCGGAACACATACCTAGGAGCACGTCATGTCCGTCACCACCTTCCTCTGGTTCGACACCGACGCCGAAGCGGCGGCCCAGCTCTACACCGCGACGGTGCCGAATTCGCGCATCACCGAGATCACCCGCCAGGGCGACGGCTCGGCCTTCGTCATCGAACTCGACCTCGACGGCCATGCCGTCACCCTGATGAACGGCGGCCCCGGCCATCCGCACAGCGATGCCGCGTCCCTGCAGGTCGTGGTGGACACCCAGGCCGAGATCGACCGGATCTGGGACGCCCTCACCGAGGCCGGTGGCGCCCCCGGCCCGTGCGGCTGGCTGACCGACCGCTTCGGCGTCTCCTGGCAGGTCGTCCCCGCCGTCCTGCCGAAGCTCATGAGCGGCGAGCCCGATCGTGTCATCGCGGTCGGCACCACCTTGCGCGCGATGTCCAAGCTCGACATCGCCGAACTCCAGCAGGCCTACGACCGGGCCTGACCCGAACCGGCGGCCGCCACGGATCGGTGGTCCGTGGCGGCCGCGCGAACGGGTTGTGGCGGTCGGTTCGCCGAGCCGGTGCCGCCGCCGGGGTGGCTGGTTGCCGCTGTGGTGTCGCGACGGAGCGGAGTCGCAGGTGGGGCCCGATTTCACCCGGAGGGGATGAGGCGAACGCGCGGACGGCCGGTGACACTGGGGACATGCCGACGTCCGGACCTCTCCGCTACCAGTTCGTCGTCGAGGGCGAACTCACCGAGCGCGTCCTCGCGGCCTTTCCGGAGCTGCGCCGCAGTGCGCATTCGGCTACCGGAACCACCACTCTCTACGGCGTCGTCCCCGACGCCACCGCCATGCGTGGCGTCCTCGCCCGGCTCGACACCCTCGGCCTGACGCTGCTCGGAATGTCGCAACTGCCCGACTGAGTCACGCACACCCGATCGCGGGCGTCGATCTGATAACGAGCCTCCGGTGAGGACCGGACGGGCAAACGCTCAGCCGCCATTTCGCTTACGGTCGAGCTCGGCGAGCAGTCGGCGCCGGGCGGTGAACGGCGAGTTCAGGAGGGTTCGTATGACGATGTCGTCGGGTTCGCTGGACATCCACGGCGACAGCCGATCGGTAGCTGTGAGCGGCGCGATCATCCCGGAACTGTCCTTCGCGCCGGTGCGCTGCGGCGCGGCCGCGACCCGGTTCGACCGCGCGCTGAGCACCGCGGGACACACCGTCCTGCTGAGTGGACCCGCGGGCAGCGGCAAGACCGTCGCGCTGGTCGATTGGATCGCCCGGCTGCACCGCAAACACGCGCGGACCGTGGCCTGGCTGACCGTCACCGACCACTCCAGCGACGTGCTATCGGCCCTGACCGGCGCCCTCGGGATCGCGCTCGTCCCCGACGGCACCCTGCGCACTCCGGCCGACCGCGCCACCGACCTGGTCGCGGCGCTGGCCGTGGCCGAGCCGACGGTGCTGGTCATCGACGACGCCCATCTGCTCACCGACCCCCTGGAGCTGGCCGGCCTGGAACACCTGCTCACCCACCTGCCCGCCCAGGTCACCGCGCTGCTCGCGGGCCGCTTCGATCCACCGCTGCGCTGGCATGTCCTCGACCTGACAGGCCGGCTCACCCGGATCGGCGGCGCCGAACTCGCGCTCTCGCCCGACCGGGTCGCCCAGTTGCTGGCGCAGCACGGCTGCCGCCTAGACGATACCGAACTCGCCGTGGTGCACACCCTCACCCGGGGCTGGGCGGCGCTGGTGCGGATCGCCGCGATCTATCTCTCCGCCAATGCCGAGGACCGCGATACCGCGCTCACCGCGTTGGCCCGCCCCTCGCACGCGGTCGCCGACTTCCTGGTCGCCGAACTCATCGACTCGCTGCCCGCGCCGACCCTCGAATTCCTGCTCGACACCGCGGTCCCCACCCAGTTCTGCCTGCCGCTGGCCGAGGAACTGGCCGGTCCCGAGGCCGCCAGGATCATCGACGAACTGCTGCGCGCGAACTTCCCGCTGCACACCGTCGCCCACGACGGCGAGCTCTGGCACACCTACCACCCGCTGCTGCGCGCCTACCTGCTCGCCGAGGGCACGCACACCAGGCCCGAGCGTCTGCCCGCCCTGCATCGCCGGGTGGCCGACTGGTACGCCGCCGCCGCGCTGCCGGCGCCGGCGCTCGATCACGTGCTGGCCGAACCGGGTGCGCCCGGCCTGGTCGCCTTCCTGCGGGAGTGGGGGCTGCGCATGGTGCTCGACGGCACGGGGCACCTGCTGCTCGCCGCGGTCGAGCATCAGCCGGAGCTGGTCGAGGACAGCTATGTGCGCCTGTTGCGCGCCGCGGTCGCGGTGGAGGCCGGCGATATCGCCGCCGCCGAGGTGTATCTGGAGGCGGCCCATGTCGGCGTGGGCCCGCCGTCGCAGGTGGTGCCCGCGTCGTGGACCGACGCGCTCGACCACGCTGTCAGCGCGGGAGTCGCTGTGCTGGTGGGTGATTCGTCCTCGACGCGATGGCCGCTGCCCGCGGTGACCGGCCAGCCGGACCTGGACTGCTACGCCGCCCTGCACTGCGGCAGCGCCGAGCTCGGTGGCCGCGAAATCGACAGCGGCGCCGCGGCATTGCGGCACGCGCTCGTGCACGCCGAGGAGACCGGCCTTGGCCGGGCGGCGGTGCGGGCCAGGACCGGGCTGGCGCTGGCGGCCGCGATCGCGGGCCGGGTCGGCGAATCGCGCGAACTGGCCGCGCAGGCGATCGACTGCGCCGCCCGCTACGAACTGGCCGCCGACGCCGGGCTCGCGCGTGTGGTCGCCGCCTACGGCGCCTACCAGCAGGGGCTGGATTTCGAACGGCCGCTGCCCGCTGGTGCGGCGACCGACCCCTGCCTGCCGGCCCCACTGCGGCAGGCGGGGATCGTCACCGGGCTGCTGCTGTTCGAGGACGCGCCCGACCGCGCGGCCGCCGCCACCGCGCTGTGTACGAAAATGCACCGCCTGCTAGACGAGTACCCCACCCTGCTGGGCAACGGCCGCACGGTGCTCGACACGCTGTGGCTACTGCTGCGCGTGCAGGCCAGATCCGATGCCCGGCAGTTGGTCGACCACGCCACCCGGGTCCTGGGCACAACGCCCGAGATGACTCTCGCCGAGGCCGGACTCGCCGTCTACCACCATCGCCCCGCCGCCGCGTTGCCCCTGGTCGAGCGGCTGCTCGGGGCTGCTACCGGGTCGATGCCCGCCGGTTCCCGGGTGGTCACCTGGCTGCTGGTGGCCGTCGCCGCCGATCGCCTCGACCGGCCGCGCAAGGCCGACGAGGCCTTCGAGCAGGCCCTCGCGCACGCGTGCGCCGAGCAGCTGGTCCGCCCGTTCCTGGATGTGCCGGGCGCGATGGAGATCCTCGATCGGCTGGGCGGGCGATTCGGGCGCTTCGACGCCTTCGTCGAGCGGGTGCGCGCGCACCGCCGCGTCGCCGACGGTGCACCGCAGCTCACCGAGACCGAACTCGTTGTGCTGCGCCAGCTTCCGTCGGGGATGACCGCGATCAGCATCGCGAGCGATCTCGGCGTCTCGGTCAACACCGTCAAAACGCACCTGCGCGGCATATACCAGAAGCTGGGCGTGAACGCCCGCGCCGAGGCCATCGCCCAGGCCAGGGGACTCGGATTGCTCTGAGGCGCAGCGCTATTCGGCCGGCACCTGGAGCGCGGGGAACCAGACATCGGTGAGCACGGTGGCGGCCTTGTCGGCAGTGACGTCGATAGTCCCTTGCAGGGCCCACCGGGTGAAGAAGCGTTCCAGCTGGGCGACCAGCAGTTCGATGCGCAACCGGGCCTCGTCGCGGCGGTCGGCCGGCCAGCGGGCGAGGAAGGCGGGCATGCTGTCGGCCAGGGTCATGATGCCCTCGCGCGCCACCGCGCGGAATTCCGGTTCGAGCGCAGTGGCCTCGTCCCAGGCCGGGAGCATGTCCTTGTTGGTGAGGAACCAGTAGATCGCGCGGGTGACCCACTCCTCGAAGGCCGCGCGCGAACCGGTGGTGAGCACCCGGTCCAGATCGGCGTAGAACTCCCGGACGCTGTTGAGCGTGCCCGCGTTGGCGACCGCGCGCAGGACCTCGCTCTTGCTGGTGAAGTGCAGGTAGAACGTCGCGCGGCTACAGCCGACGGCGGCGACGATGTCCTCGACGCGGACATCGGAGTAGCCCTGGGTCTCGAACAGCGAGCGCGCGGTGTCCACGATCTTGGCCTTGGTCAGGCGCTTCTGTTCCTCGCGCAGTGAGCCGCGATGCGCTGTCGGTCCGGTCCCCATGACTGCATCCTAGACGATCCGCTCATTCACTGGACACGATGTCCAGCGAGAAGTTACGCTGTGGTTCACGTCACTCGGCCGGCTCAGGAGTCGATCGCGGCCGTACAGGAGTTGTGCATGGATACACGCGAGTTGCCCAGGGTGTGCGTCATCGGCGCCGGACCTTCGGGTATCACCGTCGCCAAGCGATTGGCCGAGAACGGGATCCCGTTCGATGTCTACGAGGCCTCCGACGAAGTCGGCGGCAATTGGTACTACAAGAACCCCAACGGTATGTCGGCGTGCTATCAGAGCCTGCACATCGACACCTCGAAGTACCGCCTGCAATTCGAGGACTTCCCCGCGCCCGAGGAATGGCCGCACTTCCCGCACCACTCCCAGCTACTCCAGTACTTCAAGGATTACGTCGACCATTTCGGCCTGCGCGAGCGCATCCGGTTCAACTCCCTGGTCACCGCCGCCGAACGCGACGACGCCGGGCTGTGGCGGGTCAGTACCCAGGCCGGCGAGACCGAGGTCTACGACGCGCTGATCGTCTGCAACGGGCACCACTGGAATCCCCGATTCCCGGACTACCCGGGCGAATTCGACGGCATTTTGATGCACAGCCACGCCTACAACGACCCCTTCGACCCGGTCGACATGCGCGGCAAGCGCGTCGTGGTGGTCGGCATGGGTAACTCCGGGCTCGACATCGCCTCGGAACTGTCGCAGCGGTTCCTCGCCGCCAAGCTCTACGTCTCGGCCCGCCGCGGTGTCTGGGTGCTGCCGAAGTATGTGAACGGTCAAGTGGGGGACCGGCGTTCGATGCCATCCTGGATGCCGAGCAAGGTCGCGCTCAAGCTCAAGCAGCGCTTCGTCCGCAAGAATCGCGGCGAGATGAGCACCTACGGTCTGCCCACGCCCGATCACGAGCCGTTCGAGGCCCATCCCTCGGCCAGCGAGGAATTCCTGCACCGGGCCGGCTGTGGTGATGTGGAGTGCAAGCCCGCGATCACCCGATTGGACGGCAGCACTGTGCATTTCGCCGACGGAACCAGCGCCGAGGTCGACGTGATCGTGTGCGCCACCGGCTATCACATCAGCTTCCCGTTCTTCACCGACGCCGAGCTCGTGCCCGACCAGGCCAATCGCTTCTCGCTGTTCCAGATGATGCACAAGCCCGGTGTGGACAACCTGTTCTATCTCGGTCTGGCCCAGCCGATGCCGACGCTGGTGAACTTCGCCGAGCAGCAGAGCAAGCTTGTCGCCGCCTACCTGACCGGGCGCTATCACCTGCCGCCGCGCGCGCAGATCGACACCGTGCTGCGCGAGCAGGAGGCCCGGCGGGCGGGCCGCTACTACGACTCGCCACGCCACACCATCCAGATCGAGTTCGAGCCGTATGTGCGCGCGATGACCAAGGAGATGGAACGCGGCGCGAAACGTGCGGCCGCCGTGGGTAATACGCTGCCGGTGCCCGCGCGCGCCGCAGTGGGGGTGTCGCGATGAGCGCCTCCGCTGGTTTCTGTCGCGACGAATTCGCTGGTGTCCGTGCGGCTTTCGATGAACAGCTCGCCACCGGTGCCGAACTCGGCGCGGCCCTGTGCGTCACGGTGGACGGCGAGCCGGTCCTCGACCTCTGGGGCGGCTACGCCGACCCGGACCAGACCACCGCCTGGGGTGCTGACACCCTGGTCAATGTCTTCTCGGTGACCAAGACGATGACCGCCCTGTGCGCGCTGCTGCTCATCGACCGCGGCGAACTCGACCTCGACGAACGGGTCGCCGCCTACTGGCCCGAGTTCGCCGCCAACGGCAAACACGACATCCGGCTGCGTCACCTGCTCTCGCACACCTCGGGCGTCTCCGGCTGGGACAAGCCGATCACCCTGCCCGACATCTACGACACCGAGGCCGCCGCCGCCCGGCTGGCGACCCAGGCGCCCTGGTGGGAGCCCGGCACCGCCTCGGGCTACCACGCCATCAACTACGGCCATCTCATCGGTGAACTGGTGCGCCGCCGCACCGGCCGCTCCCTCGGCCGGTTCTTCGCCGAGGAGTTCGCCGGCCCGCTCGGCGCCGATTTCCACATCGGCACCGGTGCCGAACACGCCGACCGGATCGCCACCCTGATCCCGCCCGAGCTGCCCGAATTCGACCTGTCGACACTGGACCAGGACAGCGTGCTGATCAAGACGCTCACCAGCCCCTGGCTCGAGATCACCGAAACCGCCACCCCGGCGTGGCGGGCGGCCGAACTCGGCGGCGTGAACGGGCACGGCAACGCGCGTTCGGTGGCGCGCGTGCAGTCGCTGATCGCAGGCGGCGGCGAGCTGGGCGGCAGGCGGTTCCTCGCGCCTGCCACCGTCGACCTGATCTTCCGTGAGCAGGCCGACGGCATCGACCTGGCCCTGCTGACCCCGCTGCGTTTCGGCATCGGCTACGGCCTGCCCCGGCCGCAGACCTTCCCGCACATCCCCGACGGCCGGGTCTGCTGGTGGGCGGGGTACGGCGGGTCGATGGTCGTCAACGACCTGGATCGCCGGGTCACCTTCGCCTACACCATGAACCGGATGGCGACCGGCCTGATCGGCTCCGATCGCTGCGACCGGTACCTGAAGGCCACCTTCGACGCGGTCGGGGCGGCCCGATGAGCATGCGCGCGATGCAGCTGACCGCCCCGGGCACCCTGGAGCTGCGCACGGTGCCGGTCCCCGAACCCGGGCCGGGCGAACTGCTGCTGCGGGTCGGGGCGGCCGGGATCTGCCACTCGGATTCGTTCGTGCTGGGCCTGCCGTTCCCGATGAGCGAGCGGCCGCTCACCCTCGGGCACGAGATCGCGGGCACCATCGAGGTTCTCGGCGCGCAGGTGGGTGATCGCCGGGTCGGTGAGCGCGGGATCGTCTATCTGTGCTGGTCGTGCGGCGAGTGCCGGGAGTGCTTGCGCGGCAACGAGAATGTCTGCCTGGCTGCGGGTCGCACGGCCATGCCGCCGTGCCCCGGCCTCGGTCCCGACGGCGGCATGGCCGAATACGTCCGGATTCCGGCGCGCGCGTTCGTGCCGATCGGCGACGACCTCGATTTCGCCCACGCCGCCCCGCTGGCCGACGCGGCGCTCACCCCGATGCACGCTATCCGTGGCGCCATGGACCAGCTCCGGCCCGGCGCCACCGCGCTGGCGATCGGCATCGGCGGACTCGGCCATGTCGCGGTGCAGCTGCTGAAGGCGCTCACCGAGACCAGGGTGATCGCGGTCGACGTCGACCCGGACAAACTCGCCCTGGCCACCACCTGCGGCGCCGACATCACCCTGCGGGCCGATGCCGACACCGCCGCCGCCGTCCTCGAACTCACCGATGGCCGTGGCGCCGAGGCGGTGTTCGACTTCGTCGGCAACGACGCCACGGCGAAGCTCGCCGTCGAGACCGTCGCCCCCAACGGCGCCTACCGGATGGTCGGACTGGCCGGTGGCGTGCCCGGCATCGACTCCGGCCCGGCCGGTGGACCCGGCCTGCCGTGGGGTGCCACCGTGCGTAAGTCCTACGGCGGCACCAGAACCGACCTCGTGGACGTGGTCGCCCTGGCCGCCGCCGGCACGGTGCGCACCGAGATCGAACGCTTCGACCTCGCCGACGCCCGCACCGCCTTCGACCGACTCGACTCCGGCGCGATCCGTGGACGCGCCGTCCTCATCCCCTGATGGAGCCCACCATGACCGATGTCGTTGACCCCCAGGAGTTCGTGGCCAAGGTCGCCGCGAGCCTCACCGCGCCCGGCGCGCCGTTCGAGATGACCGTCGAACCCGTACTCGGCGTACCGATCCCGGTGCTCGCCAATCGTCGCCGCAGCCTGCGCGAACTGCTCGAGCACTCGCTGCGCTGGGGTGATCGCGACTACCTGATCACCGAGGACCGCCGGCTCAGCTTCGTCGAACACGCCGCCGCGGCCGGTGTGCTGGCCACCGCGCTGGCCGCCCGCTACGGCGTGGGCAAGGGCGACCGGGTCGGCATTCTGGCGGCCAACGGCCCGGACTGGGTGATCACCTTCTGGGCAGCGCAGTGTCTCGGCGCCATCCCGGTCGGGTACAACGCCTGGTGGGCGCCGCGCGAGATCGCCTACGGACTCGAGCACACCGCGCCGAAGGTGGTGATCGCCGACGCGAAAAGGGCTGCGCTGCTGCCTGATACGACGGTCCCGGTGCTCACGATGGAGGCCGATCTGCCCGCGCTCATCGCCGAACACAGCGGCGGCGAGATCCCCAGCACGCCGGTCGACGAGGACGACCCGGCGGTGATCCTCTACACCAGCGGCACCAGCGGCAGGCCCAAGGGCGTGGTGCATTCGCAGCGGAACATGGTCGCCATCAGCGACTATCACCGCTACACCGACGCCATGCTCGCCGCCTTCGCCGGTCAGCCGCCCAGTGACGCCCCGAGCGAACGTCGCTACCTGGTCACCGCGCCGCTGTTCCACATCGCCAGCCTGCACAACCTGGTCATCCCGCGCCTGGTGACCGGCGCGGCGGCAGTGTTCCCGCACGGCGCCTTCGAGGTCGGCCGGGTATTGAGCCTTGTCGAACGCGAGCGGGTGACCAACTGGGCCGCCGTGCCCACCATGGCCTCGCGACTGCTGGATCACGATGTGGCCCAACATGATCTGTCCTCGCTGGCGGCGCTCTCGCTCAACTCCGCGCCGTCCTCACCCGCGCTGCTGGCCAGCCTGCGCGCGAAGATCCCGTCGTTGCAGTTCGCGCTGACCACCAGCTACGGCCTCACCGAGAGCGGCACCGCGGCGACCGTGGCGACCCCGCTGGACCTGGTCGCCGACGACGCCTCGGTCGGCAGGCCGATCATCGGCGTCGCGGTGCAGATCCGCGATAGCGACGGCACCGTGCTGCCCGAAGGCGAAGAGGGCGAGATCTGCATCCGCAGCCCGTACGTCATGCTGGGCTACTGGCAGGACGAGGCGGCGACCGCGAAAGCTGTCGACGCCGAACGCTGGTTGCACTCCGGTGATTTCGGCACTCTCACCGACGGCAGGCTCACCGTGTCCGGCCGGCGTACCGACCTGATCCTGCGCGGTGGCGAGAATGTGTATCCCACCGAGATCGAGAACGTGCTGTGCGAGCACCCGGCGGTCGCCGACTGCGCGGTCTTCGGGGTCGCCCATCCCGATCTCGGGCAGGAGGTGGCGGCGGTGATCGTCGCCGAACCGGGTGCCGTCGAGCAGGAGGAACTGCGCGCCTTCGTCGCCGAACGGCTCGCCTACTTCAAGGTGCCCGCCCGCTGGCGATTCACCGGAGAAGCCTTGCCGCGCAATGCGACAGGTAAAGTCACGCGCCGCGATCTGGCGCTGTGAGAGGGGCCGACATGTTCGACAGCATCATCAAAGCAGGCCGCTGGTTCGACGGCACCGGGGCGCCCTCGGCGATCCGGCACGTCGGTATCAAAGACGGAAAGGTCGCCGAGATCTCGGCGACACCGCTGGACGAAACCGGGTGCGCCCGGGTCGTCGACGCCACCGGCAAGTGGGTCCTGCCCGGCATGGTGGACATCCACACCCACTACGACGTGGAGGTGCTCCTCGACCCGTCGCTGTCGGAGTCGGTGCGTCACGGCATCACCACTGTGCTGCTCGGCTCCTGCTCCCTGTCGACCGTCCACGGCGACGGCGAACTTGCCGGCGACCTGTTCGGCCGGGTCGAGGCGATTCCGCGCGCCCACGTGGTGCGCGCGATCGAGCAGACCAAGAGCTGGGGTTCGGCCGCCGAATACGCCGAGGCGCTCGACGCCCTGCCGCTGGGCCCCAATGTGGCGAGCTTCATCGGCCACTCCGACATGCGGTCGGCGGTCATGGGGTTGGACCGGGCGACGCGCAAAGACGTGAAACCCACCGAGGCCGAACTCGCCACCATGTCGGCCATGCTCACCGAGGCGCTCGACGCGGGCTTCGTCGGTATGTCCTCGCAGCGGCTGCTGTTCGACAAACTCGACGGGCAGATGTGCCGGTCGCGCACCCTTCCGTCGACGTACTCGACCAGGGCCGAACGCCGCGCGCTCAACACCATCCTGCGCAGGCGTGGCCGAGCATTGCAGGGCGGTCCCGATGTCAACCGCGTCGATACCCTGATCTCGATGGCGGCGAGCAGCATCGGGCTGTGGCGCGGGCCGCTCAAGGTGAGCCTGCTCTCCGCCGCCGACATCAAGGCGATTCCCGGTGTGGCCAAGGTGTTTCCGTTCCTGGCCAGGATCATCAACGCGCTGAAGGGCGACTTCCGCTGGCAGCATCTGCCGGTGCCCTTCGAGGTCTACGCCGACGGCATCGAACTGGTGATCTTCGAGGAGTTCGGGTCCGGCGCGGCGGCACTGCACCTGTCGAACGACATCGACGAGCAGCGCCACATGCTCGCCGACGAGCAGTACCGGCGCCGGTTCCGCAAGGACTACGACAACAAGTTCGGCCCGCGCGTCTGGCATCGCGACTTCTTCGACGCCGACATCGTCGACTGCCCCGACCCCACCGTGCTCGGCAAGACCTTCGGCCAGGTCGGCCTGGACCGTGGCGGCCTGCACCCGGTCGACGCGTTCCTCGACCTGGTACTCGAACACGGGTCGAAACTGCGCTGGCGGACCACCATCTCCAACCACCGGGAGAAGGTGCTCAACGTTCTCGCCGCCGACCCCGGCGTCCAGCTCGGCTTCTCCGATGCCGGTGCGCACCTGCGCAATATGGCCTTCTACAACTTCGGCCTGCGCCTGCTGCGCCGGGTCGCCGACGCCGAACGCGCGGGCACCCCGTTCATGACCATCGAGCACGCGGTGCACCGGCTCACCGGCGAACTCGCCGACTGGTACGGCATCGACGCAGGCCACCTGCGCGTGGGAGACCGCGCCGACGTGGTCGTCATCGACCCGGCCCACCTCGACGAGAGCCTCGACGCCTACGCCGAACACCCGGTCCCGGAGTACGACAATCTCTCGCGCATGGTCAACCGCAACGACGACACCGTCACCGCGGTATTCGTCGGCGGCCGCTACGTCTTCGGCGACGGTGCCAAGGACCCGGTCCTCGGCACCGAGCAGACCGGCCGATTCCTGCGCGCGGGCTGACCTGCGACACCGCTGACGGCGGGGCGATGCGGACCGTCCGGCCACCATCTGCGACCCTCACCTGAGTGTCAGGATGCCCGCACGTCAGCGAAAGGATTCGAGATGTCGGACGCGAAACGGATCACCTGGGGCAAGCCCCGCCGCCCCACCGACGCCGATCGCGCCGCCCTGCGCGACGACCTGCTGACCAAGGCCCGCGCGGTACGCGCCGACGGCTGGGCACCCCATCGCACGACCTGGCCCACCGGCCAGACCGCCGTGGTCGCCTACCTGCTCGGCGACACCGAGATCCTCACCGACCTCGAGGAGAACGACGCCACAGTCCTGAGCCGCTTCGCCGCCGACCTGTTCGGCTTCGCCGGCGGCCGCAAGGACAACGAGAAGGGCCTGGTCGAGACCCAGGCCTGGTTCGACACCGTCCGCAAGGCGCTCGGCCCCGCCTGAGCCCGCACAGCCCCGGCACCGCCTCCTGATCGCCCCAATCCCGCTCAGCGGATGACCACTGCTCAGACCCCCACAGCGATTTCGTGACAGGTCGACGAACGCTCGGCATCATGGAGTCTCTCGGCCGCCGATCGAAGTCCGAGCGGCCGGGCTCTGAGCAGGGGGCCGCATGGACGACGGACTGTATCGACGGATGGAACGAGCCCTGGGCGGCCGCTGGGATCGTTGGATGCACACGATCGATCGCGAGGATCCCCGGTCGTTCCTCCAGGAGATGGTCCGGTCGCTCCGGGGCGATCCGGCCCGCGATCACACGGGCAAACGGGTCCAGAACAAGCATCGCTATATCGGCCTCGTGCCGACCATCGCCTGGATGCAGACCTCCAAGGACCCCTCGCATCCCCTGACCTACGAGAGCATCGCGACCTTCGGCCGCAACTGGGACGAACTGCATCCGGTCCTGAGCGAACAGCCCTACCACTACGTCAGCCTGGGGGTGGGAACCGGCGACAAGGACCGCCATATCCTCGATCGGCTGCACGCAGGCAGTGGCGGCACCACGTACTACATGGCCGTCGACATCAGCACCTCGATGCTCAACCTCGGCACCCAGGAGACCCGGGAGCGGATGCCCGGCCGGGTGTTGCTGATGGAGATGGACTTCGAGGACGAGGACAACCTGGAGGCCCTGCGCGCCTTCGTCGCGGAGTTCGCCGGCGACGAGCCGATCCTGTACAGCCTGCTGGGCGGCAGCCTCGGCAATGTCGACGACGACGCGCTCTTCCTGCGCAACCTCGCCGCGATCCTGCGCCCCCAGGACCGGCTGGTGCTCGAGGTCGCCACCACGGCCCGCCTCGACGAGGTCGCGGTGCGCACCGTCGAGCGCGAACGCGGCGGGAATCGCAGCTACAACGAATTTGTCACCGCGGCGCTGGCCGTGTACACGAATCTCACCATCGACACCAACTGGCTCGATTTCTCCGCGACCGTCGTGCACGACGCGATTCGGGTCGAGGGTGTCTATGTCAACCGGGGAAACCGCGACATCCAGCTCATGCTGCCCAACCGCGAGTTCGTGCCGTTCCGGGTGGGCGAGCGGATCGAGGTGCTGGTCGGGCGCCGGTACACCGTGCAGCGCCTGGCCCGGCTGCTCGACGAAGCGCATCTGGGTGATGCCGGCGAGGAAGCCGGGTTGCACCCCATCGATCAGCGGATCGCCGTGGACCGTCGCGGTTTCTCCAACCTGCTGATATTGCTGCGGTACAACGAGATCGACAACGCCGTGCGCAGCCCGCTGCAACGGCTCTGGGCGGACAACGGGAACATCTCACCGCGTTTCGGTGCCGGTGATCCGCGATGAGGCTGCTCGTCCTGCGCTCGCTGACCGCGGGTCTGCTGGTGGCGGTGCTGGTGCACAGCGTGGTGTGGTGCTTCGACGCGCAACGTCCGGTCATGCAACCGATCAACGCGCTGTTGCTCATCGCCGCGGCGATCTGCGGGATCCCGGCCGATCGGGTCACCGCCGCGGCGGAGGGACGCCGACAGGCACTGCGGGCGATGGCCCACGACCTCGCCCGCAGCAGCATTCTGCTGGGGGAGGCTCGGGACCTCGCCGCTCGGCCGAAGCCGGGCCAGATCTATCCGCGACTGCGGTTGGCGGCCCTCGACGCGGCGGTCTTCATGAACGCCTTGCACAAGCATCGCGATCAGGACATCCTTCAGCGCGCGCTGGACGTGCAGAACATGGCCTTCGAGCTGAACCGCCGCCTCGAGATCACCGAGGTCAGATTGTGTACCGCCGAGAACATCCAGCGGACCGAGATCGACTACCTCGCGGCGAGTGCGGTGAGCCCGGACGGGCCGTTCGCGCGGACCGCCGCGGCGTTGACCGGACTGCGGGAGGCGGTCGACGCCGCGCTGCGGCCGCGGGCGTGGTGGTCGCGGTCGGCTACCAGCGGTCCGGCGTGACCGGGGCGTCCCAGGCCTTGGCGAAGCGAGTTTTGTCCTTGGTGTCTACTTCCTTGCGGCGGTAGACGATGTAGGGGCGGGTCAGGTAGCCGATGGGGGCGCTGAACATGTGGACCAGGCGGGTGTAGGGCCAGGCGAAGACCAGGGCCAGGACTACCAGGCCGTGGAGCTGGAAGGTCCAGGGGACGCCGACCATCAGGCCGGGTTCGGGGGTGATCGAGAACAGGCTGCGGAACCAGGGGGAGACCGTGGAGCGGTAGTTGTAGGTGCCCCACAGCAGGTTGGAGCCCCAGGTGTTGAGCAGGCCGGTGACCAGCGCGAGGGTGAGCAGCGTGTACATGATGATGTCGTTGCGGCTGGTGTTGGTGCGCACGGACGGGATGACCATGCGGCGGTAGCAGAGAATGGCGACCCCGGCCACCACCATCAGGCCCGCGACGGAACCCGCGCCCACCGCGAGGATGTGATAGGCGTGCTCGGAGATGCCGAGCGCGTGCGTCCAGGACTCGGGGATCAGCAGACCCATCACGTGTCCGCCGAACACCCCGAGCATGCCGAAGTGGAACAGCGGGCTGCCCAGTTGCAGCAGTCGCGACTCGTAGATCTGCGAGGACCGGGTGGTCCAGCCGAACTGGTCGAAGCGGTAGCGCCAGACATGGCCCAGCACAAAGGAAGTCGCGGCGATATAGGGCAGGATCAGCCACAGGCCTTCGGGGACGGGGATGGTGGCGTTCATCGGCGGCCTTCCGTGGCGTCGAACAACGAGGGGTCCATGGCGAAGGGTTCGAGCCCGACCTCTTCCTCGGGCGGACCCTGCGCGGCGAGTTCGGTGATCCGGCGCCGGTCGGCGGTGGTCACCGGGGGCAGCGTGGCGAGCACCGCGGCCAGTACCCCGCTGTAGGGAGAGTTGTTGTCGCCCAGCGACAATCGCAGCAGCTCGATGACCGGTACGTGTTCGCCGAGCAGGCGCTCACCACCGATCGGATCCACCGTGGCGGCGAATTCGAGCAGCACCGGCAGGTGGTCGGGCAGTTCCTCGTCGCCGAGTTCCACGCCCGCCTGACGATAGGCGTGCTTGAACCGCAGCAGCGCCATCCCGCGTTTGCGGGTGTCGCCGTAGGCGTAGAAGGTCAGGTGCAGGCTGGCCCGGCGGCGCAGGTCGAAGGTCTCGACATAGCTCTGCGCCACCTCGATCGAGGGTGTGTCGCGCAGGTAGGTCAGTACCGCCTCGAAGTGCGCGCTCACCTCGGCGGGCAATTCGGCTGCGGCGGAGGCAATCTGGTCGAGCAGGTCGAGGGTCTTCTCGCCGGGGTAGTCGAGCAGCAGCGCGGCGAGGCGCCACACGACCCGGCGGTCGCGTTCGGCCATGACGGTGACCGGCTGGGGTCGCCGGCGAATCGAGAGAAGGCTCATCGGCGTCCCTCACCCGCGCGTGTGCCCCGGCTCATTTCGCCGCTCCACTCACCGCGGCATCGGTGGCCGCGGCGCCGTTGCCGCCACCACCGGACCCGGCGCCGTTGCCGCTATGCCCGTTGCCGTTGCCGTTGCCGTTGCCGTTGCCGTTGGCCGTGGGGAGGAGTCCGCTGGTGGATCGCCCGTCCCAGTTGAGCAGGTTGATCCGCCCCGACTTGTCCTCGGGCGCGGCCTGATTGGTGTCTGCCAGGGAGAACTTCTCCACCACCTGGTCGAACGCGGTCATGCCCGGCCCGCCGTCGGTGTCGAGACTGCACCCGGTCGCGAGCGAATCCAGTTCGTGCGCACGCGAGGTCGCGCCGGTCGGGATCACGTAGCGGTGCTCGTATTTGGCGATGGCCAGCAGCCGGTACATGGCCTCGATCTCTTCGGGCTCTAGCCCGATCGAGGGCGCGATGCCCTCCTCGGGCTCCTCGCCGAGGTTCACCGACCGCATGAACGCCCGCATCCCGGCCAGCCGCTGCAACGAGGCCCGCACCGGCCCGATCTCCCCGGCGGTGAACAGTTCGGCCAGGTATTCGATCGGGATGCGCAGCGCGTCGATGGCGCCGAACAGGTTGCCCGCGTCCTCACCGTCGTGCCCGGTCTCGCTGAGCACGTCCACCACCGGCGACAGCGGCGGCACGTACCAGACCATCGGCATGGTGCGGTATTCCGGATGCAGCGGCAACGCGAGCTGGTAGTCGACGATCAGCTTGTAGACCGGCGAATCCTGCGCGGCGGCAATCCATTCCGGCGAGATACCGGCCTTCTCGGCCTCGGCGATCACGCGCGGGTCGTGCGGGTTGAGGAACACCCCGAGCTGGGAGGGGTACAGGTCCTTCGGGTCGGTCACCTGGGCCGCCTCGAGTACTGCGTCGGCGTCGTAGAGCATCACGCCGATGTAGCGCAGCCGCCCGACACAGGTCTCCGAGCACACGGTCGGGATGCCGACCTCCACGCGCGGGTAGCAGAAGGTGCACTTCTCCGCCTTGCCCGTCTTGTGGTTGAAGTAGATCTTCTTGTACGGGCAGCCGGTGATGCACTGGCGCCAGCCACGGCACTTGTCCTGGTCGACGAGCACGATGCCGTCTTCCTCGCGCTTGTAGATCGCGCCCGAGGGGCACGAGGCGGCGCACGAGGGGTTGAGGCAGTGCTCGCAGATGCGCGGCAGGTAGAACATGAAGGTCTCTTCGAACTCCAGTTTCACCTTGTCCTCGAGCTTGCCGAGCAAGGGGTCCTTGCCGACCGCTTCGGGACCCGAACCCAGGTCGTCGTCCCAGTTGGCACCCCAGGTGACCTGGGTGTCCTGGCCGGTGATCAGCGATTTGGGTCGCGCCACCGGCGTGGTGTCGGTGGGCGGGGAGGCCAGCAGGTTGTCGTAGTCGTAGCTCCACGGCTCGTAGTAGTCCTCGACCGTGGGCAGGTCCGGGTTGGCGAAGATGTTCATCAGGCGCTTGAAACGCGAGCCCGATTTCAGGGTGAGCTTGCCGCGCTTGTTGAGCGTCCAGCCACCCTTCCACTTCTCCTGATCCTGGTACTGGCGCGGATAACCCTGGCCGGGACGGGTTTCCACATTGTTGAACCAGACGTACTCGGTGCCACCACGATTGGTCCAGGCCTGCTTGCAGGTCACCGAGCAGGTGTGGCAGCCGATGCACTTGTCCAGGTTCATCACCATGGCTAGCTGAGCCATTACGCGCATGTCAGTACTCCACGTTCTGGTTACGGCGACGGATCGTGGTCACTTCGTCACGCTGGTTTCCGGTGGGCCCGTGGTAGTTCAGGGCGAAGGACTGCTGGGCGTAGCCGCCGATCAGGTGCGATGGCTTGATCAGCACCCGGGTGAGCGCGTTGTGGATACCGCCGCGCTTGCCCTTGGCTTCCTTGGTGGTCGTCTCGGTGCCCTCGATGCGCGGCACGTCCACGGCGCGGTCCTGGGCGTGGTACATGAAGACCGTGCCCTCCGGCATCCGGTGCGAGACGATCGCGCGGGCGACCACGATGCCGTTGCGGTTGGTGGCTTCGATCCAATCATTGTCGGCCACACCGATTTTGGCGGCGTCGCGATCCGACATCCAGATCGTCTGACCGCCGCGCGAGAGCGTCAGCATGTGCAGGTTGTCCTGGTAGGCGGAGTGGATCGACCACTTGGAGTGCGGCGTCAGGTACCGCACGGTGACACCGCCGCCGGCGACATTGCCGATCGAGGGCTCGCTGAACAGCGCCGTCATGTCCAGTGGTGGCCGGAAGATCGGCAGCTGCTCGCCGAGTTCGATCATCCAGTCGTGGTCGAGGTAGAAGTGCTGGCGGCCGGTGAGGGTGTGCCAGGGCTTGAGCCGCTCGACATTGATGGTGAACGGCGAGTACCGGCGACCGCCCGATTCCGAACCCGACCATTCCGGCGACGTGATCACCGGCACCGGACGGGCCTGGGTGTCGGCGAAGGTGATCTGTTTGCCCTCGGCCTCTTTCGCGAGGTCGGCCAGTTCGGTGCCGGTGCGCCGCTCGAGCTCGTGGAAGCCCTCGACCGCGAGGCGGCCGTTGGTGGTGCCCGACAGCGCCAGGATGGTCTCGGCGGCGAAGGTGTCCTTGGCCAGTGAGGGCCGCCCGGCCGCGACACCGGAGACCACGGTGCCGTTCTTGCCCGCGAGGTAGGCCACCTCTTTGTCCGGGTAGGTGGTGATGCCCTTGGTGGTCACGCCGAGGGTGTCGACCAGTGGGCCCAGCGCGGCGAGCTTCTCGGCGATCTTGGTGTAATCGCGTTCGATCTCGACGATCTTGGGCATGGTCTTGCCCGGAATCGGTTCGCACTCACCGGCTTTCCAGTCGAGCACGGTGCCACCGGCCTGGGCCAGCGCGTCCGGGGAGTCGTGCTGCAACGGCACCGCGACGATGTCCTTGCGGGTGCCGAGATGCTTCTCGGCCAGCCAGGAGAACCCACGCGCGATCCGGTGGAACGCCTCGAAGTCGGTCTTGGCCTCCCACGGTGGGGAGATGGCCGGGGAGAAGGCGTGCACGAAGGGGTGCATGTCGGTGGAGGACAGGTCATGCTTCTCATACCAGGTGGCGGCGGGCAGCACGATGTCGGCGAACAGGGTGGTGCTGGTCATGCGGAAGTCCAGGGCCAGCAGCAGATCCAGCTTGCCTTCGGCACCTTCCTCGCGCCATTCCAGTTCCTGCGGGCGCACGCCGGTGGCATCGGTGGTCTGCAGGTTGGAGCCGCAGCCGAGCAGATGCTTCTGGAAGTACTCGTTGCCCTTGCCGGAGGAGCCGAGCAGGTTGGCCCGCCAGACGGTCAGCACGCGCGGGAAGTTCTCCGGTGCGTCGGGGTCCTCGCAGGCGAAGCGCAGGTCACCGGACTTCAGCCCGTCGACGACATGCTCGCCGGGCGTCTTCCCCGCAGCGGCGGCCTCGTCGGCCAGATCCAGGGGGTTGCGGTTGAACGTCGGGTAGCTCGGCATCCAGCCGAGCCGGCTGGCCAGGGCGATATTGTCGGCGGCGGTGCGGCCGGCGAACTTGCCCTTGCCCAGCGGCGAGGCGAAGGAGTCGGAGGTGAACGGGTCGTAGCGCCACTGGTCGTTGGTCAGGTACCAGAACACGGTGCCCTGCATCTGGCGCGGCGGGCGCTGCCAGTCCGCCGCGGAAGCCAGTGTCGCCCAACCGGTGACCGGACGGCACTTCTCCTGGCCGACGTAGTGGGCCCAGCCGCCGCCGTTCTTGCCCTGGCTGCCGGTGAGCAGCGTGAGGGTGAAGAAGGCGCGGTAGATCTGATCGGAGTGGAACCAATGGTTGGTGCCCGCGCCCATCAGGATCATCGAGCGACCGCCGGAACGTTCGGCGTTGTCGGCGAATTCGCGGCCGATGCGCGCGGCCTGCACGGCGGGCACGCCGGTGATGCGTTCCTGCCAGGCCGGGGTGTAGGGCGAATCGGCGTCGTCGTAGCCCTTGGCCCATTCGCCGGGCAGGCCGTCGCGGCCGAGGCCGTACTGCGCGAGCAGCAGGTCGAAGACCGTCGTGACCCGTTTGCCCGCAACGATTTTGGTGGGCACGCCACGCAGGATCGTCTCGGCGGTGTCGGTGTCGAAGCGCGGCAGGGCGATGGTGGCGGGCGCGTCGTCGGAATGGCCGAACAGGGTCAGCAGCGGGTCGACACCCTCGAGGTCGAGATTCCACTTGCCCGCGTCACTCGCGCCGAAGCGGTGACCGAGAGAACCGTTGGGCACCACCGGGTTTCCGGCCTGGTCCAGCAGCACCGGCTTGTGTTCGACGCCCTCGCCGGTGTGGCCCAGATCGGCGGCGGTGAGGAACTTGCCCGGCAGCGAACCGCTCTGCTCGGCGGTGTCGTCGAGGCAGATAAGGTACGGCAGGTCGGTGTAGGTCTTGATGTAGTCGGTGAACATCGGAGTCTGCTTGTCGAGGAAGAACTCCTTGAGCACCACGTGGCCCATGGCCATCGCCAGCGCGGCGTCGGTGCCGGGCCGCGCGGCCACCCACTCGTCGGCGAACTTGGTGTTGTCGGCGTAGTCGGGGGAGACCACGACGACCTTCTGGCCGCGATAGCGCGCCTCGGTCATGTAGTGCGCGTCGGGGGTGCGGGTCACCGGGACGTTGGAGCCCCACATGATCAGATAGCCCGCGTCGAACCAGTCGGCCGACTCCGGCACGTCGGTCTGATCGCCGAAGACCTGCGGCGAAGCCACCGGCAGGTCGGCGTACCAGTCGTAGAACGAGAGCATGTAGCCGCCGAGCAGCGACACGAAGCGCGCGCCGGTGGCATGGCTGACCATCGACATCGCCGGGATCGGCGAGAAGCCGGCCACGCGGTCGGGACCGTACTGCTTGATCGTGTAGACGTGCGCGGCCGCGGCGATCTCGGCGGCCTCCCACCACTCGGCGCGCACGAAGCCGCCCTTGCCGCGCGCGGCCTTGTAGGCCTTGGCCTTGACCGGGTCCTCGACGATGGACTCCCAGGCCAGTACCGGGTCCTTGAGCTCGGCCTTGGCCTTGCGGTACAGGTCGAGCAGCGTGCCGCGCACGTACGGGTAGCGCACCCGGGTGGGTGAGTAGGTGTACCAGGAGAACGAGGCGCCACGGGGGCAGCCGCGCGGTTCGTACTCGGGCTTGTCCGAGCCCACCGAGGGGTAGTCGGTCTGCTGGGACTCCCAGGTGATCACGCCGTCCTTGACGTAGATCTTCCAGGAGCACGAGCCGGTGCAGTTCACGCCGTGGGTGGAGCGCACCACCTTGTCGTGCGACCAGCGGTCGCGGTAGAACGCGTCGGCGTCGCGTCCACCGACCTTGTGGACCGAGCGCTGATCGGCGGAGACCTCGCCCCGCTGGAAGTACTTTCCGAGGTTCAGCAATGTGTCGCCGATATCGGCGGGCGACGGACCATGAGTGCGCGAATTAACCACGACGCCCCCTTCGAGCTGTGCAAATCGGGCTGTTGTCGGCAACTCTAAGGAGGCTGGACGATCCCGCAAAACCAACTTTTCACATCCTCGTTCGAGGGGTTGTGAGGTGTGAGGGCGGCGCAATCTGGTGGTCACGGGCCGTTCCTGGCCCCGCGCCGGCGATCAGGGGCCTACCTGGGGGAATGGTCATCGGGCAGGTCGGTCGTGAGCGTCGCGAAGCATGTCGGCGGCGGTGCGGTGATGCTTCGGAAACGCTTGCTTCTCCGGCGGTTTACATTTGTTTACACGCCTGGCATGCCCGCTGAACAGGCCGGATGTGACGGGCCGCACATCGGCGCGAGGGGCGCGCGGCCGGTCGAATGGGTGCGTCCGCGGGTAACAGGAAACCACTCGACCGGTAACGGGCGCGAAGTCTATAGCACTACTGAACGGAACGAATTCGAATCCTTTTAATTCGGTTCCGCACACCGCATTTCGCGATCTTTCACATGGTTGCCCGACGTTAACTATCCAAATGACGTCGTGTCAATATAAAGAAACGGCATCTTTTCCGTACGGCGGATGGATCATGGTTGAACCGTCATCCAGGATTGGCCCGTGCAGACAGGGAGGGTTGGGGTGCTACCGAAGTCGACATCCGACGGCCCGGCGGGTCCACCGAGGCCGCCGACACTCGGGGGGTTGCTGCGGCGACTCCGCGACGACCGGCGGCTGTCGCGAGAGAAATTAGCCTTCGCGGCAGGGGTGAGTTCGAGTTACATCACGCATCTGGAAAGCGGTGACCGCGACCGGCCGACCCGGGCGGTGGTCGACGCGCTGGTGCGCTATCTCGACCGGATCACTCCGGTCAGCGATATCGAGCGCAGGCACCTGTTCGACCTGGCCGGGCTGACCCCGGTGGACAATCCCAGCGTCGACGAGCTACGCGCCGAGATCACCGCCGAGATGCGCCGCACGCTGGCGTTGCAGGAACCCGATCTGGCGGCCTACGTCGACACCCGGTGGAACATGCTGGCGGCCAACGAATCCTACGATCGCGCCTTCCCCGGGCTGCTCGAAGACGTGAACATTCTGCGCTGGTTCTTCGGAAATCCGCTCTCGCGTAAGGTGATGGTGGAATGGGAGCAGGAATCCTCCCTCACCGTGCACTGGCTGCGCGGGCTGATCGGTCAGCAGGGCGGCGGCGAATGGGCCACCGAGCTGCTCGACGAGCTGGCCGAGTACCGCGATTTCCGCCGCATCTGGGACGACGGCGACACCGTGTACGGCCGCGAGCACGCCGCGATGCGGCTGTGTGATCTGCACACCGGCGAGTACTACACCGTCGACGTCCAGCTCTTCCGCCTCGACTCGGTGTCCTATCCCGGCCGCATCCAGTACTACCTGGGTGTCCGCGGCCCGGACGCCTAGGTTCCGGTACGCCGCCGGGGTGTTTTCACCGGCCAGTGGTGGTACCTCACCGGGAGATAACGATTCACGAGTCCTGGGTGGACAGCGATGTTCACCGTCGTTTGGATAAGAAGCGCACCGATATTCGGCTCGATCGAAAACGGGGAAAGTGATGAGGGTGACCGAGCAGGGGCAGGACGCTCACATAAGTCTGGCGGCGGCCGGCGACGGTGTTTCGGACACCTTCGCGGTCTGCGACGCCGAGGGGACAGCACTCTGGTACGGCCCGTACGTCGAGGCCGACACCGACCATCCGCGCGGCGACCAGCTCACCGCGACCATGGGCGCCGCGGGCCGGGCCATCTGGCTGGCCGGGCGGGCCCGCGAAGATCTCGCGCTGACCGGCGCCACGCTGCACCTGGTGGTGAGCGAGCCGGAACTGGATGTGATCACCCTGGCCTGCACCGCCTCGATGGCCGGGCTGGCGCTGGAAATCGTTGTCACCGAAGACAACCCGGCCCTGGACTGGTGCCATGCCTTCGGCCGGCTCGACTGGACCGCAGGTCCGTTGACCGACCTGGTGGACCCCGTCGAACCATCGGCCACCCCGGAACTCCGGTCGATCACCGGTGGACTGGACCAGCAGACCGAACCACAGGAAAGGCCGCTCATGCCCGAACCCGCTCACGATCCCTCGATGGAACTACGCTCGGCGCTGGAGAGCCTGCTGCTGCACGACGCGATCGGCATGGACGCGAAGCTGCGTCACGCCGTGGCCGCCGTCGTCCACCTCGCGGTCGACACCCCGCACGGTCCGCCCGAGGACGCCGAGGAATTCCTCGGCCGCCTCGACGCCTCCTGGCTGGTGGCGGCCTGGCTCGGGCACGACACCGAGCTCTCGCTCATCGCCACCCTCGCCGCCGGCGAGATCCCGGCCCTGTCCTGGTGCGAGCTCATGTTCACCACCACGCTCGCCCCGTGGTCGACGAGTCCGGTCGCGGTCCACGCCCGCCGGGTGTTCGGCCAGGCACAGCGAGGGAAGCTGGGCGCGGTCCGCGCGCGGGTCTGCTGAGCCGGGAATCAGCGTTCGACGACGGTGACGCCGAGTTCCCGCAGCCGCGGGAGTACCTCCTGGGGAAACAGTGCTTGCGGGAGGACCAGCGCTGCGGCGCCGTACTTCAGCACCGCGCAGTCCGTGCGGACGGTGAGGCGGGTGGCGATCGAAAACGGTGCGCGCAGCAGGAAAGTGGAGCCGGCCAGTATGAGCGCGTCGGTGCCGAACTGCACGGCGAGGCCGCTCGCGGCGGGCAGCATGCCCTGGTACTGACGCAACGCGTTCTCCGACGGTCGGCGCATCCAGAACCGGACCGCCAGGGCTGCCAGCGTGGAGGCGACCAGCGCCACCAGCGCGCCGCCGGCTCCGCGTGTGAGTCCGCCGAGCGCGCAGGCCTCGGCCAGCAGGAATGCGAGGGTGAGCCGACCGGAGGCCCGCCGGAACGGCTCGAAGCGTCGCGCGAGGGTGAGCCGGCGTGCGGTATCCGCCGCGATCACCGTGTGCGCCTGGGGGTGTGGGAGCCGGGGTAGCGGTGGCAGCGGCGCGCGGGTCGAGGGCTCCCCATCGATGAGCCGGCGCAACTCGGCCAGCAGCACGTCGGGAAACAGCGCAGAGGGTAGTGCGAGATGCCGATTGTCGAAACTCAGGGTGACGAGTCCCCGGGTGGCTGTGACGGAGCGAATACGGTCGTAGCCGATCCGGGTGCGCGCCGTACCCTCGGCCAGGTCGAGCGCGTCGGAGCCGAGCGCGATGGCGCAACTGCCTGCTGTGATATCGGACCGAGTCAAGCTCCGGTATTGGCGTAGGAGCGAGATGTACACGACGACCGCCGCATACGCGGCGAACGCACCCTGGAACATGACCATCCATTCCCAGGGGAGTCCCAGCCAGAGTAGCGCGATCGTGATCGACGGCACTGCGACCGCGAGGACGATCCCGATGTGTCGGGGCGCCGCCCGCAGCGCATTGTGCCGGGCGAGCTGTGCCGCTGTGCCGGGTGTCAGCGTGACGGTGACATCCGGGTTGTCCAGGCCAGGGATCTCGGGGGCGAGCCGGGTGGACGGGTCGGTGTCCTCCTGCGCGAGCTCTGCGGGCATCGCCGGGACGGGTCGCTGGTGCGGCGGGACAGTCTGGTGCGGGGCGGATTCGAGGCTTTGCCCCTGGTCGTTCATGGACGCAGATTATCGGGTCGGTAGCCGTGCTACGGGTTCGAGTATCGCGGTGCGTGAGCTCGCGGAATCCGCGCGCGGTCGATGTGGTTCGCGCAGTTCGACATTCGGCCGCCGCGTCGTCACCCGGTGCTGATCGTCACACCGCGCCGCCGGAGCTCGGACACGACCTGTTCCGGGAACAACGCACGGGGAATCACGGTGAGTCCGTAGCCGCCGTGCACCACTGCGACATCGGGGCGCAGGACGATCTTCGTGATGTCGCTGTAGGGAGTGCGCAGCAGATGGACCACCGTCTGGTAGACGACGGCATCGGATCCGAACTGCGTGGCCAGAACGGCCCCGGGAACCGCGTGACGGACCCGGCGCACCGCATCGGGCCCCGGCTTGCGCACGGCGCGCACGGTCGCGTACGTCATGATCGCGCACATCAGGATCGGCAGCAGCATCCAGCCCGGCCCGAGCAGCCAGCCGAGCAGACCGGTCGCCACGACAGCGGTCACCACGAACCGGATCTGGACCGAGCGGCGCAGCAGCGGTTCCCGGATCTCCGCGGCGTACAGCGCGGGGGCGGTCGCGTCGTCGGCGACCAGCGTGGCCTGCGGTTGCAGCAGGGTCGGCAGCGCGGGCAGCGGCGCTGGACTGCCGGGTAGCGGCTGGGCACGGTTCCAGATCAGATGGCGCAGGTGCTCGGCCATCGGCGCGGGGAACAGTTCGCGCGGGAAGTTCAGCCGCAGGCCGTCGACATGGAGCACCACCATCGCGCCCGAGGTCCGGATCGCGGTGATGCGCTCGTAGGCGATCCGCACGTACGAGTGGGTGTCGGCGATGTCGAGCGCGTCGGGACCGAGCTGCACCGCCATGGCCGCTCCCGGCGCGCAGATCAGATCGAAGGTCCGGCGCAGCCGTCGCCGGGTGGCGAGGTAGCTCGAGACCGGGCCACCGATACCGACGACGAGCAGGACCACCGCCGGTAGCCACAGGCCGAGCAGCGCGGTCAGCGGCAGCATCAGCAGCAGCGCGGCGGCCGAGGTGATCACCGAGGCGGGCCGCAGCACCACCCGCAGCGCACCGCGGTGCGCGAGTCGCGCGGCGGTGCCGGGCGAAGCGGTGAAGACGGCGTCCGGCCGCGGCGGCAGCGGCAGGGCGGGTGCGGGGCACAGGAACGGATCGTCGGCCGCCTGCACGGGCGCCGGATAGTGCGATGGCGCATCCCACAGGTGCGGATCTGGCTGGGTCATCGGCGGCGTCCGGCCATGTCGACCTCGGCGAACGAGCTCACCCAATGATGGGGTGGCCGTGCGGGATTCGGCTCACCGGGCCGGTGCACGCCGACGACCTGCCAGCCCGCGGTGACCGCCGCGTCGAGCTCGTCGGCATGATCGGACAGGAACAGGATCTGCGCGGCGGGCACGACGATGGCCTCGGCGATGAGGTCGTAGGACGACGCCTCGCGCTTGGGGCCCGCGCTCACCAGGTCGTAGTGCCCGGAGATCAGCCCGGACAGGTCACCGGCTTCGGCGAAGGTGAACCAATCTCGTTGATTGCGTGCCGAACCCGAGGAGTACACATACAACGCGATCCCCGCGTCGTACCAGGTCCTCAGCGCCGGCGCCACGTCGGCGAAGAAGCGCCCGTGCAGCGCGCCTGCCCGGAAACCCTGCGCGCAGATCGCGCCCTGGGCCGCCTTGAGCGGTTCGGCCTTGACATCGGATTCCAGCCAGCCACACAGGATTTCGGCGACCCGCTCGGTCCCGGCATCCGGTTCCCCGGCCAGCTTCCTGGTCGCCGCGAGCACGGAATCAGCTGCGCCGCCGGTGTTCTCGGCCAGCCAGGCGGGCAGCCGGGCGGCGGTGTAGCCGTACAGGTCGGTGCGGACCGAGTCGGTCGGGCTGGTGGTGCCCTCGATATCGAGGACGATCGCGCGGATCACGAGGCGGCGAGCAGGGCGTCGAGCGTCGGGAAACCGGCACTGATCTTGTCGCCGGTGAAATCGCCGACCCAGCCGTCCGCCTCCTCGAAGAAACGGATCGCGATGAAATCGGGGGTGGCGCCCATGTCGAACCAGTGCAGGGTGCCCGCGGGCACCGAGAGCAGGTCACCGGCCTCGCAGACCGTCGCCAGCACGGCGTCGCCGAGATGCAGGTAGAAGCAGCCGCGACCGGCGGCGAAGAAGCGCACCTCGTCCTCGGCGTGGCGGTGCTCGTCGAGGAACTTCGCGCGCGCGCCAGCGGCCGTCGCCGGCCAGTCCGGGTTGTCGGCGTCGGGGTGGATGCGGGCGATATCGATGTGCCGGTAGCGGCCCGAGGCGTTGAGCTCGGCGATCCGCGGGGCGTAGTGGGCCAGCAGCGTGTCGGAGTCGGTGGCGGCGGCGTTGTCGAGGACGTCCCAATGGGAGTACGCGATACCGTGTTTCGCCAGTTCGGTGGCGATCTCGGCAGCGTCGGTGGTGCGCACACGCACCTCGGCGGCATTGTCGGCGGCCATCACTTGCAGCAGGGTCATCTGTCCTATCCGATCTCGAGCGGCACGGCGGCGGTGGAGCGTCCAGTACGGGCGATCAACTCGCACAGGGCTTCCAGGCATTCGGCGCGATCACGCGCCTGGGAAAGAGTCTCACCCCAGGCGGTGATCCCGTGCCCGGTGATACCCAGAATCGGTGGGGCGGTCGGGTTCTCGCGCAGGTAGACCTCGATCTCGGCGCCGATGCGCGCGACATCGGGCCAATTCGGGAACACCGGGATATCGATGGCCGACGGGTCGGCCACGCCGAAACCCTTGAGCAGTTCGAAACCGCTGACCGGCACGGTACGCACCGCATCGATCGACGGCACGGCCGTGGTCGCGAAGGCCGTCGCGAACGGGGAGTGCACGTGCACGACAGCGCCCGCCGCCGTGGTGCGGTAGACGGCGGTGTGAATGCTGGTCTCCGCGGAAGGTCTCCGGTCCTGTCCCGGCCGCGCGGTCGTATCGGCGATCGCGACCAGAACTGCATCGCGTTCGGTCAGTTCACCTTTGGACAATCCGCTGGCAGTGACCAGTGCGTCACCCCCGATCCGGACCGAGATATTGCCCGCGGTCCCCGGCATCCATCCACGCTCGTACAGCTGTCGCGCGATGCCGGCGATCGCCCGAGCCTGTTCGGTGTGCGGGGCTGCGCCGGTTGTGGGGGCGGTGGCGGTTACCGCTGCCTGTGGGGTGTTCGAGTTCGATGCAAGGGGCGATGCGGTGGTGTGGTCTGATCGCTCGTTGTCAACGAATCGGTGCGAATTCCGGTAGACCACACCGTTTTCCGTGACGACGGCGGTCACCAGGTCGGTGGGGGTCACGTCGAAGGCGGGGTTGAAGACCGCTGTTCCGGTGGGGGCGGTTTCGACGCCGCCGAATCCGGTGACCTCGCTGGGCGCGCGCTGCTCGACCACGATCTGCGCACCCGTGGCCATCGCGGTGTCGCGGGTCGACTCGGGGGCGACCACGATGAACGGGATGCCGTGGTGACGGGCGGCCAGCGCCAGGGTGAAGGTGCCGATCTTGTTGGCGACATCGCCGTTGGCGGTGATCCGGTCGGCGCCGACCAGCACCGCGTCGACCTGGCCGGTCGCCATGGCCCAGGCGGCGGCGGAATCGATGGTCAGCCGGTGCGGGATACCCGCCTCGGCCAGCTCCCACGCGGTCAGCCGGGCGCCCTGCAACAGCGGCCGGGTCTCGTCGACGAGCACATCGGCGACCGCGCCGCGCTCGTGCAGCACCCGCAGCGCGCCGATGGCGGTACCGACCGCGCTGGTGGCCAAGCGGCCGGTATTGCAATGCGTGAGCAGCCGCAGCGGCCGGTCACCACACAACCGCTGCACCAGATCGGCGGCGTGGGTGGCGGCGGCCAGATTGACCCGCCCGTCCTCGGCGAGCAACTCGAGGGTCTCGGCCAGCACCGCATCAGCACCCTCGGCAACCCGAGCACACACCCGCTCAACCGCCCAGGCCAGATTCACCGCGGTCGGCCGGGCCGCGACAATCCGATCAGCCTCGGCCCGCACCGCCGCCACATCGACCACACCACCGCAGCAGGCGTCCCCTCCGCCGCCGGTTGCGCCGCCGGAGGGGACGCTTGACTCGCTGTCGCCTGTGCCGCGGGAGGGGGTGCTCGGGTCGCTGTCGGTTGTGCCGCGGGAGGGGGTGCTTGGGTCGCTGTCGCCTGTGCCGCGGGAGGGGGTGCTTGGGTCGCTGTCGGTTGTCCCGCTGGAGGGGGTGCCTACCGCGCCCATCTCGGCGGGGGCTGCGGTCACCTCCGCCGAGCCACCGGAAACTGCCGTCGCATCGCCCGGGGTGGTGGTGTGTGCTCTGGTAGCGATGACCACGCCGAACGCGCCGGCGATACCGATGGCCGGGGCACCTCTGATCGCGAGTGTGCTGATCGCCTCGATGACCTGGTCGACGGTCTCCATCCGCAGCTCGCGCACCTCGTGCGGCAACCCACGTTGGTCGATGGTCAGCAATGCCCCGTCGTCCCAGGTGAGCGAACTGTCGTCCATCCCCGTCCTAACCTCGATCCCATCGTCATGCCTGGTAAACGGTATCCGACCCACCCCACCCTCCAGCCGGGCCCATAACCTGGACAGGTGATCACCAGGCCATGGCGTAGATCGCCACTCGGCCGATGCCGCCACCAAAGCCTGGTGATCGCTTGTCCAGCTCGGCTGGGTCTGTTCGGCGACGTGTGCGACGTCGCGTTCGATGGTGGTGGGTGGGGACTCGAACGGGGCAGTGCGGTGCGTCGGCCGGTCGGGTCGGTGGAATCGTGGAAGGCGATGAGGCGCCGGGAGTGGTAGCGCGCCAGCGGCGAGTGCCGGGCAGCAGCCGGATCGGGGCCGGATAAGCGAGCCCTCCCTCGGCGACGGCGGAGCCGGGTCGGCGCGTACGTCGGTTTGACTGCCGACGCGGACTCACGGGTTGACGGCCAAGCTGCCGGCATCTCCGAAGCTCAGGTGGGGTGCGTCTGGCCGCCTCGTGCAGCGACAGGGCGATACGCACGGCGCTGGGACTGGTCGCGGCGGCCTCGGGAACCATGCTGTTGCACGGGGATCCGCCGGCATGGCAGTCGCGGCGAGAGCTGTTCGTCAGCCGCGATCCGGCGGTTGACCATCGGGTCGTCGGCCTGGTTGTGGTGCTGCGGCGGGGCGGGATCGGCGGGGTGTGCGCCGGGTTCGCCGCACCGGCTCGGGGGTGCATCCGCCGCCGGCTCGATGCGGTGCCCGTCCCCGGTCCGGCGAGGGCTCGGCGTGGGGCGGCCGGATCCGCGGTGAACGAGCCAGGGGCCTGACGTGGACGAGCCGCCGGACGCAGCGCCGGCGGCTCGTCGACACACGTGGATCAGAGATGGCCGGGGCGGCGCTGTGCACGCCGATCGTCCTGACCTGCTCGCGTCATACCCTGCGAGTCCTCGCCCTGCTCCTGCCGCTGTTGCTGCTGCTGGCGCGGCATCTGCTTGGGCATCTTCTTAGGCGTTTTCTTCGACTTGTCAGCCATTCTCCACACGGTCCTTTCCGAGGGATGAGTATTTCGCCTAATGCACGTCCGACGCATTCCGTCTTCGTGGTGCAGGGCGGTCTACGCCTGACCCGATCCACGATAGGCATCGATATGGTGCAGCGGAACAGTTGGCCGGAAAATAGCATTCCGACCTGCGCGAATGCGGCGTGTCCACGGTCCGGGAGGTCCGGAATCAGCAGGGGAGCGGCAGGAATTCGACCTGCGCGCCGTCGGCGGCGTCCGGCGGGACGAGGACCAGTCCGTCGTAGTCGATCAGCCCGGCCAGATGCGCGGTGCGGACCTTGGCCTCGCCCAGCCAGCCGCCTTCGGGCGCATAACGCGCGGGGGTGATCCGCTGAACAGGGCCCGCGATCGCCGCGGCATTGTGCAGCGGCCCGACGATGGTGCGCGGTAGCGGCGCCCCGATGCGGCCGGCGACGACGGCGGGCGTCAGCGACAACAACACCGCCACGGCGGCGAACGGATTCCCCGGCAGTCCGAGAACTGTTGGGCCGGTGGGCAGTTCGGCGACAATCGTCGAACCACCAGGGCGCAGCGCGAGTCTGGGGACCAGAACGCGGGCATCCACCCGGGCGAGCGCGGTGCGCAACTGATCCGCCGCGCCGCCACCCGTCGCCCCTACGACCACGAGCAGATCGAAACCTTCAGTGACGGTGAGCATCTCGTCGAAACTGTGCGCGGTGTCGCGCAGATGCACCCGGTCGACCACCTGGACGCCGAGACCGCCGAGCAGATCGGGCAGGACCGGGCCGATCGAGTCCCGGGTCTGTCCGGTCTGCAATGGTCCGGTGGCACGGATCTCGTCACCGGTCATCACCACGCGTGCCCGCACCGGACCACGGACCAGCGCGCTGGTGACCTCGACCGAGGCCGCCGCCGACCGCAGCGCCGCCGACACCCGGGTACCGGCATGGGCGACGAGGTCGCCCGGCAGTTGGTCCTCGCCGCGCCGGCGGACGTCACCGCGCACCGGGGCGTCGGGCCTGCGTGCGAGCCGGTCGCCGGTGATCATCGCGAACTCGTCGCGCAGTACGGAGGTGGTGCCGTCGGGGACGTGCGCACCCGTGGCGATACGCACCGCCTCGCCGGGCAGCAGACCGGCCGGTCGGGCGCCACCGGCGAAGCCGATATCGCGGCGCAGCACCCACGGACCGTCGCCGGCCACCGCGTACCCGTCCATCGCCGACACGTCGAAGCGTGGCAGCGCACCCACGGCCACCAGCGGTGCGGCCAGCGCGGCGCCGGGGACCTCGGCGAGTGCGGCCTCGTAGGCGACCAGCGGGGTGGCGGCGGTGGCCAGCACGGCTCTGGCCTGCGTGAGATCGAGGCGGGTCGGCGCGTGCTCGGCGGCGATTCGCGCCCTGGCCCTGGCCACCTCGTCGGCGGTGTCACAGTCGCCGGTGCCGGGCAGGTCGACCAGCACCGGGTCGGCGGGCACGATCGCCTTCATCGGCTGATTCACCGCCGACTCCAGGCGGGCCAGCGCGAGGGTCAGCGCGGTGCGCCGCCAGGCGCCGACGAGGTATTGGGGACGACCGGACTCGTCGATGGCGAAGACCGCGTCGGCGGTGGACCCGGCCGCGCGGCGCAGTAGTTCGTCGACCGTCACGGCGGTGAGGAAGGGCATGTCGGCCGCGAGCACGACCACCCACGGCGCGTTCCCATGGGTGAGCGCCGTCAGCCCGCTGCCGATCGCGGCGACCGGCCCCGACCCCGGCGGCACCTCCCTGACCTGCCCGATCCGCGCGTCCAGTTCCGGCCGATGCGGCCCGACCACGACGATTTCCCCGCACCCGTGCACCGCGTCGAGGGCGACCTCGAGCATCGACCGCCCGCCGACCACGATCGCCGGCTTGTCCACACCGCCCATCCGGCTGGCCCGCCCCCCGGCGAGCACGATCGCATCGGCGCTGCTCACGCGCGGATTCCGCATCGAAGTTTCACCACGAATCCCATGCTAGTGCCGCACCCCACCAATCCCCGGACCCCCGCCCACTCGACTCGACCTGGACGATTGATCACCAGGCCTTCAGGGAGACATCGGCCGAGTAGCGATCTACGTAGAAGCCTAGTGATCGCGTGTCCAGGAATGTGTCATCAGTGCCCGGGAAGCCGACCACCGCCAGTACCGTGTCCTCGGCGATGTCGGGTGAGGTCACAGGCGTGCGGTGCGGAGGTCGACGCGGCCGTCGGTGATGGGGACGCCCTCTTCGGCGAGGAGGCGTAGTTGGCGAGCGGCCAAATGGGCGGCGGGGCGGCCGGAGGCGCCGATCACGCGGTGCCAGGGGAGATCGGCGGAATCGGTGCGCATGATCCAGCCGACCGTGCGGGCCGAGGACAGGCCCGCCGCCGCGGCGATGTCGCCGTAGGTGGCGACCCGGCCGGGCGGGATGGCGGCGACGAACGCGCGCACCTGCTCAACTTGCTGTTCCGTCGTCGCCGCCACAGGTCAGAGCACCGCGGCGATGAGCGCGGCGGTCTCGGCCGGGCGGGCCTGGGCGACCATGTGGTCGCAGTCCCAGTCGTAGGCCGTGAGGTGCTCGCCCAGCTGCGCGGCGAGCGCGGTCCGGAACTCCGCGCTCACATACGGCGGGGTGACCTTCGCGGCGCGCACGAGCACCGTGCGTAGGCCGGCGGGCGGCAGGACGGCCGGGCGGGCGAGCTGGCCCCAATAGGAGGTGATCGCGGGCTGGAACATGCGCCAGCCGACCCGGCCGCCGCGGGTGGGCACCAGGTGCTCGGCGAGTTCGCGTTCCAGCAGCGCCGGGTCCACCTCGTCGGGACCCCACGCGCTGACCTGTTTGTCGGACCTGGCCTCGGCGAGATCGGTGTAGTCGGGGGAGGCGAGGTTGGCCTGGGCGATCTGCTCGATCAGCTTCGCGTCGATGCCCTGTGCCGGATCGAGCAGGACCAGCGCGCGCACGAGATCCGGGTGCGCCCGCGCCAGCCGGATGCCCGCCGCGCCGCCGAAGGAATGGCCGGCCACCACCACCGGGCCGTCGGTCTCGGCGCGCACGAGGTCGGCGAGGTCGTCGACGATCGTCTCGAAGTCCCAGGGCGGCAGCGAGCTGGAACGGCCGTGTCCGCGCAGGTCGGGGGCGATCACGCGAGCCTGCGGGAGATGCTCGGTGGCGAGGGTTTCCCAGCGGTTGCCGTGGCCGGTCAGACCGTGCAGGGCGAGGACGACGGGACCGTCGGCGGGGCCGAAACGGTGCACATGAAGCGACGACACGACTGCCATTCTGGCCGGTCGCGCGCGGCGGCGCAGCGTGTCCCCCGTGCGGGGGGAGGGCGGCGTGTCGGACCGGTCTGTTGCAATAGCCGATGTGGTGCGATCGGATAGCTCGGTGCGACTTGTGCGCCGAACGACGCGGGCGCCCCGGCCGCGGGCCTGGGGCGCCGCTGTGCGCGCGCTGTTCGACGAACAGGCCCAGCCGGCGCCGCCGCGTCCGGGCTGGCTGCCCTGGCAGGTGCTCGGCGGTCCGGGTACCGGCAAGACCTCGCTGCTCGTCGACCTGGTGACCGCGCGGATCCGCGACGGCGCCGACCCGGAATCGGTCCTGGTCCTCACCCACACCAAGCACGCGGCCACCGCGCTGCGCGACGCGATCACCACCCAGCTCGGTCCGCGGGCCGGGGAGATCACCGGCGCCAGCCGGGAGCCGATGGTACGCACACTGCACTCCTACGCCTTCTCGGTGCTGCGCAGGCACGCCGACCTGCACGGCAATCCGCCGCCACGGCTGCTCACCGGCGCCGAACAGGACGCGGTCCTGCGCGAGATGCTGCGCGGCGACCAGACCGACATCGAGGCGGGCGCGCACGGGCTCTGGCCGCCACGCCTGCAACCCGCCCTCGCCCTGGGCGGTTTCGCCGAACAACTGCGCGACCTCATGCTGCGCACCACCGAGCGCGGACTCGGACCCGAGGACCTGATGGCACTGGGCCGCGACCACGACAACGACGCCTGGGTGGCGGCAGGCCGGTTCTTCCAGCGCTACGAACAGGCCTCCATGCTGCGCTGGTCGGTCGGCGTCGCCGCGCCCGAAGCCACCGCCCCCGCCCTCGACGCCGCCGAACTGGTCGGCGCCGCCCTCGACGCGCTGGCCGGTGACCGCAACCTGCTCGCCGCCGAACGCGACCGCCTGCGCTGGCTGCTCGTCGACGACGCCCAGCACCTGGACCCGCAGGCCGCGATGCTGGTGCGCGCCATCGGCAGCGGCACCGCGAGCACCGTCGTCACCGGCGACCCCGACCAGAGTGTCTTCACCTTCCGCGGCGCGGACTCAGCCTTCCTCACCGACCTCCACACCACCCCGCAACGACGAATCACCCTGCGCCACAACCACCGCAGCGGCGCCCCCATCCGCCTCGCCACCGCGCGCATCGCCGCGCGCCTGCCGGGCAGTGCACGTCATCGGGTACTCCCTGGCGGGGCAGAAACCACCGAACCTGGTGTCACCGAGACGAATCCGGGTCTGTTCGCGACTGCCGACTCGGACGACACTCCCGCGCTCATTGTCGGTGCGGACGCGGACGAGGTGGCTGGGCCGGAGTCGAGGGTGGACGGTGGGGAGCTGGTCGAGGCGAGTGTGCGGGTGCGGGTGTTGTCGACCGCGGCCAAGGAGGCGGCGCTGATCGCGGATCATCTGCGGCGGGCGCATCTGACCGATGGGGTGCCGTGGTCGGAGATGGCGGTGATCGTGCGGTCGGTGCCGTTGTCGCTGGCGCCGTTGCGGCGGGCACTGCTGGCGGCCGGGGTGCCGGTGCGCAGGCCCGCGGTGGCCGAACCGTTGCCGCGCAGGCGGGGTGCGGCGTGGATGGTGCTGGCGTTGCGGGTGTTGCTGGCCGGTGATCCGGCGCGGCCGGGGTCGCAGCGGGCGATCGAGGCGATGTTCTCGCCCGACGACGCGATGGATCTGCTGGCTGGGCCGCTCGGCGGGGCGGATCAGATCGCGCTGCGCCGGTTGCGCCGCGGGGTGCGGCGCGGGGTCCTCGACCTGGAACGCAGCGGGGCGGCCACCGATCCGTCCGCGGACGGGTCCGACCAATTCCTGCTGTGGGGCGAGGAGCCGCCACCGCCACCGGAACTGCCCGACCCGGACCCCCTCGACGACGACTGGGTACCCCCCGAGCTCGACGACCCACTGCGCCCGGAACCCGAACCGGACTGGGACATCGCCGAACGCCTGCCCGACGACATCGACGTCCTCGACACCGAAACTCCACCCGCCGCCACACCACTGGTCGCCGGGCCGCCCCGCCCCGAGCCGGAACCTGCCGCGGTGCCGCTGATCGACCAGTCCTCGGCGGAGGTGCTGCGCGACCTGATCGTCGGCATCGGCGAGGAACGCCTGCTCGACCGGCTCACCGAGGTGGAGGCCGCGCCACTACAGCGGGTGCTGCGCGCGGTGCGCAAGGCCGCCGAAACCCGGTCGAGGGGACAGGGTCTCGAAGACGTGCTGTGGACGCTGTGGACCAGCTCGCGGCTCGAGCGCCGCTGGTTCCGGCAGTCCCGGCGCGGCGGCGCGGCGGGCATGCAGGCCGATCGCGAGCTCGACGCCGCCGTCGAATTATTCGATGTGGCAGCGGGTTACGTCGACCGCTTGCCGCGCGCGAGCATCGAGGGTTTCGTCGAATACCTGCTGCACCAGCAGCTTCCGCAATCGGGCAGGTCGCCGGTCGCCGAGGGCGAAGCCGTGTCGCTGCTCAGCGCGCACGCCGCGGCGGGCCGGGAGTGGGATGTGGTCGCGGTGGCCGCTGTGCAAGAAGGCATCTGGCCCAACCCGCGCGCCCGCGGCACCCTGCTGCACACCGAGGACCTCGTCGACCTGATCGCCGGACTCGACCCGGGCGTGACTACCAGCCGCGCCGCGCCGATTCTCGCCGAGGAACGCAGGCTGCTGCTGGTCGCGTGCAGCCGGGCCAGGCACTCCCTGCTGGTGACCGCCGTGGAATCCGCTGCGGGAGACCAGGATCTGGTGCCATCCCGCTTCCTCACCGAACTGCTCGGCGACGACGACACCGGCGAACCCGGCGCCCTGCCGGTCGCCGATCCCGGACGCGCTCTGGTCATGCACGCCCTGGTCGCCGAACTGCGCGGCGTGGTCTGCGATCCCGGCGCCGACCCCGCCCGCCGCGACCGCGCCGCCCATCAGCTGGCCCGCCTCGCCGACGCCGGCGTGCCCGGCACCGACCCCGGCGACTGGTACGGCACCGCCGAACTCAGCTCCCAACGCGAACTCTGGGACGACGACTCCCCGATCGGGCTGTCCCCGTCGACAGTGGAACTGCTGCGCACCTGCCCGCTGCGCTGGGCACTGGAACGCCACGGCGGCACCGACGGTGACAACCCGCACGCGCTCAAGGGCAACCTCGTACACACCCTGGTCCAGGCGCTGGCCGGCGACGTCCCCGAAACACAGGTGCGCGCCGCCCTCGACCAGGCCTGGGCCGCGATCGATCCGGCCACCGGCTGGCATTCGCGCCAGGAACTGCGCCGCACCGAAGCCATGCTGCAAACCTTCCTCGACTGGGTGCGCACCACCCGCGGTGAACTCACCCAGGCCGGGGTCGAGGTGCCGGTGGACTGTGTGCTGCCCGCGCGCGCCGAAGGGGGACGCGCGGTGCGCATTCGCGGCCGGATCGACCGGCTCGAACGAGATGCGCAGGGGCGCTTCGTGATCGTCGACGTGAAGACCGGCAAGACCCCGGTCAGCGCGAAGGACGTCGCCGAACATGCCCAGCTGGCCACCTACCAGGTCGCCGCGGCGCACGGCGCCCTCGACGAGGACACCGAGACCGTCACGGCCGAGCCCGGTGGCGCACGCTTGGTGTATGTCGCCAAGCCGCACAACAAGTCCGGCGCCACCGAACGCGCCCAGGACGCCCTCGACGGCGAGGGATTGGACAAGTGGCGCACCACGATTCACGATGCGGCCGACGCGACCCGCGGGCCCGGCTATCTGGCGGTGCGCAACGACGGGTGCAGGCACTGTCCCGTCGCGGGCAGCTGCCCGGTGCAGGACACCGGGCGGCAGGTGACCGACGAGTGAGCGGCGTGCGCGTCACCCCGCAACGGTTGGCCGACGCGCTCGGCCTGCCACCGCCCACCGACGAACAGGCGGCCGTCATCGCGGCACCGCCCGGCCCGACCCTGGTGGTGGCCGGTGCGGGCGCGGGCAAGACCGAGACGATGGCCGCGCGGGTGGTGTGGATGGTGGCCAATCAGCTCGTCGCCCCCGACGAGGTGCTCGGTCTCACCTTCACCCGCAAGGCCGCCCAGCAGCTGACCTCGCGCATCCGCACCCGGCTGGCCCGGTTGGCCGGTGCGCCGCTGCTGCGCGAGATCGACCCGAGCGGCGTCCTGCGCACGGTGATCGCCGGCGCCGAACCCGAGATCAGCACCTATCACTCTTACGCGGGCCGCCTGCTCACCGCGCACGGCCTGCTGCTCCCGGTGGAGCCGTCGGCGGCCCTGCTCACCCAGACCCAGCTCTGGCAGCTCGCGCACGAGGTGGTGCGCTCCTGGGACGGCGACCTCGACACCGACCGCACACCGGTCTCGGTGACCGAGGCGGTGCTCGCCCTGGCCGGTCAGCTCGCCGAACACCTGGTGGAACCACAGGAACTGGCCGAGGCGCACGCGGAACTGGAGAAACTGGTCTTCACCCTGCCCGGCGGCCCACGCCAACGCGGCGGACCGAGCAAACAACTCCAGGCTGTGGTCACCGCACAGCGCGACCGTGTCGCCCTGCTGCCCCTGGTCCAGCAACTCGACGACGCCCTGAACCGCCGCGGCGCACTGGATTTCGGCTCCCAGATGTCCCTCGCTGCCCGCCTCGCCGTCGACCACCCCGAAGTGGCCGCCGCCGAACGCGCCCGCTTCAAACTGGTTCTGCTCGACGAATACCAGGACACCGGCCACGCCCAGCGCGTCCTGCTCGCGGCCCTGTTCGGCAACGCCGACGCCGTCCGCCAGCACTCCACGACCCCGACCCGCCGCCGCGAGCAACAGTCCACGCCTGCCCCGACCACGGACACACTGTGGGCACTGGACGACGAGCCCGGCACTGACCTGTTCGGCACAGGCCCAGCGAATTCTGGTGCAGCAGAGGGCCACACGGTAACGCCTGCTGGGCATACACATGGCGTCGACGGGCGTGACGCAGGCCGGTCCAGCGCGGAAGGGGGCGTCGACGGGCGCGACGAAGGTCGGTACGACGCGAATGGAGATGGCCCTGGCGGGCGTGGCACCGGCCGGCGCGCCGCGGACGAGCACGGTGTCGGCGGGCATGGCCCAGGCCGGTACGACGCGAATGAAGATGGGACCGGCGGGCGTGGCACCGGTGGGCGTGCTGCGGATGAGCACGGTGTCGGCGGCCGTGACGCCAGCGCGCACGACGCGAATGCAGACCGATCCGACGATCGCGGTGCGGAGGTGGGCGGTGACGGGGCGGGTCCGGGAGGCGGGCCCCGGGCGCTCGCGGTGACCGCGGTGGGGGACCCGATGCAGTCGATCTACGGCTGGCGGGGCGCATCGGCGGCGAATCTGCCGCGGTTCGCCACCGACTTCCCCACTGCGCCAGGGGTTCCCGCGCCGGTACTGCCCTTGCTGACCAGCTGGCGGAATCCGCCCGAGGCGCTGGCGCTGGCGAATCTGGTGGCCGATCCGCTGCGGGTGCGGGCCAGGGCCGCCGGGGGCGCGACGGTGGACGCGTTGCGGGCGAAGCCGAACGCGCAGGCGGGGACGGTGGAGTTCGCCGTCACCGAAACCATTGCGCAGGAACGGGACTGGATCGCGGAACGGATCGCGCGGGAGTGGGCGAACGCCCGCGAAGCCGAGGTCGAGCCGCCTACCTCGGCGGTGCTGATCCGGCGCAACGCCGACGCCGCCCCGTTGGCGGAAGCCTTGCGTGAGCAGGGATTACCCGTGGAGATCGTCGGGCTCGGCGGCTTGCTGGCGACGCCGGAAGTCGCCGATATCGTCGCGACCCTGCGGCTCATCGCCGAACCGGGGACCGGCAGCGCGGCGGTCCGGATCCTGACCGGGGCACGCTGGCGGATCGGGGTCGCGGATCTGGCCGCGCTGGCGCGCCGGGCGCGGATGCTCTCGATCGGCAGCCTGTCCGGTGACGCGTCGGCGGCGATCACCGACGCCGCCGGACTGGCCACCGCCCTGCGTGAAGTCGCCCCCGAACCCACCGAGCAGGCCGGACTCGCCGACGCGATCGCCGATCCCGGTGCGCCGGAACACTATTCGGACGCCGGCTACACCCGGATCGTCGCCCTGGGCGAAGAACTCGCCGCGCTGCGCGAACGCAGCGGACAGCCCCTGGTCGAACTCGTCGCCGATGTCGAACGCACGATCGGCGTCGGTGTCGAGACCCAGGCCAGGCGCGCCATCGCCGGTGGCGGCGCCGGGCGCGAACATCTCGACGCGTTCGCCGATGTGGTGGCAGGCTACGCGGCCGACACGCGGGCCTCGCTGAGCGGCCTGCTCGCCTTCTTCACCGCGGCCGAGTCGGTCGAGAACGGTTTGGAGCCAGGGGAAGTGGAGGTCGCGCGCGACCGCGTGCAGATCCTCACCGTGCACGCGGCCAAGGGACTGGAATGGGAAGTCGTCGCGGTACCGCACGTGAGCGCGACCGTCTTCCCATCGACCACCGCCCTGAGCACCTGGCTCGGCGCGCTCACCGAACTGCCGACCACGCTGCGCGGCGACCGCGCGCAACCCGACGCGGCCGAAGGCGTCCCGGTCCTCGATCTCAGTGAGGTCGCCGACCGCGCAGAGCTCGAACGCGCCCTCGGCGCACACAAGAACGCGCTCAAGCACCGCAGGCACGACGAGGAACGCCGCCTGTTCTATGTCGCGCTCACCAGAACCGAACGGGTACTGCTGGTTTCGGCCTACCACTGGCCCGAGACCGGCACCTCCACCCGCGGCCCATCGGAATTCCTGCTCGAACTCAAACAGGCCGTCGACGACCCGGACAGCGAGGCCCACGGCGTCGCCACCGTGGCCCGCTGGGACGACCCGCCCGCCCCCGACGCGGTCAACCCCTTCGCCGACAACCCGCCGACCGCCCAGTGGCCACGTGACCCACTCGGCGCCCGCCGCGACCCCATCGAGCAGGGCGCCGCCCTGGTCCGCGACGCCCTCGACCAGCTGCGCAGCCGCCCACCCACACCCGACGACGACGCCGACGACCCGGACGGCTGGGCCACCGACGTCGACGCCCTGCTCGCCGAGTTCACCGCCGCCGAACTCGCCGACCAGCGCGTCGAACTGCCCGGCCAGCTCCCCGCCACCGCCCTGGTCGAACTGCGCGCCGACCCGACCCGGCTGGCCGCCCGCCTGCGCAGGCCGCTGCCGTACCCGCCGAACCCGATGGCCCGGCGCGGCACCGCCTTTCACGCCTGGGTGCAGTCCTGGTTCGGCTCCGATCAGCTGCTGGGCCTCGACGAACTGCCCGGCGCCGCCGACAGCGCCGCCGAACCCGGCCGCGCCGACCAGGAACTGGCCGCCATGCAGGCGTCGTTCCGCCGCTCGCCGTGGGCGCACCGCAATCCGATCGATGTCGAGGTGCCCTTCGAGACCAGCATCGCCGGCACGGTGATCCGCGGCCGGATGGACGCTGTCTTCGCCGAACCCGGTGGCCGCTGGATCGTGGTCGACTGGAAGACCGGCGCCGAACCCGGCCCCACCGACGAAGCCGCCGTCGCCGTGCAGCTCGCCGTCTACCGCCTGGCCTGGGCCCGCCTGATGGCCGCCCGCACCGGCGCCACCGAACAACAGCTGCTCCAACGTGTCGGCGCCGCATTCCATTACGTCCGCTCCGGCCGCACCATCGCCCCCGCCGACCTGCCCGGACCCGACGAACTCGCCCGCCTCATCCACGACGCCGCGCCGGAAAACTCCGACGCCGATCGGCCCCCCGAGCCCTGAGCCGCTACTCTGACGACGCCGGAGGTCCAACACCCCCGGGTCTTTTCCGGGTTCTCGGCCGCCTCGATTCTGGACTGACGGAGCGAAGGAGCGAAGCGACTGAGCGGAGGAGGGAAGAATCGAGGCCCAAGGGGCCGAGAACCCCGCGGCGCCAGCCGCCGATAAACACAGGAGCGCTGGATGTTCGGTGACACGCGCAGCCAAGCCGGGCTGAGTAGTAGTCCCGACTACGCGCTGGTCGGTCTGCTGCGGATCCCGGCGACCCAGACCAGCCCCTGGATCTCGCTGACCCGCCGCGTCGTATTCGCCATCGCGCTGCTGTTCACGGCCGCGACGGTGGTCTACATCGGCCGCGCCGGCTACCACGACAACAGCGGCGACGAACTGTCGTTCCTCGACGCCATGTACTACGCCACCGTGTCGCTGTCGACCACCGGGTACGGCGACATCGCCCCGGTCACCCCGTCCGCGCGCCTGGTGAACACGATCGTCATCACCCCCCTGCGCATCCTGTTCCTGATCGTGCTGGTCGGCACCACGCTCAGCGTGCTCACCGAACGGTCCAGGCAGGCGTTCAAGATTCAGCGATGGAGGCACACCGTGCGCAATCACACCGTCGTCGTCGGCTACGGCACCAAGGGACGCACCGCGATCGACGCGATGGTCGCCGACGGTGTGCAGATCGCCGACATCGTGGTCGTCGACACCGATTCCGTCGCGCTGGAAGCCGCGGCCGGGGCGGGCCTGGTGACTGTGCACGGGTCGGCGACCAAATCCGATGTGCTGCGGCTGACCGGCGTGCAACGCGCGTCGGCGGTGATCGTGGCCACCAACCGCGACGACACCGCCGTCCTGGTCACCCTGACCGCGCGCGAACTGAACAAGACCGCCAAGATCTCCGTCGCCGTCCGCGAGGCCGAGAACACCCACCTGGTCCGCCAGTCCGGCGCCGACTCGGTGGTCGTCTCCTCCGAGACCGCGGGCCGGCTGCTCGGCATCTCCACCACCACCCCGACCGTCGTGGAGATGATGGAGGACCTGCTCACCCCCGAACAGGGCTTCGCCGTCGCCGAACGCGAGGTCGAACCCGCTGAGGTCGGCGGATCACCCCGGCATCTGAGCGACATCGTGCTCGGTGTGGTACGCGGCGGGAACCTGATCCGGGTCGGTGACGCCGAGGTCGACGCGCTCGAGTCCGGCGACAAACTGCTCTACATCCGGCACACCGGCAAATAGTCGGCCCGCGGGGACCGGCTAGGCTCGGCAGTGTGTCGTTCCGGCTGAAAGACGTTCCGCTGCTGTCACGTTCCACCATCGATCGCGCCGAGTACGTGCGGCTCGATCCCGATGCCCTGCGCGAAGGCTGGAGTAAGGCGAAAGTGCTGCGTGTCGACGCGCGCGGCAAGGTGCGGGTCGACGGGGGCTCGGTGGTGCTCGACGCGGCCCTCACGGTCGCCGAGGCGCCGGGCGCGGGCGCCGTCTTCCTGGGTGTCGCCGAGGAGTCGCACCTGTGGGCGGTGCGCGAACCCGAACTCGACGGCACCCTGAAAGACCTGCGCGCGCTGGGCAACGTCGACGACTTCACCGCCGACCTGCTGTCCACCGCGTACGCGCTGCTGAACTGGCACGACCGGTCCGTCTACCACGGCGGCGACGGCACCACGACGAGTTCCTCGCGCGGCGGCTGGTCCCGGCTCACCGCAGCCGGCGAAGAGGAATTCCCGCGCATCGACCCCGCCGTGATCTGCCTGGTCCACGACGGCGCCGACCGCGTCCTGCTGGCCCGTCAGCACACCTGGCCCGCGACGATGTTCTCGCTGCTGGCCGGCTTCGTCGAAGTGGGCGAATCGCTCGAACGCTGCGTCGAACGCGAGGTCCGCGAGGAGGTCGGCGTCGACCTGCACGACATCGAATACCTCGGCAGTCAGCCGTGGCCGTTCCCACGCTCGCTCATGCTCGGATTCGCCGCCGTCGGCGACCCGGCACAGGAACTGGTGTTCTCCGACGGCGAGATCGCCGAAGCCCACTGGTTCACCCGCGACGAAGTCCGCGCCGCCCTGCGCCTGGGCGACTGGTCAGCCCGCGACACCGAAGCCCGCCTCCTGGTCCCCGGCTCCATCTCGATCGCGCGAACGATCATCGAATCCTGGGCTGGGTAGCTGGCGGCGCGGGCGCCGCGTGTTCGCGGCCCCCGCCGGTCTCGTCGTTGCGGCACCGCTGCTTGCTCCTTCGTCGCCTACGCAGCGGCACCGCAACGACGAGACGGGCCGCGAACGGGACCCTCCTCGAGGTCGGGTCGTGCGTGGTCGGGTCAGGCGGCTGGCGTCGCGTATTTTGCGGGCGCTTGGGCCGCCTGTCGGGCACGCTCGGCTTGCTCCTTTGTCGCCTACGCCGCGGCATCTGACCGGCAGACCGCGAACGGGACCTTCCTCGAGGTCGGGTCGTGCGTGGTCGGGTCAGGCGGCTGGCGTCGCGTATTTTGTGGCCGCCTGGGTCCACCGGTCGGGCACGCTGCGGCTGGGCTGCCGGGGCACCTGCGGGCGGCAGAGTGGGGGGTCAGGCTTGGGCGGCTAGGGCCTGTTTGACGGCGGCCAAGGACGGGTTGGTGGCGGTGGAGCCGTCGCGGTACTTGATGGTGGGGACCACGTGGTTGCCGTTGTTGACGCTGCCGACGAAATCGGCTGAGGCGGGGTCGTCCTCGATGTCGATCACCTGGTAGGTGATGCCCGCCTCGTCGAGCTGGGTCTTCAGGCGCCGGCAGTAGCCGCACCAGGTGGTCGAGTACATCGTCAGGTCAGGGGTTGCTTCAGTCACGGGATGTGCAACGCGCGACGCGCCCGTCCTGTTCCGGGCGCCGCGTCCGGGTGACGGGGCGGGTTGTCGGCGGGCGCTGTCATGATGGTGGGCGTGCCAGCACTCGATCTCAGCGCCCTCGACCCGGAACAGGCCGCCGCGGTGCGGGCGCCACGAGGTCCGGTGTGTGTGCTCGCCGGTGCGGGCACCGGCAAGACCAGGACCATCACCCATCGCATCGCGCACCTGATCGCGGGCGGGCACGTGAAACCCGATCAGGTGCTGGCGGTCACGTTCACCGCGCGCGCCGCGGGGGAGATGCGCGGGCGGCTGCGGGCGATGGGCCTGGGCGGGGAGGCCGGGCAGGTGCAGGCCAGGACCTTCCACGCCGCGGCGCTGCGGCAGCTGCGGTACTTCTGGCCGCAGGTGGTCGGTGACGTGCCATGGCAACTGCTCGACAGCAAGTTCCCGGTGGTCGCGCAGGCCGCGCACCGGGCGGGACTCGGCACGGCGACGGACATGATCCGCGACCTGCTCAGCGAGATCGAATGGGCCAAGGCCTCGCTGATCGCCCCCGAGGACTATCCGGCCGCCGCGGCCCGCCATCACCGCGACGCCCCGGCCGAGGTCACCCGGGTCGCCCAGGTCTACGCCGGCTACGAATCGGCCAAGACCTCCGCCGAGGGCCTGCTGCTCGACTTCGACGACCTGCTGCTGCACACCGCCGCCGCGCTCGAGGACTATCCGGCCGTGGCCGACGAGTTCCGTGGCCGCTATCGCAGCTTCGTCGTCGACGAATACCAGGACGTCACCCCGCTGCAGCAGCGGGTGCTCGACGCCTGGCTGGGCGAACGCGACGACCTCACCGTCGTCGGCGACGCCAACCAGACCATCTACTCCTTCACCGGCGCCACCCCGAATCACCTGCTCGACTTCTCCCGCCGCTTCCCCGACGCCACGGTGATCCGCCTCGAACGCGACTACCGGTCCACCCCGCAGGTGGTGTCGCTGGCCAACCGGGTGATCGGCGCGGCCCGCGGGCGGATCGCCGGGACCCGGCTCGCGCTGATCGGTCAGCGCGCCGACGGCCCGGAACCGGAGTTCGCCGAGTATCCGGACGTGCCCGCCGAGGCCGCCGACATCGCGGCCAGGATCAAGAAGCTGATCGCCGCGGGCACCCCGGCCGCCGAGATCGCGGTGCTCTACCGGATCAACGCCCAGTCCGAACCGTTCGAGCAGGCACTGCGCGCGCGCGACATCCCCTTCCAGGTCCGCGGCGGCGAGGGGTTCTTCCAGCGCCCGGAGATCCGGCAGGCAGTGCTGGAGCTGCGCAAAGCCGACGCGCGCGACGACCTGCCCGACCAAGCCCGCAGCGGCGCCGAGCTGATCACCCTGGTCCGTGCCGCGCTGGCCCCGGTCGGGCTCACCGCCGAGGAGCCCGCCGGCGCGCAGGCCAAGGAACGCTGGTCCTCGCTGCTGGCCCTGGTGCAGCTCACCGAGGAACTGGTCGGCCACGACGACGAGATCGACCTCACCGGCCTGCTGCGCGAACTGGCCACCCGCGCCGAGGCAAAGCATCCACCGACCGTCGACGGCGTCACCCTGGCCTCGCTGCACGCCGCCAAGGGCCTGGAGTGGGACGCGGTGTTCCTGGTCGGCGTCAGCGACGGCACACTGCCCATCCAGCATGTCCTCGGTGACGACGGCAAGGCCTCGGACCAGTCGGCACTCGAGGAGGAACGCCGCCTGCTCTATGTCGGCGTCACCCGGGCACGGGTGCATCTGACGATCTCCTGGGCGCTGGCCCGCACCGAGGGCGGCAGACGGGTGCGCAGGCGCTCACGCTTCCTCACCGGCCTGGTCCCCGACGAGTCACCCGCCTCCCGGATCGCGGCCACCGCGACCGGCGCCAAGGACGACGGCAAACGCCCGCTGTGCCGGGTCTGCGCGAAACCGCTGATCGGCACCTACGCCACCATGCTGGGCCGCTGCCGCCGCTGCCCGGCCGAGCTCGACGCCGAGCTGCTGGCCGCGCTCCAGGAATGGCGGGCCGAGAAGGCCGAGGTCCTGCGGGTGCGCGACTTCGTGGTGTTCACCGACACCACCCTCACCGCGATCGCCGAACAGCTGCCCGCCGACGACGCCGCGCTGGCCTCGATCGCGGGCATCGGACCGAAGAAGATCGAGCAGTACGGCGCCGACGTGTTGGCCATCGTCGCGTCCCGGCTGCGGGCAACAACACAAAACCGCAGGTAGAAAATAGGTTGTTCGGTTCTCGATCATTGCCTATGGTGGAGAACACGCACCGAGAGCGATCTCGGTGCGCGGTAATTATCAGCACACGAGTTCAGGAGGGAGGCAGTCAGATGAACAGCAACACCACGTTGTACGCGATGGGCAATCGCGTCCTGGTCAACGCATTCATGGTGTCCGCCTCCCGGGGGGTCCTCGCTCTGCAGGGGACCGGTCTGTCCGGCGTCGATACCAAAGCTGTGCCGATGACTCTGGTGCATCAGCACACTCCGATTCGTCTCCAGGACAAGCCCAGCGTGGGTTGGCAGCCGACCGCCGCTTCGGCGCCGGCAGCACCGGCCGATGAATTCGGGTACGCACCCGAGTTCGCCGGCGCAATCCGCCTCCGTGTCCACCCAGCGACCGTGCTCAGGTCTCGGCAGAAATGCCGAACTAGGTAGGGAAACTCCTCCCAGACCTCCTGGCCACGGATCGCGAGAAGCGAATCCCGTGGCCTTTTTCTTTCGGCTCCTCAGCCGCAGGCTCCGGGTTCGCACACCGAACACCACGACTGCAAACGAGCTGAAGGAGAACGACGTGTTCACCGCCCAGGACTGGCCGAGCGCCACTACTGACGTGACATGCCGAAACGTGGCGTCCCTGCCCTGCCGCGCCGGAAACCCCGATCTGTGGTTCGCCGAGAGCCCCACCGATCTCGAGCAGGCCAAGCAGCTGTGCGCTGCTTGCCCGATCCGCAAGGGCTGCCTGACCGCGGCCATCGACCGTGCCGAGCCGTGGGGCGTGTGGGGCGGTGAGATCTTCGACCAGGGTGTCGTGATCGCCCGCAAGCGCCCGCGTGGCCGCCCGCGCAAGGTCGCGATCCCGGCATGATTCCGGGGAAAGGGTTGTACCGCAAGCGAACCGCTCACCGAGTTCTGGTGGGCGGTTCGTTTGCTTTGTGCGCGAGGCGCGTTCGGCGATGCGGCGGCTAGGAGGCGCGTTCGGTCCGGTACCCCGGGACCCAGGTGCGGACCAGGTTCATGAAGCCGAGCTCGGCGTCGAGCTGGGCGAGGATGCCGACCGAGCCGCCCAGTACCCGGAAGATCATCACGTACTGCGCCGGAAGTTGCAGGGCCCGTGCGGTTTTCATCTCCGCGCTGGAGAACTCCGAGGCCTTGCCCGCCACCCGCTGCATCCAGCGGCGGGTGAAATGGAAGGTGTCGGTGCGGATCGGATCGCTGAACGGGCGCAGATACGCCTCGATCTCCTCGTAGGTGACCCTCCGGCCCGGAATCACCCAGCCGTGCTCGTAGAGCAGCTCGGTGAGCGCCTCGTGCTGCTCGTCGACGGCCAGCGCCAGCATGCGCCCGAGGATCTCCGGGAACCCGTCCGGCATCGGCGCGCAGGCGCCGAAATCGAGCACCGCCAGCCGGCCGTCGCCCAGGATGAGGAAGTTGCCGGGGTGTGGATCGCTGTGCAGTAATCCGGCCAGCTCGGGGGAGGAGAAGTGGAAGGTGCCCATCAGCTCGGCGATCCGGTTGCGCTGGGCCCTGGTGCCCTCCGGATCCTCGGCGCCCGCCTTGATCAGTGCCGAGACCGGGGTGCCGTCGAGCCATTCGGTGACGATCACCTTCGGCGAGCCTGCCACCACCTTGGGCACCACGATGTGCGGATGCCCGTCGAAGGCGGCGGCGAAGCGGCGCTGGTTGGCGGCCTCGGTGCGGTAGTCGAGCTCCTCCTCGGTGCGCTCGGTGATCTCGGCCAGCAGCGGCTTCACATCGGCGCCCGGGATCACCGAGGACAGCAGCCCGGTCATCCGCGACAGCGTCTTCAGATCGGCGCGCAGCGCCTCGTCGGCGCCGGGGTACTGGACCTTCACCGCCACCGGGCGGCCGTCGGACCAGACCGCCTTGTGCACCTGGCCGATGCTGGCCGAGGCCGCGGGGGTGTCGTCGAAGGACTGGAACCGCTCGCGCCATTTGGTGCCCAGCTGCTGGTCGAGCACGCGATGCACGGTCGCGGCGGGCATCGGCGGCGCGGCGGCCTGCAGCTTGGTCAGCGCCTCGCGGTAGTGCTCACCGAACTCCTCCGGGACCGCGGCCTCCATCACACTCAGCGCCTGCCCGAACTTCATCGCACCGCCCTTGAGCTCACCGAGCACGGTGAACAACTGCTCGGCGGCCTTCTGGTTCAGCGTCGTGTTGATCTCCTGCTTGTCACCACCGACGAGCTTCTTGCCGAAACCGACGGCGGCTCGTCCGGCGATGCCGAGGGGAATCTTGGCCAACTTGGCATTGCGGCTGGAACTGCGGCGCACGATCTCGGACACGTTACCCATCATGGCCGAAGCGGGGCCCTGTGTGCCATGGGAATGCTCACACCGCATGCTCACGCCCCCGATTCCCCGGTGGCCAGCGCCCGGCAGCCGCACTCCGGATGTGGCAGCCACGGGCGCCGATGCACCTGGTGACTGTCCAGATCCAGTTCCAGGGTGGCGTCGAGCGTGCCGGGGCGGCGCTGCGGTGAGCACGCGACGATCGCTTCGAGCTCACCCATGGTCAGCGCGGTGGTCGCGGCGATCCCCGCCGGCGAGGCGTGTCCGGTCCGGCCCAGCAGCTGGGCGGCCAGATGCGGCCAGTCGGCATCGAATCCGGTGCGGGTCAGATCCGCGCAGCGCAGGCAGCTGGTCTCGCCGGGCAGCACCAGCGGGCCGACCACGCCGACGCCGTCGCGCACCCGCACCTGCAGGTGCGGGACCCGGCGCAGCACCAGATCCACCGACAATCGCGGGTCGACCATCAACGCGTCGGTCAGCACCACAAGATCGCAGCCGCTCGCCCCGACCGGCGTGTCCGAGCGATAGGCGCGCGAGCGGGTCGGCCGGAAACCCATGCGCCGCAACCCGATCGACACCGCGTCCGAGAGCGGCCCGAGACCGTGCACGGTGATACCGCGGATCTTGGCCTGTTTGCGTTCGGGCTGGAGCAGCAGGCCGGCGCGGTCGATGGCGGCGAGCATGCTGATCGTGCGAGCGGGGGTGATCCCGAACTCCCCGGCCCGCCAGATGATCTGCGGCCGGGACTGCATGCCGTCGAGTAGTCGCAGGAAGGCGAGCACCGTCCCGGTGTCGAGTTCACTGCTCTCGAGCAACAGCGCGCGTTCGGGATCCCAGCCCAATTGCACAGTGCCCGACGGTCGAACCAGCGTGGTGACGCGGGGATGCAGCATCGGCCCGCGCAGTGGCGTCGTGGTGGTCATGACGCAAGTATCGGCAGCCACCGATCGCCGACCGGTCGCCGAAAGCCCGGTTATCCACAGGCTTCCGGCGTGTCGAAACCGGAATCGGCGACTGTGAACAACCGGTGTTACAGCTGGTCGGCGCCGCGAGCCGCAACGCGCTCAGTGCGCGAAGCCGTGTCGCGCCACCGGGATCACAAGATTTTTCGCCGACCCGGTTGCGCGGGGAGATCAGGACGGCTCGGTGCCGGCCTCCGGGTCGTTGCCTGCCTTGCCGCGCTCGGCCTCGTCGCGCTCGCGCGCCTCGGTCTCGGCCAGCTGGGCCAGCGGATCGTCGAAAGCGCCGGTGCCGCCGCCGATCACGGAGTCGATGAAGCCGGCCGGTACGTCCAGGTCGCTGGAATCGGGCAGCAGGTCGGGATGCGCCCACACGCCGTCACGGCGGTCCATGCCCGCGTCGGCGGTCAGGCGGCGCCACAGCGCCGCGGCCTCGCGGACCTTGCGCGGACGCAGTTCCAGCCCGACCAGGGTGGCGAAGGTCTGTTCGGCCGGACCACCGGTGGCCCGGCGGCGGCGCAGCGTCTCCGACAGCGCGCCCGCGCCGGGCAGCCGCTCGCCGACCGCGTCGGTGACGACCACGTCGACCCAGCCCTCGATCAGCGCCAGCAGGGTCTCGAGGCGTTCGAGCGCCTGCTTCTGCTCCGGGGTGGTCTGCGGTTCGAAGGTGCCCTGGGAGAGCAGTTCCTCGAGCTTGGACGGATCGCTCAGCGACATCGGGTCCAGGCCCTGGGCGGCCTCCTCCAGCGCGGAGAAGTCCATCTTGATCCCACGCGCGTAGTCCTCGACCGCGCCGAGCACCTGCTGGCGCAGCCACGGCACATGCGCGAAGAGCCGCTGGTGGGCCGCCTCGCGGGCGGCCAGGAAGACCAGGATCTCGCTCTCGGGCTGCTCGAGCCCCTCGCTGAAGGCCGAAATCGCCGTCGGCAGCAGCGCGGCGGTGCCCGCCGGGCCCAGCGGCAGCCCGATATCGGTGGAGGTCAGGACCTCCTTGGCCAGCTGGCCGAGCGCCTGACCCAGCTGCGAACCGAACGCCAGCCCGCCCATCTGGCCGAGCATCCCGACCATCGGCCCGGCGAACTGCTTGGCTTCCTCGGGCAGCTGCGCGGTCCACATCCCGGAGATCTGCTCGGCGACCGGATCGCAGAGCCGCTTCCAGGTGGGCAGCGTCTCCTCGATCCAGTCGTTGGCCGTCCACGCGACGGTCCTGGTGGCGCCGGCGGGCAGCACGGTCGCGCCGTCGAGCCACAACTCGGCCAGATGCGCGGCATCGGTGACCGCGGTGGTCTTACCCGCCGCGATCGGGGCGACGGCGGCACCGAGCTGCTGGCGGGCCAACCGCTTGGCCACGTCGTAGTTGACCGGGCCGCCCTGGGCGCCGCCCGGACCCATGCCCTGTCCCATCCCGCTGATCATCTGCCCGAGCTGGGTCAGCATCTGACCCAGCTGCGACGGATCGAAGCCGCCCGCGCCGGCCGCCCCGAACCCGAACGGATCGTTTCCGCCGGGACCGTTCGACTCGTCGCGACGCTTGCCGGACTCGTCGTCGTCGCGGTTCGAGAAGCCGAAGGGGAGATCGCTCATACCTCTTACGTTACGCGGGACCCCCGGGGCCTCGGTGTTCGCGGATCGCGAAATCCGGCCGACACCACCGACGCGGCTAATGCGTGCCACTGCCGTCGGTCGGCGCCCCCGATCACTACTGTGGTCGGAGTGAATCGTCGGATCCTCACCCTGATCATCGCCCTGGTGCCCGTTCTCGTCCTCGGCGTGGTCGGCAGCGTGGTCACCGTGCCGTTCGTGGCACTGGGCCCCGGCCCGACCTTCGACACCCTCGGCGAAGTCGACGGCAAACAGGTGGTGGATGTCACCGGCGTGCCCGTGGATCCGACCACCGGGCAGCTCAATATGACGACGGTCTCGGTGCGCGACGGGCTGAACCTGTTCGAGGCGTTCGGCTTCTGGGTCAGCGGTGAACACGGCCTCGTCCCGCGCGCCGAGGTGTATCCGCCCGACCGGTCGCGCGAGGAGGTCGACAAGTCCAATCAGCAGGAATTCAAGAACTCCGAGAGCAATGCCGAGGTCGCCGCGTTGCACTTCCTGGACATGCCGACCGTGGTGCTGGTGCGCAGTGTGGTCGAGGAGGGGCCGGCCAACGGCATCCTGGCCGCGGGCGACGAGCTGATCAGTATCGACGGCGAGCCGGTCACCACACCTCAGCAAGTCATCGACCTCGTCGGCACCAAACGTCCCGGCGATGTGCTCGCGATCGTTTACCGGCGCGGCGACGGCGAGCACACCGCCTCGATCACCCTCGCCGCCCGGCCCGATGACGACACCAAGGGCTTGCTCGGCGTCGGCCTGGGCGAAGGCGGCCGCCCGCCACTGCAGGTCGAGTTCAATCTCGCCGATATCGGCGGCCCGTCGGCGGGGCTGATGTTCAGCCTGGCGCTGATCGACAAACTCTCGCCCGGCGAGCTCAACGGCGGCCGGTTCGTCGCAGGCACCGGCACCATCGATCAGGACGGCAAGGTCGGCCCGATCGGTGGCATCCAGTACAAGATGATCGCCGCCCGCGAGGCAGGTGCGGAGACCTTCCTGGTCCCCGCCGCCAACTGTAACGAGGCCCGCCAGCGCACCCCTGAGGGGCTGCGGCTGGTCAAGGTGGAGACCCTCGACAGCGCCGTCACCGCACTGGCCGACATCGACGCGGGCCGCGAAGCGGTCAGCTGTAGTTGATCACTCCAGGGTGTGGTGCAGGGCCTCGACCAGGCCCGGCGCCAGATTCGGGTAGGTGCGCAGGTCCAGATCGCCGAAGCCGTCGTCGTCCTCGGGACGGATCTGCAGCAGGCACAGCGAGGTGCCGTGGCGCAGCACGCCGGCGATGAGCCGGGCGTCGCGGCGACCGGGATGGGCGTGGGCCGCGGCGCGCCCGGCCGCGTCGGCGGCGTCGTCGTCGGCCAGCAGCGGTACCAGCGCCTCGTCGAGGTCGCTCTCGGCTTCCGGCGGCAGCACCACGATCTCCTGGACCAGCACGCAGCCCTCGACCGTGGGCGGCCAGGTGGTGGTGGCCAGGAACTCGTCGAGCGCCATCGAGCCGCCGGTGATGTCGTCGGGGAAGGCCTCCTGGGCGACCGGGGTGAGCTCGCTGCCCTCGTCGAGCTGATCTTGCAGATCGGGTTCGGCCGCGGCCAGTTCGGCGGTCGGCACCAACGCGAACATCTGCGGCGGATTGCCCCAGCCCTCGGCGTCGGCGAACTCGACGACCTCGCGCACACAGCGGGCGAGGAGGACTTCGGCGTGCTCGTCTTCGGTCACCCGCACATCCAATCATTTTCGGCCCAGACACTTGCACGGTGTCCGATTTCCGTAGAGTGGGCGCCAACGGTCCGGTATCGGACCGCCCGCAACATCGGACTGCGGTGTCTGCGCCGATCACCGGCGTGGTCATCGCCGGAGCATGGAGAGTGGCACCGTGGGCATGCGGCCCCCCACCGGCTTACCTTCGTTGTCCCGACGCAGCCGCGTGCTGCTGGTGACGGCAGTCGTCCTGGCGGCGCTGCTGCTGCTCGGGCCACGGCTCGTCGACGCCTACACCAACTGGTTGTGGTTCGGTGAGGTCGGCTATCGCAGTGTGTATCTGGGCGTGCTGCGTACGCGGCTGATCCTGTTCGTGGTCGTCGCGCTGCTGGTCGGGCTGGTGGTGTGGGGAGCGCTGCTGCTGGCCTACCGCTCGCGGCCGGTGTTCGTGCCGGTCGCCGGTCCCAACGACCCGATCGCGCGCTACCGCACGACCGTGATGAGCAAGCTGCGGCTGTTCGGCGTCGGCATCCCGGTGCTGCTGGGGCTGCTCTCGGGTCTGGTCGCGCAGTCGAACTGGGCCACGGTGCAGATGTTCCTGCACGGCGGCGACTTCGGTCAGCAGGATCCGCAGTTCCATCTCGACGTCGGCTTCTACGCCTTCGACCTGCCGTTCTACCGGATGGTGCTGAACTGGCTGTTCGTCGCCGTGGTGATCGCGTTCTTCGCGAACCTGGTGACCCACTACGTGTTCGGCGGGCTGCGCCTGGCCGGGCGCGAGGGCACGCTGACCAGGGCCGCGCGCGTGCAGCTGGCCGTGATCGCCGGCATCTTCGTGCTGCTCAAGGCGGTCGCGTACTGGTTCGACCGCTACGACCTGCTGTCGAGTACCCGCAAGGAACCGACCTTCGGCGGACCGTCGTTCACCGATATCAACGCGGTGCTGCCTGCCAAGCTGATCCTGCTCTCGATCGCGGTGATCTGCGCGGTCGCGTTCTTCGCCGGGATCGTGCTGCGCGATCTGCGGGTGCCCGCGATGGCGGCCGCGCTGCTGGTGCTGTCCTCGATCCTGGTCGGCGCGGTCTGGCCGATGGTGGTCGAGCAGTTCTCGGTGCGCCCCAACGCCGCCGACAAGGAGAGCCCGTACATCGAGCGCAACATCATGGCCACCCGGCAGGCGTACGGCATCACCGACGACAAAGTCGAATACCGCGACTACGCGGGCCAGTCCGCCAAGAGCCCGCTCGAGGTTCCGGCCGACGCGGTGACCATCGGCAACGCTCGCCTGCTCGATCCGAACATCCTCTCGCCCACGTTCACTCAGCTGCAACAGCGCAAGAACTTCTACGGCTTCCCCGAGTCGCTCGACATCGACCGCTACACCCTCAACGGGGAAATGCAGGACTACATCGTCGCCGCGCGCGAGCTACATCCGGAGGCCCTGTCGGGCAACCAGAAGGACTGGATCAACCAGCACACCGTGTACACCCACGGCAACGGCTTCGTCGCCGCGCCGGCCAACCGGGTGAACAAGCCCCAATCCGACGCGCAGAGCGCGGCGGGTGGCAGCGATTCGGGCTACCCGCTGTTCACGGTGAGCGACCTGTTCACCAAACCGGAAGATCAGAAGATCAAGGTCGATCAGCCGCGGATCTACTACGGCGAGCTGATCGCGCAGTCCGATCCCGATTACGCGATCGTCGGCGCCACCGAGGGCCAGGCACCCCGCGAGTACGACTCCGACCAGGCCTCGTTCACCTATGACGGTAGCGGTGGCGTGTCGGTGGGCAACTGGTTCAACCGGCTGGCCTTCGCGGCCAAGTACGCCGAGCGCAACATCTTGTTCTCCTCGGCGATCGGCGACGAGTCCAAGATCCTGTTCAACCGCGGCCCGCGCGAGCGGGTGCAGAAGGTCGCGCCGTGGCTGACCACCGACGGCAATGCCTACCCGGCGGTCGTGGACAAGCGCATCGTCTGGATCGTCGACGCCTACACCACGCTGGACAAGTACCCCTACGCCCAGCCGACCTCGCTCGACGGCGCGGTCGAGGACAGCATCGACAAGAAGACCGGGCGCGTCATCCCGCGCAAGGAGGTCAGCTACATCCGTAACTCGGTGAAGGCGACCGTCGACGCCTACGACGGCACCGTCACCCTGTACGAGACCGACTCCACCGACCCGGTGCTCAAGGCCTGGCGCGGGGTGTTCCCGGACGCGGTGAAGCCCGAGAGCGAGATCTCGCCCGAGCTGCGCTCGCACTTCCGCTACCCGGAGGACCTGTTCAAGGTCCAGCGCGACATGCTGACCAAGTACCACGTGGACAATCCGCGCGAGTTCTTCACCAACAACGCGTTCTGGTCGGTGCCCAGCGATCCCACGATCGAGGGCGGCACCTTCAACCAGCCGCCGTATTACGTGCTGCTGGGCGATCCGAAGACGAACAAGCCGGTGTTCAACCTGACCTCGGCGATGGTCGGCTACAACCGGCAGTTCCTGTCGGCCTACATCTCGGTGCGCTCCGACCCCGAGGGGTACGGCGAGTTCACCGTGCTGCAGTTGCCGGTCGAGACCCAGACCCAGGGCCCACAGCAGACCCAGAACTCGATGACCACCGCCGATGCGGTGTCACGGGAGAAAACTCTGCTGTCGAACTCCAACAAGATCCGCTACGGCAATCTGCTCACCCTGCCGGTGGCCGACGGCGGCATCCTCTATGTGGAGCCGTTCTACAACGAACGCAACACCGGTTCCTCGACCTTCCCGCAGCTGCTGCGGGTGCTGGTGAGCTACCGCGACGCGGCGGGCAGCGTGAAGGTCGGTTACGCGGCGACGCTGGCCGACGCGCTCAACCAGGTGATGCCGGGCGCGGGCGCGCTGGCGACACCGTTCGGCGGTGACCCGGCGTTCAAGCCGAATCCGGGCACCTTGCCGCCGGTCGATCCGGGCACTCCGCCGACCGATGGCACGACCACGCCACCGACCACGGGGACGACACCGCCCGCGACCGGCTCGGGTGCCCAGGAGGCCGCGGCCGCCGAGCTCAGCCGCAAGATCGAAGCGGTGCGCGCGGCCATGCGGACGGGCAACTTCACCGACTTCGGTAAGGCGCTCGAGGAACTCGACGCCGCTGTCCAGGCCTACCAGGACGCCGGCGGCCGCTAGCCGGACTCCGCAGGCAAACACGACGGGCCCCGCCGTAATGGCGGGGCCCGTCGTGTGCAGGGGGAGAGGTGGATCAGCCGCCGATCTGCGCGATCAGCGGGGCACTGGCGTTCAGCAGGTCCTGGTACTGACCGGCGACGCCGTACTGCTCAGCGAGGCCGCGGCCTGCCGTGGTGGCCTGGTCGACGGCGGCCTGCAGCTGGGTCGGCGCCTGGGCGGGCAGCTCGACCGGCAGCGGGGCCGTCTCGATCACGGCGGGCTCGGGCTCGGAGGTGCCTGCCTGCAGGTACTGGCCGCAGTGCGGCCACGCGCCGATGCCCTGGCTGGCGAGCACGTTCTCCGCGACGCGGATCTGCTCTTCCTTGCTGGCGTTGTGCGCCGAACCCTGGCCGCCGTTGGCCGCCCAGGTGCTCTGCGAGAACTGCAGGCCACCGTAGTAGCCGTTGCCGGTGTTGATGCCCCAATTGCCACCGCTCTCGCACTGGGCGACGCCGTCCCAGTTGTGCGTCGCGGCGGAGGCGGTGCCGGTGGCGAGGCTGAACGGAACGGCAACCAGGGCGCCGGTGACGGCAGCGACGCCGAGGGCTCGGGTGCGGAATTTCCGGGTCTCAGTCATGGGGGAGACGCTAACCAACAATTCCGCGCCGATCACATCTTGATAACGGACTGTAAGTGTGGTTGGAATAGACGTCTTTTCGATGTTCGCGCAGCTTATCCCGTAAGAATGGCTGAATTCTGGACGGTCTGTTATCGGGACGTTATGTGGGTGAGATCACCGCGAAATAGTGACACCGGTCACCGGGTGAGGCCCCCGGGTGCGGGATCCGATCTTCGTGCTGTGCGTCACATCCTCTGCGCGCTGGGTCAGGGCGAGGGCGCGCAAGATCGCGGGCAACCCACCAAAAAGGGGTACTGACCAGGCGATTTGGCATCCGGGCTAACCCGTGTGTAATGTTGTATTCACCGACGCGGGGTGGAGCAGCTCGGTAGCTCGCTGGGCTCATAACCCAGAGGTCGCAGGTTCAAATCCTGTCCCCGCTACAAAGAAAAGGCCCGGAACCACCAGGTTCCGGGCCTTTTTCTTGTCCTCGATCGGGAATGACGCGACGTTGACGGGATTCAGGCGTCGAGGTCGCTGGCGACGAGTTCGGCGATCTTGTCCAGGGTCGGCTGGTCGTCGCTGGTGACCACCACCTCGGCGCCCAGTCCGGCGCCGAGGGTCATGATCATCAGCGCCGAACCCGCGTCGACCGGGTCGCCGCCGACCAGGCCGATGGTGACCGGAACGCCTGCCGCGCCGACGGCCTCGGCGATCAGGGCGGCGGGGCGGGCGTGCAGGCCGACCGAGGAGCCGACGGTGACGGTGGTGCTGGCCATGGGATATCTCCTTGTGTGCGAACGGATTACGCGAGGGTGGGAACAGTGGAGCGGGGACGGGTGACTTCCTTGGCGAGGGTGACGCAGAGCGCGGCGACCACGGTGCCCACCAGCAGCGAGACGACGAACCAGCCGACGTGGCCCATCGCGAAGAACACGAAGATCCCGCCGTGTGGTGCGCTGAGCGTGACATCGGTGGCCATCACCAGCCCGCCGGTGACCGCGCCGCCGATCATCATCGACGGCAGCACCCGCAGCGGGTCGGCGGCGGCGAACGGGATCGCGCCCTCGGAGATGAACGAGGCGCCAAGCAGCCAGGCGGCCTTGCCGTTCTCTCGTTCGGCCTCGGTGTAGCGGCGGGGGCGCAGGGTGGTCGACAGCGCCATCGCCAGCGGCGGCACCATGCCCGCGGCCATCACCGCCGCCATGATCCGCAGCGTCGCGGGATCGGTCACCGACAGTCCCGCCGCGGCGAACGAATAGGCGGCCTTGTTGACCGGTCCGCCGAGGTCGAAGCACATCATCACCCCCAGGATGACACCGAGGGCGATCGCGGAGGTGCCGGACAGGCCGTTGAGCCAGTCGGTGAGCCCGTTGGTCACCGCGGCCAGCGGCTTACCGAGCAGCACGAACATGGCGACGCCGACGATCAGCGAGGCCAGCAGCGGGATCACCACCACCGGCATGAGACCACGCGCCCACGTCGGCACAGGCAGCCGGCCGACCCACAGCGCCGCGAACCCGGCGACCAGACCGCCGACCAGACCGCCCAGGAATCCCGCGCCGACGAACACCGCGATGGCGCCCGCGGTGAAACCGGGTGCCAGACCGGGACGGTCGGCGATCGCGAAGGCGATGTATCCGGCCAAGGCTGGCACGAGGAAGCTGAAGGCGAGCGCGCCGATCTGATAGAGCACCGCGCCGATATAAGTGGCCGTGCCGCCTTCGGGCAGGTCGGTGAGCGAGTTGTCCAGCACGATCGTCTTGGCGGTGTCGGAGATCTCGTAGCCGCCGATCAGGAAGCTCAACGCGATCAGCAGACCACCCGCGGCGACGAACGGGATCATGTAACTCACGCCCGTCAGCAGGATCTGCCGCAGCCGCGTACCCCACCCGAGCCCCTTGGCCGCGCCCGCCGCCGCGGGCACCGATCCACCGACCCTGGCCGCGCCCGGGCTGGTGCTCGCGGCGACCGCCTCGGCGATCATGGTGTCGGGCTCGTTGATGGCGCGCTTCACCCCGGACTCGACCACCGGTTTGCCCGCGAACCGGCCCCGGTCTTTCACCCCGACATCGGTCGCGAAGATGACGGCGTCGGCGGCGGCGATGGTGGCGGGGTCGAGGGTGCCGCCACCACTGGACCCCTGCGTCTCCACCGCCACCTCGACCCCGGCCCGCTCCCCGGCGGCGACCAGGGAATCGGCCGCCATGTACGTGTGGGCGATCCCGGTCGGACAGGCGGTCACCGCGACGATCTTCGGCGCGGGCTTGTCCGCGGAAACGTCTGCCGCGCTGCTTGTCCCGGAGGCGCCACCGATCGCCGCGTCAGCCGGGTGCCCGATGCCCCCACTGAGGCCTGCTCCGGAACCTGGTGCGGTACTGCGGGATTCGATTCCATCCGGACTCGGGCCACCGGCGCTCGTGGCACCCGCGGTTGCGGCACCGGCGGTTGCGGTGTGGGTGGTTGTGGCACCGGCGGTTGCGGTGTGGGTGGTTGTGGCGCCGGTGGTTGTGGCACCGGTGGTTGCGGTGTCGGTGGTTGTGGCGCCGGTGGTTGTGGCGCCGGTGGTTGTGGCACCGGTGGTTGTGGCACCGGTGGTCGTGGTGTCGGTGGTTGTGGCACCGGTGGTTGTGGCACCGGTGGTCGTGGTGTCGGTGGTTGCGGCACCGGCGGTTGCGGTCGCCGGCGTTCCGGAAGGCGCCGGGTTGATGACCCCGTCGACCAGGGCGACCACCTCGGCCGGGGTGGTGGCCGATCGGAGGTCGGCGACGAAGGCGGGACGGACCAGGGCGCGGGCCAGTGCGGACAGCAGTTTCATGTGGTCGGTGCCCGCGCCTTCCGGGGCGGCGATCAGGAAGACCAGGTCGGCGGGGCCGTCGGGGGCGCCGAAGTCGACCTTCGGGGCGAGGCGGGCGAAGGCGAGGGAGGCCGTGGTGACGGCGGCCGCGCGGCAGTGCGGGATGGCGATGCCGCCGGGCAGTCCGGTGGCCGACTGCGCTTCCCGGTCCAGCGCGGCCCGGCGCACGGTATCGGCGTCGCTCGCACGGCCCGCGGTGCCGAGGCGAGCGGCGAGGGCGGTGATGACCGCGTCCTTGTCGGCGCCGAGGTCGGCGTCGAGGGTGATCAGGTCGGTGGTGATGATCGAGTCGGCCATCGTGGTGTCTTTCGGGAGTGGGGGAGCGGGGTCAGTCCGGTAGTGAGGCGGAGTGCGTAGTCGATGGGAGCCGGACGATGTGGCCGGTGTCCCCGAATGCTCGGCTGGGCGGTTTCATGCCGGCGCCGCAGGCCGGATGGAGGACGGCCGGAGTGGTCCGGCGGTGACCGCGTCCAGCGCGATATCCGTCGGCGTGGGTAGTTCGGTGCCGGGGAGGGCGGTGGCCGCGCTGCCGTAGGCGACGGCGGTGCGGAGGCGGTCGGCGGGCGCGGCTCCGGCGAGGTCGGCGAGCAGGTATCCGGCCAGGGCCGAGTCGCCCGCGCCGACGGTGCTGCGCGGCGTGATCGGCGGCGCCGCGGCGAACCAGGATCCTTCGGCGGTGACCAGCACCGCGCCCGCCGCGCCGAGGGTGGCCAGCACCGCGCCGGCGCCACGGTCGATCAGCGTGGCGGCGGCCGCGGCGGCGGTGGCCGGGTCCGCCAGGGCGACGGGGTCGAGTCCGGTCAGCTGGGCGAGTTCGTCGGAGTTCGGTTTGACGAGATCGGGCGCGGCGCCGCCCGGGTCGGCGAACAGTGCCAGCAGCGGCGCCTCGGAGGTATCGACGGCGACGCGGGTGTGCGGGAACGGCGCCAGGGTGGCGACGAGTTCGGCGTACCAGTCGACGGGGACCTCCGGCGGCAGCGACCCCGACAGCACCACCCAGGCGGCCGCGTCGGCCAGTTCGACCAGCACGGCGGTGAGTTCGGCCCGGTCGCGCCCGGTCAGTGCCCGGCCCGCTTCGTTGATCTTGGTGGTGGTGCCGTCGGTTTCGGCGATGGTCAGGTTGACCCGCGGCTCGCCCGGCACCGGCACCGTCCGGTAACCGATGCCCGCACCGCGCAAACCCTGCACGACCGGATCGTCCTCGGTGCCGGGCAGCACGGCCAGCACCGGCGCGCCGCCCGCCGCGACGACGCGCGCCACATTGACGCCCTTGCCGCCGGGCTGCGTGGTGACTTCGGCGGCGCGATGCACCTGCCCGCGCCGCAACGGCTCGGTGAGGGTGACCGTCCGGTCGACGCTCGGGTTCGCGGTCAGGGTGATGATCATGCGAGGACCACCTCGATTCCCGCCTCGGCCAGGTCCGCCCGCGCGGGGCTTGGGATCTCGGTATCGGTGACCAGGACGTCGATATCGGTGACGGCGCCGAAGCGCACGAAGTCCTCGCGGCCGATCTTGCTCGCGTCGGCGACCACCACCACCCGGTCGGCGGCGGCGATCATCGCGCGCTTCACCGCGGCCTCCTCCGGGTCGGGCGTGGACAGGCCGTGGCGCAGGGTCAGCCCGTTGGTGCCCACGAGCGCCACGTCCACCCGTAGTTCGCCCAGCAGCCGCAGCGTCTCGGCGCCGACAGCGGCCTGGGTGACCCCGCGCACCCGCCCGCCGAGCAACTGCACCCGCACGCCGGCGAACCCGGTGAGCCGGGTGGCGATGGGCAGGGAGTTGGTGACGGCCACCAGATCCAGATCGGTCGACACCGCCGCCGCGACCCGCGCGGTCGTGGTGCCCGCGTCGAACAGCACGCTGCCGCCGGAACGCGGCAGGAATCGCTGGGCGAGCTCGGCGATGCGGTCCTTCTCGGCCGCGCGGGTGTTGTCACGTTCGACGGTGCCCAGCTCGATGGTCGTCAGCGCGCCGGCGCCGACCGCCCCGCCGTGCACGCGCCGGATCAGCCCGAGCCGGTCGAGCACCGCCAGGTCGCGGCGCACCGTTTCGGTGGTGACCTCGTACCGGTCGGCCAGCTCGGCGACGGAGACCCGCCCGCGCTGCCCGATCAGCGTCGCGATCGCCTGCTGCCGCTCCTCGGCGTACATGGGTGCCTCCCGCTCGGTGAATCTGTACTTATGTTGTTTTATGCCCATTTGTGTGGCTTTGTCAATGGATTTTGGTGAGGTGAGTCACAAAGGTTGTGGCGGACTATCGGCCCGGAGGGGTGCTCGCGGGCGCACGCGATGGCCGGTCATGGCTCGCATCGTGTACGAAAATGACGGGGAGTCAACGGGTTTCGTCAAACTCTGCATGCCGTGTGGTGCTGAGCGACCCGATGCGCTGGTATCCGGCGAAGCGGCAGGCGTCGGACCCTCACGACGCGCATGAACCGAACCCGCGGCGCACAGGGAAGTGGTCCGGCGTATTCGTGCAATCCGATCCCCGCCAGTCAGTTTTCTGACTGGGCGAGGCCGGATTGCACGAATACGCCGGTTCGATCAGGGGGCGTCGAAAGGCGATTCGCGGCGCCATGCGGCGATCCGCGGCGCGCGATGACGCGATTCAGCGCGCGACGAGGCAATTCGCAGCCCGCGGCGCCGTACCGGTCACAGGCGCTGCCTCACCCCGGCGGAGCGGCGCCGCACGGGTCGCGGGCGCTGCCTTACCCGGCGGAGCGGCGCCGCACCGGTCGCGATGCGCTGCCTCATCCCGGCAGGCGCTACCGGCAGGTTGTTCCAGCATGCGGGTGTGGCCCGCAACGGCGCTCTCGCTCGCCGGCGGGCAGACCAGGGTGCTGACGATAGCCGCCCGCAGTGTGGGCAAGCCGCGCTGGCGGCCCGGAGGTGTTGTGGCTCAGTCGAATCCGAGGTCGGCGGTGAGCGGATCGCGGAGGGCGCCTTCGGCCGCGCGTAGCCGATCGGTGACGGAGGTGAGCAGATCCATCGAGTCCTGCGACAGGCCGAGGGCGAGGCGGGTCAGCCGACGGGTGGCGTCGCACTTGATGCGCTCGGCTAGGAGGACGTCCGGGTCGGCGGGTGCGGCCGAGTGTTCGACGACGGTCACGACAGGGGCACTCACAATCTCGGAACGCGCTGCTGGGTACGCTGCTGCCTATTTTCGAGTATGACGCACCTTACATCCACCCTGCGGTCTGTGAACCCCCGCAGGCATGGGAAAGTTCAGCGATGAGTCAGTTCGCCGACTATCAGAACGAGATCTACCTGGCCGCGCTGGGCGGGATCGCGCCCGAGTTCCCCATGGACTACGCCACCCTCGAGCGCAAAGCCACCGCCGCGCTGCCGGACAACCTGCTGAACTACATCGCAGGCGGCGCGGGTGACGAGCTCACCCAGCGCCGCAACGCGGAGGCCTTCGCCGACTGGGGTCTGGTGCCGCGCATGCTCGTCGGCGCGACCGAGCGCGACCTCACCGTCACCGCCTTCGGCCACACCTTCGCCAGTCCGCTGTTCCTGGCACCGGTCGGGGTGATCGGCCTGGTCGGGGAGAACGGGCACGGCGATATCGCGGTCGCCAAGGCGTCGGCGGAAACCGGTGTGCCCGCGATGTATTCGACGCTGATGGAAGACCCGCTCGAGGACGTCCGCCCACACGCCGGTGACACCCCGTCCTTCTTCCAGCTCTACACCCCGAAGAACCGCGAGCTGGCCGAGAGCCTGGTGCGCCGGGCCGAGGCCGCGGGCTACGCCGGTATCACCGTCACCCTCGACACCTGGGTGCCCGGCTGGCGTCCGCGCGATCTGGCCTCGGGTAACTTCCCGCAGCTGCGCGGCCACGTGCTGAAGAACTACACCAGCGATCCGGTGTTCCAGCAGATGGTCGGCTCCGACGACCCGAAGCTGATTGTCCTGCACTGGATCGCGACCTTCGGCAACTCGCTGACCTGGGACGACCTGACCTGGCTTCGGTCGCTGACCGACCTGCCGATCATCCTCAAGGGCATCTCCCATCCCGAGGACGCGCGCAAGGCCATCGATTTCGGCGCCGACGGCATCTACTGCTCCAATCACGGTGGGCGCCAAGCCAATGGTGGGCTCAGTGCGCTCGAGACGCTGCCCGCGGTGGTCGCCGCCTGTGACGACCGGGTGCCGGTGCTGTTCGACTCCGGTGTGCGTTCCGGCGCCGATGTGGTGAAGGCGCTGGGGCTGGGCGCGACGATGGTCGGCCTGGGCAGGCCGTATGTGTACGGGCTGGCGCTGGGCGGTGTGCGCGGACTGGTGCACGTGCTGCGCAGTTACGCCGCGGAGGCCGATCTGCTGATGGCGGTCAACGGCTATCCGGACGTGGCCGCGGTGCGCGCCAACATCCGCCCGAGTACCAGGGGCAATGCCGCGCGCGGCTGAGCGCTGCATCCGGTTACCTGCGGCGGGAGCGGTTTTCGGGCCGCGATATCGCCCTCGGGGCCCAACTTGTCGGTGCCGTGCGGCATCATCGGTGCACACCACGCACCAGCACGCACCAACCTCCCGGAGTCCACGATGTCCTCGCCGAGCACCAAGCCAGCTTCCCGCCGATCCGCCCCGCAGGTACTGACCGAGGCCGAGCTCGCGCGTATCGCGGGCGAGCTGGCCGAGGGGAAACCGCCGATGGTGTGGTTCACCGCCGCCGCCGTCGGTGTCGCCGAGGGGAAGTCGGGCAAGGTGGTCGCGCTGGGTGATCCGGCCGACGGCGACTTCCTGCAGGTGCGCCCCACCGGTTCCAAAGACGTGCTCTCGTTCGGCCCGAGCGAGGTGACGCTGACCAAGCCGGCCCGCGGGACTACCGTAGCGCCGGGCGGATCCCCGCGGACCCGCCCGGAGAGCGTTCCCGAGCCGAGCAATCGAAAGGACACCACTGTGACCCAGCCGACGACCCTGCCGAGCGCCGCCCCGACGCCGCCCCGGTCGCTCGCGCCCGTGCCCGACGAGCCCGCCAAGCCCGCCGCGCCACGGCAGCCCAAGGCGCCCGCCGCGCGCAAGCCCAAGGCACCCGAGGTCACCGTCACCGTCACCCTCACCGGCACCGCCGACGGTGAGTGGACCGTCGACGTGGTCAACGGCAAGAAGCGCAGTGTGAAGGGGTTGGCGATCAGCAGCGCCGCGGTCGCCCAGGCCGCCAAGATCCTGCACCCCGAGGTCGCCGAGGTCGTCGCGGGGATCCTGGACGCCGCCCGCGACGCCCAGCAGCAGAAGGTCGCGGCATTACAGGCCGAACTGGAGGCGGCCCAAAGGCTCCTCGCCGAACTCGGTGACTGAGTAGTGCGCCCAGCCCCGGCTGTAGTGCGCTGAGCCCCGGCCGCCGGGCCGGGGCTCAGCGTCAGACCGCCGTGCTGGTCGGTTTGCTGTGGACCATGGTGCGGCGCAGCGACTTTCGCAGGTCGTCGTGGAAGGACAGGCCGAGGCCGTATTCCTTGGCGTGATACATCGCGGCGTCGGCATTGCGGAGCAGGTCGTAGACGGTGGTGTCGGTGGGGCGGGTGGCCAGGCAGGCGACACCGATACTGGCGGTGATGGGGATCTCGCCGCAGCTCAGATCGAAGGGGCGCACGAACGTACCGAGCAGTTGCTCGGCGAGCACGGCGGCCTCGGCGCGGGTGCGCGGCGCGAGGATGACGAATTCGTCGCCGCCGTAGCGGGCGGTGACATCCGAACAGCGGGTGGTGCGGCGGATGCGCGCGGCCGCGTTGGCGATGAGCTCGTCGCCGACGGCGTGCCCGTAGCTGTCGTTGACGCGCTTGAAGCCGTCCAGGTCGATGAACAGCAGGCACAGCGGCTTGCCGGCCCATTCCGCGCGATACCGATGCGGTGCGCGCAGCAGCGCGGCCCGGTTGAACAGCCCGGTGAGCAGGTCGTGATCGGCCTGGTATTGGGCGCGACGCTCGCTGCGCAGGCTGCGGGCGATGGCGCGTTCGCTGCGCCAGAGCACCCCCACCAGCAGCAGGGTGAGCAGCAGGCTGATCACCACCCGATCGCCGGCGCCGAGATCGGTGCCGATCACGCTGACCAGCGAGGCGGCGACCAGCGCCACCGCGATCGCGCCCGCGCGCCTGCGGGATCGGTGCGGGTGCACATCGCCGGGGTCGGGCAGCGTGCCCATGCTGGGATGCAGCGCGGCCAGCCCGGCGAGCAGATAGGCCCACTGCTGCGGCACCACCGCCAGCTCGCTGTCGACGATGAGTGTGCCTGCCGCGGTGAGGCTTTCGATCAGCCCGCCGGCCAGCACCGCGACCAGCGCCGCCTGCAGCAGCCGCAGCGAGATCGCCGAACCGACCACGGTCGCCAAGGAGTGCGCGAGCACTGTCAGCAACAGCGCGTGGACCACCGGGTAGGTCGCGGCCACCGGGGTGCCGGTGCCGCTGTGCAGGATCGGCGAGATCAGGAAGGTCCACGAGGCCAGCAGCGCGCTGAGCCCGATCAACGTCGAATCCAGCCACACGTCACGGGCATGGCGCAGCCGGCGCGGTTGCAGCCAGCCCACCGCGGCCAGCCCGAGACACAGGTAGGCGGCCAGCGTGCACAGATCGTCGACCGGATGCCAGGCGGCGCGCAACCCGAGTTCGCGTATCGCGGTGCCGATGGCGAACAACGGCACCGACGCGGCCAGCAGGTACCACGGCAGCCGGCGCGCGGGCCGATGGCTGTAGAGCCCGAAGCCGATCATCGTCAGGCTGCCCGCCACGATCACGATGAGCAGCAGAAACGACAGTGGTCGCGCGCCGATCAACGGTGCCAGCAGCACCGCGCCCGCCGCGCCGAGCAGTACCGCGCACCAGCGCAGGCTGCCGTGGCGTGTCTCGCTGATGGTCATCAGCCCCCCTCGATCCTGCTAACCTGCGCACGCGACAAGCGCCGATCGAACGTATGGCCGGTGAATGGTCGGGCGCTGACGCTCAAAACCTTGACAACTCAGTCGATCATGACACGTTCGGCGGTGTGTTGTCGCCTCGTTGGCGGGTTTGCTGGATACCGATTCCGCAACCCAGCACGGGCACACCGCCGCCCGGGGCGGGTGGAAAGGACAGCCGTGCGGAGGTGGTTCGCGCCGGGCCGGGTGAACATCATCGGCGAGCACACCGACTACAACGACGGCTTCGTGCTGCCGGTCGCATTGTCGCTGGGGGTGGTCTGCGCGGCCGGGCCACGCGCGGACGGCCTGGTGCGGGTCAGCTCGGCGCAACGCCCCGGGGAAGTCGTCGAGATCGGGCTGGATGATCTTGTGGCGCATCGGGATCGGGTGCCCGGCTGGGCGCGCTATCCGCTCGGGGTCGTGCACGAATTCGTCCGGCGTGGATTGCCCGTCGGCGGTGTGTCGCTGGATCTCGACGGAAACGTTCCGATCGGCGCCGGACTGTCGTCCTCGGCCGCGCTGTGCTGCGCGGTGACCCTCGCCCTGCGTGATCTCCATGCCCCTGAACTGGGTGAACGCGCAATGATCGAGATGGCCGCGGCAGCGGAGAACTGGTACGCCGGCGTGCCGACCGGTCTGCTCGACCAGTCGGCGTCGATGCTGTGCACGGCCGGGCACGCGCTGTTTCTCGACATGCGGGCCGTGACCGCGTCCACCGAACTGGATCACCGTGTCGCCGAGCAGATCCCGTTCGATCCGGCGACCCACGGGCTGGCGCTGCTCGTCGCCGACACCGGGCATCCGCACGACCTGGCCGACGGCGCCTACGCGCGCCGCCGAGCACAGTGTGAATCCGCCGCTGCCGCACTCGGTGTCGCCGCGCTCCGCGATGCCGGCCTCGGCGATCTCGCCCGCCTGACCGAGGAGACATTGCGGCGCAGGGCGACTCACGTGGTGACCGAGAACGCGCGCGTCGTCGCGGTCGCCGATCGGTTGCGCGCCGCCGCCGACCCACGATCCATCGGGCCGCTGCTCACCGCCTCGCACGACTCGCTGCGCGACGATTTCGAGGTGTCGGCGCCCGCCCTGGATCTGGCGGTGTCGGCCGCCGTGGACGCGGGTGCCTACGGCGCCAGGCTGATCGGCGGCGGCTTCGGCGGCAGCGTGCTCGCGCTCGTCGACAGCACCGCGGTCGAGCGGACGAGTGCCCGAATCATCGATCGCTTCGCCGTCGCGGGGCTGGCCGCTCCCCGGGTGTTCACCGTCGAGCCCGCCGCCGGGGCGCGCAGGCTGGAGTGAAGTAGCCCGCATGCGTCATCGGCGCCGGTCCGTGGGCTGGCCGGGTGGATGAACCGGCTCGAATCCCGGAAATCTTGGACAGATGACCAGTAGAGTCCGTGCGATACCGGACCGAGCCGCTCCTGGGAGATCTTGCGGAATGAGACCTACGCGCATCCTGTGCACACTGCTGGCGGCACTCGCCCTCATGACCAGCGCGATGACCACGGCGTCGGCGACACCCGCACCGGCGACGGTCCCCGCGCTCGGCGACGACTTCCTCTGGGGCGTCTCGATGTCCGGCTTCCAGTCCGAAGGTCATGCGCCGGACAGCAATTGGCGCCGCTACGCCGAATCGGGCAGGGCTCGCGACCGGTACGGCGATTCGGTCGACTTCTACACCCGCTACGCCGAGGACATCGACCTGGCGGCGGGGCTGGGGGTGCGGGTCTTCCGCCTCAGCATCGAATGGGCGCGGGTCCAGCCACGGCCGGGCGTCTGGGACGACGCCGATTTCGGCTTCTACGACGCGGTCGTGCGCAAGATCCGCGCGGCGGGAATGCGCCCCATGCTCACCCTCGACCACTGGGTGATTCCCGGCTGGGCGGCGGACCAGGGCGGCTGGCGCAGTCCGGAGATGGTGACGCGCTGGCTGGCCAATATGCGCCGGGTGGTCGATCGGTACGCGCCCCTGGATCCGCTGTGGGTGACCATCAACGAACCGATGGGCTATGTGGCGCAGTCGATCAAGATCGGTGACATCGGGCTGCCCGATGCCGTGCCGATGTTCGACCGGCTGGTGCGCGCGCACCGCGAGATCTACGACTACATCCATCAGCGTCAGCCCGGGGCGATGGTCACCAGCAATGTGGCGCAGTATCCGGTGGTGCAGAACCTGACGGACCTGCTGTTCATCGACCGGGTCCGCGACAAGCTCGACTACCTCGGGATCGACTTCTACTACGGGTCCTCGCTCCAGCAGCCGCCCACTACCGCGCTGCTGGGCGACGAACTGTGGAAGAACACCATCGAGCCCGAGGGCATCTACTACAACCTGCGCGCCTACGCCGAGAAGTTCCCCGGCCTGCCGCTGTATGTGGTGGAGAACGGGCTGCCGACCGAGAACGGCGCGCCGCGCGCCGACGGCTACACCCGCGCGGACCACCTGCGCGACACCGTCTACTGGATCCAGCGCGCCGATCTCGACGGCATCGAGGTGCTCGGCTACAACTACTGGAGCCTCACCGACAACTACGAATGGGGTAGCTACGCACCACGTTTCGGCCTCTACACGGTGGACGTGACCACCGATCCCGGCCTGACCCGCCGCCCCACCGACGCGGTGCCCGCCTATCGCGCCGTCACCGCGGCCAACGGCGTGCCCGCGGATTACCGCCCCACGCGTGCACCCGCGTTCTGCTCGATCCTCACCCCGCCGGATAGCTGCCTGCGTCCGGTCGCCGTGCCCTGAGCCTCACCCTGGAACGGCTCCCGCAACACCGTCCTGGACCACGAAACTCGCGCGGGTGCTGACCGGCGCGCCCGGTCGGGTGATGTAGGGCAGGACGCGGAAATCGTTGCGCCACAGCTGATGATCGAGCTCGACACGAACATAACCGCGCTGCCGGTTGTAGAACTTCAGGTCCGGATTGGCCGCGAGCAGGATCCGGCCGGTGTCGGTGAGGTCGGCGCCGTCGCCACCGGTCGTGATCGAGGTGCCGGTGAATTCGGTGGCGACCACCGGTGATTCGGGATCGCTGTAGTCCGCGCGCAGATCGGCGACGTAGTTCTCGTGCCGGTCGCCGGTGATCACCACCAGATTGCCCGCCGCGCGCTCGGCCGCCGCGCCGAGCACGGTATTGCGGTCGGCGACATAGCCGTCCCAGGCGTCGGTGCCGACCAGCAGGTCGGGGCCCGCGTCGTAGTCGGACTGCGCCATCGCGACCTGGTTGCCCAGCACCTGCCAGCGGGTGGGGGAGGTGGCCAGGCCCTCGACGAGCCAGTCACGCTGCGCCGCACCGAGAATCGTGCGGTCCGGGGCGAGCCGTTCGGCGCAGCCGACGACGGCCGTACCGTCGCCGCAGGCCAGCGCGGAGCGGTACTGCCTGGTGTCGATCATGGTGAACTCGGCCAGATCGCCGAAGCGGTAGCGGCGATGCAGGTGCACGCTCGGCCCGGCGGGCAGCTGGGCCAGGCGCATCGGCTGATGCTCGTACATGGCCTGGAAGGCGGCGGCCTTGCGGCGCCGGAACAGGGGTGGGAGCCGGGAGATGTCCAGGCCGAGGCCCGGGTGCTCGCCGGCCCAGTTGTTGTCGAGTTCGTGGTCGTCGAGGGTGACCAGCCAGGGGAACGCCGCGTGCGCCGCCTGCAACGGTGCCTCGGCTTTGGCCTGGGCATAGCGCAGGCGGTATCCGGCCAGGTTCACCGCCTCGCCCTCGAGCTGCGGTGGCATGTGCGCGCCGCGCCGGGCGAGCAACCACGACGTCTCGTAGATGTAGTCGCCCAGGTGGACGACCAGGTCGAGGTCCTCGGCGGCGAGGTGCTCGTAAGCCGTGTAGTACCCGGAACTCCAGGACTGGCAGGAGGCGAACGCGAACCGCATCCGGTCGGTGTGTTCACCGCTCGCGGGCGCGGTGCGGGTACGCCCGACCGGTGAGAGCGCCGAACCGGCCCGGAACCGGTAGAAGTACCACCGGTCCGGGGCCAGCCCGGTGACCTCGGGATGCACGCTGTGCCCGAGTGCGCGGGTGGCCACCGCCGACCCGCGCGCCACCACCTTCGCGAAACGCTCGTCCTCGGCGACCTCGTAGTCCACGGTCACCGGGTCGATCGGCATGCCGCCGTACCCGTCGGGATCGAGCGGGTCGGGCGCCAGCCGCGTCCACAGCACCACCCCGTCGGGCGTCGGTTCACCGGACGCGACGCCCAGGGAGAACATGTCCTCGCCCAGGCGGCGCGGCGCGGCGAATCGCGCACTGCTCACCGCCGACGCCCCGATCGCCGCCGCGACCGACCCGGCGACGCCGAATCGCAGCAGTTCCCGACGTGTGACCGCCATGCGACAGACATCCCTTCACCGACTACCGGATACCTGTCGATTCTGTCCGGTTTTCGTCCCGGCGGCGAGTGACGGGCGGTCCGGTTGTCGGCGAAGTGGTTTCGCCGATCGGTCAGACGTCCGGGTAGGCGCGGGCGGCCACACCGAGGGCGAGGTCGACGATCAGGAAGGCGAGCAGGCTCAGGCCGAGCAGCGGCGCGAACCAGCCGACCGCGACCGTGGCGAGCACCAGCGGAACGGTGATCCACGGCGAGGTGCGCAGCAGGACGCCGCGGCGCGGCGGTGCCCCGACGGCCAGGCGGGTGGCCTTGCGAGTCGGTCGTCGCTGCCACCACATGACATAGCCGAACACCAGCACTGTGGCCAGGCCGAGCATGATCGCCAGCAGCAACAGCTGATTCGGCAGCCCGAACAGCAGCCCCATGTGGAAGGCGATGCCCCAGTTGGTGAGCTTGGCCATCAGCGGCCAGTCGGCATAGGCCAGCCGGTCGGTGAGCACGCCGCTCGCGCCGTCGACCGCGACGGCATCGACGGCGTAGGTGCCGGGCAGCCGCAGCTCCTTGACCACGAACGCCTGCCCGGGCACGCCCGGGATGGTGATCTCCGCGCCCTGGGTGACCCCTTCGGCCTCGGCCACCGCGTACACCCGATCGAGCTGGGCGATGGTGGCGGCCGGATCGGCGGGGGCGGGCGCGACGGTGCCGCCGCTGTGGTGATCGCCGCCTGCGGTCCGGGCCGGGCCGGTCGCGCCGGGCAGGGTCGCGGTGACGGCGGGGGTGGTCCAGCTCAGTTCCTCGCGCAGCTTCGTGACGTTCTCGCCCGCGTAGGCCGACCAGGTCATCCCGGTGGCCGACAGCAGCACCGCCACCGGCAGGATCCACAGCCCGATCGCGCCGTGCCAGTTCATCTTCCGGCGCCGGGGCTGGGACAGATCCGGCGCCAGCAGCCACTGCGCGCCGGATCGGGCCCGCCGCTTACGCACCCGCCGCACCCACAGCACCAGGCCGAACAGCGCGATCACCCACAGCCAGGACGCGGCCAGTTCGCTGTAGAGCCGGCCGGGTTCGCCCAAGTGCAGGCTGCGATGGAACTCGCTGAGCCAGGCCCGCAGCGGCAGCGCCCCGCCACTGCCGTAGACCACGGCCTCGCCGACCGGTCGCGCGGTATGCGGGTCGACGAAGACCGACAGCCGCTCGGAATCACCGAGCATCGGATCGTTGAACAGCACGCGAGTGGTGTCGCCGAGCCCTGGCGCGGGCGCGACGGCGACCGGCGTCAGGTCCGGCCGGGCCGCTACCGCCGCACCGACCTGCGCCGACAGCGCCTGGTCGGGGCCGGTGGTGTCGACGTGCAGGAGATCGCGCGAGACGATCTGCTCGAGAGTCGGCGCGATCGCGTAGAGCGCGCCGGTGAGTGCCGCGATCAGGATGAACGGCGCGACGAAGATGCCGGCGTAGAAGTGCACGCGCAGCGCGAGTGGGGCCAGGCGCACGGCCCGGCGGCGGGAGGGTTCGGAGGATACGGGTGCCGAGGTCTCGACCTCGGCCGGACGAGCGTCCGTGATGCTCATGATGATTCGTTTCTGGAGGTCTGGAACCCGGTGCTACGGACCTGCCGTGCCGAACGCTGTGGCTGCCACGCCCGACGGCCAAGCCGCCGACGCGCGTGCGCCGGCGACGCTGGATGCCGGCGCGCGGTCGCCGGACGCCTGGACCATCGGGTCCAGAGACCGGCCGACCACGCTGTCGAGCGCCGTGCGAGCGCCCAGTCCAGCGCCGCCCTGATCGGGCGCGTCGCCGACTCGGGCAGCGAACTGAACCCTGTCGAGCGCAGCGAACCTAACCCTGTCGAGCGCGGTGGGCTGGGTGCTGTCGAGCGTTGTGGCTTTGCGCTGGTGGGCGCGGTGGGCCGAGCGCTGTGCGAACACACAGTCCAGCGGCGCCCTGATCCGGCGCGTCGCCGACGTGGGCAGCGAACCTAACCCTGTCGAGCGCGGTGGGCCGAGTGCTGTCGAGCGTTGTGGCCTTGCGCTGTCGAGCGCGTTGGCCAACGCTGTCGAGTCAAACGCCGCTGAGCGTGGTCTGCGTAGCATTTTCAGGTGCGGCGGGCATGGCACTGTCGCGCGCGCTGGATCGTTATCGGGCGTTCTGGCTGCGCCAGCAGCGGATGTGCGCGGAACGCGGCACATCCGCTGCCGGGCGTAGCAGCTCGCCGAGGAACGGGACCAAAGGGCGGGGACAGTGCACGGTGGTAGTCCGTGTACCGGGTGGGGGAATGTCAGAAAGGAATCGAGAGGGGTGGGCCGCGGGTGCGTAGGGAGTGCGCGGCGAAGATTCGCAGGATGACGCGGTCGCGGTGGGCCAGGCGCAGTGGCGCCGGGTCGGGGATGCGGGGGGAGCGGTAGCGCAGCGGCAGGATCCGGGCCAGGACGGCGGTGCCGATACGGTAGGCGGCCTCGGTGCCCACGATGATCGCGGCGGCCAGGGTCGCGGCGACGGCGTGCGCGGTGAGCATGCCGAGCCCGAGCGTGTCGTCGCCGTGGTGGGCGTGCCCGGACCAGCTCATGGTCGAATGGCCGAGCAGCTGACCGCCCAGCAGGACCGCGGCCAGCCCGAGTGCCCCGTCGCGGAGCGGGCCGATACCTGTGACGACGGCGCCGACCACGGCGGACACCGCGGCCAGCAGCACGATCGTGGTGCTGCCGGGCAGCGCGCCGCCGCCGGCCAGCCCGTGCGCGGCCAGGGACAGGGCTCCCGACATCGCGCCCGCGCAGGCACCGCGCAGCCGCGCGCCGACGGCACGCGACGGCGCGGACGCCTGCTCGAACTCGATGATCACCGGTTGATGATAGACGACCGGAATCCGGCGCCCGAGGCGCTCAGGCCTCCTCGGCCGACATCTCGATCAGCGGCTTGCGCAGCAGTTTGCCGGTCGCGTTGCGCGGCAGCTCGTCGACGAAGATCACCTCGCGCGGCACCTTGTAGCGGGCCAGGTTCGCGCGCACGTATTCCTTGATCTCCGCGGCGTCGCGCGCCGACTCCGGCCCGGGCACCACGATGGCGCGCAGCCGCTTGCCGTAGTCGCGGTCGTCGACGCCGACCACGGCCGCCTCGAACACATCGGCGCGACCGGCGATCAGGTTCTCCACCTCGAGCGGGAAGACGTTCTCGCCGCCGGAGACGATCATGTCGTCGTCGCGGCCGTCGATGTAGAGCAGCCCGTCGGCGTCGAAATGGCCGACGTCACCGCTGGACATCATCCCGTCGACCATCTCCTTGGTGCGGCCGTCGGTGTAGCCGGCGAAGGCGAAACCGTTGTCCACGAAAATGGTTCCGGTGATATTCGGCGCGGTGATCGGCTTGCGGTTCTCGTCGAGCAGCACGATCCGGATGCCGACCGGCGCCTTGCCCGCGGTGGTCGGCGCCTTGCGCAGATCCTCGGGCGTGGCCACCGTCATCACCGCGCACTCGGTGGAGCCGTAGAGGTTGTAGAGGGTGTCGCCGAAGTAGTCCAGCGTGCGGGTCACCACATCGGGCGCGATGGCCGAGCCCGCCGCGAAGATCACCTTCATGCTCCGCGGGCGGTACTTCGCCAGCACGCTCTCGTCCAGATCGAGGATGCGCTGCAGCATCGTCGGCACCACGACCAGCGAATCGGCCTGGTGCTTCACGATATTGGCCAGCGTCAGCTCCGGATCGAACTTGCGCTGCTGGAAGATCACCCGGTTGCCCAGTGCCAGTCCGAGGGTGAACTGGGACAGGCCGGTGCCGTGGAAGATCGGCGCGGCCATGATCATGGTGCCGTTGTTGGGCAGCGGCACCCGGTCGACGAACTGCGCCGAGGCGAACGGCGAAACCTTGTCGCGCGGTGCGCCCTTGGGCGTGCCGGTGGTGCCGCTGGTCAGGATGACCATGCCGCCGGGCTTGGCGGGCGCGGCCAGCGGCGCGGCCGAGCGGCCCGCCGAGAGCGACTCGATGGTCGGGATCGACGGGTCGACGCCGTGCGCCTCGTCGACCCAGGTGAGCACCCGCGGGATCTCGGCCGGGATGGCGCTCATCAGGTCGACGAACTCGCTGTCGTGCAGCACCGCCTTGACCTGCTCGCGCGCGGCCACATCGGCGAACTGCGGCTTGGCGAAACCGGTGTTCATCAGCACCGCCCGCACGCCGAGCTTGCCCGCGGCCAGCAGGCTCAGCACCATGCCACGATGATCGCGGGCCAGCACCGCGATCACATCGCCCTCGGCGACACCACTGGCCCGCAGGCCACGGGCGAACGCGTTGGACTGCTCGTCGAGCATGCCGAAGGTGAGTTCACCGTGTTCGTCGACGATCGCGCCCGCGTCCGGCCGCGACTGCGCCGCGTGCATGACCACGCCGGCGAACGGCCCGAACTTCGAGACATTGAAGAACGAGCGGACGGCGTGGTCGGGACGCAAGGGATCGAACAGTTTGCGATCCATCATGACCTTGACGCCGAGCGCGAAATCACCGGCGCGACGAGCGGTGCCACCGAGCGCGGGCAGAGACAGAGACATCGAACAGCCTTCCGGCGGCGGCCCAGGACGAGGAGGCCGGACCGCGACATCGAGATCCAGTGCTGGCCCTCACAGTATCAAGTACCGCCGGTTCCGGTGACAAGCAGTTTCAGATACTCGCCGGTCTCACTGTGACACCTCATAGTCGACCAGCACCCGCCGCAAGATCTTCCCGGTGGCATTGCGCGGCAGCTCGTCGACGAAGATCACCTCACGCGGCACCTTGAACCTGGCCAGGTTCGACTTCACGTGCGCCTGGATCTCGGCGGCGTCGGTGGTGTGGCCCTCCTCGAGCACCACGAACGCGCGCAGGCGCTTGCCGAACTCCACGTCGTCGACGCCGACGACCGCCACGTCGAACACATCCGGCCGCTCGACCAGCAGGTTCTCCACTTCCTGCGGGAAGACGTTCTCGCCGCCGGAGACGATCATGTCGTCGTCGCGCCCGTCGACCATGAGCAGGCCGGAGGCGGTGAAGTGGCCGACGTCGCCGCTGGACATGTACCCGTCGATGATCTGCTTGTGCCGTCCGTCGGTGTAGCCCTCGAACGGGGCGCCGCTGCGCACGAAGATCCGGCCCGCGGTCTCGGCGGCGGTGACGCGCTGGTCGTTGTCGTCGTAGAGGCGGACCTCGCAGGTGATGGGGGAGCGCCCGACCGTGCCCGGCGCCTCGGCCAGTTCGGCCGGATTGGCGATGGTCGCGATGGCCACCTCGGTGGAGCCGTACAGGTTGTAGAGGACCGGGCCGAAGGTCTCGGTGGCTCGGATGCACAGCTCGGGGGTGAGCGCGGAGCCGGCGAACAGGATGACCTTCAGCGAGGACAGGTCGTACTTGGCGCGCACCTCGGCGGGCAGCTCGGTCAACCGGTGCAGCATGGTCGGCACCGCGACCAGCATCTCGACCTTGTGCTCGGCGATCGCGGCGAGGGTGGCCTCGGCGTCGAAGCGGCGCCGCATCACGATCTTGTTCGCCAGGATCGTGCCGACCAGCCAGGTGGCCAGACCTGTGCTGTGGAAGATCGGCGACACGATCATCATGGTGCCGCGCTTGGGGAACGGCACCCGGTCCACGAACTGCGCGGTGGCCATCGGTGTCACCTTGGTGCGCGGGGCGCCCTTGGGCAGACCGGTGGTGCCGCTGGTCAGGATGATGAACCCGCCCGGCTTGCTCGGCGGCGGCAGGTGCTCGGTCGAGTTGTTCACGATGAGATCGTCGAAGGTGGTGGCGCCCGCGGGCAGCTCGGTGCCCTCGTCGACCCAGGTGAGGTAGCGCGGCAGCTCGGCGGGCAGAGCGTCGAGCAGGCCCAGGAACTCGCTGTCGTGCAGCACCGCGCGCACGTGCTCGCGTTCGCACACCTCGGCGAACTGCGGTTTGGCGAACCCGGTGTTCATCAGCGTGATCCGCGCGCCCAGTTTGCCCGCCGCGATCATCGACATGATCAGGCCGCGGTGATCGCGCGCCAGCACGGCGATGACGGTGCCCTCGCCGATGCCGGCGGCCTGCAGCCCGCGGGCGATGGCGGTGGACTGCTCGTCGAGTTCCCGGTAGGTCAGCTCGCCGCGCTCGTCGACCAGGGCGACCTGCTCGGGTGCGACGCGCGCGGAATGCCGGACCAGGGTGGCCTGCGGGCCGTAGATCTTGGATTCCTTCATCGTGCGCAGCGTCTCGAGCGGCTTGGTGGGGTCGGTGACGCCTTTCGAGCGCAGTACCCCGAGCGCCTTCACGCTTTCGAGCAGATGGGACACGTTCACCGGCTACCTCCGCACATCGCTGTTCTCGATGCTCACCGTAGCAGTGAATGTGTCCTAGGTCACAGTATTTGAATTGGGCAATTGAGACATTTCGCCGTTCAGCGTTGCGCGCTGGCCAGCGCGGCCAACAGCGGAACGAGCCTGCCCTCGGGCACCTCGAACCGGCCGAGTCCCGCGGTCTGCAACCAGCCGACCGCAGCGAGCTGACGCAGATGCTGATAGATGTCGGCCGAGGAGCCCAATTCCTCCAGCGCGGCCAGGTCGGCCGCGGTGCGGCGGCCGTAGACGATCTCCTGGAGCAGCCGCAGCCGGACCGGATTGGCGAGCACCGCAAGGCAATTGGCGGCCTCGATGGTCCAGATGTCGCCGACGATGGCGTCGGTGGCGAACTGGGCCTGCCAGTCCAGCCGCTCACCGGTCGGCAGTTGCAGCGCGCCCGCCAGCAGAATGCCGCCGTTGCGCACGCCGGTGTCTTCGAATTCCTGCCGCAAACGCGCTACCGCCCACGGCAATTGCGCGTCGCCACCGGCGGCTTGTGTCGTCTCCAAGGCGGCGACGCGCCGCTCCAGTTCTTCGAGTCGGTCGACCAGATCCACGCGGTCAACCTACGCCACGCCGAGTCTCTCGCGCGGCGATCCCACCTCCGCGATCCCCGGAACGCGACGGCGCACCCCGGCCGCGACCGGGATGCGCCGCGAATCCTCGATCAGCGCGTGACGGCGCCGAAGGACGGCTGCTGGATGGTGCCCAGCTGGTAGGCGTAGCCGTCGGGGTGCTGCTCGTCGACCGGGACCGACCAGCGGTGCCACAGGGTGCCATAGACCGCGGCGACGATCAGGCCGCCGCCGGTGTTCAGCGCCGCGGTGCGGATGGTGGTGTCGACCGGAACGTCCTGGTGCTCGGTGAGCACGGCGGTGCCGCTCTGCCCGTTGGACAGGTTCAGCCACATCACCTCGAGCTTGGCGCCGCTCTGATTCGGCGAGAGGGTGCCGGGGCCGCCGAAGAAGCCGAAGCGGAAACCGTCGATGTCCAGGGCGATGCCCGAGCCGTAGACGCCGGGGCCGCCGCCGTTCTGGCCGATGTCGGAGGTCGCCGGGATCTGGAAGGGCTGTGCGGGCAGGGCCACGTCGACCGTGCCGTCGGCGACCAGCTCGTCCAGTGCCGCCAGTGCGCCCGGATCGTCGGCGACGGTGGTCCGCAGCTGCGCGACCGCCGCGGCCACATCGACGGTCTGCGGTGCGGGATCGGCGACCGCCGGAGCGGCGAAGACGATGGCGACCGCGGCCGAGGTGGCGGCGACGGCGGTGGTGAAACGGCGCATGAAACTCAAATGATGCATAACCAGCTCTCCTCGAGTGTTCCTGGTACTGCTTTCACCCGAGCACCGTAACGGAGACCTCCGTCACATTCGAGACCACCCCGCTATCACGGCATGGGGGCGACCTGCACTTTGTAGCCGCGATAGAGCTCCGGTTTCGCGGTCAGTACCGGCATGTCGAGGTTCTGCGCGGTGAACACGACCGGCGCGATCAACGGCCAGTCGACGTGGTCGTCGGCGATCGGGACGGTGGTGCCGGTGCGGATCGCGGTGGCGGCGTCGAGCTCGGCCCAGCGCACGGCGACGCGGTTGTCGAGCAGGCGGCCGAGTTCGTCGATGTTGTCGACCGCGCGCATCGCGGCCATCAGGCTCACCGTCGGCACCACCATGATCCGGCGCTGCTGGGTGAACTGGCGCATGATCACCTGCCCGAACAGCGGCGAACGCGCCAGCGAGGTGAGGGCGGTGTGATCGGCGACGCTCACCGCTCGCTCGCGGCCGTGCCGTTCAACGCGCCCATCAAGGTGCTCAGTTTCGCTTCCGCGTCGGCGATCTCGGCCGCGGAATGCTGCTGGATCCGGTCGTCGAGCTTGCCGAGGATCTGCTCGCGCAGATCGTCGTTGAAGTAGGCCGGGGGTAATGCCCCGTGCCGCAACACCTCAGCAGGTACCACCGCGACCAGCTCCTTCCCCTCCCGCGTCACGATCACCGGCCGTCCGCTCGCGGACACACCGTCGAAAACACTACCGAGCTGACCCCGCAACTCGGTCAGTGGCACCGTCTCGTAATCAGCCATAGTCCACTGTACATCGCTGTGTACAGTGGACTCCCCGCTTTGCCTCAGGCGACTTTCCGGGCCGGCTCGCTGCGATAGCGGGTGGCCGGGCCGTCGATGCCGAGCAGGCGCCAGGTGAGTTTGGCGATCGGGTTCATCATGCCGCTGTTGGTGGCCAGCGCGCGGACGTCACCGAAGATGTTGCGGATGGTGGTCTGGGATTCGGCGTCGTTCCAGTAGGCCTCGCGCATCACCTCGGCGGGGATGTCGAACTTCTCCACGAATTCCTTCGGCGGGGTCATGATCATGTCGAGCATGATCCGCATCGCGATCGGGAACAGCACCGACAGCGCGGCCTTGGTCACCGGGTTCATTCCCGGCACGTTGCGGCGCAGGTACTCGTGCGCGAAGGAGATGTGGCGGGCCTCCTCGGCCACGTGGATCTGCATGACGCGGTGCACCATCGGATGCAGGTCGACGCCCGCGCGCAGCAGTGATTTCTGCAGGTGGTCGATCGGTTCCTCGCCGCCGAGGACCATCGTGAAGAACAACTCGGGGAAGTACTTCACGGCGGGCCAGATGATCATCGTCAGCTTGCGGTCGATGGTGCCCATGCCGACCACATCGCGATAGCCGATGCGGTTGATCATCTCCTGGAACATCATCGTGTGGTTGCACTCTTCGGCCGCCTCGTGGGTGACGTAGCGGAATTCCGGGTCACCGTTGGGCGCCGAGACCAGGTATTGCATTAGGCCGCGGATCAGCAGCTGCTCGAAGTCCAGGCCCACCTTGGCGATGCCGGCCTGACGCCACATGCCCATCGCGATCTGCTTCTCGACCGGCTGCGCCTTGTACCAGGGGTGGCGGCCCAGCGGGTCCTCGGCGGGCATGATCCAGCGCGGATCGTCGGCGTGCACGGCGAATTCCGGTGAATCCCAGTCGATGTCGAGGTAGGGATCGAAGTGCCGGTTCACCGAGCCTTCGGACAGGTTGCGCAGGATCTCGTGGTACTCGGGATCGGTCGCGGTGTTCTTGACAGATGTCGACAGCATCGGTGATGTCTCCTTCGTGTGGCGCACGTCCCACTTTATATGAGACTCAGGGTCTCAGACAATAGCGGCGCGCGGTGGCTCGGCTGCCGGGGGACCCCAGCGTGCGCACGTACGATGAGGAAATGGCCCGTCTCACCCCCGCCGGCGCCACCTGGCCCGAGCTGAGCGTCGACTCCTGGTCCGATACCCGCGACACCCTGCACATGTGGTTGCAGATCGTCGGCAAACTGCAGCTGTCGGGGACCGCGCTGGTCAACCACTGGTGGAACGTCACCTCGCGGGTGAGCGCGCGCGGCCTGCGCACCGGCGCCATCCCGGTCGACGGGCGCGTGCTCGACCTCGAATTCGACTTCGTCGACCACGAGCTGACCCTGCGCACCAGCGACGGCGGCGGCGCCCACCTCGCGCTGCGCCCGCGCACCGTCGCCGACTTCTACGCCGAACTGCGCGATGTCCTCGACAGCCTGAACGTGGCGGTCGACATCGAAGCCTCGCCCAACGAGGTCGATCCCGCGATCCCGTTCGCCCGCGACACCACGCACGGTTCCTACGACGCCGAGGCCGTCGGGCTGTTCTGGCAGCAGCTCGTCCAGATCGACCGGGTGTTCCAGCTCTGGCGCGCCGGTTTCGCCGGAAAATCCAGTCCCGTCCACGTCTTCTGGGGTTCGTTCGACCTGGCCTGCACCCGGTTCTCCGGCCGCAGCGCGCCCCCGCACCCCGGCGGCGCGCCGAACTGCGCGGACTGGGTGATGGAGGAGGCGTACTCGCGCGAATGCGCCAGCGCGGGGTTCTGGCCCGGCGGTGCCGAAGGCATGTTCTACGCCTACTCCTACCCGGCGCCGGGGGGATATTCGACCAGGCCGGCGGGCCCCGCGGCCGCGCACTGGGACGATTCCCTCGGCGAGTTCGTCCTGCCCTACGAGTCAGTGCGCCGTTCGGCCGACCCTGACGCCACGCTGCTCGAATTCCTCGACACCACCTACGCGGCGGCCGCCGACCTGGCCCACTGGGACCGCGAACTCCTCGACCTGAACCCCCACCGCCTGGACCGCCGCCTGCACCTCGACGACACCTCGCGCTTGTAACTCACTCCCCGCCGGTGGACTCCTCAGGCGCCGGCTTACGCCGCAGCTGCCCGCGCGCGAACAGAATTCCCGCCGCCACCAGCCACACCACCGCGTAGATCACCGCGCGCACCGGACTCCAGTTCGCCACCAGCAGCCCGACGGCCACGCCGCCGGCCACCCAGAGGATCAACACCGGATTCCCGTTCGCCATCCGCCGATCATCGCACGCCAGCCGCCGCCGAGCTGCCGTTCCCGGCCCGCCGGGACCGGCAGCCGACCTCGACCTGCAGCGACGAATGATGGACCGTGCCCACAGTCCGGACATCACCCGCCGCGCATCGCCCCGCCGACACGCGAAAGCCGGTGCGAGAAAACGAGACTCGCACCGGCTTCGATCAAGCGGTCAGCTCACTTGAGTTCGGCGCTGGACTTCCCGAGCACCCGGCGAGCCACGATCAGCTGCTGGATCTGCTGGGTGCCCTCGAAGATGTCGAGGATCTTGGAGTCTCGGCCCCACTTCTCCAGGAGCAGTCGCTGCGAGTAGCCGAGGCTGCCGGCCAGTTCGACGGCCTTGAGGCTGACGTCGGTGCCGGTGCGGCCCGCCTTGGCCTTGGACATCGAGGCCTCGAGCGAGTTGGGCTTCTTGTTGTCGGCCATCCAGCCCGCGCGCAGCGCCAGCAGGTAGGCCGACTCGTAATCGGCTTCCATCCGCAGGAATTCGGCGGCGGCGGCGTGCTGGTTCATCGCGGGGGTGTCGTAGGAGATCTCGACACCGGCCTCGGTGAGGATGCCGCGCAGCTCCTCGAGCGCGGCGCGGGCGACACCGATCGCCATGGCGGCCACCAGCGGACGGGTGTTGTCGAAGGTCTGCATGACCCCCGCGAAACCCTTCTCCACATTGACTTCCGGCGAGCCGAGAATGTTGTCGGCGGGGATGCGGCAGTCCTGCAGCAGCAGCACGGCGGTGTCGGAGGCCTTGATGCCGAGCTTGTGCTCGAGCCGCGCCACCGACAGGCCGGGAGCGTCGCGGGGCACGACGAAGGACTTGATCGCCGCGCGGCCCAGGCTCTTGTCGACCGAGGCCCACACCACGATGTGGGTGGCGCGCTGACCGCAGGTCACGAAGATCTTCTCGCCGTTGAGGACCCACTCGTCGCCGTCGAGCACGGCGGTGGTGGTGACGGCGGCGGAGTCCGAACCGAAGGACGGCTCGGTGATGGCCATCGCGGCCCACACCTTGCCGAAGCGCTCGAGCTGCTCGTCGGTGGCGACCGCGGCGATGGCGGCGTTGCCCAGGCCCTGGTAGGGGATGGTCAGCATCAGGCCGACATCGCCCCACGAGGTTTCCAGCGCGTTGAGCAGCGCGGACATGTTGCCGCCGTTGGCATTGGCGATCAGGTCGGCATCGGCCTCGTCACCGCGGCCACCCGCGGCGCCACCGATCTTCTGGGTGCCGGAATCCGACAGGCCCTCGATCATGGCGGCCATGGTGTCGAGCTCGACCGGGTACTCGTGCTCGGCGAGGTCGTACTTGCGCGAGATCGGACGGAAGATCTGCGAGGCGACCTGGTGGGCCTGGTTGGCGCTCGCCTTCAGCTTCTTGGGGAGTTCGAGATTGATCATGGGAAGTCTCCTGGAAGGTAAGAAACGGGCCGCTTACACCAACACGATGCCTTCGGCGACGCCGACGGCTCGCAGGTCGCGGTACCACCGCTCGACCGGGTGTTCCTTGGTGAAGCCGTGGCCGCCGAGCAGCTGCACGCCGTCCAGACCGATCTGCATGCCCTTGTCGGTGGCCAGCTTGCGCGCCAGCGCCGCCTCCCGGGCGAAGGACAGTCCCTGCTCCGCGCGTGAGGCGCCGCGCAGGGTCACCAGGCGCAGGCCGTCGAGCTCGATCGCCATGTTGGCGACCATGAAGGCGACCGCCTGCCGATGCGAGATGGGCTCGCCGAACGCCTCGCGCTCGTTGACGTAGGGGATCACGTAGTCGAGCACGGCCTGGCCGGTGCCGATGGCCAGCGAGGCCCAGCCGAGGCGGGCCAGCTGCACGGCGTCGCCGTATTCGGCGGCGCGCACCTTGGCGTCGGCGTCGCCGAGTACGGCGTCGGTGCCCACGGCCACGTTGTCCAGGATCAGCCGGCCCAGGCCCGCGGCGCGCAGACCCATGCTCGGATCGGCTTCCACGGACACGCCCGCGGTGTCGGACTCGACCAGGAACAGCGCGGGGCGGCCGTCGAGCTCGGCGGCGACGACGAACAGTTCGGCGTCGGCGGCGGCCGGGACCAGGCTCTTCACACCGTTGAGGCGGTAGCCGCTGGGGGAGCGGGTGGCCTTGGTCTGCAGCGCGAACGGGTCGAACAGCGCGCGCGGCTCGGTGATGACCACCGAAGCCTGCGGCACGTTCTCGCCGGTGAAGGCGGGCAGGTAGGTCTTCTGCTGGGCGTCGGTGCCCCACTGCGACAGCGCGACGGCGACACCGCTGGGCGCCAGGATCGGCAGCGCGAGGCCCATATCGCCGTGCGCGAGCGCCTCGGCGACCAGGGAGTTGGTGACCGCGCCGCGTTCGGCGGCGGCGCCGTCGAGTTCCTCGGGCACATTGATCAGGGTGATGCCGAGTTCGGCGGCGCGCTCGAGCAGGTCGCGCGGGGCCTTGGCGGCGTTGTCGGCCTCGTAGGCGGCCGGGCGCAGGATCTCGCCGGCGAAGTCCTTGACGGTCTCGACGATCATCTGCTGCTCGTCGGACGGGGTGAGGTCGAAGTAGTCCTTGGTCTTGGACTCGTTGTCGGCCAGCCGCTGCGGCTTGCCGCCGCCGGTGACCTTGGCGAAGGTCCGGGTGGCCGCGCCCAGGGTGCGGAACCCGGTCTTGGTGCCCTCGTAGGTGACTCGCTCGATGGGCTTGCGCAAGTTGTACTTCTCGGCGAGCTCCGACCCGGTAATGGTCGTCAAAGCGCGCATCGCGGTGCCCATCCAGTCCCGCTTGGGCTGGCTGAGACCGACCGCGGACGTGTCGTTCGGACGTCGCTTCGTCGCGCTGTCTCGAGTGCTCATCATCACCTGATTTCCTCGGCTGTCGGGGCGCTGTCGGCCCCGCCTATCTTACTCCTCGGTAAGTCTATCTTACTCTGGAGTAAGAAGCACTGCCGATATCGCTGAAATCCTGCGATCCGTGTCATTCTGGACGAGTGACCGTGATCGTGCCGGTTTTCGCCCTCGTTCTGTTGATCACCACGACGCGGTACGGCTACCACCGTGACGAGCTGTACTTCCTGGCGGCAGGCCGCCGGTTGGACTGGGGCTACCCCGATCAGCCGCCACTGACCCCGGCCCTGGCCCGGCTCATGTCCGCGATCGACCCCGATGCCCTCTGGGTATTGCGCCTGCCCGCGATCGCCGCCGCCACCGTCGTGGTGGTGTGTGCCGGGCTGATGGCGAAGGAACTGGGCGGCGGACGCGGCGCGCGGGCGCTCGCCGCGGGTGCGGTGGCGGGTGCGGCACTGGTGCAGGCGGCCGGACACCAGCTCGGCACCTCCGTCGTCGACCTGGCCGCCTGGTCGGTGATCTGCCTGCTGATACTGAAATTGCTGCGCGGCGCCGATCCGCGCTGGTGGCTCGCGGTCGGGGCGGTGACTGGGCTCGGGGTGCAGAACAAGGTACTGCTGGTCGTGCCCGTCGGCGCGCTCGTCGTGGCGCTGCTGCTGACCGGGCCGCGAAAAGTGTTCGCCACCAGGTACTTCGCGATGGCAATCGGGCTCGCGGCGGTGCTCGTGGCGCCGTATCTGTGGTGGCAGGCGGCCAACGGCTGGCCGCAGTGGGCGCTGAGTCGGGCGATCGCGGGCGGGTCGTCGGGGACCTCGGATTCGCCGATCATGTTCGTGCTCTTGCAGTTCGGGCTGTTCGGCCCCCTGCTGGTGCCACTGTGGGGCTATGGGCTGTGGCGGTTGTGGCACTCGCGGTATCGGGCGTTCGCCCTCGCCTACGGGCTGCTGTTCGTCGTCTTCCTGGCGGCGGGCGGCAAGGCGTACTACCTCGGCGGGATGTACCCGATCCTGCTCGCGGCCGGTTCGGTCGGCCTCGCCTCGGCGCTCGGTGACCGCGGAAAGCGCTGGGCGGCGGTAGGTTCGGCCCTCGTACTGAACGCCGCGCTGTCGGCGGTCCTGTTCCTGCCGGTCCTGCCGGTGACCCAACTCGCCGACTCGCCCGTCCCGGCGGTGAACTACGACGCGGGGGAAACGGTCGGCTGGCCCGGGTTCGTCGCCCAGGTGGCGGCGGCCCGCCCGCCGGGCGCCGCCGTGCTCACCGCGAACTACGGCGAAGCCGGCGCCATCGAGCGTTACGGCGCCGAATACGGCCTGCCGACACCGTATTCCGGCCACAACGCCTACTGGTGGTGGGGCCCGCCGCCGGACACCGCGACCACGGTACTCACCGTCGGCCTCGACCACACCCGCGTCACCACCCTGTGCGCCGTCGTAGAACCGGCGGGCACGATCGACAACGGCCTCGACCTCGACAACGACGAACAGGGCGCACCCATGTTCGTCTGCCGCGACCCCCACCAACCCTGGTCCATCCGCTGGCCCCACCTACGCACCCTGGGCTGACCCATAACCCCGTCACGCCGAGCTGGACAGTTGATCACCAGGCCACCAGGGAGACATCGCCCGAGAAGGAAAATCCCTCATGGCCTGGTGATCATTGGTCCAATTGTGGTGCTGCGTGAAGCCGCCTCATTCGCGGACGTAGAAGCGCAGCGTCAGGTAGGCCGTCACCGCCGCGAAGACGATGCCGATCGGTGCGATGGTCAGCGCCACCACCGCGATGTCGTCGCCGGTGATACGCGGGAAGACATTGCTGTCGAACAGCGGGCCGAGTGCCCGGTCGATCACCAGTGGCCGGGCGATCACCAGTCCGAGGACGGCCAGCACCGAGCCGACGAACGCGGCCGCCACCGCCTCGAGCAGGAACGGTAGCTGGGTGTACCAGCGGGTCGCGCCGACCAGGCGCATGATGCCGACTTCCGTGCGCCGGGTGAACGCGGCGATCTGCACCATGTTCAGCACCAGCAACATCGCCGCCAGCGCCATCACCAGCGCCAGCCCGAACGCGGCATTGCGCAACCCGTCGAACAGGCTGACCAGCCGGTCGACGAACTCCTTGTCGTTGGCCACGATCCGCACGCCGGGCCGGGTCGCGAAACCGTCGTAGATGTGCTGGTACTGATCGGCGTCGGTCATCTTCACCCGCAACGAGGCGGGCAGCGGCGAATCGCTGATGTACTGCACCATCTCCGGCTGATCGGCGAAGAGCTTCTTCGCCTCCTCCAGCGCGTCGGCGCGGTTGAGAAACTGTACGCTCTCCACACCCGAGGTCGACTTCAGATCAGCCAGCAGCGACTTGCACGGCTCGGCCGCGCAGTCGGGGTCGGTGGCGGAGACGGCCTCGTCGAGGTAGAAACGCACCTCGAGGCGGCCGATGAAGAAGTTCTCGGTCTTGTCGGCCATCCGCACCGACAGCATGCCGCCGCCGAGCATCATCAGCGATACCGCGGTGGTCAGGATCATCGCGACGGTCATCGTCAGATTGCGGCGCAGGCCGTCGGCGACCTCGGTGAACAGAAAACTCAGTCGCATTATCGCCCCACCCCGTAGACACCGGTCGCCTCGTCGCGCACGAGTCTGCCGTGGTCGAGCTCCACCACCCGCCTGCGCATGGCGTCGACGATGTGGTTGTCGTGGGTGGCCATCAGCACCGTGGTGCCGATGCGGTTGATCCGCTCCAGCAGCGCCATGATGTCGGCGCTGGTGTCGGGATCGAGGTTGCCGGTCGGTTCGTCGGCGAGCAGCACCAGCGGCCGGTTGACGAACGCGCGTGCGATCGCGACCCGCTGCTGTTCACCACCGGACAACTCCGAGGGCAGCCGATTGCCCTTGCCGCCCAGCCCGACCATGTCGAGCACCTCCGGCACCGTGCGCTCGATGAACTGGCGCCGCTTGCCGATCACCTCCAGCGCGAAGGCCACATTCTGTTCCACGGTCTTCTGCTGCAGCAGCCGGAAGTCCTGGAACACGCAGCCGATCCGCTGACGCAATTTCGGCACCTTGCGGCCCGGCAGCCGATCGACCCGGAAATCGGACACCCTGATCTCGCCCGCGGTCGGCGACTCCTCCTTGAGCAGCAGCCGCATGAAGGTCGACTTCCCGGAACCGGACGGGCCGATGATGAAGACGAATTCGCCCTTGTCCACGTCGACGGAGACGTTGTCCAGCGCCGGCCGCGTCGAGGTCTTGTACGACTTGGTGACGTTGCGCATGGTGATCACGGGGAGCCAGTGTAGCCAGCGACCGCCCGGTGACCGGGCCGGTGAGGTGTCAGCGGGTCGGATCGGCCCAGGCCGGGACCGAGTTGAGCAGCGTGGTCGGTGTGGCTTCGGTGGGTTCGGCGGGTTTGACGAGGATATAGACGGCGAAGGTCGACAGCCAGGTGGCCATCAGGATCGCCGTGGACTTACGCAGTTTCACTGATTCCTTCCTTACGCAGGGCCGCGGCGACCCGTACGCGCAGTTCGCGGCCCACTTCGAATTGTTTGCCGGGCAATGTGCGGGCAACCATCCGGATGTTCATCTCGTCGAGCGAAAGCCCTTCCACACCCATCACCGACGGCTGGTCGAGCAGCAATGGCTGGAGCCGCGGATCCTCGTAGGCCTCGGTGCACACCTCGTGCAGGATCTCGTTGATCTTGGTGATGTCGGCCTGGGCCGAGACCGGCACGTCGATCGCGGCACGCGCCCAGTCCTTGGACAGATTGGTGACCTTGACGATCTGGCCGTTGGGGACCGTGACCACCTGACCGTCGGAATCGCGCAGCGTGGTGATGCGCAACGTCACATCCTCGACGGTGCCCTCGGCCGCCTCGACGGCACCGACGACATTGATCCGGACCACATCACCGAAGCCGTACTGGCGTTCGGTGATGAGGAAGAACCCGGCCAGGATGTCCTGCACGATGCGCTGCGCGCCGAAGCCCAGCGCGGCACCGAGCACCGCCGCGGGCGCGACCAGCCCGGTCACCGCGAAGCCCAGCCTGCGCAGCACCTCCATGCCGACCAGCACGTAGACGATGGTGAGCACCACCCACGTGATGACCTGGGCCAATGCGTGGCGGTGCTTGGCCGCTTCGGTACGGACCAGGGCGTCGCTGGAGCGGAAACCGGAGTCGATCCTGGTGGTCACCCGGTCGCGCACGAACGCCGCGAAACGGCCGAACAGCACAGCCCCGACGACCAGGAGCACGATCTCCAGCCCACTGGACCGCAGCCACGCGGTGATGGCTGAGCCGGAGTTGATCGCCAGAAGGTCGTTCACACCGAAAAGGTTACAGCGCGGTCACAGTGCCCGGTCAACCGCGAGCCCGCGCGGATCGACCGAGCGAACCGGTGGCTACGCGTCGGCCTGATCCCGCATGCGCCAACGGATTCCGGACTCGATGAAGCCGTCGATGTCACCGTCGAGCACCGCGGTCGGATTGTTGACTTCATGGTTGGTGCGCAGGTCCTTGACCATCTGGTAGGGGTGCAGCACATAGGAACGCATCTGGTTGCCCCAGGACGCGCCCTCGTTGGTCTTGAGCGCGTCCATCTGGGCACGCTCCTCCTGACGCTTGCGCTCGAGCAGCTTGGCCTGCAGCACCCGCATGGCCGAGATCTTGTTCTGCAGCTGCGACTTCTCGTTCTGGCAGGTGACCACGATGCCGGTGGGGATGTGGGTCAGGCGCACCGCGGAGTCGGTGGTGTTGACCGACTGACCACCCGGACCGGACGAGCGGTACACATCGACGCGGACGTCACCGTCGGGGATCTCGATGTGGTCGGTCGTCTCCACCACGGGCAGCACCTCGACCTCGGCGAAGGAGGTCTGGCGGCGGCCCTGGTTGTCGAACGGGCTGATCCGCACCAGGCGGTGGGTGCCCATCTCGACCGAGAGCGTGCCGTAGGCATACGGCGACTTCACCGCGAAGGTGGCGCTCTTGATCCCGGCCTCTTCGGCGTAGGAGGTGTCGTAGACCTCGACGACGTACTTGTGCCGCTCGGCCCAGCGGATGTACATGCGCATCAGCATCTGCGCCCAGTCTGCGGCGTCGACGCCACCGGCGCCGGAACGGATGTTGACCAGCGCGTCACGCTTGTCGTACTCGCCCGAGAGCAGGGTGCGCACCTCCATCGCCTCGATGTCGATGCGCAGCGAGGCACGCTCGGCGTCGGCGTCGGCGGTGGCCTCCGCGGCGGCCGTGCCCTCTTCGGACTCGGCCAGCTCGTAGAGCACCGGCAGGTCTTCCAGCCGCTGGCGCAGGTCCTCCACGCGGCGCAGTTCGCTCTGCGCGTGCGAGAGCTCGCTGGTGACCTGCTGGGCGTGGTCCTGGTTGTTCCACAGCTCGGGATCGGCGGCCTGATGCTCGAGCTCGTCGATGCGACGGCGTAGCTCCTCGACATCGAGGACCGACTCGACCGTCTTGAGCGTGGTGTCGAGTTCGGCGAGGTCGGCGATAACGTCAGGATGCACGATGTCCTAGGTTACCGGTCGCCTCCGACACGGCGAAACACACGCACCCCGCGCTCAGCCCGCGACCGCCCGCAGCCCGCCCGCCCGGCCGCAGCCCCGCACGCCCCGACCTCGAGGAGTGCCGAGACCTCGAGCGCCCCGGCGCTCCGAAACACAGGCCCGCGACCCCGAGTCCGCCGATGGTCCAAATACACTTTCCGGGTGGCTGCCTACTCCGCTGACCTGGACCTTGCCCTCCGACTGGCCGACGAGGCCGACGCGATCTCGCGGGTGCGTTTCGGTGCCGTCGACCTGAAGGTCGACGCGAAACCGGACCTCACCCCGGTCTCGGATGCCGACCTGGCGGTGGAGCAGGTCATCCGGCGTGTGCTCGCCGAGGAACGCCCCGGTGACGCCGTGCTCGGCGAGGAATTCGGTGGCGACGCCGAGTTCACCGGCAGGCAGTGGGTGGTCGACCCGATCGACGGCACCAAGAACTTCGTGCGTGGCGTGCCGGTCTGGGCGAGCCTGATCGCGCTGCTCGAGGACGGTGTCCCGGTGGTCGGCGTGGTGAGCGCGCCCGCCCTGGGCAGGCGCTGGTGGGCGGCGGCGGGGTCGGGCTCGTGGGCCCAGGTACACCCGGGGGCGCCGAAGCCGATCACGGTGTCGGCGGTGCGCGATCTCGACGCGGCCAGCCTGGCCTTCTCCAGCCTGTCCGGCTGGCACGAGCGCGACCTGCGGGAGAAGTTCATCGACCTCACCGACGCCGTCTGGCGGGTCCGCGGCTACGGCGATTTCTTCAACTACTGCCTGGTCGCCGAGGGTGCGGTGGACATCGCGGCCGAGCCGGAGGTCTCGCTGTGGGACCTGGCCGCCCTCGACATCCTGGTCCGCGAGGCCGGTGGCACGTTCACCGCCCTGGACGGCCGATCCGGCCCGCACGGCGGCGACGCCGTGTCGACCAACGGTCTGCTCCACGACGAGGTCCTGGCCCGTTTGCGCGGCTGAAATCGAGTTGTCCACAGGTGGACAACTTCCGGTGAACGCCGTGATCCGGGGTCGCGGCCGGGCTGCGCGGCGGCGGCCCGCTCGTAGGATGGCCCGGTGAGCAACTCCGGCGCCACGGCCCCCGACATCGACGATTTCCCACCCGAGGATTTCCCGCCCGACGACGCCTACGCGTCCGCCGGCGGGTACATCTCCGAGCACGACTTCGATGACACCGGCGGCCTCCACTTCGACGATCTCGCCCCGGCAACCCCCGGCCTGGCCGCGGCTCCCGGCCGCCCCGAGACCGCCGAGGAGGTGTTACGCCGGGTCTTCGGCTACGACAGCTTCCGCGGTGACCAGGCGGCCATCGTCGAACAGGTCGTCGGCGGTGGTGACGCGCTGGTCCTGATGCCGACCGGCGGCGGCAAATCGCTGTGCTACCAGGTGCCGTCGCTGGTGCGTCCGGGTGTCGGCGTCGTCGTCTCACCGCTGATCGCGCTCATGCAGGACCAGGTCGACGCGCTCAGCGCCCTCGGTGTGCGGGCCGGCTTCCTCAACTCCACCCAGTCCCCGGATCAGCGTCGCACCGTGGAGGCGCAGTTCGTGGCCGGCGAGCTCGACCTGCTCTATCTCGCGCCGGAACGGCTGCGCCTGGAATCCACGCTGCGGCTGCTCGACCGCGGCACGGTCGCGCTGTTCGCCATCGACGAAGCGCACTGCGTCTCCCAGTGGGGTCACGATTTCCGGCCCGACTATCTGGCGCTGTCGCTGCTGCACGAGCGCTGGCCCGATGTCCCGCGCATCGCGCTCACCGCGACCGCCACCGAGAAGACGGCCGCCGAGATCGTCGAACGACTCGATCTGGGCGCGGCCAAGCAGTTCGTCGCCAGCTTCGACCGGCCCAACATCCAGTACCGGATCGAGAGCAAGAACCGCGCCGACCGTCAGCTGCTCGACTTCATCCGCACCGAACACGCGGGTGAGGCCGGCATCGTCTACTGCCTGTCGCGCAATTCGGTGGAGAAGACCGCGGCCATGCTCACCGAGAACGGCGTGCGCGCCGTGCCCTATCACGCCGGTCTGGACAACCGGACCCGCGCCGAGAACCAGGCCAGGTTCCTGCGCGAGGACGGCCTGGTGGTGGTCGCCACCATCGCCTTCGGCATGGGCATCGACAAACCCGATGTGCGTTTCGTCGCCCATCTCGACCTGCCCAAATCCGTCGAGGGCTACTACCAGGAGACCGGCCGCGCCGGCCGCGACGGACAGCCGTCCACCGCCTGGATGGTCTACGGCCTGGCCGATGTGGTGCAGCAGCGCAAGATGATCGACTCCAGCGAGGGCGATGCGGCGCACCGCCGTCAGCTGCAACTGCACCTCGACGCCATGCTCGCGCTGTGCGAGACGGTGGGCTGCCGCCGGGTGCAGCTGCTGAACTACTTCGGTCAGCCCGGCTCGGCGTGCGGCAACTGCGATGTCTGCCTCGAGCCGCCGCAGACCTGGGACGGCACGGTGCCCGCGCAGAAGCTGCTCTCGACGGTGCTGCGGCTCAAACGTGAACGCGGACAGGCCTTCGGCGCAGGCCACCTCGTCGACATCCTGCTCGGCAAGACCAACCCGAAGATCACCCAGCATCGGCACAACGAGCTCTCGGTGTTCGGCATCGGCACCGATCTGCGCGACACCGAGTGGCGTGGTGTGGTCCGGCAGCTGCTGGCCGGCGGCCTGCTCGCGGTGCAGGGGGAGTACGGCGTCCTCGCGCTCACCGACGCGAGCAACGAAGTGCTCTTCGAGGGCAGGCAGGTGCCGATGCGCCGCGAACCCGAAAGCGCGGCCCGCCCTGCCCGCGCCGCCAAGACAGCCAAGGCCGCCGTCGACCTGCCCGCCGCCGACGTTCCGCTGTTCGAGCGGCTGCGGGCCTGGCGCGCGGCGACCGCCAAGGAACAGGGCGTGCCCGCCTACGTGGTGTTCCACGACGCCACCCTGCGCGAGATCGCGGCCCGCAAGCCCGGCGACCTCGCCGCCCTCGGCACCGTCGCCGGTGTCGGCGAGAACAAACTGGCCCGCTACGGCGAGGGGGTGCTGGCCACGCTGAACGAGGAGTAGGCCCCGCATCCGCCGCGAGGAACCCGCGACGAACCGGGAAGGTGCGCGTTACTGTCGAGAAATGGCGAACGGTGAAGGGTCCGAGGAGGATACGTCCAGCGGTGGCGGCGCGGCCGCCGGCGATGCCCCGCCCCCGGCACCGCATCGCCCGGTCGACCCGGCCGTCGCGCCGCACCTGCTCGGCACCCACCATCCGGTGGTCCATCGCGGCAGACCACGCTGGACCACCGTCGCCCTGATCGTGGTCTTCACGGCCGCGCTGATCCTCTACCTGGCCGTGGGTCCGGGCGGCTGATCACGCCATGGAATAAAGCGCTGGCGCCGTCACATAGAGTTGACAGTTATGAAGGAGAAGGGCCGGAAGGTCATCGCGACCAACCGCCGGGCGCGGCACAACTACACGATCCTCGACACCTATGAGGCGGGGATCGCACTGGTCGGCACCGAGGTGAAGAGCCTGCGCGAAGGCAAGGCCTCGCTCGTCGACGCCTTCGCGACCGTCGACAACGGTGAGGTCTGGCTGCGCGGCCTGCACATTCCGGAGTTCAGTCACGGCACCTGGACCAACCATTCGCCGCGGCGCACCCGCAAGCTGCTGCTGCACAAGCGCGAGATCGAGCATCTGGTCGGCAAGTCCAGGGAGGGCAACCAGACCCTGGTGCCGCTGTCGATGTATTTCTCCGACGGCAAGGTGAAGGTGGAGCTCGCGCTCGCCAAGGGCAAGCAGGATTACGACAAGCGCCAGGATCTGGCTCGCCGCCAGGCCGAGCGTGAGGTCACCCGCGAGATCGGTCGGCGGGTCAAAGGCATGCGCTAGTGGTCTCCGTCGTGCTCGCCCTGATCGCGGCGGCGGGCTACGGAGTCAGCGACTTCTTCGGCGGCATCGCGGCCCGGCGGGTCACCGCGCTGCGGGTGGTCGTCGTGTCCTACCCCTGGTCGGTGCTGCTGGTCCTGCTGATCGCGCCGCTGGTCGGCGGGCATCCGGACACCGCATCGATCATGTGGGGCCTGGCCGCCGGCGTGGCCAGTGGCCTGGCGGTGTGGTGGTTCTACGCCGCACTCGCCGACGGGCCGATGGCGGTGGTGTCGCCGGTGACCGCGGTGCTCGTCGCGGGTATCCCGGTGATCGCCGGGTTCTTCCTGGGCGAACGACCCGGTCCCCTCGCCGTGGCCGGTATCGCGCTCGCGCTGGTCGCGGTGGTGCTGGTCAGCCGGGAGGCGCCCGACGAGACCACCGAGGAGATCATCGGCGGCCGGGAACTGCGCTTCAGCCGCCGGGTCGCGCTGCTCACTGTCGGTTCGGGCGCGGCCTTCGGCTTCGCCTTCTTCTTCCTGCACGAGACCAGCGCGAGCGCGGGGCTGTGGCCGCTGGTCGGGCAGCGCGCCGCCGCCACCGCCGTGGTGTGGACCTCGGCACTGGCAGCCGGGCAGTTCCGTGGCCTGCGCGGTGAACCGCTGCGGTTGGCGCTGGCCATCGGCGTCCTCGACGTGATCGCCAATGCCGCCCTGCTCTACGCCTTCCACGGCTCGATGCTGTCGGTGGTCAGCGTGATCGGCGCGCTGTATCCCGCCGCGACCGTGCTGCTGGCGATGGTGCTGCTCGGTGAACGGATCGGCGGGCTGCAGAAGGTGGGGATGGCGCTCGCGCTCGCGGCGGTCGGGATGATCGCCGCCGACTGAGCGGTCAGAGCCGGGTGCAGGGTTCGTGAATCCCGAGCCTGCCCAGCGTGGTGCCCTGATATCCGGTGCTGATCGCCCTGGCACCCATCGGCGCCGCCGCGTCCGGCTCGAACACCACCGACCACTCCTGCGACAGATCCGGCGCGGTGGCGCCGGACGGATGCACCACCACCATGCCCTCCCCGTCGGTGGTCAAGTCGGCGACGGTGCGGCGCAGACCGGGACGGGAGAGCGCGCCGTCGGCGGCCGCCGCGATGAGCAGGGCCCGCAGCGGATAGGAGATCGCCCAGCCCAGCGAATACCCGAAGTTGGCCGGCTCGCGGTCGACGGCCGCGCGGGCGCGCTGGGCGCCGATACTGGTGCCGCTCCAGCTGTCGACCGGGGTCGTGTAGTTGTAGAGCGCGGTCAGCGCGGGCGCGGCGGGTGTCTGCAGCAGGGCCGCGTTCCAGGTGGGCAGCGAGCCGAGGAACCGGCCGGTGAAGCCCGCCTTCACCAGCTTGCCCACGATCTCCGCGGTCTCGGCGGGGCCGGTGGCCAGCATGACCAGATCCGGTGCCGCGGCCAGCACCTCCTCGACCGGGCCGTCCTGGTTGCCGACCTCGCCGTTGGGGCCGGTGTCGATGCGGTCGGAGATGGTGGCGCCGTTGGCCACCGCCCACTTCAGCGCCCCGCTGGCATAGTCGCCGCCCCAGTTGCCGCGATAGGCGACGATGGCGATATTGCGTGGCGCGTAATGGTTTTCGCTGAACCAGTCCAGCCCCATCACGGCTTCGGTGCAGTAGGAGTAGCCGGCGCTGAGCACCAGATTGCGGTCGGCGCTGCGATAGTTCCAGCCCGACCACTGGGTGGCCGCGACGCTGACCATGTCGTCGGTGTCCATCTGATTGAGCAGCGCGATCGAATGCCCGGTACCGAGGCTCTGCGCCAGCGCGAGAACATGCGGTTCGATCTCGTGGTAGGCGCTGCGATGGGTCCGCGGATCGAAGGCGGTGTTGCGGCTGTAGGTGGTGATGTCGATGTCGTAGCCGCCGATGCCGCCCGATTCGTTCACCTCGTTCCAGAACGCCAGCTGCCCCTCGTTCATCGAGATCCCCAGCGGCGCGAACGGCCCGCCGCCGAGGTCGGAGAGCACGCCCAGATAGATGCAGCCCCGATCCTTGTGGGCGGAGCCGGGGCAGGGCTCGCTGGTCACCCCGGGGCCGGTGGTGTCGTCACCCGACGAGCAGGCCGCGGCCAGGACGAGGGCGGCCACGAACGGGATCACCGCGGTACGGCGCAGCGCCCGCGATGTGGTGAATGCCATCAGGTAACTCCTTGCTCCAGTCGCGCAGGGGATCTCGCTGTCCCGGTGCGACCGAACGAGAACAGTACTCGCCTCGACCGGCGCCGCAGCCCGGATTGACGCAGCCGGGTCGGTGAAGTTCGCTACCAGGTCACCGACGCCGGCCACGGGCCGGAAATAATCGGGAAGATTCGCGGCGGCGGGAGTGTTAATATGACTAGCCCGCACGGTGCGGGCACGTACGGGGCTGAACGGTTTCGACTGCGTACGTTGATTCAGGGGAAGCGTGTCGGTGCAGGCAAGAGACCACCGTAAGCGTCGCTGCAACCAATTAAGCGCCGATTCCAATCAGCGCGAGTACGCCCTCGCTGCCTAAGTAGCAGGTCGTCTCTGTCAGACCGGGTTCGTCTCTCGACCCGGACCCTGGCATCAGCTAGAGAGACTTACTGTCCGGCCCGGTCGCGGGGTCGGGCGGAACATCAAACAGTGACTGGGATCGTCATCCGAGCTTGTTCGCGAGACCCGGAGATCCAAGCAGAGACCTAGCGAACTGCACACGGAGAAGCCCTGAAGACGCGGCGGAGGACCCGGGTTCGATTCCCGGCAGCTCCACTCGAGGCCCCTCACCTGGCACCCAGGTGAGGGGCTTTTTCGTGTCCGGTCGGCCTGTGTCCGGCCGAGCAGTAGAGGGCCCGGTGCACCCGCGAGGGATCAGCCGCCTGCACGCCGGCGGAAGGTTCGCTTCGCGCCCGCTACACCGTGTGTCCCGCGCACCTTGGCGGCTCCCTGTGCCGACCCACCGCCGGAGACGTTGCCGTTCTTTCGTTCGAGTGCTTCCCGGAATTTCCGCTTCGTCGCCTCTTCCGGCGACTCGACATCGCCGCCGTCACCCGCGACTACCTGTTCATCGGCCATCTCCCCACTCTGCCACCTCCGCGTGCCCCTCGCCGCCACCATCGAACAACTCACAGCCACACCGGCATTCGCATCCCGCGATCGTCTGCCGTGCCCGGTCCGGTTCGTGATCTTGTGCTGAAGACGGGTTCGGCGGCAGGTCCGCGACCCGCAAGCTCGCGGGGCGGCCGACGGGGAACTGACCGCGACCGGCGATACCCCCCTTCGGTAGGATCCAGCGAGGCGGGGCTGGGCCGGAGGGAATGTGTTGTGATCGAGGTGTGGGGTACGCGGGTCGCTGTCCGGTATGGGGACGGGCGGCTGGTGACTACGCCGTTGCGGGCCGACAACGAGGTGGGGCTCGATGTCTCGGTGGCCGAGCTGGCTCGGGTCGCGCTGGCGACCACCGAGGACGGGCAGCTGGCCATGCTGCTGTTCTTCCGGTCGGCGCAGTTCGTGGTGAACGGGGTGGCGACCGATCGTCAGCCGGTGCCGGTGTTCCTGGAGACCGGGGTGCGTGAGCAGGCGCAGGTGCTGGTGCGGGCGGTCGAACGGGACCTGATCGGGTTGCGGCGAATGTTCCCGCCGCGGCCGAATCTGGTGCCACCGCAGCCGGTTCCCGGTCCGCACGGCCCGCAGCGCCCCGATGTGACGGCGGCTGCGGGCCGAATGCGTTTCGCGGGCAACTCCTTACGCGAGATCGACATCCTGCACGGCTGCGCCCGCCCGGACGAATATGTGCTGGAACTGGCGCAGGCCGGGCACGAAGGCGTGCCGGGGCTGGTCGCGATCACCACGCTGCGGCTGCTGTTCGTCTCCACCTGGGCGGTCTACGAGTTCCCGGTCGCCGTGCTCGCCGGGACCGAGATCCTGTCGCCACCGGGAAAGATCGCGACGCTGCGGGTGTCGGGCGCGGGCACCGAACTGGACTTCCTGGACTGGGAGCCGGTCGACTTCGCCCGGATCGCCGAGGCGATGCGCCTGGCCTGCGAGATCGAGCACGCCGATGGTTCGATCGCGCAGTCGCTGCCGTCCTCGGCCGACCTGTTCGGTGAATGGCAGCTGCTGGTGGAGCGCCGCAAACTGGGGATGGTCGAGGACGACCCGTTCCGCCGTCAGGCGGTCGGGATCATGCTGGCGATGCCGGGCTGAACACCGGCGCGCCCCGGTGCAGCGCCACCCGCCGCCACGGGCTCGACGGGCGCAGGTGCAGGCCGGCGATCATCCGTCTGCGTTCGGCCACTTGGCTTTTCGCCGCGGACAGGTCCTGGGTCGCGGCCCAGAAGATCGCTCCGGTGAGGAAGCCGTCGCCGAACTGGCGCCAGTTGCGGTAGTGCTGACGCGCCCGGTCCAGCCCGGTCAGCATGTGTTCCCAGGCCTCGTCCTCGCTGAGATAGCCCGCGGTGCACGAGCCGCGTGCGATGAACACCAGTCGCGCCAGATCCCAGGCGGTGGCGTCGGTTTGCAGCGGGTTCGGCAGGCTTTCGGTGATGCCGAGTTTGATGGCTTGCAGCCAGGCGTCGTAGTCGCGGTCGATGCCTGCGGGTCCGCGATAGCCGCGGAAACCGGAGAGGGTGTGCAGGAATTCGCGATGTTCGTCGGCGAGCCCGCTGCGGTCGACCCGGCCGATATCGGACGCGGCGGCGACGGCCAGTGGGTGCACGAGTTCGAACAGCGGCGCGTGCATACCGGCCAGCAGCCGGCGGATGGTGTCGCGCGCGTCCTCGGCATTGTCGACGCCCCACGATTCGTGCAGGCCCTCGATCGCCGTCTCGCGGCGGGTACTGGTGCTGTCGGGCTCCTCGGGCAGGAAGGCGACACCGTCGCAGTGCGCGCCCCCGCTGCGGCCGTAGTAGGCGCCGACGGCGAGCGCGGTGATCCGGTCGTCGTCGATCGCGGCGCCGGACCAGACATCGGGTTCGGTGTCGATGTCGGATCCGGGAAAGCCCGCGATCCGCGGCCCGCCGCCGCGCACTGTTCCTGCCGGTTGCATGGAGCCCACCCCTCCGCCGAGCCGAATGTCGTTGCCGCCAGATGCTACCGAGGCCGGTCTACCCGTTGACCCGCGGTGCGTACATGATGATGCCGACGCCGGCCAGGCAGACCAGTGCGCCGACGACGTCCCAGCGGTCGGGCCGGAAGCCGTCCAGCGCCATCGCCCACAGCAGCGAGCCCGCCACGAAAACACCACCGTACGCGGCCAGAATCCGCCCGAAGTTCGCGTCGGGCTGCAATGTCGCGACGAAGCCATAGAGGCCCAGCGCCACCACACCTGCCCCGATCCATACCATGCCGCGCTGCTCGCGCACGCCCTGCCAGATCAGCCAGGCACCGCCGATCTCGGCGAGCGCGGCGAGGACGAACAACAGCACGGAACGCAGCACGGTCATGCGGGTGACCCTAGATGTGTCGGTGGCCGGCGCTACGGTCGAGCGATGAGGGACTACCGCGAGCGCCCGGCCCGGCTCGACCGCGCCGTCGTCTGGACCCGCACCGTCACCGCGCATCCGAGCCCGGTCACGGTGTTTCCCGACGGCTGCATGGACCTGATCTGGACCGAGGGCACCCTGCTGGTGGCCGGACCGGACAGTCACTCGTTCCGCGCGCCCGCTGCCCGCGCGAGCGAGTTCGTCGGGCTGCGGTTCGCGCCGGGCACCGCGCCCGCGCTGCTCGGGGTGCCGGCCGTCGAACTGCTGAATCAGCGCGTGGAGCTGGCCGATCTGCTGCCTGCCCGCGTGGTCCGCCCGCTGGTCGGCGAGATCGACGACGCGCTCGACCGGATGGCGGCCATCGAGGCCGTCGCGGTGCGCCTCGCGGCCGGGAAACAGCCCGCCGACCCGGCGATCACCGCTGTCGCCGACGCCCTGGCCGCGGGCGCGACGGTCGCCGGCACGGCCGCGCGGGCCGGGCTCTCGGCGCGGATGCTGCACCGCCGGTGTCTGCGCGCCTTCGGCTACGGCCCCAAGACGTTGGCCCGGATTCTCCGGTTCCAGCGCGCGCTGGCCGCGGTTCGGGCGGGAATTCCGGCCGCGGAAACCGCCGTCGTCACCGGCTTCGCCGACCAGGCACATCTCTCCCGGGAGTTTCGTGACCTGGCCGGATGCTCGGTCCGGGAGCTGCGATCCGGCTGAAATCCCGGCCCGGCGCCCGGAAAGTCTCATTCGGCATCCTCGCGGGGGAAAGTTATGCTCACAGATGCACGCCCCGTCGCTTGTGCCAGGCAAGTCCGAACCACGACGAGAGGATGTGACCTGATGATCGACGAATCCGTGTACTCCGCGCTTCGTATCGAGGCCGAACGAGATGAAGTCCGCCGGCTTGTCGTCGGCGCTGTCGTCGTCCGCCACCACCGGGTACTCATCCTGCGCCGTCGACGATCGGATTCGCTGAGCGGCCGCTGGGAGCTACCCAGCGGGGTCGTGGAGCCGGGGGAGGCACTCGCCGCCGCGGTGGCCCGCGAAGTCGCCGAGGAGACCGGGCTCGAGGTCACCGGCGTCACCGACTATCTGGGCGAATTCGACTACCTGTCCGGCGCGGGCGCGCGGACCAGGCAGTTCACCTTCGTCGTCGATGTGGCCGCCACCGGACCGGTGCGGCTGACCGAACACGATGCGCACCTGTGGACCAGGCTGACCGACGAACCGCCGGTCAGCGACGAAGTCCGCGAGATCCTGGACCGCTACCAGCAGCGTCAGCGCGATCCGCGCGGCTGGTCGGCCTATTCGCTGGGCAACGGGGCGTAGAGGTCGATGCCCTGGCCGTCGGGGTCGGCGAGCGAGGCGTAGCGCTGGCCCCAGGCGGCGTCCCATGGTTCGAGCTCGCCGTGGTACCCGGCCGCGACGAGCTCGGCCCACAGTTTGTCCACCTCGGCCGGATCGGCGCAGCGGAACGCGATACCGCTGCGTCCGGGGCCGGTCGGCGGCTGCCAGCCGGGATCGAACGAGGCGATCACCTGTTCGGTGTCGAGCGCCAGGCGCAGACCGCCACCGAGCGGTGCCTCGGTGTGCTGGGCGGATTCCGCGCCATCGGGGAAGGTCAGGCCCAGCTTGCGGTAGAAGGTCACCGAGGCGGCCATATCGGAGACGACGAGGGAGATGACATCGAGCTGTGGGGTCATCTCCGCAGCGTAGGTCAGCTCGCGGGGGCCCGTCTTGAACGAATCGGACCTCAGCGCGCCGGCACCGGCACCAGTTCGGCGATCAGGTTGCCGATGAGTATCCGCAGGTGATCGCGGATACTGCGCACCACCTCGATCGGCTGCCCGGCCGGATCGGCCAGCACCCAGTCGCGGTAGCTGATGCCGGGAAAGTACGGGCACACGTCGCCGCACCCCATCGTCACCACGACATCGGAGAGCCCGACCGCGTCGTCGGTGAGCGCCTTGGGCAGTTCGCCGGCGATGTCGATGCCGATCTCGGCCATCGCCGCGACGGCGGCGGGATGGAGCGCGTCGGCCGGCTCGCTGCCCGCGGTGCGCACCTCGATGCGGTCCCCGGCCATCGCGCGCAGGAGTCCCGCCGCCATCTGCGAACGTCCGGCATTGTGGACACAGACGAACAACACGCTGGGTGTGTGGGCCATGGTCGCCCTTTCGGCGCAGGAGCGAAGTGCTTGTGGCACTTCAGATATCGCCCACCATCATTCCATCTGGGCGGGTGCCGGGTGGCTGGTGCGCGAGAACCGGCGAGGGTGCTGTCCGGCCGGTGTCCGCTCCGCTCGACTCAGGCGAGCGGGCCGAGCACGCGCCGCACGTAGTCGTTGGCGAATACCCCGGTGGGGTCGAAACGGTGCCGGACCGCGGTGAATCGGTCGAAGTCGGGGTAGCGGGCGCGCAGGGTCTCGGCAGTCTGGAAGTGGTGTTTGCCCCAGTGCGGCCTGCCCTCGTAGCTGTTGAACACTGCTTCGCAGGCGCGGAAGTACGGCTGCCACTGCATGCCCTCGTACTGGTGCACTGCGATGTAGCAGGTTTCGCGCCCGCCCGCGGGGGACAGGAAGGCGTCGTCGGGCGCGACCCAGCGCACCTCGATCGGCATCAGAGTGCCGAATCGCCTTCCCAGTGCCAGGATTTCGCGGATCGCGTCGGCGGCGTGCGCGCGCGGAATCGCGTATTCCATCTCGTTGAACTTCACCAAGCGCGTAGTGGCGAAGACCCGGTAGGAGCGGTCGACCCGACGGTTGTTGCTCCCGACGAACGCGGCGAAGCGGTGGATGGCGGGGATGGTCGCCGGAATTCGCTTTCCCAGCCGGCACAGTCCGCCGTAGACGTGGTTGGCGAGCAGGATGTCGTTGAGCCACTCGCCGGCCGCGCCGCGCGGCTGCTCGGTGGCCTCGGTGCGATTGTTGGCCTTGGTCATCGCTGTCGTGCTGTGCGGGAAGGCGTAGAACTCGAAATGATCGTTGCCGTCGACGAGTTCGTCGAGATCGGCCAGCACCTCGTCGACCGGCATCGGACGCTCGACGTTCTCCAGTACGAACGAGGGTTCCAGTTGCAGCGTCACCGCGGTGACGATGCCGAGCGCGCCGAGACTGACCCGCGCCGCCTTCCATCCCTCGGGATCGGTCTGCTCGTCGAGCTCGACCAGGGTGCCGTCGGCGCGCAGGACCTGCACCGAGTGCAGCGCTGCGGAGATGTTACGCAGGCGCGCGCCGGTGCCGTGGGTCCCGGTTGCGGTCGCGCCTGCGATGGTCTGGACATCGATGTCGCCCAGGTTGGGGAAGGCCAGGCCGTGCTGATGCAGCAGCGGGCTGGCCGCGTGCAGGGTGATCCCGGCTTCCACGCGCACCCGGTTGGTCGCGGTGTCGACCTCGATGACCCGGTCGAGCCCGCTCAGATCGATCAGGGTGCCGTCGGTGAGCACGGCATCGGTGAACGAGTGGCCGGACCCCGCGACGCGCACGGTGCGACCGGCGTCGGCGGAGGTGGTGACGATCTCGGCCAGTTCTTCGACGCCGCGCGGTGCGGCGACGACGGCGGGTGTGCAACGCTGCTCGCCCGCCCAGTTCACCCAGGTACTCTTGGTCATGTGTCCAAGAGTAGTGGATGAAGTGTGACGCGCGCTACTGGTTACGCACGTGGCAACCGGTCAGCGATCGATGCTCAGGTGAGTACCGGGAAATTGCTGCGGAACACGCCGTCGGGGTCGCGGTCGCGTTTGATCTCGCGCAGACGCGGCATCGAGTGCGCGAGCGCCTCGGCGGCGGACTGATCGGGTGCCAACAGGGTGAATGGGGTGCGGCCGCTGTCCACCGGGCGCAGGATGTCGAGGTATTCGGCCACACGCGCGTCCAGCGCCGCGGCGGTGCCGGGCGCGGTCTGCAATCCGGTGAAGTTCACACAGTACGGCTCGGCGATCGGGCCCGCCGCGGAGTCGGAGGGCCGGGCGAGCGCGCCGCCGAGATGGCGGATCTGCACGCTGAGCAGGGGATCGATGGGCCGGGCGAGCAGGGCCTGCGCGACGGTGTCGTCGAGGCCGGTCAGCAGCGTGCCTCGCTGACGGGTGGGGCTCGGGTCGGTCGGCTCGCCGGTGATGGAACCCAGGTCGGTGACCGGCAGGACGCGGCGGTTGTCGGACATCCGCGCGGGAATGCTGTCGAAGGGGCGCAGCAGCGTTGTGCCCTGTTCCTCGGGCCCGAGGTAGGTCGCGTCGATGCCGACCATGGGCGGCGCGCTCGGGAACCGGAACAAGCTCCACCAAACGCTCAGCTCGTCCGGGGCGGTCGCGGTGACCTGCCGGAACGCGGCCAGCACCGCCGGGGCGGCGGCGACGGGCCACAGCATCCGGCCGCCGTAGAGCGCCGGTGCCGGTCGCAGCGCGAACTCGATCGCGGTGACCAGGGCGTAGTCCCCGCCGCCGCCGCGCAGTGCCCAGAACAGATCGGTCTCGCTCGTCGCGCTCGCCCGCAGCTTCTTGCCTTGGGCGTCGATCACCTCGAAAGCGCTGACCTGATCGCCGGCCCAGCCGTATTTGCGGCCGAACCAGCTGAGACCGCCGCCCAGCGTGTAGCCGGTGATCCCGACGCCGGGGGCGCTCCCGGTCACCCCGGTCAGCCCGGCGGGCCCCGCGATGGCCTGGACCCGGCTCCACGGCACCCCGGCGCCGACGCGGGCGGTCGCGGCGGAGGGGTCGACCCGCACCTCGTCGAGACGGGCGGTGCGGACGAGGATTGTCCCGTCCAGCGCGGGGGACGGGCTGTGCCCGTTCGGCTGGGTGGCCAGCGCGATGCCGGCCTCGCCCGCGAACCGGACCAGCGCGGCGACGTCCTCGGCATCGGCGACCTCGGCGACCGCGCGCACCGACTGGTCGACGGTACGGTTCCACGGCCGGCGCGCGGGATCGAAGCCCTCGTCGCCCGGCAGCAGCACCTGCCCACGCAGGCCGGACCGCAGGTCGGTGATGTCGGCGGGCGTCGCGGCCCGGGGGCCGTCGTCCGAGCACGCCGTGAGCAACCCGCTACCCGCGAGCGTCAGCGCACCTCCCATCGCCAGGAATCCGCGTCGGTTCACAGCCTTCATCTCTGCCTCTCCTGCACTGTCGTGGAATTCGTGTGTTGTCGCTCGGTGTGACCGAAAGGTAGTGCGGAACAGCTGATCACCGGAGCGGCCGGGCTTCCGGGAGCGAGCGAACCGTAGCCGATCGCGGCAGCGGCCAGTTATGATACGAGTCACTCTTGTATCGAATCATCGGCCTGGTTACGCTCGGCTCGTGTCGACACCATCAGACGGAGACGTGCCACTGCGATCCGGTGGGCGCCCCCGTGATCCCGGTCGCGACAGCGCGCTGCTGGCCGCCGCGGGGGAGATCCTGCCCGAGGTGGGCTACGACCGGCTCACCGTCGAGGCCGTGGCGGCCCGCGCCGGCGCGGGCCGGGCGACGGTCTACCGGCGATGGAAGGATAAATCCGAGCTGGTCCGCGACGCGATCGAGGCACTGGGCTGGGAGGTGCCGATCCCCGACACCGGCAGCCTGCGCGCGGATCTCATCGCACTGGGGACTGCCTACGTCGACACCAGTAGTCGGCGTGATGCGGTGCTGGCGGCCATCGCGTCGTCGATGGCGCGCGATCCACAGTTGCGAGAGACCGTCGAACGCGTCATCGCCACTCCCCGGCGTGAGGCCTACGCCCTTGTCGTGGAGCGGGCGCGGGCGCGCGGCGAAATCGCCGAGGGTGCCGATCTCGGCCTGATCGCCCACGTTATTCCCGCGATGATCTTTCATCGCATCATGATTCTCGGTGAGCCCACCGATGGCGCATTCTTCGAACGTCTCATCGATTCGCTATCCCTCCCCTTGCTGACAGGTGAACGGAGTTCAGAATGAGAAAGTCTCAAATCGACCCGATGGTGCTGATCAATGTCTTCGAGCTGACCGGCGGTGATATCGAAGAATTGGTCGCCGACTGGCAAATGGCATTGGATGTCATGCGAAATATGTCCGGCTTCATTTCCTCGACATTGCACCGGTCGGTGGATGGAAATGCGAAGTTTCAGCTGATCAATGTCGCCCATTGGGAATCCGCCGAGGATTTTCAGGCGGCATTCGCTGATCCGGAATTCCTCTCGATTTCCGGAAAAATGCTCGCCAGTGACCGCTACAGCTTCACACCACACCCTTCCATCTATAGGCGTGCGCTGACCACCGAAATCCAGGGCTGATCGAGCGGAGGAGAAGCAGTGAAGCTGGTTGTCTTCGGTGCGAACGGCGCGACCGGCAGGCAGGTGACCCGGCTGGCCATGGACGACGGCCACGAGGTCACCGCCGTCGTGCGTGATCCCGCGACCTTCGCGGCACCGCACGGGCTGCGGGTCGTGCGGGCCGACATCCTCGACCCGGGCGCGGTCGACCGGGCGGTGTCGGGTCAGGACGCGGTCGTCTCCGCGGTCGGCGCCGCCTATACCCGCAAGCCGGTCACGATGTATTCCTCCGGAATCGCCAATATCGCGCGAGCGATGGGGCGCGATGGGGTGCGGCGGCTGGTCTGTGTCAGTTCCGTCTGCGTTCCGCCGTCGGCGGCGCCAGGGGAACGGATGTTCTTCCGCGCGGCGGTGCGCCCGATCCTGCGCACGATCGGCCGCACCGCCTACGCCGACATGGTCCGGATGGAGGCGTTTCTGCAGGCCAGCGATCTGGACTGGACGATCATCCGGGCCTCCGGTCTCTTCGACGGGGTGGATGTCACCGACTACACCATCGCCCCCACCCGAATTCCCGGCCTGTTCACCTCGCGGGTCGACCTGGCGCACGCTCTGCTCGCCGCCGCGGTCCGCAACATCCACCCCCGTGCCGTGGTCGATGTGATCACCGCGGCCGGGACCCCGAAATTCAGCAGCCTGCTCATCAAAGAGGTCAGCCGCAGCCGATAGGCGGCATTCTGGTCACACCGGAGGAAAGAACAATGACAAGAATCGTACGATCGCGCCGTTCTGTCCTGGGCGCGCTGATGGTGGCATTCGGTGTCGTCGCGGCGATGTTCGTCCCGGGCACCGCCGTCGCAGAGCAGCAGGCGTGTTCGCTGGCCGGCTCGTGGTCGGTGAGTGTGGTCGAGCATCTGTCGACCGGGCCGGTCACCCGTACCGGCGTGTTCACCTTCGATGAAGGTGGCGGCGGGACCCTGGTCACGGGTGGTGGCCTCACCGGAACCCTCACCTGGACACAGCAGGGCAAGACCATCGCCTTCGACCTGAACCACAATCTGCCACCGGACGGGTCGGTAACAGGTTCTCAGCAGGGCACTCTGCATAATTCCCAGAAATTCACCTCGACGGGCACGACCACCCAATATCGAGCGGACGGATCGGTGATCGAGTCGTTCCGCGCCGATTTCACCGCAACCAAGAACTGACGCCACCGAACGGCAGCACATATTTGCCCGATCACCCGGCCCCGAGCCGCGTGATCGGGCGTTTTTGTGCGCAGACGGTATCGCGGAGGCGGCAAATATCTGGCGACCTCGGTCGCGGTGTGCAGTGTGCCCATGAACAAAAGTTAATCAACCCCGATGCGGTGAGATGTTCACCACTCCGGAACCTGCTGGTCGAATTCGCCGATATATGATGGTGAGCGACTTCATCGATCGTTCGAGATGCGGCAACGGGGGCGTAAACAACTCTACGATGTCGGCGATTCGCAGAGCTGACAGTGGTTTTCTGTGGTCACGCGACATGGTTGATTCGATGGGGATTTCAGGTGTGGACAGGTGCCCAAAAGATCTGATCGTATCGAAATGGGGTGGGTTTTTGTGGACGAGACTCTGAGACAGCGGAGATCGGAACAGGTGCCGGGGATCGCCACCGGCCGGTCGCTGCGCCTGCTCCGGGCGGACCAGCACGCCGGCTCGGGTTCCGGTGGTATCGCCGCCGACCGCCCCGCGATCGCGTTGCGCCGCGAGGCGTTGCGGGGCGGGAACCGGCTCGCGGTCGTGCACCGCGCCGAGACCGCGCTCGGCGTGGACCTCGACCTCGCCGATGTGGCCTCGGTCTGGGCCGCACTGCTAGTACTGATATACGCCGATCGGCTCCCCGACGTCGCGGTGCAGTGCGACCGCGTGGCGCACGCCGCGGGTCCGCGGGCGCCGGAACCACTGCGGGCGGTGATCGCGCTGGCCCGGGCCAGAGTCGCGATGCGTACCGGTGATGTCGGCGCCGCCCGCACCGATCTGCGTGCCCTGCTCACCGGCCGGGTGAGCGCGTCGCTGCTCGGCGTGACGCGAGCGTGGCTGGTCGAATGCGAGGTGCACCTGGGCGAGCTGAAGTCGGCCTACCGGGCGATGACGATCCGGACGGCCTGGCGTGGATCGAGCGCGCCGTCGACGAGAACAGCAAGGCCGAGCTGCCCGGGCTCAAGGCCGCGGTGGAGTACGGCGGGATCTTCCGCCGGAACACCCTGGCGTCCGGGGTCATTCCGCAGATCAGTGTGATGCTGGGTCCCTGCGCGGGTGGCGCCGCCTACTCACCGGCGCTGACCGATTTCGTCTTCGTCGTCCGCGATATCTCGCAGATGTTCATCACCGGGCCCGACGTGGTGCGCACGGTGACCGGCGCGGACGTCACCCATGACGAACTGGGTGGGGCCGACGTGCACGGGGGCTCCTCCGGTGTGGCGCACTTCGTCCACGACGACGAGCACTCGTGCCTGGCCGATGTCCGGCTGCTGCTGTCGATGCTGCCGAGCAACAATCGCGAGCTACCCACTGCGGCGTTCACCACCGATCCGGTCGATCGGCAAGTCGACGCGCTACTCGACATCGTGCCGCTGGATGGCAACCAGCCCTACGACATCCGCGAGGTGCTGGCCGAGATCGTCGATGACGGTGGGTACTTCGAAGTGCAGGCGGCATGGGCGGGGAACCTGGTGTGCGCACTGGCCCGGCTCAACGGGCAGGTGGTCGGGGTGGTGGCCAGTCAGCCGATGGTGCTGGCCGGCGTCCTCGACATCGACGCCAGCGAGAAGGGCGCGCGCTTTGTCCAGTTCTGCGACGCCTTCAACATCCCGCTGCTGACCCTCGTCGATGTGCCGGGTTTCCTGCCCGGCGTCGATCAGGAGCACGCGGGCATCATCCGGCGCGGGGCCAAGTTGCTCTACGCCTACTGCAATGCCACCGTTCCGCGGGTATCGCTGGTGCTGCGCAAGGCTTTCGGTGGGGCGTACATCGTGATGGACTCGCTCTCGATCGGCACCGATCTCGCGCTGGCCTGGCCGACCAACGAGATCGCGGTGATGGGTGCCGAGGCCGCCGCGGATGTGGTGTTCCGCCGCGAGATCGCCGCCGCGGCCGACCCGCAGGCCACCCGGGCGCAGAAGATCGAGGAATACCGCAGCGAACTGGGGCATCCGTACTACGCCACCGAGCGGGGACTCATCGACGACGTGATCGACCCCCGCGACACCAGGACCGTCTTGATCCGCGCCTTCTCGATGCTGCAGCGCAAGGACAACGACCTGCCCCGCCGCAAGCACGGCAACCCGCCGCAATGACCGGCCGAGCGCCCGTGTGGCTGCGCGTGGAGAAAGGCGAGGCCGACGCGGTGGAACTCGCGGCATTGACGGCGCTACTGGTCACCAGGAGGCGTGCGGCCGAGGTCGTCCGCGCACCTGTGCGCTACGTCGCGCCCTGGCGCAGGCTCGAACGGCGCCCGGGGTTCACCGACCCCCGCGCGTGGACCACGACAACTCGGTGACGAACGGAGCGAATCCATGGACGTCGGACTACTCTTCGACTTGCGCAACCCGGCGCAGTGGCACCGCCCGTGGGCGGACCACTACGCGCGCGCCCTCGAGTTCTGTGAGGAGGCCGATCGGCAGGGCGCCGGTGGCGTCTGGTTCACCGAGCATCACCTGTTCGACGACGGTTACCTGCCGCAGCCGCTGACCTTCGCTGCGGCCGCCGCCGCCCGGACCCGGCATGTGCGCATCGGCACCGCCGTTGTGCTGCCCGCGCTGCGCAAACCGGCCCAGCTGGCCGAGGAGGCGGCGATCGTCGACCTGATCAGCGGCGGCCGTCTCGAGCTGGGACTCGGCGCGGGCTACCGGGTGCCGGAGTATCAACTGTTCGACACCGACTTCCGGCGTCGCTTCGCGCGGACCGGTGAGGTGATCGCACAGGTGCAGCAGCTGTGGCAGACCGGAGCGATCACGCCCGGACCGATCCAGGACCCGGTCCCGCTGTGGGGCGGCTTCTACGGCCCTCGTGGTGCGCGCCTGGCCGGCCGCCTCGGGATCGGCCTGCTGCACATCTCGCACGCGATGTTCCCGCACTACCACCAGGGACTGGTGGAGGGCGGGCACGACCCGGCGATCGCGCGGGTATCGGACCTGCTGCCGGTGATCCTGGCCGACGACCCGGAACAGGCCTGGTCGCGCATCGCCCCGCACGCGGTCCATCAGGAGAACACCTATCGCGCGCTGTCGGTCGCGGGCACCGGCATGCCCGAGCCCCCGCTGCTCAGCCCCGACGACCTGCGCGCGCAGCCCGCCGACGGCTCATGGGCCGACCTGGAGATCCTGACCCCGCAACAAGCGGCACGGCGTATCCACGAACGGATCTCGGGCCTGCCGGTGCGGCATCTGCTGTTCTGGGCCGATATCGCCGGCATGCCCGACGACCTGGTGGCGCGCAATATCGAACTGGTCAGCCGGGAACTGCCTGCGCTGCTGTCCGAGGAGTTCGAGCGCGCGGCGGTCGGGCGATGAGTGGCACCAGGACGCTCGGCCTCTTCCCCGGTCAGGGCTCTCAAAGACCCGGTATGGCGGCCTGGATCGCCGAGCACCCGGTCGCACGCGACGTGCTGGGCCGCGCCGACGAGATCCTCGGGCTGCCGCTGCGGAAGCTGTGTGTGGAGGGTTCGGCCGAGCAGTTGCGGGCCACCGACGTCACCCAGCCCGCCATCGTGGCCACGAGTCTGGCCCTGATGGCGGTGCGCAGACAGCAGGGCGTGATGCCCGACGGTGTGGCAGGGCACAGCCTCGGGGAATTCACCGCGCTCGCCGTCGCCGGTGTGCTCGACGAGGAATCGGTCCTGCGTCTGGTGCGCCGTCGCGGCGAGCTGATGGCCGAGGTGTCGGCCCGCGCCGGTGGCTCGATGAGCGCGATCATCGGTCTGCCCGCCGCACAGGTCGAGACACTGTGTGCGGCAGTGGACACCGGCCTGGTCGAGGTCGCGAACTACAACCAGCCCACGCAGACAGTGGTCTCCGGTGCGGTCGACGCGGTCGCCGCGCTGGAACAGGCCGCGCGCGAGGCGGGCGCGGCCAAGGTCGTCCGGCTCAAGGTGGGCGGGCCGTTCCACTGTGCGCTGATGGCGGAGATCACCGAGGAGTTCGGTGCCGAACTCGACCGGTGTGTGCTGCGTGCCCCGGCGATCCCGGTGCTGAGCGCGGTCACCGCCGACTACCTCACCGACCCCGAGCAGATCCGCGCCGTGCTGCGCCGCCAGCTCGTCGCGCCGGTCCGGTGGGTGGACACCGTGCTGCGAGCGGTCGCCGACGGCTATGACCAGCTCACCGAATTGGGTCCCGGCCAGGTACTCACCGGCTTTTCACGGCGGATCGTTCCCGAGATCCCGTCGGCGGCGATCTCCGCTCCGTGAGCGAGGGCCGGCGTCGCCGAAACGGCAGGCGCCGGCCGCTCGGCCTCAGCGGCGGCGCCCCATGCAGCCCGCCGACTTGGCGGCCTCGACTTCGTCGTCGGTGAGCGGATCGATCAGCAGCGGCCTGCGCGGCACCGCGTCGGTGCGCACACCGTTGAGGGTGATGGCCATATAACGCTGCCAGACTTCGGCATTCACCGGCACCGAGAATTCGGCGAACGCGTTGACCATGTGGATCAGGGCGAAGAAGTCCGACGTGGTGATGTCGGGGTGGACGGCGCCTGCCTCGCGGGCGCGGTCGACGATCGCGGTCACCGAGGGGCGGATGCGGTCGCGCAGTTCGGCGAAGCGGGCGGGATCTTCCTCGAGCTCGAGCATGACCTCGCCGAAGCCGCGATTGGCCGCGAGGTGCCTGCAGGCGTTCTCGAAGAACTCCACCAGGCCCAGCCAGGGGTCGGGATTGTCGAGCGCGGCCTCGGCGGCCTCGGCGAAGTCGACCAGGTGCTGGTCGAAGACCTCGGTGATGAGTTCCTTCTTGTTCGCGAAGCGGCGGTAGACCGTGCCCACGCCGACACCGGCGCGCTCGGCGACGTCGTCGAGGGTGATCTCGAGACCGTGGTCGGCGAAGAGCTCGCGGGCGGCCGCGACGATCCGCTGCTGGTTGCGCACGGCGTCGGCGCGCAGGCGGCGGGGTGGTGCTGGGGTCGTCGTGGCGTGATTCACAGGTGCATCCTAGCAATCCGGGGATTAAGTGGAGGTGGTTTCTCCGTTAATCTGGTAGCTTCAGTGAAGCGGAGGCGGTATCTCCAATTATGCCACCGGACCAACACGCAGACGACGCACAAGGGGAGTTATGACCACCACACTCGACACCGGGACCAAGCGTCCCGCGGACGCGGGCACGAGCCGCCGGGGTTCGCACGCCCTGCGCTGGTGGGTGCTCGCCGTCCTCGGCATCGCCCAGCTCATGGTCGTGCTGGATGCCACGATCGTGAACATCGCCCTGCCCGCCGCCCAGGCCGATCTCGGCTTCGGAGACGGCGACCGGCAGTGGGTCATCACCGGTTACGCGCTGGCCTTCGGCAGCCTGCTTCTGCTCGGCGGCAGGCTCAGCGACCTGTTCGGCCGGCGCAACACCTTCATCGTCGGCCTGATCGGCTTCGCGGTGGCCTCCGCCATCGGTGGCGCCGCGTCCAGCTTCGAGATGCTTGTGGCCGCCCGCGTCGGCCAGGGTGTGTTCGGCGCGCTGCTCGCCCCTGCCGCCCTGTCGCTGCTGACGGTCACCTTCACCGAACCCAAGGAACGCGCCAAGGCCTTCGGCATCTTCGGTGCCGTCGCCGGTGCCGGTGGCGCCATCGGCCTGCTGCTGGGTGGCGCGCTCACCGAGTGGGCGTCGTGGCGCTGGGCGATGTATGTCAACCTGATCTTCGCCGCCGTGGCGCTGGTCGGTGCCGTGCTGCTGCTGGCCAAGCACACCGCGACCACCCGTCCCAAGCTGGACTGGCCCGGCACCATCGCCGTCACCGCCGCGCTGTTCGGCATCGTCTACGGCTTCTCGCACGCCGAGTCGCACAGCTGGACCGACCCGGTCACGCTGGGCTTCCTGATCGGTGGCGCCGTGCTGCTCGCGGTGTTCGTCTGGATCGAGACCCGCGTCGCGCACCCGCTGCTGCCGCTGCGCATCGTGGCCGACCGCACCCGTGGCGCGTCCTACCTGACCGTGTTCACCATGGGCATCGGGATGTTCGCGATCTTCCTGTTCCTCACCTTCTACATGCAGCTGACCCTCGAGTACACCCCGATCGTCACCGGCCTGGCGTTCCTGCCGATGGTCGCGGGCATGGTGGCCTCCTCGACCACCGCGCCCTCGCTGCTGCTGCCCAAGGTCGGCCCGAAGATCGTCATCAGCGGCGGGTTCCTCGTCGCGGCGGTGGGCATGATCTGGCTGACCCGGATCGGCCTGGACACCAGCTACCTCACCCACATCCTGCCCGCGCTGGTCCTGCTCGGCCTCGGCCTCGGTGCCGCGATGTCGGTGGCCTTCCAGGGCGCCACGGCGGGTGTGCACCACGAGGATGCCGGTGTCGCCTCGGCGATGGTCAACACCAGCCAGCAGGTCGGTGGTTCGATCGGTACCGCGCTGCTGAGCACCATCGCGGCCTCGGCGATGACCGACTACGTCTCCTCGCACGCACCCGGCCCGCTCACCATGGCGCAGGGCGCGATCGAGAGTTACACCACCAGTTTCTGGTGGGGGGCAGCCTCATTCGTGCTCGGCGCGATCGTGATCGCGGTGCTCATGCCGAACACGGTGCCCGCCCCGGCCGAGGGCGAGCCGGTGCTGGCGCACTGATCGTCTGAGGCGAGAACCGAAGGCCCGGACCAGATAACGGTCCGGGCCTTCGGCCTGTGTGCCGTTTGCCTGGTATTCGCTGCGTCGCGGACGCGCCGCGGTGGGGCGACCCGAGGCGGACGCGGCGGATGTCGGTGGCTGTCGATACCATGAGCAACGACCATCAGCGGAGCGGATCCGGCCACGGCCCCCCGACCCGCAGCGCCCGGCGCCGTGGTGCCCGGCCAGATCGCGACCCGCTGGGCGAGGCGGCATCGCACGACGGACGACGTGAACGCGACGACGGAAGGGGGCCGGCAGATGAGCGTTGCGCTCGGGTTCGTCGGCAGCATGCTCGGGGCGCCCGCCCGCAACCGGGCGGTGCCCGCGCGTCGCGAAACCACTCCACCGCCGGGCGGATCGGCGGTTACCATTGTCGATCCGGCGCGGCTGGGTGGTCCGACCGGCGCGAGCGCGGGCGCATGATCCTCATGACCAGCCGCGCGCAGCCGACACGGAAGGGAACCCCTGCCATGGCCCACGAGCGCGCCGGACGGCCCGCCCGCCCGACCGACCTGGTGGACGTCGCCCACCTGGTCACCGCGTACTACAGCCGCGTCCCCGACCCTGACGACTCCACCCAGCAGGTGGTCTTCGGCACCTCCGGCCATCGCGGCTCCAGCGTGGACTGCGCGTTCAACGAGGCCCACATCATGGCCATCACGCAGGCGATCGTGGAGTACCGCGCCACCCGCGGGATCACCGGCCCGGTCTACCTCGCGCGCGACACCCACGCCCTGTCCGAACCCGCCTGGACCACAGCGCTCGAGGTGCTCGCGGGCAACGACGTCACCGCGGTGATCGACGCCCGCGGCCGCTACACACCCACCCCAGCGCTGAGTCACGCTGTGCTGCGGCACAACCGGGGCGGCACCAAGCATCAGGCCGACGGCATCGTCGTCACCCCCTCGCACAACCCGCCCGGCGACGGCGGCTTCAAATACAACCCCCCGCACGGCGGCCCCGCCGACACCAAGGCCACCGACGCCATCGCCGCCCGCGCCAACGAACTGCTGCGCGGCGGTCTCGCCGAGGTCAAACGCGTGCCGATCGACCAGGCGCTGAGCACCCACGTCGAGCGCTACGACTACCTCGACCACTACGTCGCCGATCTGCCGAACGCGCTGAACCTGGACGCGATTCGCGGCGCGGACATCCGGATGGGCGCCGACCCGATGGGCGGGGCCAGTGTGGACTACTGGGAGGAGATCGGGCAGCGGTTCGATCTCGAACTCGAGGTGGTCAACCCGTTCGTCGACCCGACCTGGCGGTTCATGACCCTCGACAGCGACGGCCGGATCCGGATGGACCCGTCCTCGCGCCACGCCATGGCGGCGCTGGTCGGGATCAAGGACGACTACGACATCTCCACCGGCAACGACGCCGACGCCGACCGGCACGGCATCGTCACCCCCGACGGCGGGTTGATGAACCCCAACCACTTCCTCGCCGTCGCCATCGAATACCTGGTCGCCAACCGCATGTGGTGGGACGCGCTGACCAAGATCGGCAAAACCGTCGTCACCTCCTCCATGGTCGACCGGGTGGTCGGCGTGCTGGGCCGCGACGTGCACGAGGTGCCGGTCGGGTTCAAGTGGTTCGTGCCCGGATTGTTCAGCGGCAGCCTGGCTTTCGGCGGCGAGGAGAGCGCGGGCGCGTCGTTCCTGCGGATGGACGGCACCGTCTGGACCACCGACAAGGACGGCATCCTGCTCGCGCTGCTGGCCGCCGAGATCGCCGCCGTCACCGGGCAGACACCCTCGGCCCGCTATGGCGAACTCGAACGCCAATACGGCAGCCCCGCCTACGCGCGCATCGACGCGGTGGCCACCGGCGCCCAGAAAGCCAAACTCGCCCGGCTGACACCCGACGCCGTCACCGGCACCGAGATCGCCGGTGAGGAGATCACCGGCATCCTCACCACCGCGCGCGGCAACGGCGCGCCGCTGGGCGGGCTGAAGGTGACCACCGAGAACGCCTGGTTCGCCGCGCGTCCCTCGGGCACCGAGGACAAATACAAGATCTACGCCGAGTCCTTCCTCGGCCCCGAACACCTCACCCAGGTCCAAGCCGCGGCCGAGGAGATGGTGAACCAGGCGCTGAGCGAGTGAGCGCTCCGGCCAAAGTCCGGCTACCCGCCGAGATCTGGGTACTGATCGCGGCGGCTTTCGTCATCGCGCTCGGCTTCGGTCTCGTCGCCCCGGTGCTCCCTCAGTACGCGCGCCAGTTCGGGGTCGGCATCGCGGCGGCCTCGGCGATCGTCAGCGCGTTCGCGCTGATGCGGCTGCTGTTCGCCCCGGCCAGCGGGCGGCTGGTGCAGAAGCTGGGGGAGCGGCGGGTCTATCTCGCCGGCATCGTCATCGTCGCGTTGTCGACCGGCGCCTGCGCGCTGGCCCAGACCTACTGGCAGTTGCTGGTGCTGCGCTCGCTCGGCGGTATCGGGTCGACGATGTTCACCGTGTCGTCGATGGCGCTGATCATCCGGGTGTCCCCGCCCGCGGCGCGCGGCCGGGTCTCGGGTGTGTACTCGACCAGCTTCCTGATCGGTTCGCTGCTCGGTCCGCTGGTCGGCGGCGGGCTGGCCGGGCTGGGACTGCGGATGCCGTTCGTCATCTATATGGTGGCGCTGCTGATCGTCTGTGTGATCGTCTTCGCCGGGCTGCGGGATTCGCCGGTGCTGGTCGCCGACGATGCCGCCGCCGGCCCCGCGTTCACCTTCCGGCACGCCTGGTCCGAACCCGCCTATCGCGCGGTCCTGCTGTCGAGTTTCGCCGGCGGCGCCGCCGTGTTCGGCGTGCGGACGGCCTTCGTCCCGTTGCTCGTGGTGGAGACCCTGCACCAGGAATCCGGCATGGCGGGTGTGGCGCTGACGGTGTTCGCCGCAGGCAATGCCGCGGTGCTGTTCGCCTCGGGCCGCTTGTCGGATCGTTTCGGCCGCAAACCGTTCCTGATCGCCGGCTCGGCGATCTGCGCGCTCGGCACCGGCGCGCTCGGCTTCGCGCCGTCGCTGGCCTGGTTCCTGCTCGCCTCGTTCGTCGCCGGTCTCGGCTCCGGCATGTTCAGTCCGGCCCAGCAGGCGGCGCTGGCCGATGTGATCGGCACGCGCGCCCGTGGCGGTCCGGTGCTGGCGGCCTTCCAGATGGCCGCCGACCTGGGCACCGTGCTAGGCCCGATCGTGATCGGCTGGCTGGCCGAACACACCTCCTTCGGGGTCGGGATGGCGGTCACCGGTTCGCTGCTGGCGGTGTCGGCCACGGTCTGGCTGCTCACCCCCGAACCCTCCCGGATCCGCCACCCCGAGGACCCGGCGCACCCCGATCACGCCGGTGACGGCATCGACCCGCAATGCAGCTGCGACGGCTGTCCCGACGGGGTACCGGTGGTGCGCGACGGCCTGATTCCCACCACCGGCCGCCTCGACAAGAACTGAGCGGATTCCCTGGTCAACGGCATTTCCCGGTGCCCGGACGCCGCCTCGGGCGCGACTCGAGGCAGAGTGGACGGGTGAGCACCGCCAAGTCCCCGCACAATCCGCGTCCCGTTTCCAGCAACACCACCTACGCGCTGGCCGCGGTGGCGCTCGTCCTGATCGGGGCGATCGTGTTCGCCGCCTACCAGTGGGGCAGCGACGGTCCGCCGCCGGTCCGTAACGAGGGCTACGGCGCCGTCCACGACGCGGCAGTGCAGGTCAGCGCGACGCCGGCGGGCGTGATCCGGCTCGGCCGCCCCGACGCCGCCAAGACCATCGACATCTTCGAGGACCCGATCTGCCCCGCCTGCGGTGTGCTGGAAACCAGCTACGGCCAGGAACTCGCGCAGAAGGTCGACGAGGGCAAACTGGCGATCAACTACCACTTCGTCACATTCCTCGACGACGAGTCCAAGAGCAAGGACTACTCCACCCGCGCGTTCGCCGCGAATCTCTGTGTCGCCCAGACCGGTTCGGGCCCGATCTACGGCAAGTTCCACGAAACCGTCTTCACCACCCGCCAGCCCGACGAAGGCGCCGACGACCTGAGCAACCCCGCCCTGGCCACCATCGCCACCGAATCCGGCGCCCCCGAATCCGTCGCCTCCTGCATCACCGGCGGCGCCCAGCTCGACACCGCCCGCACCGCCGCGGCCACGAACCTCACCGACCTCGACGCCCGCACCGGCAACAAGGCCGCCACCCCCGCCATCTACGACGGCACCACCAAGATCGATTGGTCCGACGAGAACTGGGTCGTCACCCTCGCCCCGTGAGGTTCAGCACACCTCCCGCCCCACCCGCCCGCCCCACCCCACCGGCACCACCCCCCATACTGCCCCGTTTTCGCCCTCTACCAGCCGATTTGTTCTCCCGGAGAACCATGGTGTAACTTCATTCAGGCAGCAGCGAGAGCAGCTGAAACAAAAGAACACGGGGCTATGGCGCAGCTGGTAGCGCACCACACTGGCAGTGTGGGGGTCAGGGGTTCGAGTCCCCTTAGCTCCACTTTCGAGAAACCCTTTCCGACATTAGTCGGGGAGGGTTTCTTCATGTCCTGTGATGGTCCTTCGCCCCCGATCTGTCCTACATACTTCCGGAGCACCGTCAGCGACTATCAGTCACCGAATCGACTGTCGGCCTCGACCAGCGTGTCCAGCAGGTCCCGCAAAGGTCCGTTGTCGCCGCGCAGGGCTGCCATCGACGCCCGAATGTTGTTGTCGGCATCCAGGATCGACCAATCGATCAGCCACCCGGCCTCCCGGCCGAGCTGACGGAAGAAGGCCCGCTGAGTTCGACCATTGCCCTCACGAAAGGGATGGATCGCGTTGACTTCGGCGAAGTAGTGGGTCAGTTTCGCCACGAACTCCGTCCGGTCGAGTCCACGCAGGTAATGGTCGCCCGCGAGCGTGGCGAACACCTCACCCGCATATCCTGCGATGTGTCGCGGAAGGCAGAACGGATCCGACTTCGCGATGCCAACCACTCGCACCTCACCGGCCCATGTGTAGACGTCGCCGAAGATCTCCCGGTGGAACGCGCAGAGATGGTCGAGGTCGTATCGGCCGGGCAGAATCCGTGCACCCATGTCTGCCAGCGCCGCCAGACTCAAATCCGCCTCGACCCGACGCAACGCCGCTACATCGACTATTCCGAGGCGATTCCGCACGACTCCCGCGTCGGCGTCGACGTACGGGTCTGCCGTCACGCCACGCCGTGCAAGGCCCGGACCTGCTCACGCATCTGCGCGGTACTGATCTCACCGCGCGCCCATCGATCCATGATCGCCGAGGCCTCTGGGCTCGGTTCTTGGCCTTCCACCCGCACAGATGTCGCGGCCTGCGCAGACGATCGGGATCGCTCGGCGGTCAGCTCCTCGAACACCGCGACCGGAACCAGTACCGCCTCGGTCTTGCGATGCGACCCGACCAGTACCGGCCGGCGATCACCATGCCGAAACCGTTCCAGCAGGACGGACAACTGGGCGCGAGCCTCTCGAACCGACAGTGTCTCCATCACCATCCCTATAGTGTACCCAAATCTGTACACGTCTGTGCGCACACGGCACGAACCCATTCTGTTCGGCCGGTGTGGGTCGCGACCGTGATGCCGCAACGCGGCGGCGATGTCCTCGTGGCCGGCCAGGCCGCGGACGCTGACGACGGTGTTGCCGATCGTGGCCATCACTCCAGGCGCGGTGCCGGTACCGACGGCGGATCGGTCTTCGTCGAAGGTGACAGGACGACCTCGACGGGGCGGTGCCACGGCCCCTTCTTCGTGATGGTGCGCTGAACCTGCAACACCAGGCAGGCGTGCGGGAATCCGAGCCCACTGGCGACTTCGGTGGCCTTGATCGTGCGCCGCTCTCGGCCCCCGTCGACCACTCGGGTCCGAAGCCACGCCCACACCCCGATTACCTGGTCCGACACCGCCGCATCGACGCGGGCGATTCCCTGACATGCCGACATCGTGCCCTGCGGCACCGACAGGTCACCTCCGCGTGGTCTCATCTACTTCGTCGCTGCTCGATCTTGTAGCTATAGTGCTGAATGCTATAGTTGGGTATGTCCAGTCGGCGCGACGTACTCCATGAAGTGATGCTTGAAACGGGCACTAGTCAGTCGGAGCTGGCGCGACTGAGCGGTGTTCGGCAGTCCAGCATCAGTCAATTCCTGTCCGGCAAAGTCAATATGAGTGACGAACAGCTTTCCCGGCTGCTCGCGTGCCTGGGCTTCTGTCTCGAAATCGTGCGGCGGCCGGTCGCCCCGGAGTTGACGCGCTCCGAAGCCCGCTCCTGGCGGTTGCATCGGCAGCTGGCCATCCACCTGACCCAGTCGAGTCTCGAGGGATGGCGTCCTCGGATCGAACGCACCCTCGCAAGGCTTCGAGGCGGAGTAACTGGTCAGCCTCACCTGCGCAATCTCGACCGCTGGGAGTCGCTGATCGAACGCTCTGATGTCCCCGGCCTGCACCGGGTCCTCACCGGCTTGGACCGGGAGTCGATCGAGATGCGTGAGGTCTCGCCGATGGGTGGATTGCTCGCGCAAGCAGAGCGCGCTGACGTTCTCCGTGCGGCGAGTTGATGCGCCGTCACCAGTTGGAGCACGCGATCCGCACCGCGTGCCAGATCATCGGTCGGCCCGAGGTCATCGTGGTTGGCTCGCAGTCGATTCTCGGGACCTTCCGTGAAGGGGAGCTTCCCGCCGACGCGACGATGTCGATGGAGATCGATATATTGCCGATTGCCGATGACAACGAGGAGACCGCCCGCCTCGCGGACTTGATCGAAGGCGTGGCAGGTGAGTTCTCTCCGTTCGAGGAGATGCACGGCTTCAGCATCGACGGAGTCGACCTGAGCACATCCGCACTCCCCGTCGGCTGGCGAAACCGTCTGGTCAAGGTGCGCAATCCCAATACGGCCGCTCCGTCGGGCGAACCTCAGTTCACCGGATGGTGCCTCGACAAGGAAGACCTGTGTGTCGCGAAACTTTGCGCCCTCCGTGAGAAGGACCAGAACTTCGTCAACGCCCTGCTGCGAGCAGGCCTCGTCGATCCGAGGGTAATCGCCGAGCGCCTGCCGACCGTCCCGGACGGGTACCGTCCGGGTGCCGATCGGGCACTCGGCTGGATCGCCTTGTGGTTGTAATCCCAGCTGTGGCGTCCGGTTCAGTCCCCGGGACGATAAATGGGAAGGCGATTACGTCGTGAGTGATGAATTGCTGAAATTCCCGCTTTCAGCGGGGTTTGTAACCGCGCGAGCAAAAGTCACGCCGCGTGAACTCCGTTACGGGTTTCTGAACACGTGGATTTCCGCCCAGGATGTCGTGCAGCTGGCGTCGAGCGGCATCGTCTACGAAGCGCCACCCACCGAGGCTGTGGAGTCGCTGTCGCTGCTGCTGTCCGATGAGCTGGACAAGGTGGGTGACCTCATCGAACAGATCGTGCCCGATGAGAAGGCGGTGTGGGTGTACCTGGCCGTTGCCTGGATCATCGAGCATCCGGCCGACTTCGGTGACGAGCCGTTCAAGGCGATCGAGTTGCTGTATGCGGATTTCGGATATCCCACCGAGATGGAACCGTTCATCCCGTTCCTGCCTGCGCCGGCGGGTGCCACACCTGGCCTGGCGGGGCTCGAGGAGCGAGTACGTGAGTACCTGGCGGAGCGGTGGCAGTACTTCTGGATCGGTCGCGGACCGGAACAGTTGCGCGGGAGCGTATAGCTGAACGAGACACCACGATCGTGGAACTGTCGGTGGCCGCCGCCGCACCAGGTGTCGTCGGCGACCTTCTGCTCGAGATGGACGAGCAGCGGATCACTTTTCGCGGCGGACACCATCGATGTCGGTGAACGGCAACCGCATCTTGATCGGCTCCTCCAGGACGAGTTCGTCCCAATGCTCGTGGTGGAGCGCGTACCGCTTGTTGGACCAGTCGAGGCGGAACTCGTCGATACGCTCGACGGTTTCCCAATCATCAGCGAAGTGAACGACGAGATACACGGGAATGCCTGAGCGGGCGTAGAGTTTCCGCTTGTATTCGGTATCACCACCGATACTGTCGGGGGAGACCACTTCCACCGCCATGCGGATATGCGGCAGGACGGTCGTCGCATCCCATCGGCCGCAGTCGATGACCAGAAGGTCGGGGAAGCGGAAGTTCGCTCGCCGATCTGCGCTCGTGTTGTCCGCGTCGGGGAAGCGGACAGGAGTGTCGGACTCGGTATCGAGGCACGGATCGTTCGGCGCGTGCGCGTTCTCCAGCGCCCGGCGGAGCCTGTGGATCACCCGGTCATGCGCCCGACTCTGCGCCTGACAGCGCACCACGAGACCATCCACGAGCTCGAACGGCCCGCCGAACCGCGCGGCAAGGTCGCCGGGGTCCGCTGCCAGGAACTCCTCAGCCGTCAGCCGCTGTTCACCGCGGGCATCCACAGCCGGCATATTTCCTCCTACCGCAGTCACGCGGGAACGCACCCGCCACCCAAGGCTAGTTCACACGAGAGCGATGCCACCGCTCTCCAATTACTTGCCATGATGGAAAGTCGGGGATACTCTTTCCATTATGGAAAGTATGGAGCAGGGGGCGGCGCACACGCCTGAAGAGGCGCGACGGGCTCTGGACGAGGTGTCGGTGACCCGGGATCGACTGGTCGAGCGGGCGGCGGTTCCGTGGTGGTATCACGCAGGCACGGCGTTGAGCCTCGGACTCGCGATCTCCTCGTTCAGCATGGGGGGCGACCTTCCCTCCACGCTGGTGCTGGTCGGGTTCATCCTGGTGCCGTTCGCGCTGAGCTGGCTGGTGGGCAAGCAGACAGGGGTCGGACTCGACTTCTACCGCACCACCCCGAGCGCGGTCGCGCCCGCAGGGAAGTACATGGGTGCCTGCACGGTGGTCGTGATCGTCGGCGCGGTGCTGCAGTGGGGATTCGACCTGAGCTGGGCCATGGTCGCGGCCGGGGTGGCCGTTTTCGGGCTCACGCTGATCCATTCGCCACGCATCGTCGCGGCGATGCTCGAGGATCTTCGTGCGGGAAGGACCGGCCGCTGATGGCGCCTGCCGGGCCCGTATTCGACGAGATAATCCATCCGCCCAATCGTTTGAAGTTGTGTGCCATGCTGGCCGCGGCCGATCTCGTCGAATTCGCCGTCGTGCGAGAGGTTCTCGACATCAGCGACTCGGTGCTCAGCAAGCAGGTCAAGATCTTGAAGGACGCCGGGTATGTGCGGAGCGCCAAGAAGACTCGCGATGCCCGGCCCCAGACCTGGATCGGGCTGACGAAGGCGGGGCGGGCCGCGCTGGACGGGCACCTCGCGGCACTGCGGCGAATTGCCGAACAGGCGCAGAGCGGGTAGACGGCTCAGATTGAAGTCCGGTGGGCGGGGATCTCTGCGGAACAGCTCGGCGCCGAAATCCGGTCGGCGAACCACGTAGAGCGTTGCGGTTCAGTATCGACGCGAACGCTCGGTGGTGCCTGGGAGGCGGATCGCCTCGGCATCGCCTGGCCGATCCAGCGCTGAACAGCTTCTGATTTCGCGGTTTTGGATATTCGGCACCCACCGTGCGCAATTAACCGAACAATTGCCAGCTCCGCACAGGTGGAGTTTGCTGGAAGTTGCTTCGCGCCATCCGGGAACTCGCAAGCAGTTAGGTTTACCCCCATGAGCGCGCTTGAAACCGAGCTAGCGGCCACCCACCCCCGCCGTCGGCTCACCTACCCGATGTTCGCCCTGATCGTCATCGTCTATCTCGCGATCATCCAACTCGGTGGATTGCTGATGACACGCCTCACCGGCGAGGACGACTACCTGTCCACCCGCGCGGTGTTCTACGGGATGATCATCCCGCTCGGTGTCGCCCTGGTGTTCACCTACGGTGTCATCGGTTATCTCGGCTGGATGCGGCCGGTCCTGCGCGACGATCGCCCGACTCGGTCGTGGGTGCGGATCGTGCCGATCGTGTTCCTCGTCGCGATCGTCTTCGGCATCCACTACAGCGCGCTGGCGGACAAGGGGCTGCTGTTCACACTGGTGCTGCTGATCGCGACCCAGTTCGTCGGCTGGGGTGAGGAGGGAATGTTCCGTGGGATCAGTGTGGTGGTGTTGCGTGATCACGGGTTGGCCGAGGGCAAGGTCGCGTTGTGGTCGAGCCTGGTGTTCGGCGCGGTGCATCTGACCAACGGCATCACCCACGGCGCGAACGCGATCGCGCAGGCGGTCATGGTCAGCCTGGCCGGCTACTTCTTCTACCTGACCCGCCGGGTCACGCGCGGTAACGTGGCCAACTCGGTGCTGCACGGCCTGTTCGACTTCACTCTGCTCACCGGAACGGTCATCCTGGCCGAGCAGACCATCTATCTCGGTGCGCTGCTGCCGATCCTGCTGTACCCGGTGCTGGCGATCGTGCTGCTGGTCAAGCGGCGCACCATCGAGCCCGCGTCGGCGCGCTGATCTGTCACACGAATCCGGATTCGTAGGCCACGATGACCGCCTGGGTGCGGTCGCGGGCGCCGAATTTCGCCAGGATCGAGCTGACATGGGTTTTCACCGTTTCCGAACCTACGTACAGGTCGGCCGCGATCTCCGCGTTCGACAGTCCTTTCGTCATCAGGCGCAGGACCGCCATTTCTCGTTGCGTGAGGTCGGCGCGCTCCAGTATCGCGCGGGCGCTGTCGTTTCTGCGGCCCGCCGCCAGCGACCGGACGGCGGCCGGGAAGAGCACCGAATCGCCTTGCGCGACGGTGCGTACCGCGTTCGCGATCTCGGCGGGGCGCGCGCGTTTGAGCAAGAACCCGTCGGCGCCGGCGCGTAACGCCTCGTAGACGTAGTCGTCGTTTTCGAAGGTGGTGATGATCAGGATCTTCGGTGGGTCCGGGATGGCTCGAAGTACCGCCCGGGTGGCTTCGATCCCGTCCAGCAGCGGCATCCGCACGTCCATGGCGACGACATCCGGGCGCAGCCGCTTGACCTCGCCGAGCACCGACACCCCATCGGCGGCTTCGCCGACCACCGTAATTCCCTCTTGCGCATCGAGAATCGTCCGCAGCCCCGCCCGCGCCAACGGCTCGTCGTCCACCAGCAGTACCGAGATGGTCACCGAATCACCCTAGGCCGTGGGTCGGTAGCCGCACCCATGTCCGCCACTGTCCGCCTTCCGAGCCCATGCGAGCATCGCCGCCGAGTAGTTCGGCACGCTCCCGAATCCCCCGGAGCCCGCTACCGTGGTCGGCCGGTACAGCTCGATCAGCGGCAGGGACAGGATTCGACACCTCCAGTTCGAGCCAGTGCTCGTCGGCGCACACCCGAACCCGCACGGCGACACCGCCCGCATGGCGCAGCGCGTTGGTGAGTGCTTCCTGCAGAATCCGATAGCCCTCGCGTGAAATCGGACCGGAAACCCGCGCGATCGGGCCGGTGATGTCGGCGTCGATGGTGGCACCCGTCGAGCGGGCGGAGTCGAACAGCTGGGCTGCCGCGGTCAGCGTCGGACGCTGGTCCACCGGCGTGCTCGGGTCACGCAGCACGGCGAGCACGCGCTCCAGATCCTCCAACGCGGTGCGGCCCGTGTCTTCGATCGCGGCGAGCGCGGTGCCGGTGAACTCCGGTTCACCGCTCGCGCGGGCGGCGCCGGCCTGCAACACCATCGCGGTGAGCGAGTGACCGATCGAGTCGTGCAGTTCCCGGGCGATCCGGTTGTTTTCCAGCAGCCGCTCGGTGCGTTCTTCCAGCGCGTGCAGCCGCGCCGAGGCCGAGGGACCGAGCAGCCACCGCGCGCAGGCGGTGACCAGCTCGCCGAGCCCGACGAGTACGGCGAGCAGCACCAGAATCGGTAGCGGCGCGACCAGCGCGTACCACCACCGCGGACCGGCGAGGTGTAACAGCGTGTCCCTGGTATGCCCGGCTCCCAGCGCCGCTCGCACGAGATCCGAGCACAGCAGGATCGCCGGCACGCCGACGCCGAACAGCGCAACGCTCGACAGCAATCGGATCTCCAGCCACAGCACGGTCCGCCAGCGATCCGCCCAGTCGGTGGCGGGCGCCACGGCGATCGAGGCATCGGTGGCACCGCGTTCGTGTGGGGTGAGAAACAGTTGCGCCTGGATCGCCTCGGCGAGGCGCATTCCCGGGAGCAGGCCGATCGGCACGGCCAGCAGCAGCGGCATCCAGGGGCTGTGCTTGTCGATGAACATCCACAAGGCCACCGCGGTCATCGGCAGGGCCAGATGCAGTCCGCGGGTGTAGGTCACCGACCGGGCCAGTGGTCGCAACAGTGTTCTGCACACATTGCGATCGTGCCAGCGCTCGGGTGGCCGGCGATTCCCCCGCGCGGGGGAGGTGATACCCGCTCGGTGGGGAAGTTCTGGCGTCGCAGCCAGGCGATGGTGTGTGTATGACCAGTATCGAAGTCCGCGAACTCAGCAAGGTTTACCGACGCACCAGGGCTGTCGACGGGATCGATTTCTCGGTCCGCCCCGGGCGCGTCACCGGATTCCTCGGGCCCAACGGCGCGGGCAAGTCGACCACGATGCGGCTGATCCTCGGCCTGGATCGGCCGAATTCGGGGACAGCGACAATCGGCGGGCGTCGGTTTCGCGACATCGACCGGCCGTTGCGCACGGTCGGCGCCCTGCTCGATGCCACAGCCGCCCATCCGGCCCGCACCGCGCGCAACCATCTCCTCGCGCTCGCTGCCGGCAACCGCATTCCGACCCGCCGGGTCACCGCGGTCCTGGAGGAAGTCGGGCTCGGGGCGGTGGCGGGGCGTCGAGTCCGCACCTATTCGCTCGGCATGCGCCAGCGTCTCGGTATCGCGGCCGCGCTCCTGGGTGATCCGCCGGTGGTCATGCTCGATGAACCGTCCAACGGTCTCGATCCGGAAGGGATCATCTGGATCCGGGAAACGTTGCGCCGCTTGGCCGGTGAGGGACGCACCGTGCTCGTCTCCAGCCATTTGATGGGCGAGACCGCCGCGTTCGCCGACCACCTGATCGTGCTGGGTCGCGGCCGGGTGCTCGCCGATACCGCCTTGCAGACCTTCATCGGCGATCACGCGCAGCCGCGAGTCCGGGTGCGGACCAGCGACGCAGCGCGGCTACGCGAGGTATTGGCCGGTGCCGGCATCGAGGCGATCGAGGACTCCGGGCGCTGGTTCATCCATGGCCAGCGCCTCGACCGGATCGGACCGCTGCTCGCGGGCGCGGGCGTCCCGGTCCTCGAACTCGCCGATGAGCAGGCATCGCTGGAACAGGCATACCTCGAATTGACCTCGGCCGACAGCGAATACGTCGCCACCACCCCCGCACTCGAGAAGGCAGGACAATGACATTCACCCCGGTACTTCGCTCGGAATGGATCAAGGCTCGATCGCTGCCCTCGCTGAACGGCATTCTGGTGCTGTTGTTCGTGGTGACGGCCGGACTCTCGCTGCTCGGCAGCGCCACGCTCGCGCACGAGGAAAAGGGCACATCGGATTTCGATCCGGTGCTGCTGTCGTTCTTCGGCATCAATTTCGGGCAGGTCGTCGCCATCGCTTTCGGTGCGGCCTGCGCGGCCGGACCGTACCGCGACAACGGCATGCGGGTATGGCTGACGGCCGTTCCACGACGCGGCCTGCTGTACTCGGCCAATCTGACCGTGATCGGCGCACTGACTTTCAGCGTCGGGCTCGTCACGGCCGCGATCTGCTTGCTCGCCGGCCGGTCACTCATCGGTGACGGCGCGATCGGACTAGACGATCCGGTCGGCCGGCGCGCCGTGCTCGGCTGCGCAGTGTACCTGACGCTGATGGCGCTGATGGCCGCAGGGGTCGCCACCCTGCTGCGCAGTTCGGCCGTCACCATGGGCGTGCTGATCCCACTCGTCCTGATGTTGTCGTTCATGCTCGGCGATATCACCCGAGGTGGGAGCGTCGCGGAGTTCCTGCCGGACCGTGCAGGCCGCCAGGTCCTGGTATCCGACCCCGCCGGCGTACTCGGTCCGTGGACAGGTCTCGCGGTCGCCGCGTGCTGGGCGGCGGTGGCCGTCGGCGTGGGCTGGATGGCGCTACGCCGCCGCGACTGCTAGCTGGAACCGCTGGGCGTCACCCCGCTCTCGCGGCCATCGGTGTTCTCTCCTCGCCGCGGTCGGCATACCATCATGCCCAGTTCCCCGGTGCCATCTCCGACATGTGACGCGAGAGTTCATGAGACTTCTGCCCTTGTTCCTACGCCAACCGATGGAGCGGGTCTACGAGCGTCGGCTCGCCACCACGCTGACCGGGCTGCCGCGGCCCCGGCACATCGGGATCATGCTCGACGGCAATCGCCGCTGGGCGCGCGAGGCCGGTCACGACGATGTCCGGGAGGGATATCGGGCCGGTGGCGCGAAGGTGGCCGAGTTCCTGGAGTGGTGTACCGCCGCCGGTATCGGGCACGTCACCCTGTTCATGCTCTCCGATGACAACCTCGGCCGCCCGCCCGAGCAGCTCGATCCGCTGATCGAGATCATCGAAGCGACCGTGCGCGATATCACCGGCCCCGATCGTGCATGGGAGGTGCAGGTGATCGGGTCGCTCGATCTGCTCCCCGCCGGCGCCGCCCGGGTGCTCAAGGAAGCCACCGCCGACACCGTGGGCCGCAGCGGTCTCAAGGTCGACGTCGCGGTCGGCTACGGCGGGCGCCGGGAGATCGTCGACGCGGTGAAAAGCGCGTTCCGCCAGCACATCGCGGCCGGCGGCGACCCGGTCGAGTTGATCGAGCAGTTCGATGTCGACGACATCTCCCGGCACCTGTATTCCGCCAGCGGCGACAACACCGACTTCATCATCCGCACCTCCGGCGAGCAGCGCCTCTCCGGCTTCCTGCTGTGGCAGTCGGCCTACGCGGAAATGCAGTGGCTGGACTGCTACTGGCCTGCGTTCCGTCGCATCGACTTCCTGCGCGCCCTGCGCTCCTACGCGGGCCGCCAACGCCGGTTCGGGAAATGACGCCGCATGACCGCCGACCGCTTTCGCCAGAGCACAGTTCGCTGCTCGGCGGCTTGATCGTCCACGGTGGATGAGCCTGCAATGATGGCATCATGAGTACTCCCGACCAGCAGCGTGAACTGCGCCTTTCCGCCGAGAGTTTCATGGACGGTGCGGCGGACGAACTGGGTGATATCGAAGTCGTCGATGGGCTCGTCGTGCGGTTGATGGCGCAGAGTCCACTGCACAGCCGGGTGGTTCGGCGCCTGGCGGGGATGCTCGAAGCCGGTCGCCGGGATGGCGGACCGTGCATGGTGGTGGACTCCGATGTCGCCGCGCGGTTCGCGGACGCGGATTCCCCGTCCGCGGACCGGCGGCTCAATATCCGCTACCCCGATATCTGGATCCGCGACTGCGAACCCTACGACGTGAACACCGTGCGCGACCACCTGCTGCTCGTCGTCGAAGTGACGTCGGAATCGACGATCGACACCGACATCACCGACAAGCGCATCCAATACGCGGCCGCCGGCATTCCTCGGTACCTGATCGTTCGGCTCGATCAGAAGGAGCAGCGTATCGAGGAGATCGAGGAGTACCGCCTGGACTGGTCGGGTCGCCGGTACCGAGCGCACACGGTCCACCGTCGAGTACTGCTCCTCGACGACCCGATCGAAGTGACCATCCCCTTCGGCAACCTCGAACAGGCCTGAATTCTCTAGTCGTCCGAGACGCAACAGCGGGCCTGCGCGTTTCGCGCAGGCCCGCTGTTTGCGATTCCGTCCGGAACCGCTCACGGTTGTCGTGGAATCAGAGCGTCCACGGCTGGCCGTAGGTGGTCACCCGGTCGCCGGCCTCGCTGACGATGGTGACGAAGGGGCGGATGTTGGTCGGCCCGACCACACCGGTCACGGTGCCGTGGAAGCCGTGCATCCGGATGAAACCCTCACCGCCGGAGATCTCGCCCTCGGCGGCTTCGATGGTCTCGATACCGGGGCCGAGACCGACCTCGAGCTCGATACCGGCCTGCGGGATCAAGCTGTCGATGGTCACCGACGGCACGGCGCCGTTGGACAGCTCGGACTCGACCTCCAGGCCGGGCGTGCTCCAACCGAACGTCAGCTTGCCATCGAACGAAGCCGGGAAGCCGACCTGGTAGCCGATGATGATCTTGCCTTCGAACTCGTCGGCGTCGGGGCCGTCGATCCGGAAGGCGGCGGTGCCGTCGTGGAACCATTCCCGGGTGGTCGGGTTGCCGTCGAGCGGAGGAACGAAGCTGATCAGCGTGTCCTTCTGGATCACGTTGACCGTGCGGTTTTCCGCGTCGACGATGTGCGCCTGGCTGTCGATGACCTCGGCGGTGGCGGCGCCGTGCCCCAGGGTCAGGCCGATCATTGCAGCCGTCGCGACGGTCAGCATGCGGAGCATGCCGCGGTTCCGGCGACTGGTGGTGTCCCTCATTCGAATCCTCATCAGGTGTATCGACATCGCCTCCGGATCACCGGAGCCGTGGCGGAATAACCCCGCCTTCATGATCGTTTGGCAGCAACCTGTCCGACAGGTGAACTGCCAGCAACCACTCCGATGAATACTGGCGGACGGGGCGGAGAATTCGAAGCCCGCTGCGTCGGTTGTGGCCGAGGTCATGGCCGCCGCGCGGGCGAGCCTCGAACGGCAAGCCGGCGGTGACTTGTCCGACCCAGCCCGTTCATTGCGCGTTAATATTCGGCCGGTAGTCAGTTTCGAGAACATCTCGATCACGATCCACTTGCTGATGAGGGAACACAGAACCTGATGACCGGACGTCACGCCAAGCCGACAACAAGTATGTGGTCCACCGCCGTCGCGGTGCCGATCGCGACCGCGATCACCTCCGTCGGCGTGGCATCCGCTACGCCGCTGGACACGGTCCCGGCCACCGACGACATCGTGCACGCGGCCCCGGCCGCGCACACGGTGCCGATCGCGGCCGCGACACCAGTCGGCATCGCCACCGCACCCGCCTACACCTCGGTCGCCGCGCAGCCGCTGATCCCGGCCGCGTATGTGGCTCCGGCCGCGCCCATCGCCGAATCCGCGACCCCCATCGCCGAATCCGCCGCCCCCACCGCCGAAGAGCGGAAGATCCCGGCGATGCAGGACGGTGGACGGGCAGCCATCGACAGCGCGGCAGCGATCGGTGCCGGCGTCGGCACGGCCGCGGGCGCTGTGGGTGGCGCCCTGCTCGGGGTCGCCGCGGGCGCGGCGATCGGCGGCGTGATCGGCGCCTCCCCGGCGCTGACCGTCGTGGGCGCCCCGGCCACCATCGCGACGGTGCCGGCCGGCATCGTCATCGGCGGCGTTGTCGGTGGGGTGATCGGTGGCACCGCAGGTGCCACGGCGGGTGCCGCCGCCGGCGCGACCGCCGGTGCCGGCATCGGCGCGGCCGTGGGCTGGGCCTTCCCCTCCAGCATTCCCCAGGTGTTCTGAGCTACAACAGCAGTATCGTCACGCGCATCCAGCACACCGTGACCGGCGTCATCGTCCGGTCGCGGTGTGCTTTTCGGTGTCCCGACTCGTCTCGTCACGGGGATGTCGCCGCGATCTGTGACCCTGTTCACGTGCCGGTGGACTCGGTAGGACATGCTGATGTCGTGGCAATCGCGTCTGACCTCGCCCCCGCGCGCGGCAGTGAGTACTCGATCCTGTTGCGTCGGATCAGGCAGGCGGACCTGCTGGACCGGCGTTCGCGGTACTACGGGTGGAGGAGCGCGCTCACCGCGGGCGCGTTCGTGGCCGGGTGGGTCGCGTTGGTCGTCGTCGGTGATTCGTGGTGGTCGCTGCTCGTCGGGGTGTTCCTGGCCGCGGTGTTCGCCCAGATCGCCTTCCTGGGCCACGATGCCGGGCACCGGCAGATCTTCGGTTCCCGTCGCGCCGACTACCTCTACGGGGTGATCGCGGGCAATCTCGCGATCGGGCTGAGCATCGGCTGGTGGACCAGCAACCACAATCGCCACCACGCCCACCCCAATACCGAGGGCGCCGATCCCGACGCCATGGGCGTGCTGGCCTTCTCCGGTGCGCGGGCCAGGGCGGGCCGGGGCTGGCGCCGTTTCGTCTTCCGCCACCAGGCGGCGCTGTTCTTCCCGATGCTGCTGCTCGAAGGCGGCAGCCTGCACTACTCGAGCATCCGGGCGGTGTTCCGCTGGCCGATCCCGAACCGGGGCTGGGAGGGCGCGCTGCTGGCCGCGCACTTCGCCGGGTACCTCGCCACGGTGTTCCTGGTGCTGTCGCCGGGGAAGGCGCTGGCGTTCATCGCTGTGCAGCAGAGCCTGTTCGGCCTGTACATGGGCTGCACCTTCGCGCCCAACCACAAGGGCATGGCCGTGCTGCCCGAGGGCGACAACACCGACTTCCTGCGCAGGCAGGTGCTGACCTCACGCAACGTACGCGGCGGCTTCTTCGTCGACACCGCCCTCGGCGGCCTGAACTACCAGATCGAACACCACCTCTTCCCGTCGATGCCGCGCGCCAACCTCCGCCGGGCCCAGCCGATCGTCGCCGCCTACTGCGCCGAGATCGGTGTGCCCTACTGCGAAACCGGCCTGGTCGAGTCCTACGTCCAGGCCCTCACCCATCTCAGCGAAGTCGGCAGCCACACGCGGTAGCGGCCTCACAGGCGCGGATCGGTCGGCACCGATTCCATCGCCAGGATCGCGAAGACGAGTTCGTGCACCCGCCACAGCGGCGCGCCGGCGGCGACGGCGTCGAGCGCGGCCAGGCCGAGGCCGTGTTCGCGCAGGGCGAGGCCGCGCTTGCGGTTCAGCCGGCGATCGCGCAGGCGGTCGCGGGCGGGCGGAAGCTTTTCGGTGGCGAGGGTGATGATTTACCACCCCTAGGGTGAGGATCGCCGGATTCGGCCTAACAGCCCGTCGGAGGGGCCCGATGGAGTCTTCGAACGCGCGACAGCGCGCTGGGGACCCGGAATCGAGGAATCATGAAGAACATCATTCGGATGAGTGCGCTGATCGCCGTCGCCGCCGCCTTGACGACAGGGTGCGTCGAGGACGACGTCGTGACACTGCCCGGGTCGACCACCCGGGCGACGACCACGGCCGCCCCCACCTCGACCGGCAGCGAGGCACCCACCGGCGCACCGGACAACGGATCGCCCGCGGTGACGCCGGCGCCCGGGAACACCGAGGAACCCGCCGTGACCCCCGCGCCGGACGAAACCGACGAGCCGACGACCCCCGCCGACGACATCAGCGGGCCGGGACGCTGCATCGACCCGTCCTCGACCGGCGTGCAGAACGCGGTGGCCGGACTCGGTGGCGGCTGGGTCGCCGACCAGGCCTCGGCCGACCAGCCCGGTGACTGCGGCCAGCTGCTCTGGGTGCGTGCCGTGGGCGGCAACTCGGCGGCCGCGCCCATCCACGTGCTGTTCTTCCACGACGGAACCTATCTGGGCACCGCCACCGCCGAGCCCTACGCGTTCACCCACGTCGCGGGCGCGAACGGCAATGCGGTGACCGTCGAGTACAAGTGGCTCGTCGCGGACGAACCCTTCGCCACGCCCCAGGGTGGCCCCGCCGCCATCACCTACACCTGGACCGGGTCCGGTGTCGTGATGAGCGGGCCGCTGCCGTCGGAGGTCACCCAGCCGCACCGCTGAGTTCGGGATGCAGGACGAGCACGGTGATCTCACTGGGCGCGAACACCCGCAGCTGCGGACCCCAGAAACCGGTGCCGCGGCTGGTGTAGAGCTGGGTGTTGTTCGCGTGCCTGCTCAGACCGGCGACGACGGGCTGATCGAGCCGGACCAGGTAGTGGAACGGCCAGATCTGCCCGCCGTGGGTGTGCCCGGAGATCTGCAGGGCCACGCCCGCCGCCGCGCTGTCGGCGATCTGCTTGGGCTGGTGCGCCAGCAGCACGACCGGTAGCGCGGGATCGGCGCCGGCCAGCGCGGCGGGCAGATCGGGGCCGTGGCCGGGCAGGCCGGTGCCGGTCGGGTCGTCGATACCGGCGATCACCAGCCGGGCGCCGCGATGGGTGAGGGTGCGGTGTTCGTTGTGCAGGGGCTGCCAGCCGATCGAGGCCATGTGGTCGATCCAGCCCTGCGCGTCACCGAAGTATTCGTGGTTGCCGGTGATGTAGAAGCGGCCGAGCGGTGCGTCGACTTTGCCGAGCGGATCGACCTGGGCGCGGCGGCGCTCGACCGAACCGTCGGCCAGATCGCCTGCGTGGCAGGCGATATCGGGCTGCAGGGAATTGACGACCTCGACCACCCGTTCCGACCAGCCCTGCCGGTCGAGGGCGGCGTAGTGGGTGTCGGTGACGACCACGACGCGCAGTCCGTCGAGTTCCCCGGCCAGGCCGTCGATCGCCACGTCGACGGTGCGGACCCGCGGCACCCGGCGCGCCTCGTACACACCCCACGCCACCAGCACCGCCGCCACGGCCAGCACCCCGACCGCCACGATCCGCGCGGCCAGCTGCCCGTCGACACCGGCGACCGCGAGCGCGCCGCGACCGAACACCACCCCGAGCAGCGACCAGGAGAACACCACCCACAGCACGCCGAGCATCGTGTCGCCGACGATCAGGGCCGGATCCGACTGGGCCGGGCCGTGCCCGAGGAACATCGCCGCAGGCAACCCGAGGAAGCCGAGCACACACACGGCGGTGCCCGCCCAGAACAGGGCGCCGGAGCCGCCGGTGGGGGCGGCGACGAGCGTCCACCACGGCAGCGCGAACAGCAGCGCCGGGATCAGCAAGAACATCATCAGACGTACAGCGAGCTTCACGGGGTCCCGTCCTGGACAGCGGCCGCCGGGGGCGCGGCACGAATCGACCACCCAGCCTAGCCGCAGGCCCGGGGCGAGGCTGGGTGGCGGGAACTGTGGCCTGCGCCGATGCCGGCCCGACGACCGGAGCGACTGCCACGCATCACAATTCGATGTGCCCCCCGGATCAGGGGCGCGCTATGCTGCCCGGCAGGATCCGCCCACAGATTTTTCCTCCGGTTCATGGCGGATCGCGTGGGGAGCGGCGCGGCCGCACAACGGAAAGGTCTGATCAGGATCATGCGTGGCGTAATTCGGGGAGGCGCGCAGGAGCGCCGACACAGATCCGGCCTGGTCCGGCGCACTGTGGTAGGCGCGGCGGTGGCCGCGCTGCTGCCGTGGGGCATCGTCGCGGCGCCCGCGTCGGCCGACGCCGACCCCTCGGCGATCGACTTCCCGGTCGACTCGTCGATGGGCACCATCAACACCCGCATCATTCGTGCGGCCGACGGCAACACCGACCGGGTGGTCTACCTGCTCGACGGTGAACGCGCCGAGAACGACCTGAACGGGTGGGAGAAGCACACCACCATTCCGGCGCAGATGGCGAAGTTCAACATCAATGTCGTGATGCCGGTCGGTGGCCAGTCCAGCTTCTACGCCGACTGGGAACAGCCGAGCAGCTTCAACGGCGTCAACCCCGACGGTTCCCTGCTGCCCAGCGCCGACTCCGGGTCGGCCGTCGGCGGCTGGGAGGACACCCAGGGCAAGACCAACACCTATCAGTGGGAAACCTTCATCACCAAGACCCTGCCGGACGCCCTGAAGTCGAAGCTGGGCTTCAGCAACAGCCGCAACGGCGTGGTCGGGCTGTCCAGCGGTGGCAGCGCGGCGCTGCTCATGGCGGCCTACCATCCCGAGCAGTTCACCTACGCGGGTTCGCTGTCGGGCTACCTGCACATGTCGATGCCGGGGATGCGTGAGGCGCTGGCCGGCGCGATGATCGCCAGCGGTGGCTACAACATCGAGGCGATGGCGCCGGCGGGCAGCGAGAAGTGGAAGCGGATGGACCCCTACGGGTTCGCCGAGAAACTGATCGCCAACAACACCCGCCTCTACATCTCCGCGGGCAGCGCCAAACCGGCCGATCAGGACCTGTCCTCGATCGACGCGATCACCCAGGGCATGCCGCTCGAGGCGATCGCGCTGGTGAACACCCGCTCGTTCGAGCAGCGCATGACCGAACTCGGCTACACCAACGTCACCTACGACTTCCCCGAGATCGGTATCCACAACTGGGGCACCTGGGAACAGGTCGCCATCCGGCTGATGCCGGACATGGCCCGCAATATCGGCAAGCCGCTGCCCGCGGGCGCGCCGCCGGCCGGTGCGCCCCCGGGTGGTGGCCCCGAGGGTGGTCAGCCGCCCGCCGGTGAGCCGCCGAAGTAAGCTCTAGCGCAACAGAAATCGCCGCTACCCAGTGGGTAGCGGCGATTTCGTGTTTTCCGGTCAGTTCGTCTTGATCGGGCTGTCGCCGGTCCAGCCCCAGCGGGCTTCGGTGCGCACCCCGATCTCCGCCATGGGGGCCGAGACGTAGCGGGTCAGGCGCTGGAGCTCGCCCCAGTCCCGGGTCCAGTCCTCGGCGAGGTAGGCCGGGATGGTGCTGGTCCGCATGAGCATGCCGGTCCAGCCGAGCGGGCCGCCGCCGGTGTCACCCTGCCAGGTCTCGGAGACCTGCGCGTTGAGCTTGTCGGGCAGGATCCGCCAGATCGGCAGCTCGGCCACCCCGTCGCGGTGATCGAACGGGCGCTGACACGGGAAGGCCAGGCCCACATGCCAATCCGCGAGCACCGGGTCGGTGCTGCCGACCAGGGTGTTCAAGGTCGACAGTCTCGGCAGGCGCGGCGGGGTGACGGCGAGCCACCGCATCGGATCGGGTTCCCCCGACTCCGCGACCAGGCGCACGGCGCTGGTGCCCGCCGGAATGCTGTCCAGGTCGATCGGCAGATTCCGCCATCCCGGTGCCCCGCCGACGGTCGGCGGGATCGCCTCGCCCAGCGCGGTGACGGTGCCGTCCTCGGCCCGGCTCGCGAACTCGACCCGGAGCCGCTGACCGGGCATAGGCGACCCGTCCGGTCCGGTCCCTTCGATGCGTCCCGCGATGGTGAGGATCAGCACGCGATAGGCCGGGTTCTGCTGTGCCGCAGCGAGATCCAGCCGGTACCACTGGGTGGTCAGATGCGAGCGCTGCGGTTCGCCGGCCGAGTAGCTGCCCAGGACCGGGGTGCGTTCGGGGGCGAGGCCGAAGGGGAGGGACGTGGTGCTGCCGTTGACGCCGGTCACCGCCGGGCCCGCCGCGCCCGGGGCGCCTCCGCCGGCCGGGCCGGTGCCGCTCGGCCCGCCTGGTCCGCCGGGGGCGGGGCCCGCTGGGGCTCCACCTGGGCCGCCCGGCATCCCTCCGCCTGCGGCGCCGCCGGGTGCGGGGCCGGAACCCGAAGGGGGGGCCGAGGATTGGCCGGGGCCTGGGTCGGGCATGAGGCTGCCGACGCCGTTGGGGGTGAAGCCGGTGTTCTCGGCGGCGAGACCGTCGGCGACCGTGCCGGTGTACGGAGTCAGCAGCGAGTCGGCGGTATTGGTCTCGACGAGCACGTCATCGGCCATCGCGCAACGGTCCCCGGCCAGGGTCCGCAGGTTGGACAGGCCGACCGAGTACGCTGGGTACTGCGAAATCGCCGCCGAGGCAAGCGATCCCACCTCGAACAACACCATGGCCGCCGCGGCGATCGTGAGTGGGGCGACAGCCGGCAGCCGCAACCGGAGTCCGGCGGAGCGGCCACGGGATCCCGGGGCGGGAAGGGTGCCGGACGCGACGATTGTCGCTGTCGCGGAAAGGGATTCGGTCGATGCGGCGAGGGGGTTCGGCTTCGCGCCTGCCAGGGTGTCGGCCTGGTGTTCGGCGAGATCACCGATGCTGTCGTCGGGGGAGGCGTTTTGGCTGTCTCCGAGCGTGGCGCCGGTGGGCGCCTGGCTGTCGTCGTCGGTGGGTGCCGAAGTCGGGTCGACGGTGGGTCGGCTCGACTCGATGCCTGCTGGATCGCCCTTGCTTTCGCCCGGTTCGTCGGCGGATGGATCGGCGTCGCCCGTCGCGACCGTTGCTTCGGGTGTGGTGCCTGCGGGTGCACCGGCGTTCGCGGGTGCTGTCGCGCGGTCGTCGGCGGACGTGCCGATCTCTGCTGTGTCCACGGGTTCCGTGACGGGGCGCGGGTCGCCGGCGTTTCGGTAGTACTGCCAGAGGGCGTAGAGCAGGGTCAGGCCGGTGGCGGTGAGGAACAGGGAGGACACCGCGATGCCGCCGAGGGTGGGGGCGCGGTCGGGCCAGGGGACGCCGTAGCCGGAGACGTACCACCAGCCGTTGGAGCCGGTGAAACTGACGGCGAGCAGGAACAGGACCGCGGCGGCGAAGAGAGTGCGCAGGTAGTCGGCGCGAATCACCGTGCGGCTCAGGGCTACCGCGGTCACTGCGGCGAGGGCGGCGGCCAGGCCCGCGTAGACGCCGAAGTGGTGGGTCCACTTGGTGGGCGTGAACATCATCAGCAGCAGGGCCAGGAAGACCACCGCGAGCAGGCGGTTGACCGGGCCGCGGGCGGTGGCGGGGATGCGGCCGCCGTGGCGCAGGGTCACCAGGACGCCGACCACCAGGCAGCCGAGCATGGCCAGGACGCCGAAGCGGCGGGCCAGCGAGCCGTCAGGATTGACCGACAGCAGGGAATCCCAGCGGGTGCGTTCCTCGAACCACGCCATATCGGGGCCGACGAGCTGACGGACCCGGGTGGCTTCCAGCACGCTCGCGAAGGTCTGATCGGCGAAGACGACGACCAGCACCAGCGTGCCCGCGGCCGCGATCGGGGCGAGCAGGGCCGCGTAGCGCAGCAGCGCGGGGCCGGAGCCGGTGCGGGCGCGCGCGATGATCGTCCGCAGGACCGGGCGGGACCCGGCCAGCAGCGCGCCGAGACAGATCAGGCCGGTCGGTCCGGCGGCCAGGGAGAACGCGGCGATCAGCACGGCGATCGCGGCGGGCACCAGGCGCCGGGTCGCGATCGCGCGTTCCATGGAGCACCAGGTGAGCAGCGCGCCGACGGCGATGAGCGGCTCCGGACGCAGTCCGTTGTTGAAGGGCAGCCAGGCCGCGAGGAACACCAGCGCGGCCGTCCAGCGCGCCGCACCGTTCGATGCCACCCGGGAACCCAAGCGCGGCAGCACTTCCCGGCTGAGCACCAGCCAGCACACCACTCCGGCCAGCAGCGCGGGCAACCGCATCCACAGTCCGGTGTCGCTGATCCGGGTCATCCAGGCCAGCACCTCGTACGGCCACCCGAACGGTGCCTCGGCGACCTGGAACCACCGGTAGTAGTTGGCGGTGTAGCCGGCCTCGCGGGACGCGCGCGCCATGGTCAGGATGTAGCCGTCGTCGGAGCTGTTCGCGCCGATGACATGCCACACCACCAGCGTGCCCGCGACCACCGCGTCGCGCCCGGTGAACCGCCACCAGCGCGCAGGGAGCACCCGCCGCGACCGCCGCCCGTCCCGGAGATCACCACGGTGCAGACAGATCAGCGCGATCAACGCACACAACACCGCCCCGAGGATCGCCGCCGACTTCCACTCACTCGGACTCGACGAGAACCGCGCATCGATCTCGGCATGCAGCCGCGCGTCCCCGAGCAGCCCCCGATCGATCTCGGTGAACACCCCGACCACCTGCGGCCGCACATCCCCCTCGACCGTCTTCCGCACCGGCACCCCATCGGCCCCCCGCAACCCCGTGAGCTCGACCGTCGTCCTCGTCGCCGTCGAAACCACGGTGAACGCAACACAATTCGCGGCCGGAGTATCCCCCTGTGCCCCACCCGGCGGCGCACCCGCCGGAACGCTGGGCAATCCGGCTTGTCCGCTCGGCGGTGCCATTCCGTTCGGTGGCGGCCCAGCCTGTCCGGTCGGCAGCGCCGTGCCGCTCGGTGGCCGCGTGCTGCCGGGTGAACCGGCCGGTCCACTCGGTTGCCCGTTGAGCGGCGTGGCGCCGTTGGGGGGTGGCCCTGCCTGACCGCTGGGTGGCGCGGCAGCGGGTCGGTTGGTGCCGGGTGGCGTACCAGTGCTGTCACCCGGCTGACCACCGGCGGGTGGTTGAGTGAAGCTCGGTGGTGGCGCGCCGATGTCGGTCAGTGGCACGCTCAGCAGGAGGCGATCGCGGAGGACGACCGCGAGGGTCCGTCCGATCTCGGGGCGGTCCTCGATGCGGGCGACCAAGCCCTTCGAACCGGCGCGCGGGGCCTGTGGGGGCACCGTGGACAGGACGGTGCCGCCTGCCATGTCGCGCAGGGCCGTGCACGGAATGCTCGCTTCGAGGGACAACGGGACGTAGTCCACCAGGGGCGCGCTGAGTTGCAGCGCTTGTGGCTGGGGCCAGTCCAGGCTCGCGCGGTGTTGCTGGACCGGCAGCAGCGGGACGAGAACCGCCAGCAACACACCGAGCACCCCCGCCGCGATGCCGATCACTTTCACACGGCCGGAGCCGGAAGAATCTGCATGCACGGAAGTCGATGCTAGCCATGGGCGCCGATCAGCGCCGGACCGGCGCAGCTCGGTGACCGGTTGAGTGTCGGACCCTCCCTCTAGGGTCGGGGTCATCCGACGACAGAAGGAGCGACCGTGACCGTGGAACTGGTGAATCCCGACGGGCTGCCCAAACCTGAGGTGTATCGGCAGATGTCGATCGCGACTGGTTCCCGGCTGGTCTTCCTGGCCGGGCAGGTGGCCCGTGACGCCGATGGAAACCCGGTCGGTACCGGTGATTTCGCGGCCCAGGTGGAGCAGGCCTATCTCAATATCGGCACCGCGATGGCCGCGGTCGGCGGCACCTTCGACGATGTCGCGAAGCTGACCATCTATGTCGTCGACTGGGGTCCGGACAAGTTCCCGCTGCTCGGCGAGGGTGTGGCCCGTGCGGCGGCGAAGCTCGGCGTCGACCCGGTCAAGCCGATCACCCTGCTCGGGGTGGCGGCGCTGGGTGAACCGGATCTGCTCGTCGAGGTCGAGGCGACGGCCGTGCTCGACTGATCGGTCGCCGGCGGGCAGGGCGTCGGCGAGCGATCAGTGATCCATACCGTATTGAAGTGTGTGCCAACACATAGTGAACCCGCACTGCTCGAGTGGCAGTCGCGGCGGGGGCTCGATATGCTCGCATGCACTATCGAAACGGGCTGTCGTGCCGCGTGTTCGGGCTTGAGATCGGCGGTTGGGGGCCTGTGAGTACTGCGGAAGTCGCGCCGATGGCGCATGCGACAGAGCAGGTGTCGACGGGGGAATACAGCGATCGCGGCGGGGCCGGACAGGCCGGGTACGTGGTCGCGGGGGCTGGTGTCGCGATCGTGGTGATCGCTGTCGTCACCGCGGTGTTCGCGCCCGCGGCGATCGGGATCCCGGTACTCACCGGCGCGGTCTGCGCCGTCGCCATCGGGTTCCCCGCGGTGTACGTCGCGCTGCGCAGCCGCGCGCAGGCCCAGCTCGACCGGGCCGCCGCCGCGCAGGCGCAGCAGCAGCTGGCCGCCACGGTCGCCGAGGCGACCCAGCGCATCGCGCAGGCCGAGGAGCACACCGCGTCCTTCGCCTGGGAAGCGCAGGAGAACGGCCGCCGTGGCGCCGCGGCCCTGGCGGCCTTCGCCGGCGCGGCCGGTCGCATCCAGGCCATGACCACCTCCATGCTCGCCGAACTGCGCGAGATGGAACACCGCCACGCCGACCCGCGGGTGCTCACCGACCTGCTGCACATCGACCACCGCACCGCCCAGACCGGCCGCCTCGCCGACAGCATCGCCGTGCTCAGCGGCGCCCGCACCGGCCGCCGCTGGGCGAAACCGATCGCGATGGAATCGATTCTGCGTGGCGCCATGGGCCGCGTCGCCGGCTACCAGCGCGTGCGGTTGCGCGCGGTCGCCGAAGTCGGCATCGCCGGGCACGCGGCCGAAGGTGTGATGCACTCGCTGGCCGAACTGCTCGACAACGCCTGCAACTTCTCCCCGCCCACCACCGAGGTGCACGTCTACGCCGCCGAAGTGCCCGCGGGCGTGGTGATCACCATCGAGGACAGCGGACTGGTGATGAGCGAGTCGGCCCTGCGCCGCGCCGAAGCCGCCGTGTCGGGCCGCAATCACAAAGGCAAGGGCGCCGACCTGGCCTCGCTCTCGGGCACCCGGCTCGGGCTGGCCGTGGTCGGCAACCTCGCGCGCAAACACGACCTGACCGTGTCCTACCGGCCCTCGGCGATCGGCGGCACCGCCGTGGTCGTCGTCATCCCGCGCGAGCTCACCGCCCGCGCCGAACGCCGCGGTGCGGGCCAACTGCCCACCCCCACACCGCGCACGGTCGAACCACCGCGCCAGGTCGAGACCCCGCGCGCCGACCTCGGCCAGTTCGACACCCCGATCCCACGCCCCCAACACGCCAGGCCCGCGGCCGGCGACGTCGTGCGCCCGGATCTCGCCGGTCGGCCGACCCCGTCCGCCGCCGATCTCGGCCAGCACGAATCCACCGGCCAGCACGCGGCACCCGCCACCGACTCGCCGGTACTGCCCAAACGGCGCCGCGGCAGCACACTGGCCCAGGTACACCCCGACGGCCTGTCCAGCTCCCCGGCAACCGAGACCGCGCCGGCGAAACCGGCCGCTCTCGGCGCCTTCCAACGATCCGCGCCGGGCCGCCGCCCCGCTGCGCCCGACTCTCTGGAGAATTGATGACGACCGTGTCCGCCAATCTCGGCTGGCTGCTCGAGAAACTCCTGGCCCGCACCCCACGCGCCAGGCACGCCCTGCTGCTCTCCGGTGACGGGCTCAAGATCTGCCATACCCCCGAACTCGACGTCGATCGCGCCGACCAGCTGGCCGCCATCGCCGCCGGGTTCCAGAGCCTCGCGCACGGGGCCTCCGTCGAATTCGGTGACGGGCGTGGCGGAGTCCGCCAGTCGATGACCGAGTTCTACGGCGGCATCCTATTCGTCGTCGAGGCCGGACGTGGCGCGCACTTAGCGGTGGTCGCGGCCGAGGACGCCGACGCGGGCCTGGTCGGGCACACCATGCACGAGCTGGTCGAGCAGCTGGGCGAGCATATGGCGGCCCAGCCGAGACGGGCGGTGCCGAGTTGAGCAGGGCCGGCCGCGACGACGATCCCGACCGGTTCTACACCCTGACCGGGGGGCGCGCCCCGGTGACCGAGGACTTCGACTTGGTCACCCTGGTGGTCAGTGAATCGGCGCCCTCGGCGGGCATGACCTCCGAACAGGTGGCCATTCTGCGGATGTGCCGGGCACCCACCGCCGTGGTGGAGATCGCCGCCGAACTGCGCCTGCCCGTCGGCGTCGCCACCGTGATCCTCGCCGACCTGCTACACGCGGGCAAGATCACCGTCCGTCCACCGCTGTCGGCCGCGATGACGCTGGATCTGTCCACCCTCGAGAAGGTGCTCGTTGGACTTCGCAAACTCTGAGGTCGTGCCAGAACGCGCGCAGGCGCCGCTGGACAGCACGGTCAAGCATGCGTTGAAGATCGTGGTGATCGGCGGATTCGGGGTCGGCAAGACGACCCTGGTGCGTTCGGTCAGCGAGATCCGCCCGCTCGACACCGAGGCCACGATGACCGACGTGGGAGTCGGCGTCGACGACGCCACAGCGGTGCCGGGCAAGTCGACCACCACGGTGGCCTTCGACTTCGGCCGCATCTCCCTCGACGCCGAACATGTGCTGTATCTGTTCGGCGCGCCGGGCCAGCAGCGGTTCTGGTTCCTGTGGGATCGGCTGTTCCAGGGCGCACTCGGCGCGATCGTGCTGGTCGACCAGCGGCGCATCGCCGACTCCTGGTACGCGATCGACCGGCTCGAACACCAGGGCACCCCGTTCGTGGTGGCCTGCAACGACTTCGGTGACGCGCACACCGCGCACGAGGTCCGCGACGCGCTGGATCTGGATCCGGCGGTGCCGCTGCTGATGTGTGACGCGCGCTCGCGCGAATCGAGTAAGCAGGTGTTGATCGCCCTGGTCGAACACCTGTATTCTGCTGTCCCGCAGGGGGAATCAAGTCCATGAGTACACCGACGGGCGCGTGCCCGGTCACCGGCGCCATCCCGTTGAGCGGTCCGGAGTTCCATATCGAACCGCACGAGGTCTATCGCCGGATGCGGCGCGAACGCGGCCCGGTGGTCTCGGTCGAACTGCCCGGCGGCTTCCCGGCCTGGCTGATCATCGGCTACCGCGAGCTGCACCAGGTGACCAGTGATCCGCTGCTGTTCCCGCGGGATGTGTCGCTGTGGAACCAGTGGGGGAGAGTTCCCGAGGACTGGCCGCTACTGCCGATGGTCGGGCAGCCGAGGCCGTCGATCTACTTCACCGCCGGTGCCGAACATCAGCGCCACCTGGCGATGGTGGAGCCCGCGCTGGACGCGGTCGACCACTTCGAGCTGCGCCGCGCCTGCGAGGAACTCGCCGACGGGCTGATCGACCAGTTCTGCGGACGCGGGACCGCCGACCTGGTCGCCGAGTTCGCCGAGGCCCTGCCGGTGCTCGCGCTCAGCCGCATCCTCGGCCTGGCCGACACCGATGCCGCCGACCTGGTCCAGGTCATGAAGTCGCTGGCCGACGGCGGCGCCGACGCCCATCTCGGGTACGCGCGCTTCGCCGAGCACATGGCCCGGCTGGTCGCGACCAAGAAGCAACGTCCCGCCGGTGATCTGGCGTCGGTCATGCTGGCCGACCCGGGCGAGTTCACCGACGAGGAGTACATGAACGACCTGATGGCCATCATGGCCGCCGGTCAGCTGCCGAGCGCGGACTGGATCGGCAGCGCCATGCGGCTGATGCTCGTCGACGACCGCTTCGCCGCCGCGCTCGGCGGCGGCAGGCGCAGTGTCGGGCAGGCCATGAGCGAGGTGCTCTGGGAAGAGGGACCGACCTCGATCCTGTGCGGGCGCTGGGCCGCGCGCGACACCCGGCTGGCCGACCAGACCATCCGGGCCGGCGACATGCTGCTGCTCGGGCTGGCCGCGGCCAATCTCGACCCGCACATCCGTCAGTCCTTCACCGACGGTGACACGGTGCCGACCGGCAACAACGCGCACTTCGCGTTCAGCTACGGCGAATACCGCTGCCCGTTCCCGGCGCAGCAGATCGCCGAGATCATCGCCAGGACCGGGATCGAGGTGCTGCTCGACCGGCTCCCCGATGTCGACCTGGCCGTACCGGCCGACCAATTGACCAGGCGGCCTTCGGCTTTCCTTCGGGGCATGACGTCACTGCCCGTTCGTTTCACACCAGTTCGACCCGTCGGAGGTTCGTCATGAGTGCCACCTGCCCGTTCGCCATCGACCCCATGGTCAGTGACCTCAACGCAGAGACCGCCCGGCTACGCGCCGAAGGCCCGATCACCCGTATCGACCTGCTCGGGGTGTCGGTGTGGACCATCACCGACCATGCTCTGGCCCGTCAGTTGACCACCGACACCCGCCTGGTCAAGGACATCAACGCCTGGGCGCTGTGGACCGACGGCGAGGTGACCGACCAGTGGCCACTGATCGGCATGGTCGATGTCGACCGGTCGATGTTCAATGTCGACGGCGCCGAACATCGCAGGCTGCGGGCCAAGACCGCGCAGGCCCTGGCACCGCGCCGACTCGCCGAACTGCGCCCGGTGATCGAGCGGCTCACCGTCGAGCTGCTCGACGATCTCGCCGCCGCCGGTGCCGACGGCGCCCCCGTCGACCTCAAACAGGTCTTCGCCTACCCGCTGCCGATGCGGGTGGTCGGTGAGCTGATGGGCGTCGATCGCGAGGACCATCCGCAGCTGCTCGAGTGGTACAAGAAGTTCTTCTCGGTGATGACGCCGCAGGACGAGCGCCTGCGGGTGATCGGCGAACTCGACACCTACTTCACCGATCAGGTCAGGACCAAGACCGCGAACCCGGGTGACGACCTCACTTCGGCCTTTGTCGTGGCCGACGAGGAGGGCGGCGAGCCGCTCACCGAGGAGGAGGCGATCGGCAACATCAAGGCCCTCGTCGCCGCCGGGCACGAGACCACCGTGAGCCTGATCATCAACACCGTGCGCGCGCTGCTCAACGAACCCGAGCAGCTGGCGAAGGTGCTCGCAGGCGACGTGGAATGGAAGCAGGTCATCGAGGAGTCGCTGCGCTGGAACGGTCCGGTGACGCACCTGCTGATGCGCTTCGCCACCGAGGACATCACCGTCGGTGACACCGTGATCGCCAAGGGCGAGGGCGTGGTGATGTCCTACCGGGCCATCGGCCGCGACGTGACGGTGCACGGCGACACGGCCGAGGACTTCGACGTGACCCGCCCGACCGCCAACCGCCACCTGGCCTTCGGCTTCGGCCCGCACATCTGCCCCGGTGCGGCGCTGTCGCGGCTGGAGGCGGCGATCGCGCTGCCCGCGCTGTTCGACCGTTTCCCTGAGCTGCGCCTGGCCGTGCCCGACAGCGAGCTCGGCAATCTGCCGGTGCTGACCCAGAACGATCTGGCCGCGCTGCCGATCATCCTGAACTGACCGGCGTCGCGTCGCGTCCGGCGGTATATTCGCCGGACGCGACGCTTTACGTCTCTACAGCCCCAGATCGCGGCCGATGAGCTCCTTCATGATCTCGTTGGAACCGGCCCAGATCTTGGTGACCCTGGCATCCATCCACGCCCGCGCCACCCGGTACTCGCGCATGTAGCCGTAGCCGCCGTGCAGCTGTACGCAGGCGTCGAGCACCTCGTTCTGCACCTGCGCCGACCACCACTTCGCCTTCGCGGCGTCGACCGCGGACAGCTCGCCCGCGGCGTGCGCGGCCACACCCTGATCGACGAACGCCTGGGTCACTTCGACTTTGGTGACCAGCTCGGCGAAAAGGAACTTGTTGTACTGGAAGCTGCCGATCTGCTGCCCGAACGCCTTGCGCTCCTTGGCATAGGCGAGGGTTTCGTCCAGGATCGCCGCGGCGTGGGCGATATTGGAGATCGCGGCACCGATGCGCTCCTGCGGCAGCCGCTCCATCATCGCGATGAAGCCGCGGTCGGTCTCGCCGAGCCGGTTGGCGTCGGGCACCCGGACATTGTCGAAGAACAGTTCGGCGGTGTCGGATTCGGGCTGGCCCACCTTGTCGAGCTTGCGGCCGCGGGTGAAGCCCGCCATGCCGTTCTCGACCACGAACAAGGTGATGCCCTTGGCCTTCTTCTCCGGGCTGGTCCGGGCGGCGACGATGACCAGGTCGGCGTTGAAACCGTTGGTGATGAACGTCTTCGAGCCGTTGATGATCCAGTCGTCGCCGTCGCGGACCGCGGTGGTCTTGAGCGCGGCCAGGTCCGAGCCGCCGGACGGCTCGGTCATGCCGATCGCGGTGACGATCTCACCGGTACAGAACTTGGGTAGCCAGCGCCGCTTCTGCTCGTCGGTGGTCAGTTCCACCAGGTAGGGCGCGCACACGTCGTAGTGGATGCCGAACGAGGACGACAGCGCCGCACCGGCTTTGGCGAGTTCTTCGCCGAGCACCGCGTTGAACCGGTAGTCGCCGGCGTCGCTGCCGCCGAACTCCTCCGGCACACCGAGCCCGAGGTAGCCGAGTTCGCCTGCGGCCAGCCAGGTCTCGCGATCGATCGCGCGCTCCTCGGCGAAGCGCTCGGCGTTGGGCTCGATCGAGCGCTTGACGAACTCGGCGACCGAGGCGCGGAAGGCCTCGTGGTCGGAGCTGTAGATGGTGCGCTGCATGGGTTTCCTCTCGTGTTCTACCGTTCGGGCCGTTCGCCCAGCAGAACCAGCGACGCCTGGACGACCTTGGCCGCGTCGGGTTCCTCGCCGCTGATCACATCGGCGTAGATGAAGGTTTCGGTGATTCGCGCCAGCAGCAGCGCCAGTTCCGGCACCGGCAGCGGCGGGTCGAGGGCACCGGCGGAGATGTCCTCGGTGAGCAGGCCGGCGATGACGTCGACGAAGCGGCGCTGCACCGACCCGGCGGTGGTGGTGAGCAGGCGCAGCGCGCGTTCGGGTTCACGGCGCAGGAACTGGCGGAAGGCGTCGGAGGAGTTGACCGCCTGCGCGAAATCGCCGAGGACCGTGGCGATCCGGCGCGCGCCGTGCCCGGGGGCGGCGGCGACGGCGCGGCGCAGGGTGGGTTCGGCGACCGACCAGATCACCTCGGCCAGCAGTTCGTCGCGCCCACCGACCCAGCGGAACAGGGTGGCCCGGTTGACGCCGAGTTCGACGGCGAGTTCCTTCATCTCCAGCCTGCGCCCGGCGAGGAAGCCGGACCTGGCGGCTTTGAACGCGGTGATCGCGTCGGGACGGGCGGCGAGGTCGTCGAGGCGCCTGCTCAGTGCGGTCTGCTCGGTCATCTCACCTCCCGGTGCAACATCTCCCTCAGTGTATGGAACATGCAACATCTGTCAATATGTCGCACGATCCGGGACATGAAAAAACTCCCCGGTCGCGATGACCGGGGAGTTCGTTGTAGCCCCGACGGGATTCGAACCCGCGCTACCGCCTTGAGAGGGCGGCGTCCTAGGCCGCTAGACGACGGGGCCAGAACCACAGCTCACCAGGGTGAACCGCGCGGAACATACGATAGCCCACGACTGGTCGATCGAACAAAACGGCTGGTGACCGCACTTTTTCGCAGGGGGAGCGAAGAGGTTAGCAGTGGCAAACATGCTTGTATTCAATACAGACACGTTCCATAATGGGGAGGTGAGTGCTTCGGTTTCCCGTCGATACGACTCCTCGCTGCGCCAGGACATGGCGGCGCGAACCCGCCAGGCGGTGTTCGAGGTGGCAGGCCGGTTCTTCGTCGAACGCGGCTGGGAGGGCACGTCGATGCGTGATATCGCGCAGGCGGCGGGGTGCTCGGTGGAGACGATCTACGCGAGGATCGGCAACAAGGCAGCCTTGCTGAAAGCGGTCATCGACCAGGCGGTCGTCGGCGACGACGCCGTGCTGACACTGGCCGACCGTCCCTGGTTCGGCATCGAGGGCGACAGGCCACTCGCCGATCGCGCCGCCGAACTCGCCGCGGTGGCGGCATCGATCTACCGGCGCACCGCCCATCTGCGCCGCACGCTCGACGTCGCGGCCGAAAGTCATGCCGAGCTGCGTGAGCTCGACACGAAATGTCGCGCAGACGAACGGATTTCACGGGCTGCGCTGGTGTCGGCGGCCGCTGGACGGCCGTTGACCGAGATCGAAGCGGACGGGATCCAAGGCATCTTCAGCAACGAGATGTACCTGTTGCTGACCGACCGATCCGGATGGACACACGAGCAGTATCAAAACTGGGCGGCCGCCATGGTGATACGGCTGCTCGACCTCCACGAGGAGCGCGATCATGACCACCGACACCGATCTGTCCGGCCCCGCTGACACCCGCGTCATGGGCATCGTGCACACCGCGATGCGACGTGACATCGACCGAGCCGGGGCAGTCCTGGCCGAATGGCCGTACCCGTTCGACGAGCAACGCCGTGCGCTGGCCGACCATCTGGTCTGGCTGATGGATTTCCTGCATCACCATCACGAGTCCGAGGACGAGCACCTCTATCCGGTCGTGCGCGCCCGCAACCTCGCCGCACGGCCACTGCTGGATCGGATGGACGCCGACCACCGATCCATCCTGCCCGCGATGACGGCGCTGAGCTCGGCAGCCGCGGCCTACAAGCACTCCGCGGACGCACGCGAGAAACTGATCGCGGCGCTGGACGCGTTGCGGGTGCTGCTGTTTCCCCACCTCGAACGCGAGGAGAACGAGATGATGCCGATCGTCTCGGACACGCTCAGCGATGCGGAATGGCGCCGGTGGGACAACGAGTACAACGTGAAACCGCTCGGCCCGATCGAGTTGTCCGATCAGGGATTGTTCATTCTCGACGGCCTCGACGGCGCCGACCGTCAGGCGATCACCGAACTGGTCCCCGCGCTGCCACGCTGGATCATCGTCCACCTGATGATCCACCGATACCGGCGGCAAGCCTTCCGCCGCTGGCGCACCCGCGAATTCTCCTCGCTGAAGACATCATTGGGTGGTCGCCAGGAGGTCATGACCTCGGCCGCGCCGCGCGCCGTGTGGGACATCCTCACCGACGTCACCCGGGTCGGGGAGTGGAGCCACGAATGCCGTCGTGCGCGCTGGCTCGACGGCGCCACCAGCGCGTCGGTGGGTGCGCGATTCACCGGCGACAGCAGATCCGGTGTCATGCGCTGGAGCCGCGTCTGCACGATCACCGTCCTGCGGGCACCCCGCGAGCTGGCGTGGACAACCCACGGCGGCATCTACGGCGACCACACCGAATGGCGCTACACCCTCGAACCCACCGGCTCCGGCACCCGCATCGTGCAGACCTATCGCGTCCTCGCCATGCCGATCTGGTTCGACCGCCTGGTCTGGCTTTCCACCCCCGCCCACCACGACCGCCGAACCGCCTTGCACGGCGACCTCACCCGCCTGGCCCGCCTCACGGAAGCGGCGAGCAGCGGGCCCGGTTCTGATCGGGTATCTCGAGGCGCTCAGCGCGTGCGAGATGTCGGGATCCGTGGTGATTGACGTTCGACGGGTCGGTGCGGGAACGTGGAGCGATGGCTGGAGGCGAGCTGCGTCACGGTGTCGAGTTGTCCAATCTGGATCAGCCGTTGTTCGACGGGACCCAGGAAACCAAACGGGACCTGGTGGACTACCTGGAGTTCGCCGGCGAGCGGCTGCTACGGGTGCTGCGCGGACGGCCGCTGTCGGTGGTGCGGGTGCGGCCGGGCCAGGAGCCGTTCATGCAGAAGAACCTGCCGAAGTACACGCCGGAGTGGGTGGCGCGGACGACGGTGTGGGCGGAGAGTTCGCGACGGGAGATCGCCTACGCGCTCTGTGATGATCTGCGGACGCTGCTGTGGTTCGGCAATCAGCGCGCGGTCGAGTATCACCCGACGTTGTTCCTCGCCGAATCCGCGCCCGAACCCACCCATCTCGTGCTCGACCTCGATCCGTCACCCGGCCAGAGCTTCGCCGACGCGGTGGCGGGTGCGCGGCTGATCCGGGACGCGCTGGCCGCCGACGGGCTGGCGGGCGCGGTGAAGACGAGTGGGTCCAAAGGGCTGCATGTCTTCGTGCCGGTGGTCGCGGGCATCGATGTCGAGGATGCCGCCGCGGCGACACGGGCGGTCGCGGCCCGCGCCGAACGTCTCGACCCCACGGTCGGCACGACCGCCTTCATTCGAGAAGACCGCCACGGCAAGGTGTTCCTCGACGCCACCCGCGCCGGCGGGGCCACCGTGGCCGCGGTCTACAGCCCGCGTATCCGGCCAGGCGTCACCGTGTCGTTCCCGTTGCGCTGGTCGGACCTCGACGACGTGACCCCGGCCGACTTCACCCTGCGTACCGTGCCAGGACTGCTCGGCGACGACGATCCGTGGCGGGCGGAAATGCCCGCCCCGCAAGAACTTCCGCGCGACCTGATCGAGGAGGGTCACACGATCCCGGTGGCTCGGGTGCAGGCCATGCACGAAGGCAAACGGCGCGCGCGGGCCCGCAGGCAGAGCGGGGGCTGACCCCTCAGCTGCGAATGTGCTCGCTGGAATCGGCGGTGTCCTCGGCGGGTTCGGTTCGCTTGTTGCCGAGGACGCGCTTGCCGACCTCGATGACGATCGGCAGCACCGACACGGCGACGATGAGCAGGAAGATGAGATCGACATTGTCCCGGACGATCCCGATCTGGCCGAGCAGATAACCCAGGTAGGTGACACCGGCGCCCCACAGCACACCACCGACGATGTTGTAGATCGCGAACGTCCGGTACCGCATGCCCGCCGCGCCCGCGACCACCGGCGCGAACGTCCGCACGATCGGCACGAATCGGGCCAGCACGATGGTGATCGGCCCGTGTTTGACGAAGAAGGCGTGCGATTCGTCGATGTAGCGCTTCTTGAAGAATCGCGCGTCGTTGTCTTTGAACAGCGCGGTGCCGCCACGGGCCCCGATCACGTACCCCACCTGATCGCCGAGGATCGCGGCGACGGGAACCAGCATCAGCAGCACCCAGATCGGCGCGAACGGCGCGATCTCGGTCGACTTCGACGCGGCGATCAGGCCGGCGGTGAACAGCAGCGAGTCGCCGGGCAGCAGCGGGAACAGGAGTCCGGACTCGATGAACACCACCAGCAGCAGACCCGCCAGCATCCAGGTGCCGAAGGAGTTGAGCAGGTTCACCGGGTCCAGGAAACCCGGCAGCAGGGCCAGGTCCGTGGTCACCGGACTGGCCAGGGGGTGCGATGTCATGGGTGGGTACCTCGAGATCGGAAAAGTTGCGGTCACCGTCGGCGGTGCCACACACTAGCACGTGCCACGTGATGGTTAGCGGAGGGCTTGCGGCGCTCGCCGCACTGTCGCATTCGCGACGGTAGCACGTGCCGCTGTATGGTTATCCTGCTGCGCGGAAGGAGGCGATCGTGACCGAGGCATTGCTGAAGATCGGCGAGTTGGCCGCCCGCGCCGACGTCAGTGCGCGCACGATCGACCACTACACCAATATGGGCCTGCTGGCCCCGGCCCAGCGTACTGCGGGCAACTTCCGGCTGTACAACCCCGGCGACGCCGAGCGTATCCGGCTGATCCAGAGCCTGGAGGCCCAGGGCGTCCCGCTCGAGGAGATCGCGACGGCGCTCAACGCCGGGCACTCCCGCGATATGAACGAGGTCCTCGCCCGGATCGACGACGATCTGAAGAACCTGCAGACGGTCACCGAATCGGCGCCGGTGGAGATCCACGGCCTGATCGACATCATCGCCACCCGCGTGCATTCGCTCATCGCGGTCGCGATGCAGATGCCACCCGACATCCCGATCCTGTAGGTGTCGACGGTCAGGCGTCGTTCGCGATGTCGGCGACGACGACGGTGACGTTGTCGGGTCCGCCGCCCTGCAGGGCCAGTTCGACGAGCTGCTCGGCGCATTCTTCGACCGAGTCGGCGGCGCGCAGGAATTCCGCGATCCGGTCCTCGGTCACCACGTCGGAGAGCCCGTCCGAGCACAGCAGGTAGCGATCCCCGGCCGCGGCGTCGTCGGCGACCAGCGTGGGTGTGACGGGCCGGCCGGTGAGGGCTTGCATGATCAGTGACCGCCGGGGGTGGGTTCGGGCTTCCTCGCTGGTGATGTGCCCGGAATCGACGAGAGCCTGCACGAAGGTGTCGTCGCGGGTGATCTGCGACAGTTCGCCGTCGCGCAAACGGTATGCGCGCGAATCCCCCACATGGATCAGCCCGTAGCGGGTGCCGTCGAACAGCATCGCGGTCAAGGTCGTCCCCATCCCTTCCCGGTCGGCTGATCGGGACGCCTCCTGCGCGATCGCGGCGTTGCCGTTCAGTACCGCGTGCTGGAGGCGGTCCAGCAGCTCGCCGTCGAGGTCGTGTTCGAGTGGTGTCAGCGCGGCGATCATCAGCGCCGACGCCACTTCACCCGCGGCGTGACCGCCCATGCCGTCGGCCAGCGCCAGCAACCGTGGACCGGCGTGGACGCTGTCTTCGTTGCCGGTGCGGACCAGGCCGCGGTGTGTGCGCGTGGCGCAGGTCAATCGGGTACTCACTTCAGACACCTTCCGTCATCGGACCGGCCGTTGCTGGTCCGCCGCGTCACCGGCGGCGGTGGACTGCAGCAATCGTTCCAGTACGTCGGTGATGGTCAGCAGGCCCACCAGGGTCTCGTCCTGCGGTGCGGTGACCAGGCCGAGGTGGCTGCGCGTCTCGCGCATGGTCCGCAGCGCCTCGTAGACCGGCACGGTGGTGGCCACCTCCAGCACCGGCCGCATGAGTTGCCGGGCGGTGGTGCCCGGTGCCGCGGTGAGGCTGTCCCGCACGTGCACCACCCCGCGTATCCCGTCGGCGTCGCGCACCAGCAGCCGCAGGTGGCCGGTGGCGCGGGAGGCCTCCTGGATCGCCGCGGTGCCCGCCTCCGGGGTGACCGCGCTCGGGGCCGTATTCGGCGTGACGATGTCACCGACGGTGAGCTGTTCCAGTTCCAGTGCGCTGGTGAGGTTTCCGCGGTACCGCTCGTCGAGCGTGCCGACGGTGGCCGAATGCTCGACCAGGTGCCGCAGGGCGGCCGGGTCCTGGCCCGCGTCGACCTCGTCGACCGGGGTGACGCCGACTTTGCGCAGGCACCAGTTGGCCGCGTGGTTCAGCGCGACCAGCACCGGCCGGGTCACGGTCATGAACAGCTGCATCGGGATCGCCAGCAGCGTGGCCGACTTCTCCGGGTGCGCGATCGCCCACGACTTGGGTGCCATCTCGCCGACCACCAGGTGCAGGAAGGTCACCACGATCAGCGCGAGCACGAAACCGGCGACATCGGCGATCCATAGCGGCGCCCCCAGCCGTTCGATCAGCGGGGTCAGCCAGTGGTGCACAGCGGGTTTGGTGACAGCGCCCAGTGCCAGCGTGCACACGGTGATGCCCAGCTGGGATCCCGCGAGCAGCACCGGCAGCTCCGCGGAACTGCGCAGCGCGGCCCGCGCGGACCGGCTGGTCGGTGCGGCGTCCTCGAGCCGATGCCTGCGGGCGGCGATCAACGCGAATTCGACGGCGACGAAGAACGCGCTGGCCGCGATCAACACGATCGTGACCGCGACGACGACCCACGGGCTACTCATCCTCGCCTCGCTGTGCTCGGATCGTCAGCGACACCGACGACGGGACATGCTTTCCGACCGCGCGGATCTCGGCGAGCACCGACCGCGGCGCCGGAGGTTGGTCGGCGAGGAAGTCGGCGCCGCTGGGCGGTACCGTGATCTCCACCCGGTCGCCGACCTGCGGCAGTCCGCCGAACTCGCTGATCACCAGACCGGCGATGGTCTCGTAGTCACCGTGCGGCAGGTCGAGGTCGAGCAGCCGTTCGGCCTCGTCCAGATGCAGGTCACCGGCGACGAGCCAGCCTTCGCCGTCGGCGATGATCTCGGCACCGGTTCCCTGGTCGTGTTCGTCGGCGATCTCACCGACCAGTTCCTCGGCGATGTCCTCCACGGTCACGATGCCGGCGAAGCCGCCGTATTCGTCGACGACCAGGGCCATCTCTTCGCGCGCGGCGCTGAGCCGGGCGAAGACCTCGGGGAGTGGCAGCGACTCGGGCACCAGCGTCGCCGGGCGCATGTGGTCGCCCGCGGTGCCGTGCACGGTGCCGTCGAGCAGGTCGTGCAGGTGGATGACGCCGCGCAGGTCGTCGCTGCTGGTGCCGACCACCGGGTAGCGGGTGTGCCCGGTGCCCATGCGCGCGAGCACCCGCGTGATCGGTTCATCGATCGCGACGCTGTCGACCTGAGCGCGCGGAATCATCGCGTGCTCGGCGTTGGCCGAGGGGAAATCGAGGATCCGGTCCAGCAGCGTCGAGAGTTCCCTGGGCAGTTCGCCCGCCTCGCGCGAGGCGGCGACGATGTGTTCGAGATCGCGGGGGGTCGCCGAATGCTCCACATCGTGGACCGGCTCGATCCGCAGCAGCCGCAACAGGATGTTGGCCGACTGATCGAAAAGCCAGATCAGCCAACCGAAGACACGCAGATAGACCGTGGTCGACCGGGCCAGCCAGCGCGCCACCGGTTCGGGCCGGGCGATCGCGAGATTCTTCGGGAACAGTTCACCGAACAGCATCTGGACGAAGGTCGAGAAGACGATCGCCAGCACGGTGCCCACCGCCACCCCGACCGCCACCGGCACCCCGGCCCCGCCGAGCAGCTCGCCGAGTCCGCGTCCGATCAGGGGCTCGGCCACGTAACCGACGAGCAGGCCGGTCACGGTGATGCCGAGCTGGGCGCCCGAGAGCATGAACGAGGTGCGCCGGGTCACCGTCAGCGCGCGGGCCGCGGCGGCGTCACCGGTCTCGGCGCGCGCTTTGAGCCGCGCCCGGTCCACAGCCATATACGCGAATTCCTGGGCGACGAAATACCCGGTCAGCGCGGTGATGAGCAGAACGACCACGATACCGGCGATGATGCTCAGCACGGTCAGCACGCGCGGGCCCCTGCATCGCGCGAGCCGTGGGTTCGGTCAGTGGTCGGGTATCTGGACTGTCGAGATCCGCGCGTGGCGCGAGATCCCTCCTCGTCGGATTCACCATCTGGCATGCGCCTCACACTAACACGTGGCACTGTATGGTCTTCGCCGCCGCGTGCGGGGTCTCGCGCGAGGCAAACCCTACAGTCGCACGTGCTAGTGTGCGCTTGGTCGGTGCTTTCCGTGCCGCCTTCGATCGATGGGAGATATTCGTATGGGTGTCAGTTTGTCCAAGGGCGGCAACGTCTCGCTGACCAAGGCGGCACCGAATCTGACCGCCGTCGCGGTCGGTCTCGGCTGGGACCTGCGCACCACCACCGGCACGGACTTCGATCTGGACGCGAGCGCGATCGGGCTCGGCCCGGACAAGAAGGTGGTCTCCGCCGGGCATTTCGTCTTCTTCAACAACCTGAAGTCGCCGGAGGGCGCGATCGAGCACGCCGGTGACAACCGGACCGGCGAAGGCGAAGGCGACGACGAGGCGATCAACGTCGACCTGGCCAATACCCCGGCGACGATCGACTCCATCATCTTCCCCGTCTCGATCTACGACGGGGTGAACCGCAGCCAGTCCTTCGGCCAGGTGCGCAACGCCTACATTCGCGTCGTCGACCGCAGCAACGGTGAGGAGCTGGCCCGCTACGACCTGTCCGAGGACGCCTCCACCGAGACCGCCATGGTCTTCGGCGAGCTGTACCGCAACGGCGCGGAATGGAAGTTCCGCGCGATCGGTCAGGGCTACGCTTCGGGACTCGAAGGCATTGCCCGCGACTTCGGCGTCAACCTCTGACCTGCTGACGGCTGACCGCAGCGCGGCCCGCGCCCGGTGATCCGGGTGCGGGCCGCGCTGTCGGTCCAGGGTCGGCCAGGCGGCTGCTCGCCTGAGCTCGCTGGCGCAGCTCGCCCCGGCGAAGTGTCCGATTTCCTGGCGTGACCCTGTGACCGCCACCATAAATATTCGGTGATCCCCGTCACTGAATGCCTGACTAAGCACAAGTGTGTGATTACGGATTTATTACGGTGGACCAGCGAAGAACGGTGTTCTTTTGGACAAAGCCCGCTACAGAAACGCTCGTTATCTGGACGTGATTCGGGCTGGCGGAACCGCTACATTCGATCACGGCTTGAACAACAACCCGAGCCGAATCGAATCGCTGAACACCGGAAAGTCTGCCCCGCGGTTCGAGGATCCCCGACATTCCTGAGGGGCAGAGACGCGGTGGTTTTCGGCACCGAGTCGGTGGGCGCAGGTAGGAATCCTTATGTCTTTCAATCGCAAGTTCACCACTCGTGCCCTGGGCCTCGCCGCTGTCGCCGGTGCCATGATCGCCGTTCCGGCCGGTCTGACCACCGCCACCGCCTCGGCCAACAACTGGGACGCCGTGGCGCAGTGCGAGAGCAGTGGCAACTGGGGTATCAACACCGGTAACGGCTACTACGGCGGCCTGCAGTTCTCGCAGAGCACCTGGGAGGCCTACGGCGGCACCGGCACCGCCGACAACGCCAGCCGCGAAGAGCAGATCCGCGTGGCCGAGAACGTGCTGGCCGCGCAGGGACCCGGCGCCTGGCCCGTCTGCAGCGCCTACCTGTAAAGCGCGCCGCTGATCCAGACTTTCCTTGTCGGGAAACGAATTACCCGCTATTCGATGCACACGTCGAATAGCGGGTCTTTTCGTTTTTCAGCACTGTGCGGAATCGAGTTGGTACACGGTGAGTGCGGCGGCCAGCATTCGTGAGTCCTTCGGGTCGGCCGGATCGAGGCCGGTGAGTGCGGCGATCCGGCGCAACCGATAGGTGAAGGTGTTGGGGTGTACGTGAATTCGCCGCGCCGCGGTCTTGCGGTCGGCGCCGTGGCGTAGGTGCGCCTCCAATGCCTCGATCAGATGCGGGCTCGACAGCAGTGGGATCACGCGCTGCGCCAGGCGTTCCCTGGCCGGGCCGGGGCGGGTGAGCTGATATTCGAGCAGCAGATCGTCGAGGCGGTAGCAGCCGCCCGGCCTGCCGCGCAGGCGGGCCAGCTCGGTCAGCTCGCTCGCGTCCTTGGCGGTGGCCGGGATGGCGTCGCGGCCGACACCGGAGAACTCGGCCAGATACACCGGCACCCCGAACTGTTCGGCGAGCCGGGCGGCGAGCTCGTCGAACTGGCGCGCGTCCAGGACGTCGGTCTCGGAGCTGTTGCTCAGCAAGGCGATGCCGCTCACGCCGTCGAAGATGGCCGGGGTGGTGGTGCCGGTGAGATCGTCGAGCGCGCGATGCAGCACCCGGCTCCGGCGCCGGGTGACCAGGTTCGCGGCACTGCCCGTGCGGGCCGGTTCGCTCAGGTGGATCGCCAGCACTGTGTACTGGTCGGCCAGGACGGTGTCGGCGCGGGCGGCCAGTTGCTCGGCGGGCAGGCCGCGCACCAGCGCCGAACACAGTTCGCGGCGCGCCTCGCGCTCGGCGTGATAGATCGACTGCTCGACCTCGGTGTAGATCTCCACCACGGTCATATTGACGTGGCGCAGCAGTTCGAGCAGCCGGCTGCCGACCACGATCAGTTCGGCCATCTCGGTCGGCTCGGCCAGCGCGGACGCTTCGGCGAGCACCGACTGGGCCGAGCCGTGGATGGCGCCGACCAGCATCGGTAACGGCAACCGGTCCTCGGCGTGCCGCTCGGCGACCGGCGCCACGAAGGCGGCGACCTCGGCCTGGGTGAACTCGCGATCGGCGGCGATCGCCTCGAGCATGGCGCGGCCGCACGCGTAGACGGCGGGCAGCACCTCCGCGGTGAAGTGGCCCGCGGGCAGTTCGGCGGGGGCGGGGGCGCCGAGACCGTCGGCGAGCATGCGCTCGGCGATCTGGGGCCAGCGGGTGCGCAGCCGCGCGGTCAGCGCGGGTCGGGTGGATACGGGGTTTTCGACGAGCATGACTCGATTGTGTCCGAGAGCGGCGCACCGGTGATCTCGACGGTGCATCGCCAGGTGTCGGTGACCACGGTGCTGCCGGCGTGGGAATACGTGACGCGACTATATGCCCCTATTTCCTTGGGCATCGGAAATGTTGCCTTATCGGTTGATGCGTCCCGAATCTCAGGGGGCTCTTAAATTTCTCTCAGAGTCGTCGTGTATCACGCGAAAAGGCCAGGTAGTGATAGGTTTCAGCCTCAACTGTTACCGTCGTCACGGTATCGGGAATTGCGTAACTCGTGCGGATCGGCGCCCGATATGCCATTCGTAAACCAGCATCGGCTGGAACCTATCGAGAAGCAGAGGAACTCCTATGATCCCCGTTATCATCGAGACCGGTAGTGCTGCCCTGAACGGCCTCCTCGACACCGGCAGCGCCGCCCTGAGCGGCCTCCTGGACACCCTGTGGACCGGTTCCTTCGGCGGCTGAACAAGCCCCACGGGTCGATGAGACGACCGGGTCCGCCCTGACGCGCGTGACCGTACGAAGGCCCCGCACCCGAACCGGGTGTGGGGCCTTCGGCGTGTGCGGTCAGTGCGTGTGCGGTGCCGTCGCGCTCGCCACGTGCTTCGGGCCGTGCGATTCGCCGCAATGCCCCTCGTCGGGCTGACCGGTGCCGATGTCGAGCACGCTCGGGTTGGCGTGGTCGACCTGCAGGGTGACATGCCCGATGTGGTGATCGTGGTCGAGCATGTGCGCGATGTCCTCGCGCACCGCGTGGCAGTCGTGACCCGGCTGCACCAGTACATGCGCCGACAGCGCGGGGGAGCCGGAGGTGATCTCCCAGATATGCAGGTCGTGCACCTCGGTGACGCCGTCGCGGGCGGCCATATCGCGCCCCACCCGCGCGGGATCGAGGTAGTCGGGGGCGGCCTCGAGGAAGATGCGGCTCGACGCGCGGATCAGCCCGATGCCCGCCTTGATCATCAGCGCCACCACGATCAGGCTGGCCACCACATCGGCCTGGACCCAGCCGGTCAGGATGATGACCAGGCCGGCCACCGCCGTGGCGATGAAGGCGAACAGGTCGTTGAGGATGTGCTGGTAGGCGCCCTCGACATTGAGGCTGGTGCGATCGGCGCGGCTGATCATCCAGGTCGCGAGCACGTTCACCGCGACACCGACCAGCGCGGTGATCAGCACGAGCGAACCGTGCACCTCCGGCGGTTCGAACAGCCGGCGGATCGCCTCGTACCCCAGCCAGGCCGCCAACAGCAGCAAGGTCAGGCCGTTGGCCTGCGCCGACAGGATCTCCACACGTTTCCAGCCGAAGGTCATCCGGCCCGCGGCGGGTCGCGCGGCCAGCCGGATCGCGACCAGGGCCAACACGATGGAGGCCGCGTCGGTGGTCATGTGCGCCGCGTCGGAGAGCAGTGCGAGCGACCCGGCGATGATGCCGACGATCACCTCGCCGATCAGGAACGTGACGATCACCGCCAGCGCACCGGCCAGCCAGCGCCGATCGCTGTTCACCGACACCCCGTGGTCATGCCCGTGCCCTGCGCCCATCGCGTTCCCCTTCTCCCTGCGGTTCGATCGCCAGCTATCGTATGCACACATCGCTATGTATGCAATATCGTCGTCGCGCACCGGCTGTCGCCGCTGGTCACCGGCGTTACCAGCCTAGGCCTCGGGCGGGGATCGTGGTGAAGCTGCTCAGTCCTGTTCGGGCCAGGAGTCCGCGACGAGCACGCGCGCCGCGGCGTACTGCGCGGCGATCAGCGACACCGGATAGGTCGGCCACGCCGACACCGCCCCGCTCGCCTTGTCGATGACATACACCGAACCGCCGACCGGAATCGGCCGATCCGGTGGCGCGTGCTCCGGCTGGATCGCGAAAACCGCGAAACCGCCGGCGAACTCGACGATCTGCCGGTCGGCGCCCGGCGCGTCGGCGGGTAGGTGATCGGCCGCGATGCGGGTGGCCTCGGCCCGGTCGACCGGCGTCTGCGCGTCGGTCGGATATGCATGGATGTCCACGTAATACGCTCCTCGCCGCGATTGTCGTCGCCGGGGCATGGGTCGTGGGTGGGATTGAGGAAACGAGCGAGCCCGGCGGCCCTGCTCCCCCCTCCTGGAGCAGGCCCGGCCGGGCTCGCGAGAAAAGTGTCGCGCGCGCACCCAGCAGTCTTCTGAAGACCGGCTTAAGAGGTGCGTTGTCATCGGCGGCGCGCGGCGCGATATACCCATATGACCGAGATCCCCTGCGGCGCGCACTGCGCGCGACTGTGTACCAGAGAAGGGCTGGCCGAGGTGCTGGCCACCGACCGCGGCCTGCTGCACTGGCGGGCGATCCGCAGCCTCGGTGATCGCGGGCTGGCCGAGCACGCCGTGCAGGAGACGCTGCTGCGTGGCTGGCGCGCGTGCGGGCACTTCGACGAGCGTAAAGGCACAGTGCGCGCGTGGCTGGCCGCGATCGAGCGCAATGTCCTCGTCGACATCGTGCGGGCGCGGGCGGTGCGCCCCGGTGACGTGGGCTGGGACGACATCACCGAGGTGGTCACCGGCGGGCGGCCGGATTTCGCGGACGGTCTCGTCGACGGGCTGCTGGTCGACCAGCTGCTCGCGCGGCTGCCCGAGCCCCAGCGTGCCGCGGTCGTCGAGGTGTTCCTGCGCGATCGCGGATACCGGGAAGTGGCAGCGGATTTCGGGGTTCCGGTGGGCACGGTGAAGACCCGGGTGCACTACGCCCTGCGGTCGTTGCGGCAATTGCCGGACGTCGCCTGACCGGCCGTGCGCGGTCCGTATCTGGGCGTCTGACCAGCGCTTTTCTCACTTCCTGGCCTGTTGCATTTCGGTAACGGCGCTTGCTCTGTGGTTGCTCACGTGACAAGAGTTAACCAATGGGTTTGGTGTTACCAATGGGAAGGGAGGGGTGCTCCGGTCCCGGGGTGCCGACCGAACATATGCAACCAAACATCATCAACGCCGGTCTCTGCTCCGCTGTCTCCGCCGCGGTCGTGGTGTCGCTGTCCGGGCTGCTGCCCGTGACCGCCCACGCGGCGCCGCCGGGGCAGGCCGGCGACAGGCTGCTCGGCAAGACCGTGTTCCTCGATCCCGGTCATCAAGGATCGGCACATTCCGAGGATCTGAGCCGCCAGGTCGACGACGGCCGCGGCGGCACCAAGAACTGCCAGACCACCGGCATGACCTCGCTCAACGGCGTCCCCGAGCACACCATCAACTGGGAGGTCGCCCAGCTGGTGAAGACGGCACTGCAGGCGCTCGGCGCCGACGTGGTGCTCAGCCGCGCCGACGACACCGGCTGGGGCGGGTGCGTCGACGATCGCGCCCGCGCCGCCAACGCCTCCGGTGCCGAGCTCGCGGTCAGCATCCACGCCGACTCCGCGCCCGCCGACCTGCGCGGCTTCCACCTGATCGTGCCGCAGCTGCCGATCCCCGATCCGGCCGCCGACCAGGCACAATCCGGCGCCGGCCTGGCCGCGTCGACCGCGGTCCGCAATGCCTACCGCGCCGCCAATTTCCCCTCGGCCACCTACGCGGGCATCCAGGAGGGCCTGCAGACCCGCGCCGATATCGCCGGCCCGGCCCTGACGCACGTTCCGCTGGTCTTCGTCGAGATGGGCAACGGCGCCAATCCCGAGGACGCGGCCCTGCTCGAATCGCGCGAAGGTCAGCTCAAACACGCCCTGGCCATCGCGACCGGAATCACCAGCTACCTGATGACCACTCCGGTCGCCGATCCCGGTGTCATCCCCGCGGCCGCCCTGGAACCCAACGGGTCCGCCACGCCGACGGACGGCGCCGGCACCAACGGTGCGGTGACGCCTGCCGAGGGGGCCGATCCCGCCGGTTCGCCTGAAAATCGCGCACCCGCCGCCGCATCAGAGGGCGCCGCGCCTGAGGGTGCGGCAGAAGGTGCTGCGCCCGGCGGTGCGGCGGCGGGTTCCGCGCCTGCTGGTGCTCCGGAGGGTGCTGCGCCCGGGGGTGGGTCGGAGGGTTCTGCGCCTGCCGGTGCTATAGAGGGTTCCGCGCCCGCAACCGCGCCGGATGGTTCCGCGCCTGCCGGAGAACCGCAGGCGGGTGCTCCCGCAGGGACCGCTCCGAGTGAGGGATCCGACCAGGCGCCGCCTGGTACAGCCGATGCTCCCGGACTGGTTCCGGGTGCCGACCCGGCCGCTCCCGCGCCTGCGCAGAATGGCGCGCCGGCCACCGACCCGTCACCCGGCCTCGCCGGCACCCCGGGTTCCGGCCCCACGGCACCAGCACAGGCAGGTGCCCCCGACCCAGCCGAAAACCCCCGACCCGCCGAGGGCACGGCGCCGACCACCGAGGCCCCGGCTCCGGCCGAACCGCAGGCCGCCGATCCGGCCGCGACCCCCGTCAGCTGGATCGTCCCGGCCCGCTACCCGGTGGCCGACCCGGAACCGCCCACCGGCTCCAGCGGCCACCTGTCGATCCCCGGCGAAAAGAAGCCCGACCCCGCCACCGGCCAACCGTCCCCGGTAGCCCCGAAACCGCCCACCGGCTCGACCGGCGGCCTCACCATCCCCGCCGAACCGACCCCACCCCCCACCGGCTTCGCCCCCGGCCGCGCCCCGGTCGACAGCCCGGCTCCCACCCCGGCGGAGTCCACCCAGGGTTCGGCGCCAGCGGACTCCGGTGAGGGTTCGGCGCCGTCGGACTCCGGTCAGGGTTCGGGTTCGACTGAGCCCGGCGGTCAGCGTTCGGCATTGTCTGAGCCCGACCAGGATTCGGCGTCGACCGAGCTCGGCGGTCAGGGTTCGGTTCCGACCGACTCGACACAGGGTTCGGCACCGACCGACCCCACACAGGATTCGGTCCCGAATCCGGGCACGAACTCGGTGCCCGCACAGGGCACGCTGCCCGCGCCGCAGTCGGGTCCGGCGGCTGCGCAGGAGCCGGTGCCGTCATCGGGTGCGAACGATGCGCCCGCGCAGAGCTCTCCGCCCGGAGCTGGTCAGGGTTCGGCACCGGCGACCGGCACCGGTCCGGCACCTGCGCCGAAGGCCGGTCCGGCAGCGCCGGAAGCGGTACCGAACTCGGCTCCCGGGGGATCGACGTCAACCGATTCCGGGGTCGAGCCGAAGTCCGGCCAGGCGGGGTCTGCGCCCGGCGGCACGGATTCCGGGACCGCCCCGGACTCGACTCCGACGACCGGTCAGGAACCGGCGGCTTCCCCGGACAAGGATCGGCCGTCGGGACGGTCCCGCCTGGTCGTCCCACCGGCGACTTCGCCGGCTCGCGGCACGGAACTCGTTCCCACTCCGCCCGCCGACGCTCCGACCTCGAGCGGCACGCCGGCACCGTCCACGGAACAGACCCCCGCCGCTGTCCCGAATCCCGTGCCGGCAGCACCGCCAGCGCTACCCGCGCCGGTTCCGGCGCGCGCCCCGATCAGCGAGCCGGCGCCTGTTCGCACCGGCCCGGGATCCGAGGTCCGCACCGCGCCGCCGGGAGCCCAGGCCGCCCCGGCACCGACACCCCGGGAACGCGGCACCACCCCGAAGTCGCAGACCACCCCGGACGAGCCGACGCTCGACATGAGTTCACTGAGCAGTGAGCTCGGCGGCCCGGTGCTGACGGTCATGAACCTGCTGCTGCCGCTGGCGCAGGAGCTCGGCATGGACAACACGAGGGTGACCAGTGAGCTGATCAACCTCGCCTACACCCTCGCGGGCGTGGTGTTCGGCCCGACGGAGTAGTCAGTAGCCGTACCACCCCGGTGATGATCGCGCTGGACAGTTGATCACCAGGCCATGAGGGAGATCGCCTCTCGGGCGATGCCTCCCTGGTGGCCTGGTGATCGCTTGTCCAGGACTGCGCAGGGGTCAGTGGGCGGGTGGGAGGTCGGTGCGGCCGGGGATGTCGAAGGTCGCCTCGCTGATGGCGACGCCGAAATCCGCGATCACCGATCTGGGCACCTGGGCCGTGGTCTTCAAGGACCTGATCGGCGGTGTCTACCGCGCCGAGGGGGCGGGGGCCGCGTAATGGCACCATGGTCGGCGTGATTCCTGTCGTCATCGTCGCGGGCTTTCTGGGGTCGGGGAAGACGACCCTGCTCAACTATCTGTTGCGCAACAACCGGGGGACGCGGATCGGGGTGGTGGTCAACGACTTCGGGTCCGTGAACATCGACGCGATGCTGGTGGCGGGGCAGGTCGACGCGATGGTGTCGCTGGGGAACGGATGCGTGTGCTGCGCGGTGGACGTCTCCGAGCTCGATGACCTGTTCGGGCAGCTGGCGCAGCCGCGTAGTGCGGTGGATGTGATCGTGGTCGAGGCCAGCGGGCTGGCCGAGCCACGGAATCTGATCCGGATGGTGGTGGCGAACCCGAATCCGCGGATCGGGTACGGCGGGCTGGTCGAGGTGGTCGACGCCGAACGGTTCGGGCAGACGAGCGCGCAGCATCCCGAACTGCTCTCGCATCTGCGGCTGGCCGACCTGGTGCTGGTGAACAAGGCCGACCGGGTCTCGGCCGCAGCGCTGGCCGGATTGCGCGCACAGCTGACCGAGTGGGTCGGCCAGGTGCCGGTCTACGCGACGACGCACGGCCGCGTCGACCCCGGTCTGCTGTTCGACGACCGCGTGCCGGAGGCGCCGAAAGTGGCCCAGCAGTTGAGCTTCGACTCCCTGCTCGACGAGCACGACCACGACGATCCCGACCACCGGCACCTGCACGACGACTACACCTCGGTCACCTTCACCAGCGAGCACCCCCTCGACCCGCGCGCCCTGGTCGACTTCCTCGAGGACCCGCCACCAGGTCTGTTCCGCGCCAAGGGATTTGTGGCCTTCGCGGTCGCGAACGAACGGCGCAGATTCGAGGTGCACCTCGTCGGCAGGCACATCGTGTTCACCCCGGGAACCTGGGCGCGCGGTGCGCGACGGGTCTCGAACCTGGTCCTGATCGGCTCGGGCATCGACACCGAACAGGCACTGAAACGCTTGCGCGCCACCGTCTTCGACGGACCATCACTGCATGACGACCAGGCCATGCTCGGCATCTGGCGCTATCGGAATGTGGGCTGATGCTCCGCCGTTCAGCACCGGAGTGAAGGCCCTCAGGACCGACCGTGCCCTGAGCAGGACGGTCCTGTCGGACCCTCGGGGTATCGGGCGATAGCGGGATTCGGATGCGCCACCTGAGGTCGGTCGCGACCGGCGGGGGCCGATACGGATCTGGCCGAAAGCGGTCTGGAGTCCTTGCCGCGGCGGAGGGAGCCGGATCCGTCGGCCGGCCGTGCTGGTACTCCTTCGGCGCGCCTCACTCCCACTGATTCTTGTCCCGGAGTTCGGCGATCTCGCCGACTGTGAGGACATTCCGGGTCAGCGGTGCCCCGCACCGTTGCGCCAGTCGACGTTGCAGAACCTGTGATTCTGATGTTCCCTGCACTGTGGCGGACGATCCATCAGGAAAGGCCAGGAGGACGACCCATTCCGTCCATGGGGTCGGATGGTTGTCCGAACTGTTCTCGAACTGGAACAGTTCGGCGGTGATATCGACGTAGCGCGCGGCCATCGCCCGCCCTCTGTCCCGTTCGATGACGAGTCCGTCGGCGAACTCGTGCAGTAACAGCTTTCCGCGTCGGCGAACCTCGAGTCCGGCCTGGACGCTGACGTACATGAACAGGGCCGCGAATACCGCCATGGTGATCGCGATGGCGAACATCGTCCACCCGATGACGGGGTGCGACGAGCGAACGAGCCAACCACCGATCCCCAAGGGGACGTAGATCCATGCGGACCCGAACGCGATGAGACCTCCGAGGAAGATGCTCATCGTCCAGTCGCTGTCGGAGTAGTTGATCTCGTCCGTGCAGGTCCATTCACCAAGCCGCTCGGTCTCGGCAGCACTTGTCACGCGCGGTGCTGGAACATTCGCCTTGGCCATGGCGCATCCTTCTGTCTCGACCCGATCACGCACCCGAGGCGTATTGTCGTCCAACGGGAGGGCGTGAAACTCCGAGCGTGGACTAACCGCAGGCGTTGACCCATTCGGAGAGCCCGTCGGCGAACAGCTGCCGTTTCCAGATGGGCACTTCGTGTTTGATCCGGTCCACCAGTTCATGGCAGACGGTGAACGCCTCGGCCCGATGCGGCGCCGCGACCGCGACCACGATCGCCAGATCGCCGATGGTCAGCGCGCCGATGCGATGCGTCGCGGCCACGGGCAGTCCGCTGGCGGCGGCGGCTTCGGCGCACACCTGATGCAGGAACCGTTGCGCCTGCGGATGCGCCGAATACTCCAGCGACGTGACGGCCTGTCCGCCGTCGTGATTGCGCACCTTGCCGGTGAACACCACGACCGCCCCGAATTCCGGTCCGTCGACCGCCTTCTCGACCTCGACCGGGTCCAGGTCCTGCTCCCTGATCTCGGCCAGCCGGACGACACCGTGGTCAGTCATGGTCGCCTCCTCCGGCTACCTGCGCGAGCAGATGGTCCAACAGTGGTTCCAGCACGGCGATTCCGTCGCGCACCCCACCGGGCGAGCCCGGCAGGTTCACTACGACGGTACGTCCTACCAGCCCCGCTACGCCACGGCTCAGTGCCGCCAGCGGGAATTTCGCGGTGCCGCGCTGCCGGATCGCGTCGGCGACGCCGGGCAGTTCCCGGTCGAGCACGGCGCGGGTGGCTTCGGGCGTGGCATCGGTGGGGGAGGCGCCGGTGCCGCCCGTGGTGACGACCAGCGCGGGCGCCCCGCCGAGCGCGTCGGCGAGCCCGGCGGCGATCTCCGCGTCGGCGTAGACCAGTGGTCCGCGCACCGAGAATCCCTGTGCGGTCAGCCATTCGGTGAGGACGGGCCCGGTGGTGTCGGTGCGCGTACCGGCCGCTGTTCCAGTGGAGGCGACCACCACCACCGCACTGGGCGAACCCGCCACGGCGTCATCGGAATCCGGTGCGGGCCCGGCTGTTTCGGTGTCGTGCTCGACCGACCCGGCAGTGGAATCCGGTGCCGACCCGGCAACCTCGGCGTCGCGCCCGGCCGAGCCGGCAGTGGAATCCGGTGCCGACCCGGCAACCTCGGCGTCACGCCCGGCCGAACCAGCGGTGGAATCCGGTGCGGACTCAGATGTTTCGAGTACGGAGCCGGGCGCGGCAGCGGACTCGCCGTCCGGACGCACCCAATGCCCGTGCTTGCCACCCTCTTTGGTGAGCAGCCGCACCCCGTCCATCACCGCCGCCGGATCCACCGCCTTCACCATGTCGTGCAGGGTGAGCCCCGCGACCGCGACGGCGGTGAGCGCCTCCATCTCCACCCCGGTCGGCCCGGTCGTCTTCGCGGTCGCCTCGACGGTGATCGAGGTCTCGGTGAACCCGAACTCCACCTTCACCGACGACAACGCCAGCTGATGACACAGCGGGATCAGCTCGGAAGTCTTCTTGGCACCGGCGATTCCGGCCAGCCGCGCGGTCGAGAGCACATCGGCCTTGGGCATCCCATCGGCCCGCACCAACGCGATCACCTCGGCCGTGGTCCGCAATTCCCCTGCGGCAACGGCGATCCGGGTGGTGTCCGCCTTGCCGCTCACATCCACCATGCGGGCCCGACCTTCGCCGTCGACGTGGGACAACTCGCTCATCGAAGACGCTCCGTGGGAGCCCACGCCTGTGGGTGTGCGGAGGACCTGGTTCGCGGATCAAGCGTTTTTCTCGTTCTCGACATAGCGTCTGACAATCTCCAGGGTCGCGCCGCCGACTGTGGCGACGAAGTATTGGTAGGTGCATCCGAATACGGCGTTGTTGCACGAACGGATTTCGTCAAGGCCGACAATATATTGCGTTGTGCTATATATTGTTCGGCGTGGATGAGATTGTGCGATACAGCTACCGTTTGCGCCCCGGCGTAACAGCTGTGCGCGCACTCGAAGCCGAGTGGCATCGGTGCCGATTCCTGTGGAATGAGGCCGTGCACCAGCAAAAGGCTGGCAGGAAACCGACTTTCGCTCGCCTGTCGAAGATGCTCACCGAAGCCCGGTCGCGTACGACGTGGTTGCGCGATGGTTCCCAGGTCGCGCAGCAGCAGGCGTTGCGTACCTACGCGCATGCTCTCGACCAGTCGTTCAAGGTTGCGGGGCGCGGGCGGCCGACCCTGAAGCGCAAGCACCGTGCGTTGCCATCGCTGGAGTACACGACACGTGGGTTCTCGATCCGCGACGGCCGGCTCCAGCTTCCCGGCAGAGTATCGATTCCGGTCGTGTGGTCGCGGGCGCTGCCGTCCGTACCGACCTCGGTCCGTGTGTATCAGGACTCGATGGGACACTGGTACGCGTCGTTCGTTGTTCGCCGTGCAGTCGAGTACGCCCCTGCCGTGGCAGGTGAGATCGGGATCGACTGGGGTGTGAGGAGTACCGCGACGACCACAAGCCCCGACTATGACCTGTCCTACGGCGGGTACCGGAAACGGTGCGCAGCCGAGCTCGCTCGTGCGCAACGGAAGATGGCGCGCAGGCGTCGCCCGCGTGGGCAGGCCGCGAGCTGGGGGTATCAGCGGGCTCGCCGTGAGGCTGCGCGTCTGCACAAGAAGGCTGCCAGGCAGAACACTCACGGCGCCCGGGTGTGGGCCGCGCGGGTGGTCGCCGACCATCACACGATCGCGATCGAGGATTTTGAACCGACGTTTTTGGCCCGCTCGACGATGGCCCGTAAAGCCGCTGACGCGGCGATCGGTACGGCGAAACGTGAACTGATCCAACGAGCGGGTCGGGCGGGCCGGAGGGTGGTGTTGGTGCCGCCCGCCTACACGACCATGACATGTGCGAGCTGTGGAGCGAGAGCCAAGCAGCGGCTCGCCTTGAATGTCAGAGTGTTCCGGTGCGAGGTTTGCGGGCATTGCGCGGACCGCGACCGCAACGCCGCTTGGGTGATCTTGGCGGCCACGGTAGAACTCGACCGTGTCAGTATTGACGACGTAAGACATTGTCGGCCTCCCTCCAGGGTGGTTGATAGTGCGGTCCGAGCTGAGAATCTCCCGGCTTCAGCCGTGGGGAAGATTTAAAGCGACAAGATTCGCACAGGGGCGCCGACGGCCAGCGAGGTGACCTCGGCCGGGACGTCGACGAGCACATCGGCCCAGGCCATGCCCGCGATCAGGTGCGAGCCGGGGCCCGAGATCACCTCGACGCCGTCCCCGGTGCGCAGGCCGCGTAGATACTGGCGTTTGCCCGCGGGGGAGCGGACGGGGGTGAGCAGGGTGGTCTCGGTGGCCTCGGGAGCGGGCAGGCCGGCCAGCGCGCGCACCGCCGGGCGGGCGAACACGGCATAGGACACCATCGTGCTCACCGGATTGCCCGGGAAACTGAGCACCGGCACGCCGTCGACCACGGTGTAACCCTGCGGACCGCCGGGTTGCACGGCCACCGGCCCGAAGGTCCCGCCCAGCGGCGCCAGCACATCCTTGACCACCTCGAAGTCGCCCTTGGACACGCCACCGGAGGTGAAGACCAGGTCGGCGCTCGCCACCGCGGCGCGCAGGACGGCGGTGAACTCGGCCGCGTCGTCGGTGCTGTGCGCGATGTCGGCCACCTCGACGCCGTCGGCCCGCAGCGCCGCGGCCAGCGCGATCCCGTTGGAGTTGTAGATCTGGCCCGGCGCGAGCTCGCTGCCCGCGGGGCGCAGCTCGTCGCCGGTGGTCAGGCAGACCGCGCGCAGCCGGGTCAGCACCGGCACCGTGGGTAAGCCGACAGCGGCCAGCGCGGCGATATGGCGGGGCGCGAGCACCGTGCCCGCCCGTGCGACGAGCGCGCCGACCCGCACATCGGTGCCCGCCTCGCGCACGAACTCACCCCGCGCGCGCCCGCGCTCGACCAGGATCCGGTCCGCGCCGGCCTGCACGTCCTCCACCGGAACCACACAGTCCGCGCCGGGCGGCAGCGGCGCACCGGTCATCACCTTCATCGCCGCACCGTCGGGCAGTGTCTCCGCGCCTGCCTTACCCGCCGCGATCACGCCGGTGACCGGCAGCTCGACCGGTGTGACGGCGACATCGGCGGCCCGCACCGCATACCCGTCCATCGCCGAGTTCCGGAACACCGGCAGGTCGATGGGCGAGACCACATCGGCGGACAGCGTGCGACCGAGCGCGCCGGGCACCGGCACCTGTTCGTCCGGGCGGCCGGCGAGATGGGCCAGCAGCGCGGCGACGATGTCGCGGTACTCGTCGACGCTGCGCGCCGACGCGGTGGCGGGCCGGGGATTCATGGTCCCAGCCTAATCGCCGCCGGACCGGCGAGTCCGCTGCGCGTGGCTCACGGTTCGGGGTTGCCGGCCGTGAGCTGACGAGTTCGTGACCAATCGGCCCGCCGCACCGATCGTGCCGGGCCTTACGGGTCATACTAGAGAGATGACGCTGGTCGAGATGGGGATACCCGCTGTGCGAACGGAGCTGCCGTCCCTCGACGGCAGGCCCGACACGCCTTTCCTCGTCGACCGCTTCGGACGTGTCGCCCGCGATCTGCGCGTATCCATCACCGAGAAGTGCTCGCTGCGCTGCACCTACTGCATGCCTGAGGAGGGTCTGCCGCCCATCCCGCGCCAGGAACTGCTGACCGCCGACGAGATCGTCCGCCTGGTGTCGCTGGCGGTACGCGAGCTCGGCGTGCGTGAAGTGCGGTTCACCGGCGGTGAACCGCTGATGCGCCGCGAACTGGAGGAGATCATCGCGGGGTGTCACGCCGCGGTGCCCGGCACGCCGCTGGCCATGACCACCAACGGCGTCGGCCTCGAACACCGCATCCGCGCCCTGGCCGCCGCCGGGCTGACCCGGGTGAACGTCTCCCTCGACACCGTCGACCGGGTCGACTTCACCCGTCTCACCCGCCGCGACCGGCTGGAATCGGTGCTCAACGGAATCCGCGCCGCCCGCGACGCCGGCCTGGCCCCGGTCAAGGTGAACGCGGTGCTCATGCGCGCGAACCTGGCCGGCGCGCCGGATCTGCTCGCCTGGTGCCTGGCCGAGGGGTGCGAACTGCGCTTCATCGAGGAGATGCCCCTCGACGCCGACCACGAGTGGGCCCGCGAGCACATGGTGACCGCCGCCGACCTGCTCGACGTGCTCGGCGAACGCTTCACCCTGACCCCCACCGCCCGCGCCGACCCTTCGGCCCCGGCCGAGAAATGGCTGGTCGACGGCGGCCCGGCGACCGTCGGCATCATCGCCACGGTCACCCGCAAGTTCTGCGACAACTGCGACCGCACCCGGCTCACCGCCGACGGCATGCTGCGCTCGTGCCTGTTCAGTGATCAGGAATTCGACGTGCGCTCCGTGCTGCGCGCCGGTGCCGGCGACGACGAGGTCGCCGAGCTGTGGCGCGGCGCGATGTGGCAGAAATGGGCCGGTCACGGCATCGACGCCGCCGGCTTCGTCCCCCCGGAACGCACGATGGGAGCCATCGGTGGTTGAGGTCCGCTACTTCGCCGCGATCGCCGACGCGGTCGGCAAGAACACCGAATCACTCGACCTGCCCGCCGGCGCCACCGTCGCCGACCTACGCGCCCGGCTGGCCGCCACCTACGGCGCCGAGGTCGACACGCTGGTCAACGTGTGCGCCTTCCTCATCGGCGACGAACTCACCCGCGACCCGTCGGCCACCCTGATCGACCGCGTCGACGTCCTCCCGCCCTTCGCCGGCGGCTAGGCACCCTGACCGACCGCGGCGATCGGCCGGACCTGGCAGCGCTGATCGGCCGCCGCTACGATCTCCATCGTGACCGTGGGTGCGCGCTGTTTTCAGGTTCTGTTCCTCGCTGTCGGGCTGGTGTTGCTCGTCGTGGCGCTAACCGTCGGCGCCGGATATTCCGAAGGTGGCGGCCACTGGGCCACGTTGGAGGTTGACTGGTCGTGCCACGAGGGCAACTGCTCCACGGACGAACTCCCCCGGTCGTCGATCGAGTTTCCGCGTACCACCGATTTCCCGGTTGTGCTGGCTCTGACCGGGGTCGGGTTCATGATCGCTTCGGCATCGGTAGCCATCGGTGGCCGACGACCGGACTGGTCCGGTAGTGCGTAGCGCAGCCACCGACGTCCCGGCCTACCTGGCCGGGCTACCGGCCGAGCGCCGAGCGCCGCTCACCCTGCTGCGCGAACTGTGCCTGGCCGAACTTCCCGGCCACACCGAGGTGATGGGCTACGGCATGCCCGTCTATCGGCGCGACGGCGTCGACGAGATCGCCTTCGCCGCGCAGAAGCGGTACATCTCCGTCTATCTGCTGCGCTCGGACGTCCGCACGGCCTTCGCCGCCCGCCTGGCCGGCTACGACATGGGGAAGGGCTGTCTGCGTTTCCGCAAGGAGATCGACGTCGACCTGGTCCGGGACCTGCTGCGGGCCACTGCCGCCGGCGACGGCCCGGTCAGCTGCTGAGTGCTCAGCGCCACCAGGTGTCGAGCGGGGTGACCGGGACGGTGCGCTTGTGCCGGGTGTTGGTGAAGATCGACTCCACCCGCGCGGCCACCTCGGGCGTGACGTCCTTGCCCTCGAGGTAGTCGTCGAGATCGGAGTAGCGCAGGCCGAGGGCTTCCTCGTCGGGCAGCGCCGGCCGGTCGTCCTCGAGGTCGGCGGTGGGGACCTTCGACCAGATGCTCGACGGCGCGCCGAGTTCCTGCAGCAGCGCCGCGCCCTGGCGTTTGGTGAGGCCGGTGAGCGGGGTCAGGTCGACGCCGCCGTCACCGAACTTGGTGAAGAACCCGGTGACCGCCTCCGCCGCGTGATCGGTGCCGACGACCAGCATGTTCTCCTGCCCGGCGAGGGCGTACTGGGCGACCATCCGCTCGCGGGCCTTGATGTTGCCGCGCACGAAGTCGCGCAGCCGCTCGTGATCGAGCGCGCCGGCGACCTCGGCGGCCACCGAGTCGGCGCCGGGGCGGATGTTCACGACCACCGAACGGTCCGGGTCGACGAAGTTCAGGGCGATCTGCGCGTCGTGCTCGTCGGCCTGCACGCCGTAGGGCAGCCGCACCGCGAGGAAACTCGCGTCGGTGCCATCGGCGCGCAGCTCCTCGACGGCGAGCTGGCACAGCCGCCCGGCCAGGGCACTGTCCTGGCCGCCGCTGATGCCGAGTACGAAACCCGCGGCCGGGGTGCTGCGCAGATAGTCCTTGAGGAAGTCGACGCGACGGCGGACCTCCTGCTTGGGCTCGATCTCGGGCAGCACACCCAGTTCGGTAATGATCTGTTCACGCAGTGTCCCCATGCCGTCTCACTCTACTTGCGCGGCAGGGGAAACGACGCGGCGAACGAGCCATTCCCAGTTGTCGCCGATCTGTTCGCGGGTGTGGCCGAGCACCTCGACCTGATGGGTGACCAGCGCCGCGGTCAGGCTGGCCAGCAGCGTGTCGGCGATCAGCGCGATGTCACCGTCGGTGCCCGCCGCCTGCAGCAGCAGTGTCACGTGGGCCTTGTGCAGGCGGTAGGGCCCGTTGCCGAACCGGCCGCCGTTCTCCTCGGCGGCGCGGTGCAGATCGCCTTCGACCTCGATGTCGAGCAGCCGGGTCCGCCCGAAGGCGATCAGCCGGTCGACCGGGTGGGCGTCGGGGCCCAGCGGCGGTGGCCCGAACATGAAGCCGGCCTGGAACTTCTGTTCGGAGTGGTCGAGCAGGGCCAGCATCAGCCCGGTGCGGTTGCCGAAGCGGCGGAAGACGGTGCCCTTGCCGACGCCTGCGCGCTTGGCCAGCGCGTCCATGGTGAGCCCGTCGACGCCGTGCTCGCGCACCAGCTGCTGGGCCGCGTCGAGCAGTAAGGCGCGGTTGCGCGCGGCGTCGGCGCGCTCGACCGGTTCGGCGGCGCCGGGCAGCGGCTGACCGATCGGGAGCAGTGGTGGCTGCTCCGGACTCGGTGTGCTGTAGCTCACGCCGCTCACTCGTCCTCCGCGGGAAGTAATCGGACCTTGGTCCGGTTATTGTCGGATGAATCTGTGAAACATCCCCATACTGAGTACACCAGGAGTTGCCATGAGCGAGACCCGTATCCTCACTCTCGTCGGAAGCCTGCGCGCGGGGTCGATCAATCGCCGCCTGGCCGAGGCCGCCGTGCAGACCGCCCCCGAGGGTGTCGAGGTCTCCATCTACGAAGGGCTCGCGGAGATCCCGTTCTACAACGAGGACGTCGACGTCGCGGGCCAGGTGCCCGCCCAGGCCGAGGCGCTGCGCGCGGCCGTCGCCGCCGCCGACGCGATCCTGCTGGTCACCCCCGAGTACAACGGCACCCTGCCCGCCGTGCTGAAGAACGCCATCGACTGGGCCTCGCGTCCCTACGGCGCCGGTTCGATCAAGGGCAAGCCGGTCGCCGTGGTGAGCGCGTCGATCAGCCCGAACGCGGCCGCCTGGGCACACGGTGACACCGTCAAGTCGGTCGGCATCGCCGGCGGCGTGGTCGTCGAGGACGCCACCGCGCAGTTCGGCGGCATCGGCGAGCGCTTCGGCGCGACCCACCCGGCCGAGGACGCCGAGGCGCTGACCCAGCTCGGCGCGACCGTGCACCAGCTGGTGGCCGCGGCGAACGGCACGCTCGTCACCGCGTAAGCTCTTTCCGAGGCTCTGCACAGGGGCGCCGCATCCGGTCACGGACGCGGCGCCCCTTCGCTGTCCGCCGAGGTTTGCTGAAGACTCGCCGGGATGCAAAATCGTGATCTGGGCCACTGTTTCCCCAGCGTGTCGATCGCGCGTCCTGGGACTTACCTCGTCGGAATTACATCTGTGCGACTCGCAACACCTTGTGTTGTTCCAATCTGTCGGCCACTAGGTGTAGTGTCTTCGGTACTGGAACACGGTGTGAAGCCACCACTGCTCGGGCCCAAGGGAAGGGGTTACGAACAGGGCTTTCTTCGCCAGATCCAGGAGTTTGCGCAGCATCACAGTTCGTGCATTGCATACGGATCAACAGGCTGTGGATCAGGTATAGGAGAGGGAGAACCTGGATGACCATCACCGTGTACACCAAGCCCGCTTGCGTTCAGTGCAATGCCACCTACAAGGCGCTCGACAAGGCCGGGGTGGACTACGACGTCATCGACATCTCCGAGAACGCCGAGGCACGCGACTACGTCATGGCGCTGGGCTACCTGCAGGCGCCGGTCGTCGTCGCGGGCGAGGACCACTGGTCGGGCTTCCGCCCCGACCGCATCAAGTCGCTCGCCGTCGCGGCCGCCTAGGACCTCGCCGGAAGGAGGCTCCCATGCCCGAGCGGATCACTCCGGGCGGGCTGGTCTACTTCTCCAGCGCTTCGGAGAACACTCATCGTTTCGTCGAGAAGCTGGGCCTCCCGGCCACTCGACTACCACTGCACACCGCTGAATCGCTGCGCGTCGACGAACCCTACGTGCTGATCACCCCGACTTACGGGGGTGGTCGGCACGTCATGGGTGGGCAACGGTCCGACAAGGACCTCGTACCGCGGCAGGTCGCCAAGTTCCTCAACGACTCGCACAACCGCGCGCTGCTGCGCGGGGTGATCGCGGCCGGCAACACGAACTTCGGCGATACCTATTGCGCCGCCGGCGACATCATCTCGCGCAAATGCGGGGTGCCGTACCTGTATCGCTTCGAACTCATGGGAACCGCTGAGGACGTCGAGCGCGTCCGAGAGGGATTGGGATTGTTTTGGCAACAGCAACCACAGCACCGGCAGGCAAGTCAGCCCGTCTAGAGCAGGCCGCGGTGCGCGCCGACGCGGGTGAGGTCCTCGACTACCACGCCCTCAACGCCATGCTGAACCTGTACGGCCCGAACGGCGAGATCCAGTTCGACAAGGACCGCGAGGCGGCACACCAGTACTTCCTGCAGCACGTCAACCAGAACACCGTCTTCTTCCACAACCTGGACGAGAAGCTGGACTACCTGGTCGAGGAGAACTACTACGAGACCGAGGTGCTCGACCAGTACAGCCGCGCGTACATCAAGGCCCTGTTCCAGCAGGCCTACGCCAAGAAGTTCCGGTTCCCCACCTTCCTCGGCGCGTTCAAGTACTACACCTCCTACACCCTCAAGACCTTCGACGGAAAGCGCTACCTGGAGCGCTTCGAGGACCGCGTCGTCATGGTCGCGCTCACCCTCGCCGCCGGCGACGAGGTGCTGGCGAGCAAGCTGGTCGACGAGATCATCGACGGCCGCTTCCAGCCCGCCACCCCCACCTTCCTCAACTCCGGCAAGAAGCAGCGCGGCGAGCCCGTGAGCTGCTTCCCGGCGGGCACGCCGGTGGACACGATCGACGGTCAGCGGGCCATCGAAACATTGCAGCCCGGTGATCAGGTGCTCTCGCACGACGGCTCGTACCGTGCGGTGGAAGCTCTGATCGAGAACCCGAATGATCAAGCGCTGGTATCGATCTCCCACTTCGGCCACAGGGAGCCGATTCGCTGCACCCCAGAGCATCCGATCCTCGTCTGGACCTCGCGCGATGTCGAGACTCTCATCGAGGGTGACGGCGCGGATCCGTTCAACGGGTTCGTGTGGCTGGCCGCGCAGGATGTGCACCCCTCTGATTTCATCGTGACCGCGGCGCCGCTGGGTGAGCGCGAGCGGCGCACGTTCGATCTCATGGACCATGTCGGTGAGGGCGTCTACGAAGAGGTCGACGGTGCGATCCGTAAGGTGAACACCGATGCCAAGCATCGCAACAAGCAGCGCCACAGCCAGCGGTTCATCGCGGTGAATCGGCACGTGGAGGAGTCCTACGAGCTGGGTCTGGTGCTCGGTTGGTATGTCGCCGAAGGGCATGTGTCCAAGCGGTCGGGTGTCGATGGGGTGCAGCCGAATGGTGTCCACTTCACTCTCGGAGCGCACGAGGTCGAGTACCACGTCGAGTTGGGCATGGCGTTCAAGCAGGTGTTCGGCGTCGATTTGTCCCTCCGCACGAACCACTCGGACCACTCCACGCGGATGGTCTGCAACAGCAAGGTCGTCGCCTCGCTACTCATGTCGTTGGCAGGAACCGGCTACGGCGCCAAGCGGCTCACCCACGATGTTCTGACCGCTGACGAGGATTTCCAGCGCGGGCTGCTTGCCGGACTGTTCCGTGGTGACGGGTGCAGCACCACCGGTGGGATGATGCTCGACCTGGTCAACCCTGAGCTGATCGACCAGGTGCAGTTGATGCTGCGGCGTCTCGGCATCGTCTCGGTCGTTCGCCAGTACGTCAACCAGGCGGGCAATGTGACCGGTCAGGTGTTCGTGCCCGGACTGCCCGGCACCAATGAAGATTTCATCTTCGATATCGGCAAGAACCTGCAGAACTACGTTGGCCGTAAGGGCGTGAAGCGCACGACCTACCAGGTGGTGCACGGCCGCCACGTTTACGGTGTCCGCGCGATCGAGCGCACGGCCGAGACGCCGGAGAAGGTGTACAACCTGCACGTCGAAGGCACGCATACCTATTCGATTCGCGGCACTGTTGTGCACAATTGCTTCCTCCTTCGCATCGAAGACAACATGGAGTCCATCGGGCGCTCCATCAACTCCGCGCTGCAGCTGTCCAAGCGCGGTGGCGGAGTCGCCTTGCTGCTCAGCAATATTCGTGAGCACGGGGCGCCGATCAAGAAGATCGAGAACCAGAGTTCCGGTGTCATTCCGATCATGAAGCTGCTGGAGGACTCGTTCTCCTATGCCAACCAGCTCGGCGCGCGGCAGGGTGCGGGCGCGGTGTACCTGCACGCGCACCACCCCGACATCTACCGTTTCCTCGACACCAAGCGCGAGAACGCGGACGAGAAGATCCGCATCAAGACGCTGTCGCTGGGTGTGGTGATCCCCGACATCACCTTCGAGCTGGCGAAGAAGAACGAGGACATGTACCTGTTCTCGCCGTACGACGTCGAGCGCATCTACGGCAAGCCGTTCGCCGATGTCGACGTCACCGAGAAGTACTACGAGATGGTCGACGACAAGCGCATCCGCAAGTCGAAGATCAAGGCGCGCGAGTTCTTCCAGACCATCGCCGAGCTGCAATTCGAATCGGGCTACCCGTACATCATGTTCGAGGACACGGTGAACCGGGCCAACCCGATCAAGGGCAAGATCACCCACTCGAACCTGTGCTCGGAGATCCTGCAGGTCTCCACCCCGTCGGAATTCAACGATGACCTGTCGTATTCCAAGGTGGGCAAGGACATTTCGTGCAACCTGGGTTCGCTCAACATCGCCAAAGCGATGGACTCGCCGGACTTCGGCCAGACCATCGAGACCTCGATCCGCGCGCTCACCGCCGTCTCGGACCAGACCCACATCTACTCGGTGCCCTCGATCGAGCAGGGCAACAACGAATCCCACGCCATCGGCCTGGGCCAGATGAACCTGCACGGCTACCTGGCCCGTGAGCGGGTCCACTACGGCTCCGAAGAAGGTGTGGACTTCACCAACATCTACTTCTATACCGTTGTCTACCACGCGATCCGGGCCTCGAACCTGATCGCGAAGGAGCGCGGTAGCTGGTTCGGTGGTTTCCCGGAGTCCAAGTACGCCTCGGGCGAGTACTTCGACAAGTACACCGACCAGGCGTGGGAGCCCAAGACCGACAAGGTCGCCCAGCTCTTCGCCGACGCCGGCGTGCGCATCCCCACCCAGGACGACTGGCGTGAACTCAAGGCCTCGGTCATGGAGTTCGGTATCTACAACCAGAACCTGCAGGCCGTCCCGCCGACCGGTTCGATCTCCTACATCAACCACTCCACCAGCTCGATCCACCCGGTAGCGTCGAAGATCGAGATTCGCAAGGAAGGCAAGATCGGCCGCGTCTACTACCCGGCCCCGTACCTCACCAACGACAACCTCGAGTATTACGACGATGCCTACGAAATCGGCTACGAGAAGATCATCGACACCTACGCGGCGGCCACCCAGCACGTCGACCAGGGCCTGTCACTGACGCTGTTCTTCAAGGACACCGTCACCACCCGCGACCTGAACAAGGCTCAGATCTACGCTTGGCGCAAGGGAATCAAGACGCTCTACTACATCCGTCTACGCCAGTTGGCCCTCGAGGGGACGTCCGTGGATGGCTGTGTTAGTTGTATGCTATAACGATTCGGTAACAAATACGATAGCAAACTCGGTATGGGGGTCCGATGGGCAAGCCGCGTTATGGCGTCATCTACGGAGTGCGTCTCCGTACTGAGTTTGACTATCGGTATATCGGACTGACTACGAAGTCGGAACTATACGGCTCCGCGAGCATTTTCAAGTCGCTCGCGCTGGTCGGAAGACTCCCTTCTATGATTGGCTACGCAAACAGAATCGCGAAGATGTCATTGCCGACGTCCTCGATTGGGTCTATGGACTGGACCGGCTAGGGCGTGCGGAGATTGATTGGATCGCCTATCTACGGAGAGAGGGTCAGCCGCTTCTCAATCTGTCCGATGGCGGACTCGGTCCAGCAGGTGTGATCTGGACTGCGGAAATGCGGGAAGCGGCTCGGATCCGGGCGACTGGCCGTCCGGGTGTGCACAGGTTCGGCGAAGAAGCTCCGTTCTTCGGGCACAATCACTCGGCTGAACAACGGGCGAAGTGGTCGGCCGAACGCAAGGGAACCTACCAAGGTGAGTTGAATCCGAACTATGGGAAGTTCGGTCCTGCTCACCCCGCATTCGGGCGTGTGGTCTCAGAGGAAACGCGTCGGCTTCTGTCCGAGCAGAAGATGGGCGCGAAAAACCCGAACTACGGACGGACTGCCAGCGCCGAGACGCGGGCGAAGATGTCTGCAGTTCAGAAAGGCCGACCGAAGCCGTCGAGTAAGCGCAATGCGCATACGCGCCACCACACGAACAAGGGCGTGTTCAAACCGTCGTGCACGTACTGCGTCGAGGACCTGGCGAAACCGCAGGATCCTCAACCGGAGACCGAGAGCTGAACGTGTTCGTCAGGCGACGTCGCCGAAGAGGTCGAAGCAGGACCAGCCGCCGCGGAACCATTGGGTGGTGAGGTACCAGAGGGTGGGGTGGGTGCCGTCGGCGTGGCGGAGTTGGAGGCCGAAGGAGCACTTGCCGATGGTGGTGCGGGTGAGGCGCTGGATGATCGTGCGGTGCAGGAAGGATGCGGTGAGCCAGGCGGCGATGCCGTAGAGGACGGCGGTCGTGCCGGAGGCGAGGTGCCAGGCGGTGGCGCCGATCGCGGCGTGCAGGGTCATGTCGATGACGAAGGCGGTGATCACGCCGGTCTGGTCGCCGTCGGAAGTGGCTCCGGTGAGCGGGAATTCGTCCCTCGGGGGAGTGGGCGCCGTCGCCGACCTCGGTCGACCGTCGGCGTATCCATGGTTGCGTGCTGTGCGCCGGGGCGGTGCTACCTGGGTCATGCGACCCAGCGTGGCGGATACCGCTTAACGAACGCCGGGTGGCGACCTTGTCGCCGGCTCTGTTATTGTCAGATCGACTAATAGTGAAGTTGGGGGAGCACGTGCTCGATCTGATCGCCGCCTTGCAGCGGCCGCTGTTCACGCTGCTCGGCACGCCGGTGAGCTGGACCGAGGTGCTCGGATTCGGCAGTGGCGCACTGTGTGTCTGGCTCGTCGCGCGCCAGCACATCGCCAACTGGCCGATCGGCATCGCCAACAATGTGTTCTTCATCCTGCTGTTCACCCAGGCCGGCCTCTACGCCGACGCCGGATTGCAGGTCGTGTTCATCGGGCTGGCCGCCTACGGCTGGTGGACGTGGGTGCACGGATCCTCGCGCACCACACCGCTTCCCGTGCGCCGGACCACCCGCGTCGAATGGTTGCTGCTGGGTACCGGCGGGGTGCTCGCGACGGCCGCGATCACCGTGCTGCTCGATACCGCCACCGAATCCACCGTGCCGTTCTGGGACGCGCTGACCACCGCCCTGTCACTGATGGCGACCTACGGGCAGTGCCGCAAACGCCTGGAATCGTGGTGGCTGTGGATCGCGGCCGACCTCGTCTACATCCCGCTCTACGTCTACAAAGGGCTGAATCTGACCGCCCTGCTGTACCTCGGGTTCCTCGCGTTGTGTGTGCGTGGGCTGCTCGCGTGGCGTCGTGATGTCATCGGGGCGCCGGTGGCGGTGCCCGCGTGACGGCCGACTTCGCGCACGGTCTGGTGCTGGGCAAGTTCTATCCGCCCCATGCCGGCCACCACCACCTGATCCGCACCGCGGCGGCGCGGTGCGAGCGACTCACCGTGCTGGTCTGCGCGTCGTCGGTGGAATCGATCCCGCTCGCCGACCGCGTGGCCTGGATGCGCGAAATCCACACCGAGCCAGGAGTTTCCGTCGTCGGCACGATGGATGACGTGCCGATGGACATCACCGACCCGGACATCTGGGATGCGCACATGGCGGTGTTCCTCGCCGCCGTGCCCGAGCCGGTCGACGCGGTGTTCACCTCCGAGTCCTACGGCGAGGAGCTGGGCCGTCGCTTCGGCGCGAGGTCGATCTGTGTCGATCCCGACCGGCGTCGGCACCCGGTGTCCGCGACGGCGATCCGCCGGGATCCCGTCGCGCACTGGGAGTTCCTGTCCGCGCCGGTGCGGGCGGCGCTGGCCCGGCGGGTGGTGGTGCTCGGTGCCGAGTCGACCGGCACCACGACCATCGCGAAAGCCCTCGCCGCACACTATGAGACCGGATACGTGCCCGAGTACGGACGCGAGTTCAGCGAGCGTAAACTGGCCGCGCTGGGTCCCGGCGGGCACTGGTCCCAGGTCGAGTTCACCTCCGCCGAGTTTCCGGTGATCGCCGCGCGTCAGCAGGAGACCGAGGACCTCGCCGCGCGGGTGAGCGGCCCGGTCCTGATCTGCGACACCGACTCCTTCGCGACCTCCATCTGGCACGAGCGCTACCTGGGTTTCCCCCACCCCACCCTCACCGCGGACCGGCGACAGCACCTGTGGTTGCTCACCGACCACGAAGGAGTCCCCTTCGAGGACGACGGCCTGCGCGACGGCGAGCACCTGCGCCCCTGGATGACCGAACGATTCCGCACCGAACTCACCCGCACCGGACGACGTTTCGTCCTGCTGACCGGCACCCACGACCACCGCCTCGCCACCGCCGTCGCCGCCGTCGACGAGCTGCTGGCCGAGGGCTGGGCTCTCGCGGACCCACTGCCCGAGAGGCGATGATCCCGGAGCCGGTGGCCGAACGATGCTGATCCCGGCGCCGCACGGTCGAAACGGCCTCTCCGGACTACCGGGTCAGCGACGGAGGTGGCATCTCAGCCCGCGGAACCGGTGAACCAGGGGAATCCCGATGCCGATCCGCTGCTGCCGGCCGACCCGGTGCCGCCATCGGCGGGCAACTCCACGCCCGTCGACCCCGGCCGATGGATGCGGACCGTCACCGGCGCGGTGCCGTCGGCTTCCACCGTCACGACCCGCGCACCTGCCGCCGAGGTGACCCGGCCGCCGGTGACCAGGACTTCGTAGTCGTCGGGATGGAACAGGTCCGAGACGTAGATCTCGGTCGGCGCCGACGCAGTGCGCGGACGATACCGGTAGGCGAAATCGCCGGTGCTGGAATCGAACACCATAGCTTCGGGTGTGCCCGCGGTGGCCTGGGGATAGGTGCGGACCAGTTCGCGGCCGAGGTCACCGCGGAACGGGTCGCCGTCGGCTGCCCGGTAGTGCCAGTAGTGCCAGCCGATGAAACGCTGATCGGCGCGAGTGGTGGTGTTGCGCAACACTGTCGGGTCGCCGTCGCCGAATTCGGTGACCATGGTGGGGATGTCGGTGCGGTCGGTGAACGAGTCGATGTTCGACCAGGTCTTGTCCTGTTGCACCGGGCACACTGCGCGCAGTTCCTCGGGGAGGCCGAGGTAGATGGCGAGCTGGCTGGGGATGCAGTAGTCGTGCGGGGAGAAGACGATATTCGGGCTGGTGATCGGCGGATTCTTGCCGAGGTGGCTCGGCATCGTCTCGTTCCAGGTGACGTTGGGTTCCCAGAACACCGGCACGGTCGTATTGCGCGCCCGCACGGCATCGGTCAGACGCTGTAGTGCGCGTTGGTATTTCGCGTCGAAGTCGGGGCAGCCGTCCGGGAAGCAGGTGAGAAACGGTGTGCCCGGCCATGGTTCGTTCAGCAGTTCGATGCCCAGCACGCTCGCGCGCCCGTTCATTCGCTCGGCGAGCGCGCCGAGGGCGACCCCGAGATGATCGAGCACGCCGTAGGTGTTGTTCCAGACCCCGTCCCATCCGGCATTCATGCTCGGCATCAGGTAGTACAACGGAAAGCCGGGATTCGGTTCGCCCTCGGCGGGCCTGGCGCGGATCGCCCACTCGGGAAACCCGTTGCCGCCCCAGATCTCCGACAGCCCGTCCTGATGATTGTCCAGCAACGTGTAGATCCCGTGCGCGGCAAGGGTATCCACCACCGCTTCGACCCGGTCGAGATATCCGGTGTCGACCACGCCTTCGGTCGGCATCAACCCGTCGAACGACACCCCGAGCCGCACCGTGTTGAACCCGTGCCGCGCCAGCAGTGCCGCCGACTCGTCGGTCAGCGTGAATCCGTCACCGGGCATCAGGTACGGCGCGTCCTTGTCCACGGTGTTCACCCCGTGCAACAGCACGGTCCGCCCGAACCCGTCGACCAGCGCGGCGCCCTGCGCGTGCAACGGTGTGAGCCCGGCGCCCGGTACGGCCGCGACGGATCCGGCACCGGCGGCCCCGATTCCCGCCACCAGTGCCAGTGCCCATCCATCGAACGGCTCGCCCGGCGCCACCCCGCGTCGCTGTCCCGATCATCAGTATCCCTCGATCCTCAGATGGACATACGTTCAATTGAACACATGTCCAAGTCTGTTGGCGAGAGAACATAGCCGGAGTGCGCGGGTGTGGTCAAGGACACAGCCGCGTAATCGGATACCGCCGAGCCGAACTCACGGCAGCGAGATGACCTCGACCACCGCTTTCCCCAGCGTGCTGAACCAGCGCAGCACCAGTCTCGCCAGCGACGGAGAACTACCGTCGGGGTGCCGCAGCCGTAGCCCGAACAGCGCGTAGCCGAGCGTTGCCCCGGTCAGGCGCTGGACGATCGTCCGATGGATGAACGAGGCGGCGATCCAGACCAGCAGCCCGTAGAGGATCGCCATCCCAGGGCCGAACGGCCGCAGCGCCAGGCACGCGACGACGCCCAGCCCGAGGTGGAGTGCCCAGTCGGTGAGCACCGCGAAGACGACGGCGGCTGCCGGTGTGCTGCCGTCGGCTCGGCGCGCGGACAGACTCGTCGGGCGCGGTGCCGGGTTGCCGTCCTCGGCGAGCACCGGCCCCAGCTGCCGCGAGCCGTCGGATCGTCGTTTGTATCGCTTGTCCAGCGCCGCCGCTTCGCGCCACCGTGCCCCCGGATCGTTCACACCCGCCAGGTTATGGCACCGGCGGGGCGGCCGCGGTCAGCGCAGGGCGGGGATCACCTCGCGTTCGAAGAGTTCGATGCCCGAGGTGTCGTAGGCCGCCTCGGGGAAGTTGACGATAGCGTAGGCCAGGCCGAGATCCTTGACGGCGGAAAGGCGTTCGGTGATCTGCTCGGGTGTGCCGACGGCCGCGCTGCCGGCGAACTTCTCGGTGACGCGGGTTCGGGCCTCGGCGGCGCCGAGGGCGGGGGTGAAGCGGTCGACGATCGCCGCGAGGCGGTCCTCGACCTCGGCCTCGGTGGAGCCGACGACGGCGTCGAAGTTGGAACTGCGGGTGATCGCGGCGAAATCGGTGCCCACATCGGCGCAGTGTTCGGCCAGGATCTCCGACTTGCGGGCGAACTCGGCCGGGTCGCCGCTGAAGTTGGTGTAATCGGCGTACTGGGCGGCGATACGCAGCGTCTTCTTCTCGCCGCCGCCCGCGACCCAGATCGGAATACCGTTCTCCTGCAACGGACGTGGGTGCACGATGGCATTGTCGACCTGGTAGTACTTGCCGTCGAGGGTGGCGCGCCCGGTCTGCCAGGCCTGCCGGAAGATCTGCACGCCCTCGTCCAGACGGCCCAGGCGCTCGCCTGCCGTCGGGAAGCCGTAACCGTAGGCGCGCCATTCGTGTTCGTACCAGCCACCGCCGATGCCCATCTCCACGCGCCCGCCGGAGATGAGGTCGACGGTGGCTGCGACCTTGGCCAGGTAGGCCGGGTTGCGGTAGCTCATGGCCGTACACATCTGGCCGAGCCGCACGTGCGTGGTGGTGGCCGCGAACGCCGACATCAGCGTCCAGGCCTCGTGGGTGGCCTCGTCGGTGGGGACGGGCACGGTGTGGAAGTGGTCGTAGACCCAGATCGACTCCCAGTCGGTGCCGGTGTCGAAGCGCTGGGCCAGCTCGCGCATCACCGTCCATTGGTCCGCCGGTTCGATACCGACCAGGTCGAGTCGCCAGCCCTGGGGGACGAAGATGCCGAAGCGCACAGGATTCTCCTGAAGTGTGTGTGACCGGAACTGCTGCCCCCACTGTGGCGACTGGTACGGCTCCGGGCAACTGTTGTGCGCGCGGCGCGCCGAATTCTGGACCTGCACGGATTCGCCGGGCGGCCGGGGGTGGTGTGATCGGTGCCACTGTGGCCAGTGGTACGACAGTGCCAAGGTGAAACACTTGAGGATCGCATGTATCCTGCAGGTTGACGGGGTGCCCGATCGGGTGCTCCCTGCGATCTGCGCGGCGAAGGCCGGCAGCGACGACGAGGAGGTGGTGTTGCCATGCGCAGCGAGCCCCCCAGTCGAAGGCCGCGCGGCGTCGCCCCTTCGTCCTCGTACTGATTCCCGGCCGGTTCGCGCCGGTGGTGCGTGATGGTCGTGGTGGTGGACGCCCGCGGTGTGTGCCACCGTTTCCCGATCCACCCACGTAGCATTCCCGCGGCGTTGCCGCAGGCATGCGCGCTTGCGCGTCAGAGGACTGTCCCATGTCGCAGATCGATCTCATCGAAGTCCGTCATGTAGCCGCCGATTCCGTTGTGCCCGAACCAGTTACGTCGAAAGCCGCCGAAGACCACGCGGTGACCGAGGCGCTGGCGATCCTGTCCGAGTCCGTCCGCGACATCGTCGAGACGCACCGGGTGGCCGGCGCGACGGACTGGCTGGAGAACCGCCCACCGCACGTCATCGCCGACGCGCTGGCCCGCATGGACGCGGTGCAGGCGGGCGTGGTGTTCCGCCTGCTCGACAAGGACCGCGCGATCACCGTGTTCGAGGAACTCGAGCCGGTCGACCAGCAGCAGATCCTGCAGGGCCTGCGGGAGAAGAGTTTTCGCGATCTGGTCGAGGCGATGGATCCCGACGACCGGGCGCGCATGCTGCGCGAGGCCCCGGCCAAGGTCGCCAAGAAGGTACTGGCCGGGCTGAGCCCGCGCGAACGCCGGATGACCGCCGCGCTGCTCGGCTACCCCGAGGGCTCGGTCGGCCTGTACATGACGCCGGAAGTCGTCGCGCTGCCGGACAATCTGACCGTCGCCCAGGCACTGACCTGGGTGCGCGCCAAGGGCGCCAACGCCGAAACCGTCTACACCCTGCCGGTGGTGGACAACGGCCGCCGGCTCACCGGCATCGTCGAACTGCGGGAACTCGTACTGCACGCGCCGGACGCCTCGGTCGCCGAATTGGTCGTCACCGAACCCGCCTTCGTGCGGGCCACCGATTCCGCGGAGAAGGCCGCGCGCCTGATGAGCTCCACCAACGACATCAACCTGGTCGTCGTCGACAGCGAGGACCGGGTGGTCGGGCTGCTCACCATCGACGACGCGATGGAGGTGCTCGAGGCCGCCGACAGCGAGGACGTCGCCAAGCAGGCAGGTTCGGCGCCCTGGGAAGGCCACTACATGGCCGCCGGGGTGTTCCAGCTGGCGCGCTACCGGGCGCTGTGGCTGATGCTGCTGCTGTTCGCGGCCACCCTCACCGTCAGCGTCACCGACGTCTTCGCCGCGACGCTCGAGCAGGCGGCCAGCCTGGCACTGTTCATCCCGCTGCTCATCGGCGCGGGCGGCAATGCGGGCGCGCAGGCCGCGACGGCGTGTGTGCGGGCGCTGGCGGTCGGCGAGGTGCGGGTCTCGGACCTGTTCAAGGTGATCTGGCGCGAATGCCGGGTCGGGCTGGTGCTCGGCGGCATGCTGGCCGCGGCCGGACTGCTGATCGGCACCCTGTTCGTCGGTCCGAAGATCGCCGTGGTCGTCGCGATCACGCTGGTGATCATCTGCGGCTGGGCCGCGACCATCGGCGGCACGATGCCGTTGCTGGCCAAGCGGATTCGCATCGACCCCGCGGTGGTGTCGGCACCGATGGTCACCACCCTGGTCGACGCGACCGGGCTGATCATCTACTTCACCACCGCCAAGCTGGTGCTGGGAATCTGAGCTCAGCGCTCGGGGAAGAGTGTCAGGGCGCGGGCCATCACGTCCCGGGCGACGTCGTCGGTCCTGGCGACCACTTCGACCACCGGGATCCGCCTGCCGAACGCCGTCGACTCGGCCGGTAGTTCGGGGCCGACGGCGGCGGTGAAGATCGGGATGGAACTGTCGTAGACCGACACCGACCGGTGCACGGTGCGGCCGTCGATCTGCTCCTCGGTGCTGTTGGCGGCCAGATATTCGGGCACCCGGTAGTCGTAGCTGACGGTGATCTTCTCGCCGCGATAACTGAACAGGCACTGGGTCAGGCGCTGCTCGTCGCCGGGCACGGTGCCGTCGAGCTTGCCGCGGACCGTGCACGGGTCGGCGCCGAGCAGCACTGTCGGCACGGTGTCGGGGGAGGTCCCCTGCGGTGGGGACTGGCGCCAGCGATCGATCATGCCGGGCAGCAGCCCGTCGGCGACCGCGCACGGATCGGTGCCGGGCGGGGTGGACAGGCCGAGATAGAACACCGCGCCCGCCGGGAAGCGGGCGGTCGCGCCGCACGATCGCGGTTCGCCGGTGTCGCGATCGGGGACCAGCCGCACGGCCACGTCACCGATCTGCTTGGTCACGCCCTTGCCGCCGGTGCCGAGACTGGGCAGCAGCGTCGCGTGCCAGGTCAGGGTGGTGCCGTCGCCGGGTTCGTCGCTGCCGAGGACCGCACGGCACGAATCCAGGCCGACGGTCACGCTCTGGACCTTGCCCAGCTTGCCGAGTTCGGAGCGCGGCAGTATCGCGCACACATCCACCTGCCGGGTCGCCTGGGCGACCTCGTCGCGCTGCGCCTGATCCTGCGGGACATGCGACCAGAACTCCGGCGGCTGCGCGGGGATGACGGGTGCGGGCGGTGGCGGCAGCGTGCCGTAGTCGGGCGGATCGCCCGCGTCGTCACCGCACGCGGCACACACGAGCAACGCGGTAGCGGCCAGCATGATCTTGCGATACATCGGCACCCCTGTCCTCGGCAGACCCGGGCCGGACCACGCGCCCGACAACCGAGTCTGCCCGTGGCGGCAACTCACGCGCAAACATTATGGCCCGGTCGTTCTCAGAACGTTGTGCTCAGTTCAGGAACGCGAGGGTCTCCCGCATGACCTGCTCGGCGACGGCGGTGTCGGCGGTGACCGTGACGATCGGGACGCGGGGGCCGAGCAGGGCGTCGCTGGTGCCGGCGGCGAGGGCGGGGCCGACCGGGGCCGACAGCGAGGTGATCGAGGGCATCGCCGACTCGGAGCGGTAGACCTGCCTGGCGCCGACGGTGAAGGCCGGGATGTCGTCGCGGACTCCGCGCTCTTCGCGATAGTCGAAGCTGATGATCGCTTGGCGCCCGTCGATTGTCAGTGTGCACTGCGACAGGTTCTGATGGTCCGGTGGCACCGTGACACCGATCAGCGGGGCGGCCGCGCACGGGTCGGCCCCGCTGAGCACGGTCCGGTCGGAATCCGGCGAACTGCCCTGCGCGGGTTCGGCACGCCAGTTGACCAGCGCGATCCGCAGCAGCGATTCCGTCTTCGCGCACGCGTCCTCGGGTGCGCGCACACTCATCGACAGGTAGGCACCCGAGACGAACTGGGCGAACGCGTCGCAACTATCGCGCAGGGCCGGGTCGGTGGCGGGCTCCTCGGCGTAGAGCGTCCGCACGTCGCCGAGTGCCCGTTCGGTCACCGGACCGTCGCCCAGCCCGTACTCACCCGCGAACATCGCCCCCGCCGTCCAGGTCACGTCGACCCCACCCGCATGCCCGTCGACGGCCATATTCGCCCGGCACTGCTCCGGACTCACATTCTCGACTTCGCTCACCACCCCGAACGTGCCCAGCGAGTCCCGCGGCAGCAGCGCACACACATCGATCGCCCTGACCTTGCGCAAGACCTCGAGCTTCTCGGCATCGGAATTCGGTGCGGCCGACCAGAATCCACCGGTCGGCAGCGAATCCGCGGCTCCGGAACTCTGGCAACCGGCGGCCAGAAACACCGCTCCCACCATCAGCGCGACCCGCCACCCCGCCGATCGAGCCGTGCGACGTCCTCGGTTCCGGGCCTCATCCGGCCGGACGGTTGTCATGAGCTGACGCACGTGATTCTCCTGGTCAGGCGGCGGGGAACAGGGGCAGGACATGGCGCATCACTTCGGCGGCGACATCGGTGTTGTCGGCGTAGACGTTCACCACCGGAACGATGGCACCGCCGAACCCGGTGGTCCCCGGAGGTTGGTCCGGGCCGACCACGGCGGTGAGACTGCGATCGACGGTGTAGACGGTGCGGCCGTCGACAGTCTGCTCGTTCTTGCTCAGCAGCGTGCGTTCCCGGTGCTCGTAGCTGACTATGACGTCGACTCCGCGATAGTTGAATCCGCAAGCTTTGAGCGTCGGTGCCCCGAGCGGGGTGGCGCCGTCCAGACGATCGCGTACTGCGCAAGGGTCCGCGCCATGCAGGACGGTGTGTTTCGTGTCAGGAGAGGTGCCCTGCGGTGGTGTGCTCATCCATTGCCGCATCGCATTGCCCGCGAGCGCTTCGAGGCGCGCGCACGCGTCGAGTCCATCGGGGGTTGTCGTCTGGAAATAGATTGCCGCACCGGCAGGGAACTTCGCGGTGGCATGGCAGGTCTGCTGAGTCCCACTCCGATCGAGATCACCAGGCAACACCGACAGATCGGCCGCGCCGAGCTGGGTCACCGTGGTCCCGGCCTGCTGTGGGGCATCGGTGAAAACCACCATCGACGCCCACGAGAGTTTGTCCGTGGTGCCGTCCGGCGACGCGAATTCGACCCTGCACGAATCTGTTTGATCGTTGTCGACGGTGCGCACCGTACCGATCGAAGCGAGTTCGGCACGCGGCACCAACGCACAGACATCGATGAGTCGCGACCTCGTCGCGACCTCGGCGCGCTGGGCGTCGGTCTGTGGGGCTGTCCGCCAGTAGGTGCCTTCGATCGGCGGCAACGGTGTGGCTGTGATCGGTGCTGTGACGGGTCCGGATTCGGTAGCGCAACCGGTCAGCGCCACGAGTGCTGCCGTAAGAACCGGTGCGATGGCCACGGTGAGGCGGCGAAGCATCAAGGATTCCCCCTGTCACGAGTGCCCGCCCAGCGAAACGGGCACGCGAGGCGCAGTTTGCCGGGTGCCCGCGGATAATGCAAAGCCTGGTGGATGCACCGCCGAATGCGCCGCGCTGGTTGGCGGCGGGACTGTGCGGGCAGTGGTCGCGCTCACGGCCGGGTGGGCGAGTTCGCGCACGGGGGACGAATCACGGCGATGCGATGGTGGTGTGGCGGCGCGCGTACCGCACAATAGGGGCCGCGTGTGTGGCGCGCGGGTTCGCCGAGGACGGCGGATTCGACCGGTCGCAACACAAGCTGTTGTGTTCCGTGAGGTTGTCACCCACTACGAGTAGTGTTCAAGGTGAAGGCCCTCGTGCGCGGCGGCGGGTGTGAGGTCACAGGTCTGGCGGAAAGGTGTGGAAGCGGAATGAAGCTCATCGATCGGGCGTCGGCCATCAACTGGAATCGGGTGCCCGATGAGAAGGATGCCGAGGTCTGGGATCGGCTGACCGGGAATTTCTGGTTGCCGGAGAAGGTGCCGGTGTCCAACGACATCCCCTCCTGGAACACCCTGACCCCCGACGAGAAGCAGCTCACCATGCGGGTCTTCACCGGCCTGACGCTGCTGGACACCATCCAGGGCACCGTCGGCGCGGTCAGCCTGATCCCCGACGCGATCACCCCGCACGAGCAGGCGGTGTACACGAATATCGCGTTCATGGAGTCGGTGCACGCCAAGAGCTACAGCTCCATCTTCTCCACCCTGTGCTCCACCAAGGAGATCGACGAGGCGTTCCGCTGGTCGGAGGAGAACCGCAACCTGCAGCGCAAGGCCGAGATCGTCCTGTCGTACTACAACGGCGAGGACCCGCTCAAGCGCAAGGTCGCTTCCACGCTGCTGGAGAGCTTCCTGTTCTACTCCGGTTTCTACCTGCCGATGCACTGGTCCTCGCGGGCCAAACTGACCAACACCGCCGACATGATCCGCCTGATCATCCGCGACGAGGCCGTGCACGGCTACTACATCGGCTACAAGTACCAGAAGGGCCTCGAGCTGGTCTCCCAGGCCGAGCGCGACGAGCTCAAGAACTACACCTTCGAGCTGCTCTTCGAGCTCTACGACAACGAGGTCGACTACACCCAGGACCTCTACGACGAGGTCGGCCTCACCGAGGACGTCAAGAAGTTCCTGCGCTACAACGCGAACAAGGCGCTGATGAACCTCGGCTACGAGGGCCTGTTCCCCAAGGACGAGTGCGAGGTGAACCCGGCGATCCTGTCGGCGCTGTCACCCAATGCCGACGAGAACCACGACTTCTTCTCCGGCTCGGGTTCCAGCTACGTCATCGGCAAGGCGGTCAACACCGAGGACGAGGACTGGGAGTTCTGAGCCCTTCCCGCTGATCTCGGCGGCGCACCTGTTCGCGGGTGTGCCGCCGCGTCGTCTACCTGCGGATTGCCCCTGGAAATCGGGCTTTTCCGATGTGCGGGTTGCCGGTGTAATCGACAGATGACCGCGATCGGACTGCACGACACGCTCGGTGAGATTCTCGATCGCGGTGGTCGCGGCGGCGGAATCGCGGTCGTCGACGGCGAGACGACCTGGACCTACGCCGACCTGGCGGACGCCGCGCACCGCCTCGCCCGCGAGCTGGTCACGCACGCGGTGGGCCCGGAGACGGTGGTGGTGCTGGCGCTGCCGCGTTCGGCGGCGCTGGTGCGCGCGGTGTGGGCGGTCGCGGCGACCGGTGCGGCGTTTCTGCCCGTCGACCTGCGTCAGCCGCAGGCCCGACGCCGCTATCTGCTCGCCGATGCCGCCGCCTCGATCGGCATCACCACCCGGTCGATGCTGGCGGATCTGCCGACCTGGATCACCTGGCTGGTCCTCGACGATCCCGAGCTCGAGCGCCGATGCGCGGAGCACGATCCGGCGCCGCTCACCGACGCCGACCGGGTCGCGCCGGCACACCTCGACCAGCTCGCCTATGTCCTCTACACCTCCGGTTCGACGGGCGCGCCCAAGTCCGTCGCCGTGACCCACCGCGGGCTGGCGCCGCTGGTCGCCGCGGTATCCGGGCAGCTCGGTTCGATGGAGCGGGCACGGGTATTGCAGGTCAGCTCACCGGGTTTCGACGTCTTCGTGCACGAGCTGCTGCTGACATTCACCCACGGCGCGACGGCGGTCATCGTGCCGCCGGAGATCACCGGTGGAGCCGAACTCGACGAGCTGATCGCGGGCCGGGCGGTGACCCATGTGGTGATCACGCCGGGCGTGCTCGCGACCCTGGACCCGTCGCGCCATGTGACGGTGCGTGCGCTGGTGGTGGGCGGTGATGTCTCCGATCCCGCGCTGGTCGCGCGGTGGGCGCCCGGCCGGGTCTATGTGAATGCCTACGGGCCGACCGAAACCACCGTCTATGTCACTGCCACACCACTTTTCGCCGGCGGCCCGGTGGTCCTGGGTCCGGTGTTCGACGGCTGGACGGCGCGGATTCTGGACGAGCGATTGCGTCCGGTGCCGGTCGGGGAGTCCGGTGAGCTGTATTTGTCCGGTCCGGGTGTCGCGCGGGGATATCGGCGGCGGCCGGGCGCTTCGGCGGCCCGGTTCGTGGCCGCGCCGGGCGGCGAGCGGATGTACCGCACCGGCGATCTGGTGCGCTTGCACCAGGGCGGCGATTCGATACCCGGGTCGTTGGAGTTCCTGGGCCGCACCGATTTCCAGCTCAAAGTTCTGGGTGTCCGGCTGGAGCCGGGGGAGATCGACGCGGTACTCACCGGGCACGATGCGGTTCGCTCGTCGATCACGACCGGGTGGGAGACCCCGGCGGGCGAACGGGTGCCGGTGAGTTACGTGACGGCCGAACCGGGGCGAGCTGTCGACACCGACGCGCTGATGGCCCACGCGCGCACCAGACTTGCCGCGCATGCTGTCCCCGCGGCGGTGATCGTCCTCGACGAGCTGCCGTTGACCCCGGTCGGCAAGGTTGATCGCGCGGCGCTACCGACCCCGAGCTTGTCATCGAAAAGTGCTGCCACGCCGACTGATTCGATGGAACAGCTGATCGCCGCCGTGCTGGCGGGGCTGCTCGGTGTGGACAGAGTCGGCGCCGACGACGACTTCTTCGCGCTCGGCGGGAACTCCCTGCTCGCCAACCGGCTCGTTGCCCGCCTGGGGGTGGCGACCGGCAAGAACATCCCGGCCCGCACCGTCTTCGACGCACCGACGGTGTCCCGGCTCGCCGCCGCCGTCCGCCACCTCGCGAAGACCACACCGCGCCCGCCGGTCACCCGCCGCGACCGTCCGAACCCACTCCCGCTGGCCCCCGCCCAGCAGCGGTTGTGGGTGCTCAACCGGATCGACCACCGCTCACCGGCGGACAATATCGCCCTGACGCTGCGGCTACGCGGACCACTGTCGGTCGATGCCCTCCGCGCCGCCCTCGACGACGTCGTCGAACGCCACGAACCACTCCGCACCCGATACCCCGACCTGGACGGCGTCGGCACCCAGCACATCGTGCCGATCGACCAGGCCCGCACCACCCTCGCCCCGGTCGCCACGCCGCCGGACGCGCTCCACACCGCCGTCGGCGAATTCTGCACGGCCGGTTTCGATCTCACCACGGAGCTTCCCTTCCGGACCGCGCTGTTCATGCTCGCCGAGCACGAACACGTGCTGGCCGTCGTCGTCCACCACATCAGTGCCGACGGCTGGTCCCTCGGCCCGCTGACGCGCGACCTGCTCAGCGCGTACGCCGCGCGCACCACCGAAACAACGCGCGATGGGTCGATGCTTCGTAGCGTGAGGTCGGCGCTGCCGGCTGCCGCGAGGAGAGGCGCCGACGCCGAGCCGACGATTTCCGGCTCCACTGCGGTGACGCGGTTCGCTGGTCGAGCGCTCCCGCCGCTGCCGGTGACCTACGCGGATTATGCACTGGCACAGCGAGAGTGGTTGTCGGAAGAGTCGGGGTCGGCGATCTTCGACGGGCAGTTACGGTACTGGCGGGCACGGCTCGCTGGACTGGCGCCACGGATCAGTCTGCCGGTGGACCGGCCGTATCCGGCGGTGGCGTCGGGGCGCGGTGCTGTCGCCGAGTTCGTGTTCGACGCCGAGCTGACCGCCGGGTTGCGCCGGGTCGGTGTCGGGCACGGCGCGACCCAGTTCATGGTGGTGCACGCGGTGCTCGCGGTGGCGCTGGCCCGATCGGGCGCGGGCGGCGATATCGCTGTCGGGACGCCGGTGGCGGGACGCGGTGGTGCCGAACTGGACGACCTGGTCGGCATGTTCGTCGCGATGGTGGTGCTGCGCACGACGGTCGACCCGGCCGACCCGTTCTCCGCCCTGCTCACCCGGGTCCGCGATATCGATCTCGGCGCGCTGGCACATGCCGACATCCCGTTCGAGCGGGTGGTCGATGCCCTGGATCCGCCGCGCACCCGCGCACACCACCCGCTGTTCCAGGTCGTGCTCACCGCCGACGCCGGGGCCGGACTGGTCGACGCCGACCTCGGCGGGCTGGTCGTCGAACCGATCGCGCCGACGGTGACACCGGCGAAATTCGATCTCCAGCTGACCATCTCGGACCCTCGCGCGGACACCCTCCGGATCGCGATCACCTACGCCACCGATCTGTTCGACCACGGCACTGTCGAACGGTTCGCCGAATCCATCGAACGGATCGCGCGCGCCGTCGCCGCCGACCCGGCACAGCCGGTGGGCGACATCGCCCTGGTCGACCGGCAGCCCACCCACCCCGCCCCCGCGACCCGCCCCGACCCCCGCACGCTGCGCGACCTGTTCGACCTTGCCGCCCACCGCCACCGCGACGCGGTCGCCGTCCGGGCAGGCACCACCACCCTCACCTACCGCGACCTGGACGAGCGCAGCGCAGCACTGGCCCGTGAGCTCGTCACGCACGGCGCGGGACCGGAGCGCCGGGTCGCCGTCATCCTGCCGCGCACCGCCGAGCTGATTGTTTCGATCGTCGCGGTGATCCGCAGTGGCGCGGCTTACGTGCCGATCGATCCGGGGAACCCCCGTGAGCGGATCGACTACCTCCTCGCCGACGCACAGCCGGTGTGTGTGATCGCCGAGCAGCCGTCGGTCACCGGTGAGTCCTCGCGGCCGGATGTCGCAGTCTCGCGGTGGCATCTCGGTTCCGCCGGTCGCGGACAGTCGACGGCAGCGGAGATTCCCGAAGTCGGTGCGGCCCGGTCTTCCGGCCGTTCGGTGAACGGTCACAGCGCCGTTGAAGGCGCGGGGTCACCGAATGCGGATGTATCTCCGGACGTCTCGAATCCGGTTCCGGTACGCGCGGCGAACACCGCGTACGTGATCTACACCTCGGGCACGACCGGAGCGCCGAAAGGTGTTGCGGTGGAACATAGCAACGTGGTCGCCTTGCTCGAACGGTCGCGACGGCTGCTGTCCACCAGGTCCACCGATGTGTGGGCGCTGTTCCATTCGACGGCGTTCGACTTCTCGGTGTGGGAGTTGTGGGGTGCGCTCACCACCGGCGCGGCGCTGGTGGTGATCGACCACGACACCGCGCGCTCACCCGAGCAGTTGCGGGAAGTGCTGGTCCGCGAACAGGTTTCGGTGCTCGGACAGACACCGTCGGCGTTCGCCGGGCTCGCCGAAGCCGATGCGCAGGCCACCGAGGGCGCACTCGCCTTGCGACGCATCGTCTTCGGTGGTGAGGCGCTCGACCCGCGCCGGCTGGCCGCCTGGATCGACCGGCACGGCACGGACGGGGCTCGACTGGTCAACATGTACGGCATCACCGAGACCACCGTGCACGTCACCCACACGACCGTCACCGACAGCGCCCACACGCGGGCGGGCAGCCCGATCGGCCGACCACTCGACGGGCTCACCGTCCATGTGCTCGACGACCGGTTGCGGCCCGTGCCGAGGGGTGTCGTCGGCGAGATCTATGTCGGCGGGGCCCAGGTGACGCGCGGCTACCTGCACCGGCCCGGCCTCACCGCCACCCGCTTCGTCGCCGACCCCACGACCCCCGGCGGAATCCTCTACCGCGCAGGCGATCTCGGCCGCTGGACCGGCAACGACACCCTCGAACACTTCGGCCGCGCGGACCGGCAGGTGAAGATCCGCGGATACCGGATCGAACCCGCCGAGATCGAAGCGGCCCTGCTGGACCACCCGGGAATCGGCGACGCCACCGTGGTCGACCGCGACGACCCGGCGACCGGACGCCAGCTCATCGGCTATGTCGTGCCCAGCGGCAGCGCCCAGCTCGTCGGCGCCGAGGTCCGCGCGCACCTGCGCGACCGGCTGCCCGAACACCAGGTGCCCGCCGCCGTGGTGGTCCTCGACACCCTGCCGCTCACCGCCAACGGCAAACTCGACCTCGCCGCCCTGCCGAGCCCGGTCTTCAGCGCAGCCACCTACCGTGCCCCGCGCGGGCCGGTCGAACAGCGCATCGCGGCGGTGTACGCCGAACTACTCGGCTGCGACCGGGTCGGCGCCGACGACTCCTTCTTCGACCTCGGCGGCAACTCGATGGTCGCGACCCGCCTGGTCGCGCGGCTGCGTGCCGAACTGGCGACCGACATCGCCCTGATCTGGCTGTTCACCGACCCCACCCCGGCCGGACTGGCCGCCCGCATCGCCGGGGACACCGCGCACGACGGCGAATCCATGCTGGCGCCGGTGCTCCCGCTGCGTGCGAAAGGCCCTGGCGCACCGTTGTTCTGCGTCCATCCGGTGGTCGGGCTGGCATGGAGCTTCGCCGGTCTGTCCGCCGAACTGGACTGCCCGGTCTACGGGCTGCAATCGCCCACGATCGCCGCGGACACGCCGCTGCCGGAGTCGCTCGACGCCGTGGCCGCCGACTACGTGGCCAGGATCCGCGTCGTCCAGCCGCATGGGCCGTACCGGCTGCTGGGCTGGTGCGTCGGCGGCGTGATCGCGCATGCCATGGCCGTGCGCTTGCAGGAACTGGGACAGCGGGTGGAGGTGCTGGCCATGCTGGACTCCTTCGTCGGCGAGGTCGGGTATCGCAGCGCGGCGCCGGTGACGGTCGGTGATCTGCTCGGCCAGTTCGGCACCGCGCACGAACTCGCCACGCCGGTCACCGATTTCACTGCCGAGGATGCCGTCACCCTGGTCGCCGGCCTGCCGGGCCCCTTCACGGAACTGACCGGGGAACGCGTGCACCGGCTCTTCGCGGGCATCCTGCACACCCAGGCGATCAGCGCGACCCATCGTGCCCGCGTCTTCGACGGTGACCTGCTGTTCTTCACCGCAGGCCGCGACGACCACGGCGAAGGCCGGGCCGCCGGATCGTGGCGCGACCACATCGCCGGCGACATCCGCGATATCGCCGTCGACGCCACCCACTGGGACATCACCGGCGCGACCGCGCTGGACACGATCGGCCCCGCGCTGGCCGCCGCCCTCACCCGGCCGTGACGGCGACCCCGATCACCGCGCAGCCAGCGCCCGCCACCCCGGACCGGCGAGAAGGGTCGCGACGCGTGCGCGAACGAGAGATATTTGCTCCCCCCCCCCTCGAAGATTGAGGGTCTGGTGGAGTGCTGGAGGTGGTGCTTGCGGTAGCGCAGGGTGGGGGTGTCGACAAGGATGCCGGGCGCCAGCGCGGAGGCACACATGAGCAGGGCGGTGTCTTCCATGGTGTGCAGCGCCGCCCAACCGCCCGCCGCGAGGATCAGGTCCCGCCGGTACATCACCCCCGCGGGATGAACCGGGAGACGATAGGTGTCCGGGGTGGTGATCCATGCCGCGGGGAGTGCGCCGCGGGGGAGCGGCCCGGTGGGGAGATCGGTGGGGAAGGAACGCAATTCGCCGGAGCCGAGCAGGTCGCGAGCGTGGCCGACCGCGAAGCCCGCGGTGTGGTCGGCCAGCAGGGCGGACGAGAGGTCGGCCAGCGCGGTCGGTTCCAGTTCGTCGTCCGCGTCGAGATTCTGGACCAGGTCGGCGGTGACCCGGCCGAGTGCCACATTGCGGGTGAATGCAGGCCCGAGCTGGATCCCGTTGAACGCCAGGCGAAGACGGGGATCGTCGACGGCGCCGCAGGTGGTGAGCGCGGCGATCAGCCCGGGCGTCCGTGGGCCGTCCACCTGAACCGTCCAGGTCAGATCGGTGTGGGTCTGCGCGCACAGCGAACGCCACGCGGCGGGTAGGTAGCGGGCGTACCCGGCGTGCACCGCCGTCAGCACCGCGATCTCCACGATCGGCCACTCTGCCATGTCGACGCGCGCACCGCGGCTGTGGTACTCAGTGACATTGATCATTCCGGATCGGCGGCAGGGAGGGAACGGCCATGGATCACGCGCTGATCGAGGCATCGCTGGGGGAGCTCACGGCGGCGAATTCCCGTGAACTGGAACGCAAGTGCGAACAGATCGCGTTGAGCTACATCGCGCAACTGGTGGAGCCCCAGTTCGATGTCGACTCCGCCGACTTCGCCCGGGACCCGCGTCTGATCTGTGCCGATCGCTACTGGAATCTGCGGTTCCAGGCGGCGCCGACACTCGCCACGGCCGTGGACTGCGCGGGCTGGATGGCCGAGCATGTCGTCGCCGCTGTGCAGGACCCGATCCGGGAGAAATGGGCGATGGGCTACGCGTTCATCACCCGGAACTCGGTCGAATCGGCCGCCGAGATCGCCGACGCGACCGCCGATGTGGTCGCGGCCGACGACAGCGCCTGCAACAAAGCCTATTTCGCCGCGCTGTACCACGCCGGAAAGTTGCGGGCGAACTTCTTCTACGACGAGCTCGAGATATTTCTCGCCGCGTCACCGCTCGCGCTGGCGGCCGGCCCGCACCGGGAGTCGGTGCTGTTCACCGCACTGCGTGCCTTCGCGGCGTTCGGCTCCCGCACCACCGTGCACCAGCACGGGTGCGCGCTGCTCGACCAGATGTGGAATTCGGCGGAACGCACGTTCGCGGCCACCGATGTCGTCTTGAACGGCCTGGCCGCCGGTAAAGATTTCGACGGCAGAGCGCAGCTGCTGCGCGACCGCTCCGCCGAGGCCGTCGCCGCCTATCCGGGCCGCGATATCCTGCACTTCCGGCTGGCGACCGGCCGGTGGATGTGCGGTGAATACGACGCCGCCATGGCCGATATCGACGAGGCATTGCGGCTGCTGCCCGCGATCGGCTGGCGAGTCAGCCACGAACTGTTGCAGGGCCAGTATCTCGCCCGGCGCGACGCGATCGAAGCGGCCCGCGCGGCCGACCGCCAGGCCCGCATCGACCGCGACCGCGTCCAGAGCACCGAACGGGAAGTCGACCGGCTGGCCGGCGAGGTGCGCGGAACCGTGCTGCGGGCCGTGGAACTGGTGACGGTGTTCGCCGCCGTCATCGCCTTCGCCGTCGGCTCACTCAATGTGTCGCTCAACGGCAACATCACCCTGGCGGACCGGATCTGGATCGTGGTCACCCAGGGCGTCGGTCTCCTGCTGTTCGCCTTCCTCATCCTCGGCGGCTCCTGGTTCATCGCCGACCGGCTTGCCCGCCGCTCCGAACGGCGCGACCGACCGGAGGACTAGCGAGCCGACCGTCGCCTGGGTCGTGGCGGCGCGGGGCTCCGGCTATCGGTCGGTGGACGCCTGCTCAGCGAGTGGGTGCTCCGGAGCGGTCGAGGTTGTGGAGGAAGCTGAGGAGGGTGTGGGTGACGGGGTGGGGGTGGGTCCACCAGACGCCGTGGCCTGCGGTGGGGCCTGCGATGACCGTGGAGGTGCCTGCGGCGCCGGGGAGGTGTTCGGCGAGGGTGGAGGCGTCCTCGGCGGTGCCGCCGGAGAGGTCGGCATGGCCGCGCAGGATCAGTGCGGGGCAGGGGATTTCCTTGATGCGGGGGGTGAGTTCGTCGCGGGTGGCGAGGGTGTGCCAGGCGGCGGCGGTGCGGGTGCGGTCGGGGTGGTCGAGCCAGCGGCGGATCCAGGGTTCGCGGTCGTCGTCGGTGCCGCCGAGGAGGATGGGGGCGAGGGCGCGGGCTTGGGGTTCCAGGGGGATGGCCGGGTCGGTCCAGGTGGCGGCCATGGCGCGGTACTGGTCGGCCTCCTCGGAGGTGTTGGCGCGGGCGGTCGTCGAGGCCAGGATGACGGCGCGGGTGCGGTGCGGGTAGCGCAGGGCGAAACGCAGGGTGGTGTAGCCGCCCTGGCTCATACCGCCCAGGACGACCGGGCCGGGGAGGGCGAGGCGGTCGAGGACGGCGGCGATATCGTCGGCGAGGTCCCAGTAGCTGAACCGTCTGGTCGGGTCGGTCTCGGTCTGGCCGAAGCCGCGCGCGTCGATGGTGATGACGCGGAAACCGCTGGCTACCAGGTCGTCTCGGGTTCGGTCGAACATGGTGCCGTCCATCAGGAACCCGTGCGACAACACGAGGGGTTCACCGGCGCCGGTATCGGCGAAGTGGATGTCGGCGTGATCGCGATATACAGGCATGGGCTCGCTCGTTCGTGGCGTCGGGACCGGGTCTGTCTCCGACGTTCCCCCCAGAGACACGACCGATCGTTGCGCAGCGGGATCCGGCGGGGGCGATAATCGCGACGATTCCGGTCGCCCGGGGATTGCCGGAGTCCGCTGAGGTGGTGGATGCATAGGCTCACCAGGGTAGTTCGAGTTGCCTGGAATTCGCGCAACTCCGTCCAGGCCACTCGACACTGCCGGGTCAGGTGAGTGCCATGACCGCGCAGACGGCGAGGAATACGCCCTGCAGAATCGTGCGCGCGGACAGGGGCATGGTCGTGATGTCCAGGGCGGCGCGGGCGGCGCGGACATCGGCCGGGAACCGGCGACTCCGGTCAGGTCAGTCGGGCGCGAATCCGTTGACCTCGAAGGAAATCACGACAGCGGCGACCACGGCAGCGCCGAGGACGAACGTCACCGTGGACGCCAGTGCGAAAACCCGGGCGCGTCGCCACCGGGACAATGCCGATCCGGCGGGAATCGCGACGAGTACCGGTATCAGCCACGTTATCCAATACCACGGCGAGATCGGTTCGGTGTCGGCTCGGTATTTCTTGGGAGTCGCCGGTAGCTCGGGGACGTCGAAGACGTTCTGCAGCAGCGCGACCAGGGGGAAATAGGCGATCACCGCCAGTATGGCGCCGGTGATGACTCCGAAGGTCGCTGGGGCCAGTACATCATCCGTTCTGCTGTTCTTGTCAGTCATATCCCCACCTGTTTCGAACCCGACCATGTTGGCCGATCACCTCGGTATCACGCACGGCACCGTGTCCAAAGTATGGAGTGAGTACGGGGCATGAGTGAAGTGTGCTGTGAGTCAGTGGGGTCGAGGTGTCGCTGTTCGGCCAGTGACGTGCCGGTAGATGGCCGGCATCACCGTCGGTAGGCGGACTTGTTGCCGAGGTACTCCTCGAAATCGCCGCGGTCGGCCATTTCGCCGAGGGCGGCGAGGGCGCGCATACGCACCGAACGTCGGCCCACTTCGCGTAGGGCGGCGTTGACCGTGTCCGTCTCGGTCTTGGTGCCGAGCACTTCGGCGGCGGTCGCCAGTGCTTCTTGGTCGATCTCGAGGGAAGTCTTCGATGTAACCACTGCCAGGCCTCCTTGGATATCCAAGGTTCAATGGTGGACATCCAAGGTTACATCGGCTGTGGCGGTGGGGGATCGACCAGAAGCCGGCTGTCAGCGGGGTGGGGGGCCGCTGGGGGGTTGGCCGCCGGGGGCTCGGCCGCCTGGGGGTTGGCCGCCGGGGAAACCTGGGTTGGACTGGGTGTTCTGGGATTTTTCGGCGACGCCGATGGTGAGGGAGACGGCGAGGGTGGTGGTGGGGGTGCCGGTGACGGTGGCGAGTTCGGCGTCCCAGCCGTCGCCGAAGACATTGTCGGAGGCGAGGGTGACCTCGGCCAGGTTGGTGATGCTGGCGGAGTAGCCGGGGTCGGTGTCGAAGACGGAGCGGCAGACGTCTTCGGGGAGGGCGATCTGGGAGGTGAGGCGGGCGTTGTCGCCGGCTACGGCGGTGGTGAGGTCGTCGTAGACCTCGAAGTGGATGTGCGGCCAGCGGCCCGCGTAACAGGCGGGGAAGATCGAGGTGAACTCGACGATGCCGTTGTCGTCGGCGACCTGGACGCCGCGCAGGTAGTTCTGTTCGGTGACGCCCTCGCTGTAGAGCGAGTACCGGCCTTCGCGGTCGCAGTGCCAGACGTAGACGGCCATGCCCGCGCCCGCGGCATTCGTGGCGAGGTCGCGCAGGTCGAGCCGGAGGGTCATCGGAACACCTTCGGCCACACCGGAATACGCGCCGAAGCTGGTGGTGATGTCGGAGCGGACGACGCCGGACTCGATCAGGACGTTGGGGCCGTTGGACCCGTCGCCGGGATAGGGACCCGCGGTTTCCTGGGGAGCGGCGGCGGGGGTGGCTGTGTCCGTGGTGGTGGTCGTGCCGGTGGTGTCGGCGACGCCGGAATCGGTCCCCGACGAACAGGCCGCGGCGGCGGTCGCCGCGCCGGCCGCGCCGATCATGGCGAGGATCCGTCGCCGGGACATCACCCGCAGGTCGTGACCCAATCCGCGATCATGGTCGTCCATGCTGCTCCTCCACTGCTCGGTGTCGATGGCGACCACGGTAGGGAGCGTGGCTGGATCGTCGCTGGGGAAACGCTGGGAGGTTGCTGTCAGTCGGTGACGTACCCGTTGAGGCTGTTGCGCAGGTCGGTCAGCACGGCGCGGGCGGCGGTGAGGCCGGTGGTGTGCCAGATCTTGTCGTCGACGACGAAGACACGCTTGTCGGTGGCGGCGCCGAGTTCGGTGAACTCGGTGGACTCCATGACCGCGGTGCCGTGTTCCTCGCCCGCGGCGCCGTCGAACATCACGTAGATGATGTCGCCCTCGGCCTTGGTGGCCAGGTCGCCGGTGGCGATGTCGAAGGACGGGCCGCGCTGGGCGGTCGGGCGCCGCACGCCGACATCGGCGAGGATCTGGGCGGCGAAGGTCTCGCTGCCCTGCACCTGGGTGGCGTCGGCGGTGAAGCGCAGCACCGAGGCCTGGGACTGGTGCGCGTTGAGCGCGGGACCGAGGTCGTGGGCTTCGGTGAGATAGTTCCGCAATGCGGTGTCGGCGGCGGCGGTGCGGCCCATGCCCGCGGCGTAGGCGGCGAAATCGGACTGCCAGCTGCCACCCTGGCCGACCAGTACGGTCGGGGCGATGGCGCTCAGCGCCGCGTAACCGCCTGCGGTGGGCGCGATGTCGCCGAGGATCAGGTCGGGCTTCAGTTCCGCGATGCGGGCCGGATCGGGCTGCCCGATCGGGCCGACGCTGGGCACCTTCAGCACGCCGTAGCCCAGGTACATCGGCTGCGGCCGGTCGCCGTCGAGGGTGACCGCGCCCGCCACGCGCTCCCACAGGCCCAGGGCGCAGGCCGCGTCCAGCGCGGAGCTGGTGAGTACGACGATGCGCTGCGGGTCGGCGGGGACCTGGGAGACACCGGCGGTGTGGGTGACCGAGCGGGTGGCGCCGGTGGCGGGATCGGGGGCGCTGGGCAGCGGGCAGGCGGTGGCGGTGTCGCGGTCGGTGCCGACCACGCCCGCACCCGCGATCTTGGTGGTGGTGCGGATGATGGTGCTGGCGTCGTCGGTCTTGTCCGCGCAGCCCGCGGTGAGCGCGACGGCGCACAGCAGGGCGGCGCCGACGGCGAATCCGCGCGAGCGGGCACGTCCGCCTCGCTCGGCGGTGCGACGGAATCGGGTGCGTTCTCGGGCGCTCACCGGCATGCGCACGAGGGTACTGCGTGGTCGTGGCCGCGTTCGCCGGGGGCGTCACCGGCGGCTGGCCCGCCGGAACCCGATGGCGGCGGGGACGGCGAACAGCAGCACCGCGCCCGCCGACCAGACCAGGGTGAGGATCAGCGGCCGGGCGATCGGGCCGTGGTCGGCCAGCCCGCGCATGGCGTCGACGGCCACCGACATCGGCTGATTGCGCACGATCGGCTGGATCCAGGTGGGGAAGGCGACCAGCGGCACGAAACCGGTGCTGAAGAACATCATCAGCGAAGTGAGGATGGTGATGCCCTCGACCAGCGCGGCCTTGGCGGTGTAGACGGCGACAGCGGTGACGATGGTGGCGAAGGCGAGCCCGAAGACCACCGGGACCAGCAGGAAGGCGAGGGTGGCCAGCGGGCCGTGCTGGAAGCGGAAGCCCAGCAGATAGCCGACCAGCACCACGGCGACGGTGCCGGCCAGGATGCGGCAGCCTTCGGCGAGGATGCGCGAGGCGAGACCGGAGGCACGATGCACGGGCAGCACCCAGAACCTGGCCAGCAGGCCAGCGTCGCGTTCCCGGCCCAGCAGCACGCCACTGGCCACCGCCCCGGAGACCGCGCCGACCAGCGCGACCATCGGGACCGAGCCGTAGAGGGCGTCCTCGCCGGTGAACCGCTCGATCTGGCCGCCGACGACGATATCGAGCATGAGCAGCAGCAGGCACGGGATGAGCAGCGTCTCGAGCAGCGTGATCGGATTGCGTGACCAGCGCAGCAGCAGCCGCTGGGTCTGGATCAGCGTGTGCCGGACCAGCGCGGCGGGGGAGTTCTCGGTCGAGGTCATCACGCTCGCCTCGAACTCAGCCGGATGGCCAATGGCGTGCACAGCAGCAGGATCGCGGCCAGCCACAGCAGCGACGGACCCAGCAGCGACCAGCTCACCACCCCGGCATTGCCCGCGGTGTCCCCGGCCAGGGCGCGCAACCCGATCGCGAACTGGGACACCGGTTGATTACGCACGAACCACTGGATCCACTCCGGGAACTGGCTGGCCGGCGCGAGACCGGTCGAGAGCATGCCGAAGATCAACGGCGGCAACACCAAGGCCTGCGAGGTGGCCTCCGGGCTCTTGGACAACGTGCCGATGACATCGGCGCCGAGGGTGAGCGCGACGCCGATGAGCAGCGAGAACGCCAGGAAACCGAGGGTGTGCCAGGCATCGAGCCGGAACCGGAACCCGATGACATACCCCGCCGCGACGGCCGCGGCCAAGGAGATGACCAGCCGGAACAGGTTGGCCGACATCCGCGCCGCCACCGGAACCAGCGGCCGCACCGGCATCGACCCGAACCGGCGATTGAGCCCCGCCACCGAATCGGTCGCCGAGCGGAACGCGGCGGAGATGGCGGTGAAGGCCGCGGCCTGCAGGATCACCAGCGGCATCATGTACTGGGCGTAACTGCTGAAACCGTTGCCGGAGAACATCATCACCGTTTTGAGCGGGATGTAGAAGCTGGCGGTGAAGGCGGCGGGCGCGAGTACCGAGGACAGCACCTCGCCGGATTTGGCCGAGGGCACGATCAGCCGGGTGGTCAGCACCCACCATTGCTGCACCGTGTCGGGGGTGGCGCGGGTGTGGGTGTGCCAGGTGACCGCGGTCATGAGACGGCCTGCTCGGTGGTCGCCAGATGGCCGGTGAGCTGGAGGAACACATCGTCGAGGGAGGGGCGGCGCAGGGCGATGTCGACCAGTTCGATGGCCGCGTCGTCCAGGCGGCGCAGCGCCTCGGCGAGGGTTTTGGCGCCGTCGGGGGCGGGGATGGTGATGCGATCGGATTCGGGGGTCAGCGCGGCCAGGTGCTCGGCGGGCAGCAGGGGGCCCAGCGCGCTGACGATGGCGGGCAGCCCGTCCAGATCCAGCGGGACGATCTCGCAGTAACTGCCGCCGGTGCGGTGCTTGAGTTCGTCGGCGGTGCCTGCGGCGATCACCACGCCGTGGTCGATGACGATGATCTGATCGCTGAGCGCGTCGGCCTCCTCCAGGTACTGGGTGGTGAGCAGGGTGGTGATCCCGGCGTTCTTGAAACCCTTCACCAGATCCCAGACGCCCTGGCGGCTGCGCGGGTCGAGGCCGGTGGTCGGCTCGTCGAGGAACACCACATCGGGGCGCACGACCAGCCCGCAGGCGATGTCGATGCGGCGGCGCATACCGCCGGAGTAGGTGCCGACGCGGCGGTCGGCGGCGCCTTCCAGATCGAATTCGGTGAGCAGTTCCCTGGCTCTGGCCTGGGCCGCGGGTTTGCGCAGGCCCATCAGCCTGCCGAACATGACGAGGTTCTCGTAGCCGCTGAGCATGTCGTCGAGGGCGGCGTACTGGCCGGTCAGCATGATCGACTTGCGGACCGCGGCCGGGTCGGCGACCACATCGTGTCCGGCGACCACGGCCCGCCCGCGATCGGGGGTGACCAGCGTGGAGAGGATATTGACGGTGGTGGTCTTGCCCGCGCCGTTGGGGCCGAGAATGCCGAGCACCTCGCCGGGGGCCGCGGTGAAGTCGACACCGCGCAGGGCGTGCACGTCGCCGAAGGATTTCTCGATCCCTTCGACCACGACGCCGCCGGTGCGCGACGAGCTCTGCGCGAGAGTGGGTTCGACGCTCATATCCGGTCTCCTGCTTCCATCTGGTCGTCGAGCACCGGCGAGATGACCGACAGTGCGTAGGGAGTGGTCAGGTCGTCGTGGGTCACCTCGACGTCGTGGGTGACGATCGCGCCGGTCACGTAGGGCCGCCAGCCGTCGGGGCCCATCCATTCCGAGGGGTCGACGGTGGCGCGGAAATAGAGGATGTCGCCGTCGTAGACCGGCCGCTGGTAGCCGGTTCTGGTGCCGGCGGAGGCGTTGTAGGAGGCGGCCATCCGTTCGATGGTGGCGGCGTCGACGAGTTCGACCCCGCCGAGCCGGGCGGTGATGAGGTCGGCGGCCTGCTGGGCGGTGGCCTCGGCGGGGACGTCGTCGATGCCCATGATGGCGCCGAAGGTGTTGATGAACGCGCCCGCGGAGAGGCGTTCGATGGTGTCGCCGTCGATGTCGGCGGTGTCGGTGTCGAGCAGTGCGACCACGCCGACCCGGTCGCCGGCCGCGGCGAGTTCGACCGCCATGGCCTGGGCGATCAGCCCGCCGAAGGACCAGCCGAGCAGGTGGTAGGGGCCGTGCGGCTGGACGGCACGGATCTCGCGGACGTAGCGGTGCGCGAACTCCTCGATGGAGCGGGCCGAGGGTTCGCGGCCGCTCAGATCGGGTGCCTGGAGGCCGTAGATCGGGCGGCCGGGGCGCAGCTGTTCGGCGAATCCCAGGTAGCTCCACGACATTCCGGAGGAGGAATGGACGCAGAACAGCGCGGGGCGGTCGCCGTCGGGGCGAATCGGGAGCAGGACGTCGAGGCCGAGTCCGGCCTGGCCCGACGGTGCGGTGGCGGCGGCCTCTTCCTCGGATGCCTTTCGGGCGGCGGGAGTTTCGGTGAATCGGGCGGCGGCAGTGAGGGCCTCGACCCACAGTCCGGCGAGATCGGCGACGTCGTCGTGGGCCAACAGCTCTGCGGCATAGCCGAAGTCGGCGCGCAGGCGGTTGCCGGTGATCATGGCGTTGATGTCGACGGCTGCCATGATCGGAACGTCCGCGTGTTCGGCGGCGGACAGGTCGCCGAGATCGTCGGTGGGTAGCCAGCCGAGTCCTTCCAGGCCGGCAGGGGTCTCGACCGAGGTGTGCTTGCCGAGATAGTTGACGCTGATCTGGCCGGGGAGTCGGCTCGGAAGTTCCTGGGCTGTCTCGGGATTCAGATAGCGGAGCATGCCCCAGCCGATGCCCTTGTCGGGGACCGCCAGCAGATCATGTTTGACCGCGCGGATGGCCGTGCCCATGGCGGGGCCTGCGGCGAAGGCGTCGGTGACGTCGACACCCGCGAGGTCGAGGCGCACCGGGTACAGGTTGGTGAACCAGCCGAGGGTGTGGGAAAGGTCGGCGCCGGGGACGATTTCTTCCTGCCGGCCGTGACCTTCCAGGCGCAGCAAGGCCGACGGTTCGTCTACACCTCGGTCGGCGCGCCAGCGGACCAGGGCCAGGGCGAGGGTGGCGTAGAGGGCGTCGGTGACGCTGCCGTGGAACAGGCCGGGCAGGGTGGTGAGCAGGGCGGTGGTGGTGTCTTCGTCCACCTCGATCATCAAGCGGCGCACGGTGTTTCCGTGATCGATCGCAGGATCGAGGGGCCGGGTGCCGAGCAGGGGATCGGGTCCGTTCACCACCGTCTGCCAGTAGCCGAGTTCGGCACGGCGCTGCTCGGTGCCGGCCTGCTCGGTGAGCGCGTGCGACCAGCGGCGCATGGAGGTACCGATCTCGGGCAGAACCGGCACGGCGCCTCCGGCGACCTGGGCCCAGGCGGTGATCAAGTCCTGCACCAGGATTCGCCACGACACGCTGTCGATCGCGAGGTGGTGCGCGACGACGACGAGCCGGCCGGATCTGCTGGGCGATTCGGGATCGAGCCAGACGAATTGGGTGACGACACCCGCGGCCGGGTCGAGGCGGTTCATCGCGGCATCCAGCTCGATCTGGGCGTATTCGCGCAGTTCGACGGGGTCGACCGGGGTGTCGAAGGCGGTGCGGTGCACCATGGCGTCCACGTCGACCGAGCCGGGGGCGGCCACCCGCAGATGCCAGCCGTCCCCGTCCTGCCACAGGCGTGAGCGCAGCATGTCGTGGCGGTCCACGACGGCGGTCAGGGTGGCGACGAGCTGGGCGCGGTCGATGCCTACGGGCAGGTCGAGGACGGCGGTCTGGGCGAAACGGTCGAAGTCGCCGCCGCGGTCGATCATGTACCGGACGATCGGGGTGAGCGGCAGGTCGCCGGTGCCGCCGCCGGGCAGTTCCGCGAGTGCCTCGACGGTGTCGGTGGCGTCGACGATCGCGCCCAGCGCGGCGACGGTGCGGTGCTCGAACACCTGGAGCGGGGTGCAGTGCACGCCACGCAGTTTCGCCTGGGTGACCAGCTGGATCGCCAGGATGCTGTCGCCGCCGAGGGCGAAGAAGGAGTCGTCGACGCCCACCTGCTCGCGGCCGAGCAGTTCGGCGTACACCTCGGCGAGGACCTGCTCGGTGGGGGTGCGCGGGGCACGGTACGGGGTGTCGTCGACGACGAACACCGGCTCCGGCAGGGCCTTGCGGTCGAGTTTGCCGACGGCATTGACGGGGATCTCGTCCAGGACGACGAAGGCAGCGGGGACCATGTACGCGGGCAGGGTGTCGGCGGCGACGGCGCGGATGTGGGCGAGGTCGAGGTCGGCGCCCGGCAGGCGGACGAGGTAGGCGGCGAGGGCGGTGGCGCCGGTGGGGCCGGGGACGCCGAGAGTCACCGCGAGGTCGACGCCCTCGATGGCGCCCAGCACCGCGTCGATCTCGCCGAGCTCGATGCGCTGGCCGCGGACCTTCACCTGGAAGTCGGTGCGGCCCAGGTATTCCAGGGTCAGTCGGCCGGTCGCGCCGGACCGGGCACGACCATGTGTCCAGCGCACGAGATCGCCGGTGCGATAGAGAATGTCGCCTGGCGCGCCGAACGGATCGGCGACGAAGCGGGCGGCGGTCAGGGCGGGACGAGCGTGGTAGCAGCGTGCCAGGGCGGTACCGGCCAGGTACAGCTCGCCGGCGACGCCGACGGGGACCGGGCGCAGGCGGTCGTCGAGGACGAGCACGGCGGCGCCACGCACCGGGGTGCCGATGGTGACCGGTTCGGTGGCCGCCAGCGGCCCGGAACCTGTTGCCCAGATGGTGTATTCGGTCGGTCCGTACAGGTTGACCATGATCCGACCGTCGGCGCACCAGCGGGCCACGAGATCGGGGCCGACCGCCTCACCGGCCACCGCCAGCACCCGCACGCTCGACACCTCGGCGGGATCGATGGTGGCCAGCGCGGACGGGGTGATCACCATGTGGGTGACCGATTCGGCGGCGATGAGTTCCGCGAGCGGGCCGCCACCGAAGACGTCCGGTGGCGCGATGACCGACGCGGCGCCGCAACCGAAAGCCATGAGCGCCTCGAAGATCGACGCGTCGAAGCTCGGCGAGGCGACCTGGAGGACGCGGGCGCGCTCGTCCAGGGCGAGGTCGGTGCGCTGGGCGGCGACCAGGTCGGCCAGGCCGCGATGAGTGACGGTGACGCCCTTGGGGGTGCCGGTGGAGCCGGAGGTGTAGATCATCCAGGCGGGGTTCTCGAGGCGGATCGGGGCGAGGCGGTCGTCGTCCGTGAGAGTGGTATCGCTGATGGCGCAAAGGTTTTCGATGACGGTGGGATCGTCGAGGACCAGCCAGCGGGTCGTATCGGGCAGTTGCGGCCGGTATTCGGCGAGGGTGATGCCGACCTCGGCCCCGGAATCGGTGAGCATGTGGTCGATGCGTTCGACCGGGTGCTTCGGGTCGACCGGGAGGAATGCGGCGCCGGTTTTGGCGGTGGCCCAGATGGCGGTGTGTAGTTCAGGGCATCGGGGGAGACCCAGGGCGACAACGGTTTCGGTGCGTGCGCCCGATTCGATGAGGAGACGGGCGAGCTGGTTCGAGCGTGCGTCGAGATCGCGGTACGTCGTAGTGCCGACCGGTTTCGAGACCAGGGCGGGGCGGTCGGGGAAGGTGTTGGCGGTGGTGGTGAGGAGGTGGGCGAGGGTGGTGGTGGGTGTGGTGGGGGTGGGGCCGTGGACGGGGATGAGGGTGGTGCGTTCGGTGTCGGTGAGGAGGTCGATGTCGGCGACGCGGCGGGTGGGGTCGGTGAGGACGGTGGTGAGGATCTGGTGCCAGCGGGTGGCGAAGGAGGTGGCGGTGGGGGCGTCGAAGAGGTCGGTGGCGTAGGTCAGGACGCCATCGATGCCTGCGGGGCCGGTGTTGGCGAAACGTTCGCGCAGGTCGAGGGTGAGATCGAAGGCGGAGGCGCGGCGGTCGAAGTCTTCGACCTCGAAGCGCAGGCCGGGTAGTTCGAGGACCGGCTCGACGAAGTTCTGCAGCGACAGCGAGACCTGGAACAGGGGGTGGTGGGCGGTCGAGCGGGTGGGGTCGATGACCTGGACGAGCTGCTCGAAAGGGACGTCGGCGTGGGCGAAGGCGTCGAGGTCGGTGCCGCGGATGGTGGCGAGGAACTCGCGGAAGGGCAGGCCGGGGTCGACCTGGGTGCGCAGGGCGAGGGTGTTGACGAACATGCCGACCAGATCGTCGAGCGCCGCCTCACCCCGACCGGCGACCGGAGTGCCGATGACGATGTCGCCGGTGCCGCCGAGCCGCGACAGCAGGACCGCCAGCGCCGCGTGCACGACCATGAAGACGCTGACATTGTTCGCCGCCGCGAACTCGATCAGCGCACGATGGGTCCGCTCGTCGAGACCGAAGTCCACGTCGTCACTGCGCATCGACTGCACGGCGGGGCGGGGGCGATCGCTGGGCAGTTCGAGCGCATCCGGAGCACCGGCCAGGGTCTCGGTCCAGTACCGGATCTGCTGTGCTGCCACGGATTCCGCATCGGTCGCGACACCCAGCAGCTCGCGGTGCCACAGGGCGAAATCCGCGTACTGCACGGCAAGGGGTTCCCGCGACGGCTCAGCGCCCGCGACCCGGGCCGAATAGGCGGCGACCAGATCGGCGGCCAGCGGCGCCATCGACGCGCCGTCAGCACTGATGTGATGCACGACCAGCACGACTACGTGCACGGGAACGCCATTGTCCGAAAATCGCTCGGCCACGGAGACCGCGGTCCCGACGGTTTCGCTGGGCGTCAGGCGGAACAAGCCGACTCGTAGCGGGGCCTCGCGGGTGAGGTCGAAGCCGGTGTTGGTGAGGTCGTTGATCCGGGTGCGTAGGGGGGCGCCGTCTTCGGTGTCGAGTACCGGCATGGCTGGGGTGGCGGATTCGATGCTGACGATGACCTGGCGGGGGCCGTCGGCGTCGGACGGGTAGCGGGTGCGCAGGGATTCGTGGCGGGTGATGACGTCGGTGAGGGCCTGGCGCAGGGCGGGGACGTCGAGGGTGCCGGTGAGGCGGAGGGCGATGGCGATGTTGTAGGCGGAGGAGGACGGGTCGAGCTGGTTGAGCACCCACATGCGTTGCTGGGCGGGGGAGAGTGGGATTCGGTCGGGGCGCGGGCGCGCGGCGAGGGTGGGGCGGCCGGGGGTGCTGTCGGTGGTGGGGACGACACGGGCGGACAGTTGGGCGACGGTGGGGGCGTCGAAGAGGTCGCGCAGGGCGATACCGGCGCCGAGGGTCGAATTGATCCGGGCGACAACCTTTGTCGCGCTCAGTGAGTTGCCTCCGAGCTCGAAGAAGGACTGGTCGACGCTGACGCGCTCGCTACCGAGGACATCGGCGAACACCGCCGCGACCGCCGCCTCGACCGGGGTGCTCGGTGCCAGATACGCGCGCTGCGCGGCCGAGAAGTCCGGTACCGGAAGGGCTTTGCGGTCCAGTTTGCCGACCGGTGTCAGCGGGATGTCATCCAGGATTACGACGTTGGCGGGCACCATGTACCCGGGCAGTTCTGCCGCGACCTGCGCGCGCAGCCGTTCGGGGTCGAGGGCGGATCCGGCGGTGGGCAGCACGTAGGACACCAGCACTGTCGCCCCGGCCGGCCCCTCGCGGCCGATGGTCACCGCGTACTCCACCTCGTCCTCGCGGGAGAGCACCGCGTCGATCTCGCCGAGTTCGATCCGCAGCCCACGGATCTTGACCTGGAAGTCGCTGCGGCCCAGGTACTCCAAGGTCAGTACGCCGTCGGGGCCGGGGACCCAGCGCACCATGTCACCGGTCCGGTACATCCGTTCGCCGGGCGCGCCGTAGGGGTCGGCGACGAACCGGGCCGCGGTCATCTCGAAGCGGTGGAAGTAGCCGCGGGCCAAGGCGGGCCCCGCCAGATACAGCTCGCCCTGGATGCCGACCGGCACCGGCCGCAGCCAGCTGTCCAGCACCACCACCGCGGCGCCCCGGATCGGGCCGCCGATGGTGACCGGCTCGCCGGCGCGGAGTTCGGCGGGACCGGTGGCCCAGATGCTGAACTCGGTGGGGCCGTACAGGTTCACCATCCGCCTGCCCGCCGCCCACTTCTCGATGAGTTCGGGGGTGGCCGCCTCACCGGCGACCGAGAGCACGCGCAGGTCGGTGAGATCGGTGGGTTCCATAGTGGCCAGCGCCGATGGGGTGATCACGGCATGGGTGACCCGCTCGGTGCGCAGCAGCGTCTCCAGTTCGCCGCCGCCGTACACCTCCGGCGGCGACACCACCAGCCGCGCGCCCGCCGCGTGCGCGGTGAGCATCTCGAAGACCGACGCGTCGAAACTGGGCGAGGCGACCTGGAGCGCGCTGGCGGAGGGGTCGAGGGCGAGCGTTTCCCGTTGGGATGTCACGAGATTCGCGATACCGCGGTGGCTGAGCAGGACCGCCTTCGGCTTGCCGGTGGAGCCGGAGGTGTAGATGAGGTAGGCAGTGTGGTCGAGATCGATCGGGCCGCCGCGTTCGGCGTCGGTGATGGGCGCGTCGGAGACGAGCATGGCGCGGCGCAGGGTGTTGAGGTCGTCGAGCAGTAGCCAGTCGACGGTGCCGGGCAGGGTTTCGCCGGTGGCGGTGACGGTGACGCCGATCGGGGCCTGGGAATCGCGGAGCATGTGCTCGATGCGTTCCACCGGATAGCTGGGGTCCAGCGGGACGAAGGCCGCGCCGGTCTTGGCCAGCGCCCATACCGCGACCACCGATTCGAGCGAGCGGGTCAGCGCCAGCACCACGAACACCTCGGGACTCACCCCGCGACCCAGCAGGACCCGGGCGAACCGGTTCGACCAGGCGTCGAGTTCGCCGTAGCTCATCCGCAGCTCGCCCGCGCTGATCGCGACCGCGTCCGGGTCGAGGCGGGCGCCCGCGGTCAGGATGTCGGGCAGGGTGCGCATCGGCACGCCCGCCGGGCCGTGGACGGGGGCGAGGGTGGCGAGTTCGGTGTCGCTGCAGTACTGCAGTTGCGAGACCAGCGCGTGCGGGTTCTCCGCCAGGCGGCCGAGCAAGCGGACAAAACGGTCCAGGAGGGATTGCGCGGCAACGGGTTCGAGTTGGTCGGCCATGAATTTGACGGTGATGCGCAGGGCGTCGCCGGTCGTGCCGTGCAGCGGAATCACCATGAGGTTCAACGGGTACGGGGTCGCGTCGGTTCCTTCCACATCGATGACCCGCATGCCGGCGATGTCCAGGGCCTGCGACAGGGCCTCCCGGTCGATCGGGTAGGACTCGAAAACGGTGAGGGTGTCGAACAATTCGGCCAATCCCACCGCCCGGTGGATGGCGGCCAGGCCGACGTGCTGATGGTCCATCAGCCGCGCCTGTTCGGCCTGCACCCGGGCCAACAGATCGGAGACCTTCTCCGCGGGGTCCAGGGTCACCCGGACCGGCACGGTGTTGATGAACAGCCCGACCATCTCCTCCACCCCGGGCAGTTCCGGCGGCCGGCCCGAGACGGTGCTGCCGAACACCACGTCGGTGCGACCGGTCAGCATGGCCAGCAACAGCGACCAGCTCGCCTGGACCAGGATGTTCACCGTCGCGCCCGCTTCCCTGGCCGCGGATTCGAGGACGGCGACGGTGTCCTCGGACAGATCGTGGGAGAGCATCGCGGTCTCGGTCGACTCGATCCCCGCGAGGGTGGGGACCGCGCGGGTGGGGGTGTCGATGCCGGCCAGGGACTGCCGCCAGGCCGCCAGCGACGCGTCGGTGTCCTGTTCGGCGAGCCAGGCCAGGAACTCGCGGTAGGAGCGGGCGGGCGGCAGGATCGAGGCGTCGCCCGCGGAGACGTAGAGGGCCAGCAGTTCGCGCACCAGCAGCGGCGTCGACCAACCGTCGAGGACCAGGTGGTGATTGGTCATGATGAGCCGGTAGGTGTCCGGGGTGGTCCGGATCAGGGTGAAGCGCAGCAGCGGGGGACGGGTGAGGTCGAAGCGGGTCAGCGCGTCGAGTTCGATCACCCGGTCGAGTTCGCGGGTGCGCTGCTCGTCATCGGTGAGGTCGGTGAGATCGAGGTCGTGCCAGCGGATCTCGGCCGTGGACAGGACGAGCTGGCGGGGGCTGTCGTCGGTCTCGGCGAAGGCGACGCGCAGGTTCTCGTGGCGGTCGATCAGGGCCTGGGCGGCGGCGCGCAGGCGAGCGGTGTCGACGGTGCCTGCCAGGGTGAGCAGCGATTGGACGGTGTAGCCGTCGGCGGTGTCGGAATCGTAGAGGGCGTGGAAGAGCAGGCCGTATTGCAGGGGCGAGAGCGGCCAGACGTCGGCGAGGGTGGGGTAGGCGCGTTCCCAGGTGTCGATCTGCGGTTGGTCGAGGGTGACGAGGGGGAAGTCGGAGGGGGTGCGGCCGCCCGCGCCTGCGGTGCGGGCATGGGTGGTCAGGGCTTCGAGGGCCTGCGACCACAGGTCGGCCAGTTCGCGGACGTCGGATTCGGTGAGCAGTCTGCTCGCGTATGCCCAGGTGACCTCCAGGCCCGCATCGGTGCGCACGGCGTTGATGTCGACGGTGGCGGCCAGGGGTGCGCGGTCGTCGTTGGTGGCGGCGAAGCGGCGTGGTAGCCAGGGGCCGTCGCCGGTTGTCGCCCGGCCGAGGTAGTTGAAGCTGAGCTGCGGGGTGGGTGCGTCCGCGAGGGCCGTCTCGGTATTCAGGTAGCGGAGCACGCCGTAGCCGACACCGCGATCGGGAATCGTGCGCAGTTGTTCCTTGGTCGCCTTGATCGCCGCGCCCGCGGCCGGGCCGCCGGTGAAGGCGTCGTTCAGGTCGATGCCCGCCAGATCGATCGCCACGGGATAGACGCTGGTGAACCAGCCGACCGTGCGGGCGATATCGGCGCCCGGCAGCAGGGATTCCGCGCGGCCGTGCCCTTCCAGGGTGAGCAGCGCGCCGTCGCGGTCGCGCCACCGGGCGACCGCGAGCGTCAGTGCTGCCAGCAGTACATCGTCTGCTCCGCAATGGAATTGCTCGGGAATGGTGGTGAGGACGGTGTGTGCGACCTCGGCCGGAACGGTCGTCTCGTACTGCGCCATGGTGGCGACCACGTCGCGGGCCGGGTTGAAGGGCTCGGCGCCGAAGGCGGGGTCCGGGGTTGCCAGGATGCGCTGCCAGATGGGCACTTCGCCGGCCCGCGCGCTCGCCTGCTCGGGCTGGCTGTGCGCCCAGCGGCGGAACGATGTGCCGACGGGCTCGAGTTCGCCACCGAAAGCGGCAGTCGCCAAGTCGGGCAACAGGATCCGCCACGACACACCGTCGGTGACGAGATGGTGCAGCACGAGCCAGCACAGCGGCGCCGCGCCGGCGCGCTCGATCAGTACGAAGCGAGCCACGCTGCCGGTCGTGGGGTCCAGGAGATCGGCAGCCTGCTGCAAGGCCCGCTCGACTGTATCGGTGAACTCGGCCGCCTGCGGTCTGGTCCGGACGACCTCGATCAATGAGTCGGCGGTGATCGAACCCGATTCGGCGACAACCCATTCCCAGTTTCCGGGGGAGCCGCGCAGGGTGGAGCGCAGGATGTCGTGATGGTCTAGGAAGGTCTGGACTGCCGTGGCGAGGGTCGACGGGGTGGCATCGTCGGGCAGGGTGATCAAGACGGCCTGGCTGTAGCGGCGCCAGGTGTCGCCGTGTTCGAGCATCGCGTGCACGATCGGGGTGAGGGTTACCGGGCCGGTGCCGCCGCCGGGGAGTTCTTCCACCACGGTCACTTCGGTGTCTGCGGCGACGGCGGCCAGGGCGGCGACCGTTTTGCGTTCGAAGACGTCGCGGGCGGTGAAGGTGATGCCGGCGGCCTTAGCGCGGGAGACGAGCTGGATGGAGACGATGCTGTCGCCGCCGAGGGCGAAGAAGCTGTCGTCGGCGCCGACCGCGTCGAGGCCGAGTACTTCGGCGAACAGGGCGGCGATCGCTTTCTCACGCGGGGTCGACGGCGGCCTGCTCGCCACGGTTCGGGCGGTGAAATCCGGTGCGGGCAAGGCTTTTCGGTCAACCTTGCCGAGCGGGGTCAGCGGGACGCGGTCGAGCACCATGACCACGACGGGAACCATGTAGGCCGGAAGTTGTTCGCCGACCGCGGCTTTCACCGCTTCGGGGTGGACCTCGGCGCCGGGTTCGGTGGTGACGTAGGAGACGAGGGCGGTCGCGCCGGTGGCGGTCTCGACACCGAGGGTGATCGCGAAGTCGATATCGGGCAGGTGCTGGAGGGCGGCGTCGATCTCACCGAGTTCGATCCGGTAGCCGCGCACCTTCACCTGGAAGTCGCTGCGGCCCTGGTATTCCAGGGTGAAGCGGCCGTGCTGCTCGCTCCAGCGGACCAGATCGCCGGTGCGGTACATCCGTTCGCCGGACGCGTACGGATCAGCGACGAAGCGGCTCGCCGTGAGTCCGCTGCGCCGATGGTAACCCCGGGCGACCCCGGGGCCCGCGAGATACAGCTCGCCCACGGTGCCCGCCGGCACAGGGCGCAGCCAGGGGTCGAGGACCAGGCCGGAGACACCACGGGTGAGGCCGCCGATCGTCACCGGCGCGCCGGGGACCAGGGGATCGGTGAGGGTGGAGGTCACCGTGGTCTCGGTGGGGCCGTAGCCGTTGAGCAGGGCACGGCCCGCCCACTTCGTCACCAGTTCCGGCGGGCAGGCATCGCCGCCGACGACGATGGTGCGCAGGTCGGGCAGGGTCGACGGGTCGAGCGAACCGACGACCGCGGGGGTGACATTGAGGTGGGTGACCCGGTGCGCGCGCAGCACCTGGGCCATGTCCTCGCCCGCGTACGCCGACGGCGGGACCACCGCGAGAGTGGCGCCGGCGGTGAGGGTCACCAGGATCTCCTCGACCGAGATGTCGAAGCTCGGCGAAACAGCGTGGGCGACAACGGAGTCCGCGTCGACGCCGAAGCCCGCGCCGGATCCGGTGGCGAGATTGGCCAAGCCGCGATGGGAAACCAGCACGCCCTTGGGGAGACCGGTTGATCCGGAGGTGTAGATGACGTAGGCAACCTGGTCCAGGTGCAGCGGGGCGGTGCGGTCGGCATCGGTGATCGGGGCGGCGTCCTCGGCATCGATCGCCGCGACGGTGGCGGTGTCGTCGAGAATCAGCCAGTCGACCCGATCCGGCAGTGACGGGCGCGCCCGCGCCACGGTCAGGCCGGTGACCACAGCGCTGTCGTCGATCATGTGCTCGATCCGGTCCGCCGGATAGGCCGGATCGATCGGCACGAACGGCGCGCCCGTCTTGGCGACCGCGACAGTGGCGAGTACCGACTCCCTGGACCGTGGAATCGACAGGGCGACACCGTGTTCCGGTCCGGCACCGGCAGCGGTCAGGACGCGGGCCAGGCGGTTGGTGTAGTCGTCCACCGCCCGGTAGGTCATGGTCTCGTCCTCGCCCCAGCGCAGCGCCACCGCGTCCGGGTCGATCGCTGCGCCCCCGGCGAACAGCTCGGGCAGGGTGCGCGGCTCGACCCCTGAAGGACCGCGCGCGGGCACCGAGAGCGTCTGCTCGGCAAGGGACAGCACCGACACCGCCGACAGCGGTGCCCCGGGTCCGGCCAGCAGGAAACGGTGCAGGAACAGCAGGAAGCGCGCATGGTGGGCGGCCAGGTCGGCGTCGCTGTAGAGGTTCCCGTTGCCCTGCAGGTCGATGTGGGTGCTCTCGCCGCCGACACCGGGATAGAGGTTGACGAACAGATCGTCGATCAGCCCGGAGGTGAGCACGTGCAATCGCCCGACCACCGGACCGAGCGCGATCCGGGTGTCGACCATCATCAGGTTCACGGCGGGCCCGAACGACGCCGCCTCGTCCATCGCCCAGCCGAGATCGCGGACGATGTCCTCCTGGCGATAGCGTTGCCTGCGCAGCGCACCGGTCAGCTCGCCCTGCACCGCCAGGATCGCCGCGCCCACCGTGGTCGCCGGATCGAGGCGCACCCGCAACGGGACGACATTGGCGAGCATGCCGCCCGACCGGCGCAGCGTCGCCGAGGTCCGCGCCGACACCGGCAGGCTCAGCACCACCTCCGGCGCACCGGTCATCGCGGCCAGATAGGCGCCGAACGCGGCGACCGCGGTCGGCGCCACTGCTGAATTCACCTCGGCGGCAACGGTATCGAGCAGTGCGGCGGTCTCGGCGGGCAGCGCGCCGGAGACCCGGTTCGGATGGCTGTCGACGGCGGCGTCGCGGCCGGCGAGGGTGACCGGATCGGCCAGCCGGGCCAGATGATCGCGCCAGTACTCGCGGTCGGCGGCGAAACGGCCGGAACTGCGATAGGCCAGATCGGCCTCGACGATCTTCTGCAGCGGCTCGGCCTTGGCTCGGGGTGGCTCGCGACCCTCGAGCGCGGCGTTGTAGAGCTCGCCGGTGCGCTGGACCAGCGCCAGCGCGCCCATGCCGTCGAGCACGATGTGGTGCATCCGCGAGTACCAGAACCAGCGGTCCACGCCGACCCGCAACATGGCCAACCGGACCAATCGGTCTTTCATAACGTCCAGCGGCGCCGAGTACTCGGCGCGCATCCACGCCTGCGCCGCCGCCTCCGGGTCCGGCTCGGACCGGAAGTCCAGCTCGGCCATGCCGTCGTCGAGGGTGAGGTCCACGAGCTGGTGCGGCTGCCCGTCGACCTCCACCAGACGCAGATAGCCGGTGCCGAACTCGCGGCCGGTGCGCTGCACGGCCCGCGTCAGCAACTCGTGCTCGACGGGGCCGGTCAGCTCGACGTACTGGGCGATGGAGATGGGCGTGTAACCCGCGATGTGCTGGGCGAACCAGATGCCACGCTGGGCGGCGGACAGCGGAAACGGGCCTTCGGGTGCGCCGGCATCCGGCGCAGGCGAAGCAGACTGGATCATGAACGAACCTGCGTTCTCATGTGCTCGAGCTCGGTGTTCACCTGTCGTCCCCGACCGCTACGTAACGCGCGCTATGTCCATTCTGGACCTGCGGAGACCGGATCGGAATGGGGTATCAGGAGGCCGCGCGCAGTTCGACGGCCGACAGGGGCGCATCCGAGCTGACCAGGTAGTGCCGCAACGTCGAGCGATCGTCGAGGATCAGCCAGTCGACGGCGTCGGTCAGCTCGGCCCGGCGCGACCGGGTGGTGATGCCGACGCGGGCGGTGGCGGCGTCCGCCTGCACCGGGTGCGCGCCGATCTTGCGCGCCGCCGCCTCGGCCACCAGCGCCTCGATCCGCGGCTCGACCGCCAGCGCGACGCGGGCGCCCGCAGTGGCACCGCGGCCCAGCAGCAGCCGGGCCAGCCGGTTCGCCCAGCGGTCCAGATCGGCGTCGGCGAGCCGGCCGTCGGCGATCGGCGCCGCGGCATGCCTGCGCGGCATCGCGATGACGTTGTCGGCGGATGCGGTGACCGGTGCGCTCATCGTGGTGTCCCCTTCGTGGCTGGTGGGAGGTGTTTTCGGTACCTCTCCACCCTCGCCGCCGGGCGGGGAAACCGACACCGACCCCAGCGTTGGGGTGGTAACTCCCAGGGGGATCGATTACCACCCCAAGGTGGGTGAACCGGTCAGCGCTTGTTGCCGCCGATGCTGAAATGCGCGCCGGTGGCGTCGGTGAGTCCGGCCAGGCGGCCGTAGGGGGTGTCCATCGGCTCGATGACGATCGCGCCGCCCAGCGCCACCGCCTGCTCGGCCGTCTTGTCGACATCGTCGGCGCCGAAATAGATCGTCCACGCGCCGGGCAGGCCGTCGGGCAGGTGCGCGCTGCCGTCCATCACGCCGCCGAGCATCGGGGAGGTGGCGTGCAGGGTGGTGTAGCGGAACTCGTCGGAATCGGCGACGGTGAAGGTGTCGTCCCAGCCGAAAACGTCCCGGTAGAAGGCCAGTGAGGGCTCGTAGGAGCGGGTCATCAGCTCGAACCAGGACGGCACGCCGACATGTTCGGACCAGGTGCCGTCGGCGACCGAGCCCACCGCCTCGAAGCCACCGAAGGTGCCCGCCTGCCAGACCCCGACGCCCACGCCACCGGAATCGGCGAGCACGGCCATCGTCCCGAGGTCGGCGACCGCCATCGGCGCCACGAACACCTGCCCGCCCGCCGCGCTCGCCTCGGCGACGGTCGCCGCCGCGTCGGCCGAGGACAGGTAGACCGTCCACCGGTCGGGGTAGACGTCGGCGGGATCCTCCATCCTGGCCATCGCCCCGGCCACGGCCCGGCCGTCCTTGCTGAAGGTCGTGTATCCGCCGAATTCCGGGCCGCCGCGCTCGGCGGTCCAGCCGAACAGTTCGCCGTAGTAGGCGATCGCGCGGTCCAGGTCGGCGGTGTAGAGGTCGGCCCAGACGGGATCGCCGGGCTTGGGAGTGATGGTCATGACGGGCTCCTCGGTTCGACAGGGTGGTTCGACAGAGGCGGTGAGCACGGCGCGCACCGTCATCGATCATGACGCGCCGAAGGCCGAAAAGTCATCGCTGACAACCGTTGCACCCGCCGGACCTGCGGAGGAAGATCGAGACCGTCCTCGGCCCGCCGCCTACGGCGCGCCGAATACGACACAGAGTAGGACCCGCGCGGAATGCTGCGGCAGCACGGTTTACGATCACTTCAACGCATGTCTGCTGCTCGCCTCCCGAGGCGCGGCCGGCGCTGCGAGTGACGTACAGGCATCTTCAGGAGGATCAGTGACTGCGGTAGAGCCCAGGCCAGTCCCTCAGTTGGAAGCGACTCGACCGTATCCGGCTCGGACCGGGCCGAAGGGCTCGTTCCTCTACAAGGCGGTCACCACCACCGACCCCAAGGTGCTCGGCACCATGTATCTGGTGACGGCGATCAGCTTCTTCCTGGTCGGCGGTCTCATGGCGCTGCTCATGCGCGCCGAGCTCGCGCGCCCGGGTCTGCAGTTCCTTTCGCCGGAACAGTTCAACCAGCTGTTCACCATGCACGGCACGATCATGCTGCTGTTCTACGCGACGGCGATCGTGTTCGGCTTCGCCAACATCATCCTGCCGCTGCAGATCGGCGCCCCCGACGTCGCCTTCCCGCGACTGAACGCGTTCAGCTACTGGCTGTACCTGTTCGGCGGCACCATGGCGACCGCGGGCTTCGTGACCCCCGGTGGCGCGGCGGACTTCGGCTGGACGGCGTACGTGCCGCTGACCGACATCCTGCACTCGCCCGGTGTCGGCACCGACCTGTGGATCCTGGGCCTGGCCGTGTCCGGTCTGGGCACCATCCTCGGTGGCGTCAACATGCTCACCACCGTGGTCTGCCTGCGCGCGCCCGGTATGACCATGTTCCGCATGCCGATCTTCACCTGGAACATCGCGGTGACCTCGGTCCTGGTGCTGCTGGCCTTCCCGCTGCTGACCGCGGCGCTGTTCGGCCTGGCCTACGACCGCCACCTGGGCGGCCACATCTACGACCCGGCCACCGGCGGCATCCTGCTCTACCAGCACCTGTTCTGGTTCTTCGGCCATCCCGAGGTGTACATCATCGCGCTGCCGTTCTTCGGCATCGTCTCCGAGATCTTCCCGGTGTTCAGCCGGAAGCCGATCTTCGGTTACACCACGCTGGTCTACGCCACCCTGGGTATCGCCGCGCTGTCGATCGCCGTGTGGGCGCACCACATGTACGCCACCGGCGCCGTGCTGCTGCCGTACTTCTCCTTCATGACCTTCCTCATCGCGGTCCCGACCGGTGTGAAGTTCTTCAACTGGATCGGCACCATGTGGCGCGGTCAGCTGACGTTCGAATCACCGATGCTGTGGTCGATCGGCTTCCTGGTGACCTTCCTCTTCGGTGGTCTGTCGGGTGTCATCCTGGCCTCGCCGCCGCTGGACTTCCACGTCACCGACTCGTACTTCGTCGTCGCGCACTTCCACTACGTGCTCTTCGGCACCATCGTGTTCGCCACCTTCGCCGGTATCTACTTCTGGTTCCCGAAGATCACCGGCCGCATGATGGACGAGCGTCTCGCGAAGTGGCACTTCTGGACCACCTTCGTCGGCTTCCACACCACCTTCCTGGTGCAGCACTGGCTGGGTGCCGAGGGCATGCCGCGTCGCTACGCCGACTACCTGCCCAGCGACGGCTTCACCACGCTGAACACCATCTCCACCATCGGTGCCTTCATCCTCGGCTCGTCGATGCTGCCGTTCGTGTGGAACACGTTCAAGAGCTACCGTTACGGCGAGGTCGTCACCGTGGACGATCCGTGGGGCTACGGCAACTCCCTGGAGTGGGCCACCACCTGCCCGCCGCCGCGCCACAACTTCTACGAGCTGCCGCGTATCCGTTCGGAGCGCCCGGCGTTCGAGCTGCACTACCCGCACATGGTCGAGCGCATGAAGGCTGAAGCGCACGTCGGCTGGGGTTCGGGCAAGCACAGCACGCACGTCGAAGAAGGCGCGCTCGCCAAGAAGTAGGAAAACACCGTAAGACGAGGGTGTGCACCGGCTGGGTGACCAGCAGGTGCACACTCTTTTTGTGGGTAATCGAACGGAGCAGATCGACTTGGCCGACACCACAGTTCTCGTGACCGTCACCGGCCCCGACCGACCCGGCGTCACGTCCGTACTGCTGGCGACGCTGTCACGCCACCAGGTGAGCCTGCTGGACGTGGAACAGGTGGTCATCAGGGGCAGGCTCACCCTCGGTGTGCTGGTCTCGTGCCCGAACGACCCCGAGGCGCTGCAGGACGAGCTCGAAGAGGCGATGAACACCGTCGGCATGCAGGTCGACGTGTCGGTCGACGCGCAGATCGGCAAGCCGCCCATGTCGACCCACGCCGTGGTCGTGCTCGGCGCGCCCGTCACCGCGCACGCCTTCAGCGCGATCTCGCGGCTGCTGGCCGGGCTCGGCGCCAATATCGACACCATCCGCGGCATCGCCGACTACCCGGTGACCGGCATGGAACTGCTCGTCTCGGCGTCCGACGCAGGCGCCGACACCGACTCGCGGCTGCGCACCGCCCTGGCCGACATCGCCGTCGCCGAACAGGTCGACATCGCGGTGGAACGGGCCGGGCTGGCGCGCCGGGCCAAGCGGCTCATCGTCTTCGACGTGGACTCCACGCTGATCCAGGGCGAGGTCATCGAGATGCTGGCCGCGCACGCCGGCGTCGAGGACCAGGTCCGCGAAGTCACCGAGGCCGCCATGCGCGGCGAACTCGACTTCGCCGAATCGCTGCGGCAGCGGGTGGCGACCCTCGAGGGGCTCGACGAATCGGTGATCGAGGAGGTCGCCGACCGGATCGAGCTCACCCCCGGCGCGCGCACCACCATCCGCACACTGCGGCGGCTCGGGTTCCGCTGCGGGGTGGTCTCCGGCGGGTTCCGGCAGGTCATCGAGCCGCTCGCGCACGAACTCGAGCTCGACTTCGTGCAGGCCAACACCCTGGAGATCGTCGACGGCAAGCTCACCGGCCGGGTGGTCGGCGAGATCGTCGACCGGGCCTTCAAGGCGACCGCGCTGCGCAAGTTCGCCGCCGAGGCGGGCGTGCCGATGGAGCAGACCGTCGCGGTCGGTGACGGCGCCAACGACATCGACATGCTCAACGCCGCCGGGCTGGGTGTGGCGTTCAACGCCAAGCCCGCGCTGCGCGAGGTGGCCGACACGGCGCTGTCGCATCCGTACCTGGACGCGGTGCTGTTCATCCTGGGCGTCACCCGGGACGAAGTGGAAGCCGCCGACGCCCGCGACGGCGGCGTGCGCAGGGTGCCGCTGCTCGGTCGGTGACGCCGAAACGTGTCCACCGCGACGTAGAGTGACGACGAGGTATCCGAGTCGTCGTCACCTGTTCGTCACTGGGAGGCTGCTGTGCGTAGAACCTTGCTCGTTCTGATCACCGTGGCCGGGATTGGCGCATTGACCGCCGGCTGCGGCGGCGACGAACCCACACCCACCACGGTGACACTGCCGAGCAATCCCTCGCCCAACGAGTTCGCGCCGGTGACGATCGATCAGTCCGTCAACGGCGGCACCGTGATCGTGACCGTCGGCCAGCGCCTGCACGTGCGGTTGCCGCAGACGGCGGACTCCACCGAGCGGTGGGCCGTGGTGAACTTCGAGCGAGGCATCCTCATTCCCGACGGCGGCCCACGAGCCGACGGCGCCGCCACGATCTGGCCCTACCTGGCGGTCCAGCCCGGCACCACCGCGCTGCAGTACAGCCTCACTCCCGCCAACAAGGCGCCGATCCGGCCCGCACCGTCGTTCCGGGTCGATGTGCGGGTGAACTGAGCGCCCGACCGGCTCGATTAGGCTGGTTCGACGATGAGCGACGAATCGACCGGCACCGTGGACGCCCCCGACGACACCGACACCTTCGCCCTGCGGCACGCCGAACTCGCCCAGGGGTACGGCGGCGCTGGCGACCCCGACGACCCGGCCATGGTGCAGGCCATGCAGATGGTGCTGCACATCCCCAAGACCGACCCGCCCGCGCGCAGCGCCCTGCTGGCCGCCGCGGCCGCCGCCGCGCTGGCGGTGTGCCTCGACCCCCGTTCGGGGTCCGGTGGGGAGTGGGAGCCGCGGTATCTGGCGTGGAAGCGGTCGCGGATCAGGAAGGTCGCCCGGCGGGCCAGGGGCGCGCAGTGGGTCGCCGCGGGCGCGGTCGACGGGGTGACCGTCGAGGTCGACGGTGCGCAGGCGCGCGCGTTCGTGCCCGGACCGGTCGGCGCGATCGATCAGCGGGTGCGCAAACTGCAGATCGGCGGCACCGACCTCGCACACGACGAGCCGGGCCCGCCGGACCCCACCCTGCCGGTGCTGTGGGTGAACGCGGCACTGGAGATGTCGGTCGGCAAGGCCGCCGCGCAGGTCGGCCACGCGAGCATGCTGCTGGCCGGGGCGCTGCCGGTCGAGGTGGTCGCGGACTGGGCGCGGCGCGAATTCCGTTGCGCGGTGCGCGAGGCCGAGCCCGCACACTGGTCGCGACTGGTCGCCGAGGTGGCGGCCGGGCGCGCGGTGGCGGTGCGTGACGCCGGGTTCACCGAAGTGGCACCCGGCTCGATGACGGTGATCGCGGTGCCCGCGGGCGCCTGACCCGACACGCCGGGAGCAGCTCGCGGTCCGCCCGACTCCGGGCATCCGACAGCCAGTCACCGCGCGAGTGCACCAGCGCCGACCAGCACCGACCGAACCCGTCCGGGCCGGTCGTTCCGCTGCGGGCTCGCGTGGTCCAAGATGGAGCGCGTGTCGCAACCCGATCCCGATCCTGATCTGCTCATCGACTTCTCCGACGTGACCATCCGCCGCTCGGGCCGAACGCTCGTCGGTCCGGTCACCTGGCAGGTCGAGCTCGACGAACGCTGGGTGGTGCTCGGCCCCAACGGGGCGGGCAAGACCTCGCTGCTGAGAATGGCCGCCGCCGAGGTCCATCCGACCTCCGGCGCGGCGAACCTGTTGGGGGAGACGCTCGGTCGCGTCGACGTCACCGAGCTGCGCCCGCGCATCGGGCTGTCCTCGGCGGCGGTCGCGAGCCGCATCCCGGTCGACGAGAAGGTCAGCGACCTGGTGGTCTCCGCCGGGTACGCGGTGCTCGGCCGCTGGCGCGAGCGCTACGACACCATCGACACCGAACGCGCCGTCGACATGCTGGAAACCCTGGGCGCCGAACATCTTTCCGACCGCACCTACGGCACCCTGTCCGAGGGCGAGCGCAAGCGCGTGCTGATCGCCCGTGCCCTGATGACCGACCCGGAACTGCTGCTGCTCGACGAACCGGCGGCCGGGCTGGACCTGGGTGGGCGCGAGGAGCTCGTCGAGCGGCTGGGCAATCTGGCCGCCGACCCGGACGCGCCCGCCATGGTGCTGGTGACCCACCACGTGGAGGAGATCCCGCCCGGGTTCACCCACGCGTTGCTGCTCAAGGAGGGTGAAGTGGTCGGGCAGGGGCTGCTCGAAGACGTGCTCACCGCGGCGAACCTGAGTGCCGCGTTCAGTCAGTCCATCGCGCTGGACCGGGTCGACGGCCGCTGGTTCGCCCGCCGGGCGCGCCGCGCGGGACAGCACCGGCGCGCCTGAACCGCCCCCGCGGGCCGACACCGCCGGGCCTGAACCGCCTGCGCGCAGGGGTCTGAACCGTCCACTGAGCGGGAGGCCGGGGCGCCCACCGGTGAACCGTTACCGTGGCGAACCAAGCGGGCGCTAGGGTGCTGACAGGCCGGTGCATCGGCGCACCGGCCCGAGCGCACCCGGCGCATGGCCCCAGGTCGGTCGCGGGTGCTCGCAGGTGGAGAGGAACGGTATGAGTGAGTCCGGGGTGCCCGTGCGGGACGCGTCGACGGTGATTCTGGTGCGCGACGGTGACCCGGGCCTCGAAGTGTTCCTGCAGCAGCGGGTCAAGGGCATGGCCTTCGCCGGCGGGATGACCGTGTTCCCGGGCGGCGGGGTCGACCGCACCGACGCCACCGCCGACATCGCCTGGGCCGGCCCCGGACCGGACTGGTGGGCCGAGCGCTTCGGCACCGACGAACCGAGCGCACAGGCGCTGGTCGCCGCGGCCGTGCGCGAGACCTTCGAGGAATGCGGTGTGCTGCTGGCCGGTCCGACCGCGCAGACCGTCGTCGACGATCCCACCCGCTACCGCGAGGCACGCGGCAGGCTGGAGCGCCGCGAACTCTCGCTGGCGGAGTTCCTGGCGGCCGAGGGGCTGGTGCTGCGCGCCGATCTGCTGCGGCCGTGGTCCAACTGGATCACCCCGGCGGCCGAACCGCGCCGCTACGACACGCGTTTCTTCGTCGCCGTGCTGCCGCAGGGCCAGAGCGCCGACGGCGCCACCTCCGAGGCCGCCCGGGTGGCCTGGGCGAGCCCCGCCGCCGCGCTGGCGAGCTGGAAGGCCGGTGAGCACGTGCTGCTGCCGCCCACCTGGTCGCAGCTCGACGGCCTGTGCGGTTTCACCGACACCGCTGCCCTGCTGGCCGCCCACCGGCCGATCACCCCGATCATGCCGACCTACACGCCCACCGCCGACGGCCCGCCGCTGAGCGACTTCCCCGACAACGAACGGTATTTCACGGAGCTGCCGCAGCTGGGTGCACTCGGCGGCCGGTAGGTTGACCGCATGGCCGAATTCGTCACCCTCGAGCTGCCCGCGGAGCCGACCGCCCGTGGCGTCGCGCTGCTGCGCATCGATCGTCCGCCGCTGAACCTCGTCGACGCCCAGCTCGCCCGTGAGGTGGCCGCCGCGGCCGCCACCGTGGCCGAGCATCCCGGGGTGGCGGCGCTGATCGTCTACGGCGACGAACGGGTGTTCAGCGCGGGCGACGAGATGCGCGAGCTGGCCGAGCTCGACGCCTGTCAGGCCGCCGCCATGGCGGCCGATCTGCAGGCCGCCCTCGGCTGCCTGTCGCGGGTGCCGCAGCCGACCGTCGCCGCGATCACCGGCTACTGCCTCGGTGCCGGGCTCGAACTGGCGCTGGGCGCCGATCACCGGATCATCGGCGACAACGTCAAACTCGGGCTGCCGCAGATCAAGGCGGGCCTGATCCCGCTGTCGGGCATCCGCCGCCTCGCCCAGCTGATCGGCGCGAGCCGGGCCAAGGACCTCGTCTACACCGGCCGGTTCGTCGACGCCACCGAGGCCGCGACACTCGGTCTGGTCGACGAGGTCGTCGCCCCCGACGACGTGCTGACTGCCGCGCGCCGCTGGGCCGAACAGTTCGTCACCGCCGCGCCGCGCGCGCTGGCGGCCGCCAAGGCGGTGTTCGAAGCGGGCCCGCACGGGCACTCCGCCGCGGTCACCGAATGGTCGGCGCTCTTCGACACCGACGACGCGCGCACCGGCACCCAGACCTTCGCCGCCCAGGGTCCCAACAGCGCGGTGTTCACCGGACGCTGAGCTGAGATCGGTCAATCGACCAGTTGGAACGGCCGGAAACAAGACCGCCCGCCACGTGCGCGCGCTCTCATATTAGGCTGCACTGTTATGACGGTTCACCCCGATGACCCGGCGCCGAACCCGCACGCCACCGAGGCCGAGGTCGAAGCAGCGCTGAAGGACACCAAGCTCGCCCAGGTCCTGTATCACGACTGGGAAGCGGAGACCTACGACGACAAGTGGTCGATCTCCTATGACGAACGCTGTATCGCGTATGCCCGCGGCCGGTTCGACCTCGCGGTCGGCCCCGCCCCGCTGCCCTACGAACGGGCGCTCGAGCTCGGCTGCGGCACGGGGTTCTTCCTGCTGAACCTGATGCAGGGCGGCATCGCGAAGAAGGGCTCGGTCACCGACCTCTCGCCCGGCATGGTCAAGGTCGCGCTGCGCAATGCCGAACACCTCGGCCTCGATGTCGACGGCCGCGTCGCCGACGCCGAGACCATCCCGTACGACGACGACACCTTCGACCTGGTGTGCGGCCACGCCGTGCTGCACCACATCCCCGACGTGGAGCTGGCGCTCGAGGAGTGCCTGCGCGTGCTCAAGCCGGGCGGCCGATTCGTCTTCGCCGGTGAACCGACCACCGTCGGCAACTTCTACGCCCGCAAGCTCGGCCAGGCCACCTGGAAGGTGACCACCGAGATCACCAAGCTGCCGTTCCTGTCCGGCTGGCGTCGTCCGCAGACCGAGCTGGACGAGTCCTCCCGCGCCGCCGCCCTCGAGGCCGTCGTCGACCTGCACACCTTCGACCCGAGCGATCTCGAGAACATGGCGAAGTCGGCCGGTGCCGTCGACGTGCAGGCCACCACCGAGGAGTTCGCCGCCGCCCTGTGGGGCTGGCCGGTGCGCACCTTCGAGGCCGCCGTCCCCGACGAGAAGCTGACCATGGGCTACCGCATGGCGCAGTACCGCGCCTGGCTCGGCCTGAGCTGGCTCGACGAGAACATCCTGCGCAAGGTCGTGCCGCGCGAGTTCTTCTACAACGCGATGATCACCGGCGTGAAGCCGGGCGCGGCGCAGAAGTAGGTGGGCTACCGCTTCGGCCGCGACGATGTCGCCTACCTGGGCAGCGCGGCAGGCCGTGCCGCGCTCGCCGAGGTCGACCGGCTGGAGCTGACCCCCGCGGCGCACCTGCGCGATATCGAGCAGGTGCGCCGCACCCACGGCGAACACACCGCCGCCCTCATCGAAACGGTGCGGCTGCGGCGCAAGGCCGCCGCCAAGCTGCCCGGGTCCGATGGCTGGCTGTTCACCGACGACGCCTTGCAGCAGGCCACCCCCGCGCTGGTCGCCCGGCACCGGGCCGCGCGGCTGGCCGGGCGCGCCGTGCACGATGTCACCTGTTCGATCGGCGCGGAACTGGCTGAGCTCGTGCGCACTTGCCCGGCGGTCATCGGCAGCGATCTCGACGAGGTCCGCCTCGCCATCGCCGCGCACAACCTGGGTGTCGAGCCGGTGATGGCGCCTGTCCCCGGGCTGCCGCATGGCCTCGCTCCCGGTTCCTCGGCCGGCACCGCGTCCGGCCCGCCGGACCCCGACACGGCCACTGCTGCCCGCGCCGGCGACCGGCCTGACGCGCTGTCCGGCTCCGTGGATCACGCAGGCACCATCGTGCTGGCCAGAGCCGACGCCCTCACCCCCACCTCCCGCGACACCGTGATCATCGCCGATCCCGCCCGCCGCGCCGACGGCCGCCGCACTTACGACCCGGCCAAACTCCAGCCCCCGCTGCCCGATCTCCTCGACGCCTACGCGGGCCGCGATATCGCCGTGAAGTCCGCGCCCGGACTGGATTTCGATCGTCTCGGCTGGTCCGGTGAGATCGAGGTGGTCTCCCTCGACGGCGCCGTCCGCGAAGCCTGCCTGTGGTCGCCCGGCCTCACCGAACCCGGTGTCACCCGCCGCGCCACCGTCCTCGATTCCCGGGGCGGCGCGACCACCCTCACCGACGCCGACCCCGACGACATCCCCGAACGCGCCCCCGGCACCTGGATCATCGACCCCGACGGCGCGGTCGTGCGCGCGGGCCTGGTCCGCCACTACGCCGCGAAACACGGCCTCTGGCAACTGGACCCGCAGATCGCCTACCTCACCGGCGACACGGTCCCACCCGGCATGCGCGGCTTCCGCATCGAGGACCGCCTCGAACTCCGCGAGAAGACCCTGCGCCAGGAACTGTCCCGCCGCGACTGCGGCGCACTCGAGATCCTGGTCCGCGGCGTCGACATCGACCCCGACGCCCTCCGCAAAAAACTCAAACCCCGCGGCCGCACCCCCTACACCCTCGTCCTCACCCGCATCGGCCGCACCGGCACCGCCTTCCTCTGCACCGCCGCCGCCCCGTAGACGTCAGTGCTTGGTCCAGTCGGGCTGGGTGAAGTGGGCGACCCGGGAATCGGCGGGGGAGTGGCCGAGGAGGACGACCGCGCGGAACTGCCACAGCAGGGCGCCGGTCGGGGCGTGGATGGTCATCTTCGGGCCGAGGCGCATCTGGAGCAGTCCGGAGGAGTCCGTGTCGGGGAGTTCGGCCCGGAGGTCGTGGTCGAAGACCGCTTGCTCGGGGCGCACCCAGTGCGGCACGTCGTCGGCGGCCAGCCGGGTCAGGTCGACCTGGTGGACGGAGAACACCTCGTCCGGGTTGGGCCGCAGGGCGTCGATATCGTCGACCGTCACCACGATCGGGGTGATCGCGAAACCGGACGTGGCCGGGAAGTCGTCGAGCAGTCCCAGCACATCGGCCGGTTTCGCCGCGAGGTTCAGTTCCTCGTGCAGTTCCCGGATCGCCGCCTGTTCGGGTGTCTCGCCGGGCTCGAGCCGCCCGCCGGGCAGCCCCCACTGGCCCGCGTTGCGTCCGCGGTAGGCGCGCTTCATCACGATCACCGACAGGACGTCGTCGGTGCGCGGCACCACGCACAGGGTCACCCCGGCGCGGCGCATGCCGGGGACGTCGGGAACGGCGATCCGGGGGAACGCCGTCAGCCGGGCGCGGGCGACGGCACGGAATTCCTCGATGCTGTGTGGCAGGGGCGATTGCGGGTGGCTCACCCCTCGATCTTGCACCAGCCGCCAGTGCGCCGCCCCCGGCCCGGGTGCCGGGGGCGGCTTGGGATCACGCCACCGCGGTGGCCTCGAGCTCGACCAGCTGACCGGCGACGGCGAGGCGGGTGACGCCGAGCATGGTGGTTGCCGGGGCCACGCCCGCGGCGCCGAGGCGGGCGGCCAGCACGCCGTAGTGCTGGAAGAGCAGGTCGACGTCGGTGGTGTAGACGTTGAGCCGGACGACGTCGGTCAGCGACATGCCCGCCTCCTTCAGCACGCCCTCCACATTGTCCAGGCTCGACCCCAGCTGGGCCGCCATGTCGTCGGGGTGCTCGGGCTCGCCCTGCGCGTTCATGGCGGTCTGGCCGGAGCAGTACAGGGTGCGGGTGCCGCCCGCGACGAGCTCGCCCTGGTTGAATCCCAGCTCCACCGACCACGACACCGGGTTGATCGCCGTTCGTTGCACTGCCACTTCAGCTCCGTTCGATACCGACGCCCCGCGCCCCGATGGCTGCGGTCGATGACGCCGTGGTGGCCAGCCTCCCAACGAATCACGACATCCTCTGTCAGGTATTCCTGCTAGTTTTCGCCGCATGCGCGCGGATCGATTGGTTTCGCTGGTGCTGCTGTTGCGCCAGCGCGGTCGGCTGACCGCGGCCGAGCTGGCCGACGAGCTGGAGGTGTCCACCCGTACGGTGCTGCGCGATATCGAGGCACTGTCCGCGGCCGGGGTCCCCGTCTACACCGAACGCGGCAGGCACGGCGGATTCGCATTGCTGCCGGGGTTCCGGACCGAACTCACCGGGCTCAACCACGAGGAGGCCCTCGCCCTGCTGGTCGCCGGATCACGCAGTGGCGCACAGGCATTCGGCCTCGGTTCGGCACTCGCCGCGGCCATGCTCAAAGTGGTCGACGCGCTGCCTGCCGGCTACCGAGACACCGCCGCCGAGGTATCGGAACGGCTGCTCATCGATCCGGAGACCGATCTGCTGGCCCGCCGCCGCAACGTCGAGGAGATCCCCGGTCCCGTCGCCACCGAGGTCCGGCGCGCGGTCCTGGCCGGCCACCGGCTGCGCATCCACTACGCGGCACCCGATCAGCCACCGAGCTGGCGCACGGTGGACCCGATCGGCCTGGTCGTCGTGCGCGACCAGACCTACCTGCTGGCCACCCGATCCGGCGCCGACCGCACCTACCGCCTCGCCCGCGTGCTGGCCGCCGAGCAACTCCCCGACCCCGCTGACCGTCCGGATCGAGTCGATCTGAGCCTGGCCTGGCAGGAACGCAGCACCCGCTTCCGGACCGGCGGCGACCAGCTCGCCGTCCGCCTGCTGGTGCACCCGGCGCGGCGGGAGGAACTGGTGGGTACCGCGCTGGCCGTCCTCAGCGAGGAACCCGACGCCGACCGCCTGCGCATGACGGTGACCTTCCAGGACACCCCACACGCCGAATGGGCCCTGTGGCAGCTCGGCACCGACGCCGAAGCGCTGTCCCCACCGACTCTGCGCACCGCCTTGCGCGACCGCGCCATCGCCTTCGCCACCCACTACGAGCCCTCGGCGGGCGCTAACCCTCGATCTTCTTCACCACCCGCTGCACCGTGAGCCAGGTGCGGGTGGTGATGTCTTTCCCGTAGGACTTCTCCAGCCGGGCCATGAAGTCGGGCGTGGCCGGGGTGCTGTTGTCGAGGACGGTGAGGAAGGCGCGGGCCTCGGCGTCGTAGCCGATCACCTCGGTCAGTGGATCGTCCTCGAACTCCGACAGATCCGTTTCGCGCATCCGGTCCTTGAAGAAGGTGACGGTGAGATAGGAGCCGCGCTCGTGTGGGCGGCCGGCGAAGGGGTCGCGGTCGAGCAGCGCGCGCAGTTCGGGATGGCTGCGGATGATGGTGCCGCCGGGGATGCCCAGCTCGGCGGTCAGCGCCTGCTGGATGCGATCCTCCAGGTCGGCGGGGTCGTCGGCGGTGCGGAAGACGATATTGCCGCTGGACACCACCGAGGCGACCTTCTCGAAGCCGAGACCGTCGAACACCCCGCGTAACTTCTCGTTGCGCATATTCGGGTTGCTGGGCCCGATCCCGCGTAGCAGCGCCGCATAGCTCTCCACGCAGCCGACCGTACCCAGCCCCACCGACAGACTCCACTGCCGCGCCGTTCAGGCCTGGGCGGCGGCGTTCTTCTTGCGCTCGATATCGGCCAGCGCGGCCAGATAGGCCTCGCGTTCCTCGGCGCTCGCGTCCCAGGCGACCTTGCGGTTCTTCACGACCTTGGCGGGCGCGCCGACCGCGATGCTGTAGTCGGGCACGTCGCCGCGCACCACGGCGTGCGCGCCGAGCACACAGCCACGGCCCACCCGGGTGTCGCGCAGCACCGTCACCTTCGCCGCGATCCAGGTGTCGGGGCCGATCCGCACCGGGCTCTTCACGATGCCCTGGTCCTTGATGGGCAGGGTGATGTCGTCCATCTTGTGGTCGAAGTCGCAGATGTAGCACCAGTCGGCGACCAGGGTGGATTCGCCGATCTCGATGTCGAGGTAGGTGTTGACCACGTTGTCCTTGCCGAAGACCACCTTGTCGCCGATGCGCAGCGAACCCTCGTGGCAGCGGATGGCGTTGCCGTCGCCGATGTGCACCCAGCGACCGATCTCCATGCGGGCGAATTCCGGGGTCGCGTGGATCTCCACATTGCGGCCGAGGAAGACCATGCCGCGCAGCACGATATGCGGGTTGGTCAGGCGGAACTTGGCCAGCCGGTAGTAGCGCACCAGGTACCACGGGGTGTAGGCGCGGTTGGCCAGCACCCAGCGCAACGAGTCCTTGGTCAGGAAGCGCGCCTGCTGCGGATCTCGGCGGCGCGATCCACGCCAGCGCGCGGTCAGCGGCGCGCCCCACATGCTCGTCACGAAGTAGTCTCCCGTCGTGATCCACCGGGCCTGCCACCCGGGGATTCGGTCATCGGGTACACAGAGTACTTTCGTCAGCGCACACTAACCGTGCCCTACCCCGATTATCCAGGGAGATCAGCAGGTGCGAACTCGGACTCGTGTCGTAGCCTCGCTCGCTGCCGCCGGAGTGATGGCGGTGGCGGGGTGCGGTACCGATGTGGACGACATCACCGTCGGCGCCGGAAAAGGCTGGCCCGCGGTGCATCACGACGGCAGCAATGCCGGCGCGAGCCCGGTCTCGGGGGCGGACGCGCTGGCGCTGAGCTGGTCGCGTCCGGTCGGTGGGCCGATCGCGCAGCCGTTGACCATCGGTCCCGAAGGGCAGATGTTCGTCACGACGAGCACCAGCGGCTGCTCGATCCTGTCCTTCCAGATGAAGACGGGCCGCAAGCGCTTCTGCAACCAGCTCGGACCGTCCACCATCCAGGCCCCGACCGTGGTCGACGGCATGAGCAATGTCTACGTCGGTGACGACGGCGCGGTGAACTCCTTCAACTACCTGGGGCAGCCGCGCTGGCGCACGCCGGTGGCCGGGGTGCCGGTGGCGATCCAGTTCACCGGTGACGGCAAGGTCCTGACGATCACCCAGTCCGGCCAGGTCGACGTGCTGAGCAGGCAGACCGGCGGCCGTGAGGTCCCGACCCTGCAGCTGCTCGGCGAACCCGACTTCCTCCGGTTCCCCGGCCTGACCAGGCCCGCCTCCGGCGACGGCCTCGACGACTGCGCCACCGGCGGCCCGCGCTGCGCGATCGCCAACACCACCGCCGTCGACCCCGACACCGGCCGTTTCTTCGTCACCGTCTGGGAACCGGGCAAGCCCGCGGCCGCGCTGCGCGCCATGCGCTACGCCGACGGCAAGGTGTCGCAGGAATGGAACGCCGAAATGCTCGTCGGCGGCAGCGCCACCAGCCCCACTCTCTCCGCCGACGGCGACACCGTCTACATCGGCGACAACAGCGGCCGCCTGATCGCGGTGAACGCCGAGGACGGCACCACTCGCTGGACCCACCCCCTCGGCTGGACCCCTAGCGGCGGCATCTCGGTCGTCGGCGACCAGATCGTCCCCGCCGGCGACGACGGCTACCTCACGGCCCTGCGCGATACCGGCGAGAGCGCCGAAATCGTTTGGGAGCGCAAGGATCTCGCGCTGCGCGGGACACCGGCCCAGACCACCGGCGGCCTCGGCTACGCTGTCGCCGCGATCGGCGCGGGCCTCAACCTGATCACCTTCGACACCACCACCGGCGAGACCGTCGATTCCGACCACCTGCCCGACGCCACCGGCACCATCGCCGGGATCTCCCTCGGTCCCGAGGGCGAGGTCGTGGTCGCCACCCGCCTGGGTGAGGTGTTCACCTTCAAGCCCGAGGTCTGAGTCAGTACGGGTTGGCTCGATCGGCCCAGCGGGCGCCGAGTTCCGCGGTGAGCGCCCGCGGGAACGAGATGCGGGTGGGGTCGCCGTCGGCGGTGTAGCGCTGTTCGGGGTGCTCGGCGAGCCAGTCCAGCCAGTAGGCCGAATCGAACGGGACCGTGCCCCGGCCGGACCGGATGCGCGGCACGCCGCCGGGGTCGATCGCGCCGTACGGTGCCGGTGCCGGGTTCGAGCCGACCAGCATCACCGCGCCGAAGGCGTAGGACGTGCCGTCCCAGCTGCCCGTGGTGGCCAGGGCGTGGTCGCGGGGGTAGATGCCGAGCGGGAGCGCCATGGTGCGCACGGTCGCGCCGGTGGCGGTCACGGCGCGGACGTTCTGGACCAGCTGGCGTTGCACGTTGTCGGCGTCGAGGCTCGACAGGTTCGCGTGATCAGCTGTGTGCGCGCCGATTTCGTGTCCGTGTGCGGTCAGCCAGGGGAGCGCTCGGGGGTCGTCGCCGAAGGGCTCGTTGTTGACGTAGAACGTGGCGACCGGCCCGAAATCCGGGTAGCGGGCGGCGAATTCGGCGAGGATGCCTGCGGCGCTGTCGGGTGCCACCGCGCCGGTGCCGGTGAAGGCGAGTTGGCTGCCGGTGGAGTCGTCGAAGGTGAGGACCACCGGGTGGGTGCCCGCGGGCAGGTCCAGTTCGCCGGCGATGTACTGCGCGGCGGTCACCGGGCGGTAGCCCTCGCGATACAGGCGTTCCAGTTCGTCGCGGAACTCCGCCGGGGTCTGGTCGTATTCGCCCGCCGGGTACGCGGTGATCTGGTGATACATGAGCACCGGCACGAATCCCAGTTCGTTGGCGGCGATTCCGGCCGGATCCGGGGGTGGTGGCGTGGTGGTCGGGGCGGCCGCCGACGGCTCGGCCGGCGCCTCCGCGGGTGCGCACGCGGCCAGCGCCGCGACCAGCGAGAGCGCGCAGAGCGCTCGGAGCATCGTGGGGTAACCGCCCGGCATCGGGGCAAAATTACGCGATTGTCCGGTTCTATGGACCGGAACTGGGGGATAGTGGGCGCCGGTATCGGATGTGGAAGTTGGTGTAGGCGTTGGGATCGTGGCTCGGGTCGGTCACTCGGCGGCGCGGGGCGACGATCGCCCTGGGTGCCGCGCTCGCTGTGCTGGTGGTCGCGGTGCTGGCCGGATTCGGGCTGGGCGGATCGGGTGAAACATCGTCCGCGGATACGGCGCCGCCGATGCTCGAGGTGCGCCCGGTCGATCCCGTGCGGTCCTATCACGCGCCGATCGTGGTGCGCGGCAACGCCATCGGGGCGCAACGGGTATCCATCGGCACGGACTCGGTGACGCCCGCCGCCGACGGCGCCTTCGAGCTGACGGTGCCGTGGGCGCCCGGCTACCAGGTCGTCGCGGCGGACGCGGCGGGCAATCGGAGCGAGCGGACCGTCGTCACCGCGTTCACCCTGCCGCGGATCCGGGCGGTGCATGTCACCGCGCACGCATGGTCACACGAGGGGCTGCGCGAAGCGGTGCTCGATCTCGCCCGCGAAGGCCGCATCGACACCGTGCAGCTCGACATCAAGGACGAGGACGGTGTCGTCGGCTACGACTCCCAGGTGCCCCTGGCCCGTGAAACCGGTGCTGTCGCAGCCATTTACGACGCTCCGTCGGCGCTGCGGCAGCTGCACGACATGGGCCTGCGGGTGGTCGGGCGCATCGTCGCCTTCCGCGACCCGACCGTGGCCGCCTGGGCCTGGCACAGCGGCAGGCCCGACTGGGTGGTCCAGAACCCGTCCGGGCAGCCGTATTCCAGCCACTACGGCCCCATCGCCTTCACCAATGTCGCGCACCCGGACGTGCGCCAGTACAACATCGACCTCGCGGTGGAAGCCGGCCGGCTCGGCTTCGACGGCATCATGTACGACTACGTCCGCCGCCCCGACGGCAGCCTGTCCAGCATGTATTTCGCCGGCCTCACCACCACTCCCGCCACCGCGGTCGCGGACTTCCTCGCCCAGAGCCGCTACCCCGTGCACGCCGCGGGCGCCCACCTGAGCGCCGCCGTCTACGGCATCGCCGCCACCCGCCCCGACCAGATCGCCCAGGACATCCCCGCCATCGCCCGCAGCGTCGACTTCGTCGCCCCCATGATCTACCCCTCGCACTGGAACCCCGGCGAATACGGCGTCGCCAACCCCAACGCCCAGCCCTACGACATCGTCCACCGCTCCCTCCAGGACTTCCAGAAGACCACCGCCACCACCGGCGCGAAAGTGGTCCCCTGGCTCCAGGACTTCAGCCTCGGCGTCCCCTACGGCGACGCAGAACTCCGAGCCCAGATCGACGCCACCCACGCCACCGGCATAGACAGCTTCTTCCTCTGGAACGCCGCCACCCGCTACCACGGTGGCGGCATCCCCCCGGCCTGAGCACCCAGCCCACCCGGGACGGTTATTTCGGGTCGCGTTCCGGGAGGGGGCGTTCGACGATGTCGGGGCGGCCGAGGGAGGTGCGGACGCGGCGTTTGGCGGCCGAGTAGACCTGGGCGGTCTCGGCGGCGACCACGTCCCAGGCGAAGTCGGCGGTGAGACGTTCGCGGGCGGTGTAGGCGCGGTCCTGGGCGGTGGCGGGGTCGTCGAGGACCGCGCGGACGGCGTCGACGATGCCGTCGACATCGGCCGGTTCGAAGGAGGCGCCGGTGACACCGTCGATGACGGCCTCGCCGAGACCGCCCGCGGTGGCGGCGATCAGCGGGACACCGGCGGCGGCGGCCTCGAGGGCGACGATGCCGAAGGGCTCGTAGCGGCTGGGCAGCACGATCGCGTCGGCGCCGTGCAGCCAGCCGAGCAGTTCCTCGTGGCCCAGGCTGCCGACGAAGTGCACGGCGCGGGCCACCCGGTGCACGCGGGCGCGTTCGCGCAGCCAGTCGAACTGGGTGCCGACACCGGCGACGGTCAGCGTGGTGCCGGGGTGGGCGCGGCGGATGCGGGGCAGCGCGGCGATCGCGTCCTGCACGCCCTTCTCGTATTCGAGCCGGCCCACATACAGCAGTTTCGGCGGTCCGGACCGGGGCGCGCGCGGCCGGAAGGCCCACGCGCCGACATCGATCCCGTTGCGGATCACCGTGATCGGCGACAGTTCCGGCCCGTAGAGCCGTTCCACCTCGTCCTGCATCGAGGCCGAGCAGGTGATGAGCTGGTCGGCCTCGTTGGTGAGCCACCATTCGACCGAGTGCACCTGCTTGTTGACCCGCCCGGACACCCAGCCGCTGTGCCGACCGGCCTCGGTGGCGTGGATGGTGGCCACCAGCGGCACGTCGTAGTACTCGGCCAGCGCGATCGAGGGATGCGCGACGAGCCAGTCGTGCGCGTGCACCACATCCGGGGTCCAGCCCTCGCCGACGCCCGGCTTGCCGAGCGCGACCCCGGCCCGGACCATCGCGTGCCCCATCGCCAGCGTCCAGGCGAGCATGTCCTCGCCGAAGTCGAAGCAGGGCGGGTCCTCGGCCACCGCGACGACGAGCACGCCGTCGGCGATGTAGGAGTGCGTGGGGTGGCTGACCGGGTCGGTGCCCGTCGGCCTGCGCGCGAGCACGACCACCTCGTGCCCGGCCGCGGCCAGCTCGACGGCCAGGTGATGCACGTGCCTGCCGAGCCCGCCGACCACGACCGGCGGGTATTCCCACGACACCATCAAAATCTTCATACGAATCCTTCAGCGCTGGCCGAGGTGACTGCGCTCGGCAATCGCCGCGCGTCCAGACCCGGGAAGAATCCGTCGGCCGCGCTCCATCCTGCCGCGAGTCGGGCCGCTTTGGCGAACTGTCCGGCCCCGACGGCCTCGGCGAGCTCGCGGACGGCGTGCGCGTGTTCGTGCGCGCGGTCGCGGGCGTAGCCGGCGGCGGAGTCCTTGGAGACCATGAACGCCCAGTCGCTGGAGACGGTGAGGATGGCTTCGCGCAGCAACTGGTCGGCGACCGGATCGCGCAGCGAACCCTCGCGCCGGGCCTTGTCGAGGGTGTCCAGCGCCAGCCGCACGACCTCGGCGTTGAGCTCGACGAGGTCGGCGACCTGATCGCCGGCCCATACCCGCCAGTCCTTGCCCGAACCCCACGACGAGTCATTGAGCTGCACAGGTTCGCCCACGAAGCCGTTCGCGCGGGCGTCGGCGAGGGTGCCGACGGTGACCCCGGCCTCGGGCAGCGCGCGCAGCACCTGCTCGAGCCACTGTGGTCCTTCGTGCCACCAGTGGCCGAACAGTTCGGTGTCGAAGGCGGCCACCACGAGGGCGGGTCTGCCGATCCGCGCGGACTCCTCGGTCAGCCGCGCGCGCACCGTCTCGACGAAGTCGGCGACGTCGCGGGTGACCGCGGTGGCGGCGAGTTCGGGATCGTAAGGGGCCTTGTCAGGACCGGCGACCGTCTTACCCGTCACCCGGGACGGTTTGAGCCCGGTCGCGTGGTCGTAGTGGTGGAAATCGCGGTACGCGGCCTGGCCGGGGTAGCCCTGCTTGGGCGACCACACCCGGTAACTCACCTGGAGGTCACGCCCGAAGGCCACCACATCGGCCTCGCGCACCGGCCTGCCCAGGCTGGTGTCGCCGCGCAGCGAGGGTCCGTCGACCATGAAATGTGTCACACCGGCGGCGTCGTAGCCGCGCTCCATGCCGGGCGTGTACCCGCACTCGGGCGCCCAGATACCGGTCGGGGTGGTGCCCCAGCGCAGCCGCGCGTCGGCCAGGCCCTCGGTGAGCTGGAACTGGCGCAGGCGCGGATCGAGCAGCGGCTGGAACGGGTGCGCCAGCGGTCCGCCGAGCAGTTCGATGGCGTCGGCGTCGATGAGTGCGCGCCAGACCGGCGAGCCGCCGTGGCGCCAGTCGCGCTCGAATTCGCCCAAAGCCGTTGCCGCCAGCTGATGTTCGTGCCGGCCCAGTGCCACATTGCCCGACATCGACGCCTCGTCGGCGCGCAACTGCCAGTTACCCAGCCAGTGGTGCATACCGGCCAGGCAGTGCGGATCGTCGAGCTGGGCGGCCAGCACCGGGGTGATGCCCAGGCTCAGCAGATGCGAACGACCTTCGGCGGCAAGATTTTTCAGGACGCGGACCAGCGGCAGGTAGGACGCGGCCCAGGACTGGTAGAGCCATTCCTCACCGACCGGCCAGCGCCCGTGATGGGCCAGCCACGGCAGGTGCGAATGCAGGACGAGGGTGAACTGGCCCGGCACGGACCCGGTGGAGCGGGAGTCGGTCGATGTCATGCCGGTTCGGCGCTTGCCTTTTCGGCGATCGCCACCAGGTCCAGGCTGGCGTCGATATCGCCCTCGCGCAGGTCGAAATCGTCGATGGTGACGGCGGCGACGTCGGCGGTGAGGTCGGCCGGCCACGGTTCACCGGCCAGCGCGCGTTCGATCTGGGCGTCGATGAAGGACCCACCGTGCTTGGCGTCCAGCGCTTTCAGGCTCGCGCCGTGATGCACACCGAGCATTCGCGACACCGAGAAGCCGGCCTCGACCAGCAGTTCGTCCAGTTCGGCCGCATTGAGTTCGCGGGTGTGGAAGGGGTTGAGCGGGGTGTCGCGACCGGGGGAGAAGGTGATCCGGTTCGGCGTGCTGATCAGCAGGTGACCGCCGGGGCGCAGCACCCGCAGGCATTCGCGCAGGAACTGCGCCTGGTCCCAGAGATGTTCGATGACCTGGAAATTCACCACCACGTCGACGGATTCGTCGTCCAGGGGCAGTTCGGCGAGATTGCCCTGGATCATCTCCACCCGCGGGTAGCGCGCGCGCACGTGCGCGACGGCGCTCTCGTCGTAGTCCAGTCCGATGACCCGCGCGGCGACGCCGGCGATCATGTCCGCGCCGTAGCCCTCGCCCGAGCCCGCTTCGAGCACGGTCTTGCCGGCGCAACGGTCGATCAGGCGGGCGTAGGCGATCTCGTGCCGACGGAACCAGTAGTTCTCCTCGGCGATGCCGGGCACGGTCCGCTCGCCGGTCAACGGCAGTGGTTCATGTGTGGCGGCCGCGGGTGCGGCAGGGATCACAGCCTCGCTCATGGCACCGACGTTACTGGTACCGCGGGTTCCCGCAGGAGTCAGGGACCTCTTGCGCACGTAGGTTACCCACGAGTAACTTAGCGTAGGGTAGTGTTCCGCCCTGAGCTAGATTTCTCACACGGACGTACGGCCCAGCTCGTGCGGCCACCACACACGTGTCCCAGAAGGAGGTCGACGAAGACCGATGCCGAACATCGTCGTACTCATCAAGCAGGTTCCCGACACCTGGTCCGAGCGCAAGCTGACCGATGGTGACTACACCCTCGACCGCGAGGCCGCCGACGCCGTCCTCGACGAGATCAACGAGCGCGCCGTCGAGGAAGCGCTGCTGATCAAGGAGGCCCAGGGCGGCGAGGTCACCGTGCTGGCCGCCGGTCCGGATCGCGCCACCGAGGCCATCCGCAAGGCGCTGTCCATGGGTGCCGACAAGGCCATCCACATCAACGACCCGGCCATCCACGGCTCCGACGCCGTGCAGACCGCGTGGGTGCTGGCCGGTGCGCTGGGCCAGGTCGAGGGCGTCGAGCTGGTCATCGCCGGCAACGAGGCCACCGACGGTCGCGCGGGTGCCGTGCCTGCGATCATCGCCGAGTACCTGGGCATCCCGCAGCTGACGCACCTGCGCAAGCTGACCGTCGACGGCGAGAAGATCACCGGCGAGCGCGAGACCGACGAGGGCGTGTTCAAGCTCGAGGCGTCGCTGCCCGCCATCGTCTCGGTCACCGAGAAGATCAACGAGCCGCGCTTCCCCTCCTTCAAGGGCATCATGGCCGCCAAGAAGAAGGAAGTTCAGGTCTTCACCCTGGCCGATCTGGGCATCGACCCGTCGACCGTGGGCGTCGCCAACGCAGGCACCCAGGTCACCGGCGCCACCCCGAAGCCCGCCCGCACCGCGGGCGAGAAGATCGCGGACGAGGGTGAGGGCGGCAACCAGATCGCCACTTACCTCATCGGTCAGAAGATCATCTGATCCGGCCCCGACTGCCACGATTTTCTAGGAGAAAGAACAATGGCTGAAGTACTTGTGCTCGTCGAGCACGCCGACGGTGCCGTGAAGAAGGTCAGCACCGAACTGCTCACCGCCGCCCGCACCCTGGGCGAGCCCGCCGCGGTCGTCACCGGCCCGGCCGGGACCGCCGACAAGCTGGCCGCCGCGCTGGCCGCCGCGGGCGCCGAGAAGATCTACGTCGCCGAGTCCGACGACGTCGAGGGCTTCCTGGTCACCCCGAAGGTCGACGTGCTCGCCGGTCTGGTCGAGGCTGCCGCCCCGGCCGCCGTGCTGGTCGCCGCCACCGCCGAGGGCAAGGAGGTGTCGGGCCGCCTCGCCGCGCGCATCGGCTCCGGTCTGCTCGTCGACGTCATCGGCGTCAACGCCGACGGTTCGGTCACCGGCTCCATCTTCGGTGGCGCGTTCACCGTCGACGCCAAGGCCACCGGCGACGTGCCGGTGATCTCGGTGCGTCCGGGTGCCGTCGAGGCCGCCGCGCAGGCCGGTGCGGGCGAGCAGGTCGTCGTGGCCGTGCCCGCGCAGGAAGAGGGCGTGGTCAAGGTCGTCTCGCGCGAGCCGATCGTGGGCGGCGACCGTCCGGAGCTCACCGAGGCGAGCATCGTCGTCTCCGGTGGCCGTGGTGTCGGTTCCGCCGACAACTTCTCGGTCGTCGAGGCGCTGGCCGACTCGCTCGGTGCCGCTGTCGGCGCCTCGCGTGCCGCGGTCGACTCGGGCTACTACCCGGGCCAGTTCCAGGTGGGTCAGACCGGCAAGACGGTCTCCCCGCAGCTCTACATCGCCCTGGGCATCTCCGGCGCCATCCAGCACCGCGCCGGCATGCAGACCTCGAAGACCATCGTCGCGGTCAACAAGGACGAAGAGGCTCCCATCTTCGAGATCGCCGACTACGGCATCGTGGGCGACCTGTTCAACGTCGCCCCGCAGCTGACGGAGGCCGTCAAGTCCCACAAGGGCTGACAACGTCTCTTCGCTGTGCGAACGGCCCGGTTCTCCGTCACGGAGAGCCGGGCCGTTCGGCTTCCGTCGCGTGAGTTGCGGCGTAAAGCGCTGGATGTGGGTGCGTAGCATGAGGGCATGGCCATGCCGAGCGTTGATCGCCCCGATCTTCCCGAGTCGATGACCTGGGAGGAATTGGAGTCTCTGCCGGAAGAGATCGCCTCGCAGATCGAGCTGTGGGAAGGGCGCGTGGTCTGGTTGCGGCGGGGGCCGGGCGAACATCAGACGGCCATGCGTCGCCTGACCAACGAGCTCGAACGCTGCGCTCGACAGCGGGGGGCTGTGGACCCGCACCGCTGCTGGCGGGTCAATCTGGAGACGAACGTCTTCTTCGGCCACACCGGGAAATCCGACTTCGTGACGCCGGACTTCCTCGTGCATCGTTGCCTCGAGCCAGGTGCCGACGTCCGCGCGGACGATTGCGTTCTGGTCGGTGAGGTGCTGTCGCCATCGAATACGCCATCCGGGATCGAAGCGAAGAAGGCTCGCTACGCGGGTGCGGGCATTCCGTCGTACTGGGAAGTCGAGCTGCGACGGGATCTCACCGGCATCGCGGCCCTGCGTGTGTACATCCTCGAAACCGGTCACGCCGAGATCCCGCCGGGCGTGCGTCCGCTGCGCAATGCGAACTACCTCCTGGCGGGCGAGTGGACACCGGACTCCGCGGCAGCCATTTCCTTCCCGTATCCCTTCTCGCTCGAGATCCCCTGGTCCGCACTGGCTTTCTGAGCCCATCCAGTTCTCCGCCGCTACGCTGTGCGGGTGGAGGTCGTGTGGTGCGGATGGTATCGGCGAAAGTTCTTCAGCGACAAGGGGATCGCTGCTCGGGATCGGTTGGCCGACGCGGCGCGGGCCGGTGACTGGGACGTCGTATTCGAGGTCGCCGCGCGTGAACGCAGCGTCAACACGGTGCGGGTCGGTGGGAGTTCCGGATTCGCACCGCTGCACCAAGCCGCGTGGCACGGTGCCCCGGAGCCCGTTGTCGAACGGCTGCTCGAGCTCGGGGCGTGGCGGACACTGCGGACCGCCGACGGTGACACCGCCGCGGATGTCGCGGCCGCGCGCGGCAACGATCAGCTGTCGGCGTTGCTCACGCCGAGGCTGGTGCGCGAGGTCGATGCCTCCGTCCTGGCGCAGCTCGAATGTCAGCTGCACGCGGTGATCCTGGGACGGGTGCTCGACCTGTGCCGGGCGTGCGGTTTCCGCCCGCCACCGCTGTCACCGCTGCTCGAATACCCCGACGAGACGATGTGGGCGGCGATTCCAGGCTTCTACGGAGGTTTCGCGATCGAGTTGGTCGCCGGCGCGGACGAACTCGACGTCTCGAGCTGGTGCCGGGTGGCCGGTGGATCGGGGCAGCGGCATCGAGTCCGGCCGGACGGGTTCGAACTCGTCGAGGAAGGGTTCGTCTAGGGCTGGTCTCCGCCACCGCCGACTACGGCATCGCCGCCGACTCGGCCGGACCTCGCGGGGGCGGGTAATGTGACCGACTGCGATTCGGACAGCGAGGAGTGGTTGTGCTGGAGGTGGGGGCCGGTTTCGCCGGGTATCAGGTGGAAGGGGTGCTGGGGCAAGGCGGGATGGGGACGGTCTATCTGGCCAAGCATCCTCGGCTGCCGCGCAGCGTGGCGCTGAAACTGCTCAATCGTGAGTTCTCGGCCGATCAGGAGTTGCAGCGCCGGTTCGAGCGCGAGGCCGATGTCGTTGCGCAGCTGGAGCATCCGGGCATCGTCGGGGTGTTCGATCGTGGCAGCGACGACGGCTATCTGTGGATCGCGATGCAGTTCATCCGCGGTACCGATGCCGCGGTGTGGGATTCGCGCGCGTATCAGCCCGCGGTCACCGCGAGATTGATCGGTGAGACGGCCTCGGCCCTGGACTTCGCCAACCAGCGCGGCGTCCTGCACCGTGACGTCAAGCCGGGCAATATCCTGATCGCCGATCCCGATCGTGGCCTCGAACAGCGCGCGGTGCTCACCGATTTCGGCATCGCGCGGGTCGCGACCGCCAACACCCAGCTCACCGCGACGGGCACTTTCACCGCGACCCTCGCCTATGCCTCTCCCGAACAGCTCTCCGGGGAGATCGTCGACCACTACAGCGACCAGTACTCCCTCGCCTGCACCCTGTTCGCGATGTACGCCGGGCACCCGCCCTTCACCGCGACCAATCCCGGCCAGGTGGTGGCCGGTCATCTGTCCCAACCGGTGCCACGGCTGACCTCGGTGCGATCCGATCTGCCCGTCGCGCTCGACGGCGTCCTCGCGCGGGCGATGGCGAAGCGGCGCGACGAACGATTCGCCAGTTCGACGGAATTCGCCGAGGCCGTCCAGGGCGCGCTCGAGGGCAGGCACGTGTCGGCGCCGACCGTGCGGCAGCCGTGGTCGGCACAGGCGGCGCCGGTTGCACCGCAGGCACTGGTGCCACCGCAGGCGCCGATGTACCGTCCCGCAGCGCCCGAGCCCGGGTGGCCGCAGCCGGGATCGGCTGTCCCGGTGGCCGATCCGCGGCTCGCTCCCGCCGCGTTCGCTCAGCCGTGGCAGCCGCCGCGGGCACCGTCGAAGGTGACAGCGACAATCGCCGGCATCGGCGCGCTGGTGGTCGGTCTGGTGCTGCTGAGCGTGGCGCTGTTCGCCACCTATCTGACCCTCCAGGCCGATCGCGACGGGCTCAGTACCGAGGGCAACGCCCTCGGCATCGCGCTCATATATGGTGCGGGCGCTTTCGGATTCGGCGCCGGACTGCTGATGCTGCGGGGCACGCGAGCCGGCCGGATAATGACCTTCGTCATCATGATCCCCGGCGAGCTGTACGCGCTGATGGCCATCGCCGCCGCGCTCATCGAGCAGATCTACCTCGGTGCTGTCGCGATGGTGGTGGTGTCGGTGCTCGGCGGACTGGTCATCGGCTGCGCGGCCGCACCGTCGACCGGCCGCTGGATACGGCACCGCAGGTCGGCGACCGCCGTCACGGGGTGATCAGGGCCGGCAGTTCCCTGGCCGGTCCAGTGGTCACGGGGGATTCTCGCGCCGGGTCGTTCGCCTGTCGAATGGGTTTGCGGGATGGTTGACGGGGTCCGGTGGGGTCGGCAGGGTGGGGGGATGTCGTTGGGGCGCTTTCCGGTGGTGTTGCCCGCTGAGGTCGAGGACACCGTGCGGACGGTGTTCGGCGTGGCGGGGGAGCGGTGGATCGAGGAGCTGCCCGAGGTGGTGGCCGGCTTGGCGCGACGGTGGGGGTTGCGGGAATTCTCGGCGCCGTTCGCGGGTGGGACACACGCCTATGTCGCGGCGGCGTGGCGGGCTGACGGAACGGCGGCGGTGCTGAAGGTGCCGATGGTCGACGAGGAGAACCTCGCCGAGGCCACGGCGCTGCACGCCTACGACGGTGACGGCGCCGTGCGGTTGCTCGACTTCGATCGCGCGAGCGGGGCGCTGCTGCTGGAGTGGGCGCGGCCGGGGACCGAATTGCTGACCCAGCCAGGGTTTCCGAGCCTGGAGGGCCATCCGGAGAACGCCGAGAAGGTGGCGCTCGCGTGCGCGCTCTACCGGCGGCTGCGCCGACCGGCGACCACTGTGCCCGAGGGCTATCCGCCGCTGCCCGCCGCCACCGATCTCGTCACAGGACTGCGCAAACGGCTCGACGACACGAATCCTCAGCTGGCCGAGCTGATCTCGGCTCCGCTGCGTGAGCTGGTGGAACACTGGTGCACCGAGCTGGCCACCCCGGACGGTCCCCTGCTGATCGTCAACCGCGACACCCATCTCGGCAATATCCTTGCCGCCGAACGCGAACCATGGCTGCTGATCGACCCGAAACCCTGCCTCGGCGAGGCCGCCTTCGACGCCGGCTTCCTGGTGATGATCCAGGTCCAGTCCACCCCCACCCGCGACCACGCCACGACCGTCACCGCCGCGACCGCCACCGCACTCGCCGTCGACCCCACCCGCGCCCGCGCCTGGGCCCTGCTCCGCACCGTCGAGGAGATCGCCTGGGCGATCGAAGACGACGACCCAGCCATGCTCGCCCTGCACACCGCCGTCGCCTACGCCCTCGCCGACCTGCCCTTCGCCTGACCGACCGGACCCGCGCCCTGCCTCGGTGGCGTCACGCGGGCGACTTCCGTTGCGCCGTGCGTTCGATCTGTGAGTCGAGAGCCGATTCCGTACCCCGCTGGTGGTCCGTTGCCACCGACGAACTGATCGTCGAGAGCTGGTGCCGCCGCATCGCCGGTGGCGGCACCGGGTCCGGGCCGACGGGTTCGAGCTCGTCGAGAAGGGGTTCGTCTGAGCGTGGTGCGGCGGGTAACGTCGGCCTGTGAACCGGGGGACGGAAGGAATTGATCGTGCTGGAATCGGGGGCGAGTTTCGCCGGGTATCGACTGGAACGGGTGCTCGGCCAGGGCGGTATGGGGACGGTGTATCTCGCCGGGCATCCCCGGTTGCCGCGCAGTGTGGCGTTGAAGCTGCTCAATCGCGAGTTCTCCGGTGATCCGGAGCTGCAGCGGCGCTTCGAGCAGGAGGCCGATGTCGTTGCGCAGCTGGACCATCCGGGCATCGTCGGCGTGTTCGACCGGGGTAGTGACGACGGCTATCTGTGGATCGCTATGCAGTTCATCCGTGGCACCGACGCCGCCACCTGGGATTCGCGGGGGCACGAGCCCGGTGTCACCGCGCGGTTGATCGGGGAGACCGCCACCGCGCTCGACTACGCCAACCAGCACGGCATCCTGCATCGTGATGTGAAGCCCGGCAACATCCTGATCGCCGACGCCGACCGGGGTCTGGAGCAGCGCGCGGTCCTCACCGATTTCGGCATCGCCCGCGTGACCACCGCGACGACCCAGCTCACCGCGACCGGTACCTTCACCGCCACCATCGCCTACGCCTCGCCCGAACAACTCTCCGGGGAGGTGGTCGACCACCGCAGCGATCAGTATTCGCTGGCCTGCACCCTGTTCGCGATGTACGCGGGCCACCCGCCCTACGCTTCGACCAATCCCGGCCAGGCGGTGATGGGTCACCTCTCCCAGCCGGTACCGCGCCTCACCACGACCAGGCCGGACCTGCCACCCGCCCTCGACTCGGTGATCGCGCGCGCGATGGCCAAACGCCGCGACGAACGTTTCACCAGCGCAACAGAATTCACCGACGCTGTCCGGGATGCCTTGGAAGGCAGGCATATCGCCGCGCCGACGGTGCTGCAATCCTGGACCGATCCCGCTCAGCCGCGACCCGATTCGGGCGAGCATGTCCAGCATCGGCCGGGTGATCCCGCGCAGCAGCGGTACGGTGCCGGTGAGTCCGCCCCGCGCGCACACGGTTCCGGTGAATACGGGCAGCCGCCGCAGTGGCCCGGTGCGGGGAACCCGGCCCAGCAGCGGTACGGCTCCGTTCCCCCCGGCCGACAGTGGTACGGCTCCGGCGAACAACCGCAACCCCAGCGGTGGGGATACGGTGCGCCGGTGGCAGATCCACGACGGGCCGGGAATCCTTGGCAGCAGGCACCGCTGGGACCCGAACCGTCCAAGGGTGGCGCGATCTTCACCGGCGTCGTGACTTTGCTGATCAGCCTGGGGATCCTGGTCTTCCTGATCTACGGCATCACCGAAACAATCAAGGAGAGTGCCAGAGGCGAGGACCTGACCGGGTCGCTGGTCGCGATCGCGGTCCTCATCGTGGTGGTGGCCTTCACCGGCGGCGGTGGCGTTCTGCTGCTGTGCGCACGCACCGCGGGCCGGGTCATGTCGATCATCACCGCCCTCCTCATCGGCGGCATCGCCCTCATCGCGGTCCTGGCCGCGACGGCTGAGCAGGCCTACATCGGCACCGTGATCGGGGCCGCGGTGTTCGTCCTGGCCGCCGCGCTGGTCGCCGGTGCGGGATCCTCGTCGACCGGTCGCTGGATCCGCTACCGAAAAGCCTTGCGCGACAGTCGCTGGCGATAGCCGCGGGCGTGCGCACCTATCGCGCCGGCGAGGGAGGCGCACATCGCGGGCCTGGCCGGTGCCGAGCCGGCGAGTCCGCGCACGCCAGGGCGGCCCACCGGCCTCACCGCCGCCGCAACGCGTCCAGCAGCGTATTCACGATCGTGTTCTGCCGCGCCTCCTCACGCAGTACCGCCGAGACCGGGATGCGGAGCCGGTGGTCGGTGAGGTCGAGGGTGAGCAGGCCCTTGGTGGGGCCCTCGTAGAGGATCGTCCAGGACTCGGGCCGGTTGAGCAGCTCCATGGTGGCGGTGTGGTCCGGGGGGATCGGCGGGCCGAAGGTGGGGCCGGTGGGCAGGTCGGCGAAGGCCGTACGGATGAGCGTGTGCAGCAGCACCTGCTCCTGTTCGGGGGGTAACAGCAGCGGGTAGGGGGCCAGGTCGGCGAGGGTGACCGCGCCGCGTTCGGCCAGCGGATGACTGCTGGAGATGGCGATCACCAGGTCCTCCACCCACAGCTGTTCGACCGCCAGGCCGGGCTGTTCCACGCTGCCGCGGATCAGCGCCAGGTCGCAGTCACCGTCGGCGACGGCATTGATCCGCTGCCGGAACGGTTTGATGACGTACTCGATCTCGGCGTCGGGATGGGCGGCGCGGGCGGCGGCGATCGCCGAGAGCGCGGGCGCGGCGAAGGACATGTTCGCGGCCAGGCGCACGCGCGGTCCGGTGGTGCGCACGGCGGCGCGGATGGCCGACTCCAGACTCAGCATCTGCTTGGCCAGTGGCAGCAGCCGCATCGTCGCGTCGGTGGGGACGACGGCGCGGGTGGTGCGCTCGAACAACTGGGCGCCTAGATCACGTTCCAGTCTCGCGATCTGGTGGCTGATCGCGGACTGGGAGATGAAGCACCGGTTGGCCGCGCGGCTGAAACTGAGCTCCTCGCACACCGCGACGAAGTACGCCAATTGGCGGAGTTCCACGAGGTTACCTCCCATTGATGAGTGATACAGATAAGAGTCATCTTTATTATGCGCCCAGGCACCGGAAACATCTTCGTTCCGCATCGCGTTTACTCATAGGAAAGGATTCATTACCCGATCTTGGAGCGCGTGATCATGGAACACACTGATGTCGTCATCGTCGGCTCGGGCTTCGGTGGCCTGGCCGCGGCCAAGCAGCTGGCAAAGTCACGAATCGACTACGTCCTGATCTCGAGCACGCCCGAGCACCTGTTCCAGCCGCTGCTCTACCAGGTGGCGACCGGTGTGCTCGCCGCCGACGAGATCGCCCCGCCGATCAAGAACGTACTGCGCCGCTACCCCGGCGCCGACGTCCGGCTCGGCAAGGTCACCGGGATCGACGCCGACGCCGCGGTCCTCACCTACGAGACCGCCGAGGGCACCCGGCAGATCCGCTACGGTTCGCTGATCGCCGCGACCGGCGCCAGCCAGAGCTACTTCGGCCGCGACGACTTCGCCGACAAGACCTTCTCGCTCAAGACCATCGACGACGCCGAACGGCTACGCGCCCAGATCGCCCGGGTCTTCGCCGAGGCCGAGAACGTCGACGAGGTGACCCGGCGCAAACTGCTCAGCTTCGTGGTCGTCGGCGCGGGCGCGACCGGTGTCGAGGTCGCGGGCCAGATCAAGGAACTCGCCAAGCGGCACTTCCACCAGGCGGTGTCGGTGACCCTGGTCGAGGGCGCGGGCGAGGTGCTGCCCCCGTTCGGCGGCGGGCTCTCGGAGTACGCGAAGAAGTCGCTGACCGGCAGCGGTGTCGAGGTGCTGCTGGGCACCTTCGTCACCGATATCGAGGAAGGCAAGGTGACCGTCCGCGACAAGGAGGGCATCGAGCGCGGCATCGCGGCCGAGACCGTGGTGTGGTCGGCGGGCGTGCAGGTCGGCGGGTTCGCGGCGCTGCTGGCCGAGGCCACCGGTGCCGAGACCGACCGCGCCGGCCGGCTGCTGATCAACCCCGACCTGACCGTCGGCGGCCACGCCGACATCTACGCCATCGGCGACATGACCTCGCTCAACGGCTACCCCGGTCAGTCGCCGGTGGCCATGCAGGAGGGTCGCCACGCCGCCGACATCATCCGGCGCAAGAAGGACGCGGGCACCCCCTTCGTCTACTGGGACAAGGGCAGCATGGCGGTGATCAGCCGGTTCAGCGCGGTGGTCAAGCTCAACGACCGCGTCAGCTTCCGCGGCACCATCGCCTGGGGTATGTGGCTGGCCGTGCACCTGCTCTACCTGGTCGGCTTCCGCAACCGGTTCGCGGCCGTCGCCTCGTGGCTGGTCGCCTTCCTCGGCACCGGCAGGCCCGGTTTCGTTGACATGCGCAAGGAGGCCGCCGCGCAGGAGCCCGAATCCTTGCCCCGCGCAGCATGATCCGGTAACGAAAACGGCCCGCCTCTCGGCGGGCCGTCGCGGTGTCTACATCCCGCACTCGTCCGGGGACGCGTAGCTCCCGATGCAGAACAGGTCGAGGAAGTCGAGCAGCAGCTTGGACGACCCCATATTGATGTCGGAAGACATCGAGTCCGAGCCCGAGTTGGCCACGGCGACTCCGGTGGGTGTGGCGGTGGCGGGGCCTGCGACGGCGCCGAGCGCGGCGACCGCGCAGACGATGACGGCGAACTTCCTCATGGGGGTACCTCTCGATCCTCGGGCACGTGCTGCCCTGGCGCGGCGACGATGCCGCACTCGGAGAACCTAGTCCGGCACCCGCGCGCGCGGAGCCGATCGCCTGCCCGGAATTCCTGGGTCACCGGAACCTCGCCTCGTGGTGCTGTTCGACGGTAAGACCGCAGGTCGGCGAACGTTTCGCGGCGGTTCGGTGAACGGTCGGTGTGACCGAGGTCTCGTTCACCGAACCGGCATCGCCGCGACACTTCGCGGTCAGCCCGATGCCGATTCGGGCTGGCTTCATCAGCGGTATGACCGTTACGTCAGTACTGTCGTCGCCCGTTCGTTCGACGGGCACAGGGGTGGAAAAGTCTCAGTACGCACTGGTGGTGGCGTCCGACGCCGAGCACCGGGAGGCCGCGCAGCGTCTGCGCTATCAGGTGTTCGCCAACGAGCCGGGCTTCGTCATCCCCGACGACGGCACCGGCCGCGACGCGGACCGTTTCGACGAACACTGCGATCACCTGCTGGTGCGTGACGAACTCACCCAGCAGTTCGTCGGCTGCTACCGCATGCTGCCGCCGGACAAGGTCGCCGCGGCGGGCGGGTACTACACCGCCACCGAATTCGACCTGACCCAACTCGATCCCGCCGGGCACCGCATCGTCGAGATGGGCCGGGCCTGCGTGGTGCCCGATCACCGCAACGGCTCGGTGCTCACCCTGATGTGGGCGGGCATCCTGCACTACATCCAGCTCACCGGCTACGACTGGGTGATGGGGTGCGTCTCGGTGCCGATGCGCGACACCCCGCAGGACCCGGCCGGAGTCAATGTGCGCGGCGTGCGCGACCTGCTGCTCGGCCGCCACGCCAGCGATCCCGAGCGTCGCGTGCACCCGCACCGGCCGGTCGTGGTCGACGGGCTGTCCCTCGACGAACTGCCCGCCCCGAGCCGCCCGAAGCTGCCGCCGCTGTTACGCGGCTACCTGCGCCTGGGCGCCGAGATCTGCGGCGAACCGGCCCACGACCCCGATTTCGCGGTCGCCGACTTCGTCGCCCTGCTCGGTATGGAAACCATCAACACCCGGTACCTGGAGCGGCTGCAGAGCGCGGCCGCCAATCTCGACGGGAAGTAACCGCCATGGTGTTCGACGCGCCGCCCGCCACCGCCTCGCATTCGTGGATGCCGTCGAGCCCCTGTGGGCCCGGCTGCATCGAGCCGATCGATGAAGTCGGCACCGCCCGGACCCTCGCCCGGCTGGCCGGGGTCGTCGGGCTGGTCCTGAGCTTTCCCGTGCTGACCGTGGCGACCCCGAAGTCGCGCCGCGAGCACCTGCAGCGCCGTTACGCCCGTGCCGCGCTGAGCTGTCTGGGGATGCGGTTGCGCGTGGTCGACAACCGGCACACACCCGCCGAGGGCGCGTCGACGGCCGGTTTCGGTGACGCGGGCACCCCGGTGCTGGTGGTGGCCGGGCACATCGGCTGGGCCGATGTGGTCGCCCTGGCCGCGGTGCAGCCGGTCGGTTTCGTCGCCAGGGCCGACATGGTCGACTGGCCGGTGCTGGGCAAGCTGGCCAGGCTCACCCGGGTGATCCCGATCGAGCGGGCGCGGCTGCGGGAACTGCCCGGGGTGGTCGAGCAGGTCGCCGGGCGGCTGCGCGAGGGGAACCGGATCGCGGTCTTCCCGGAGGGCACCACCTGGTGCGGCCGCGCCTACGGCTCGCTGCGCCCGGCCATGTTCCAGGCCGCGATCGACACCGGGACCCCGGTCCAGCCGGTGCGGCTGCGCTACCTCGACGAACACGGAACACCGTGCACCGTCCCGGGTTTCGTCGGTACCGACACCTTCGGTGATTCGGCCAAGCGGGTGCTGCGCAGCAAGGGCATGGTGGTGGAGATCGTGCTCGAGCCGCAGGAGTGGCCGGGGACCGATCGGCGGGAGCTGGCGCGGCGTTGCGAGGCGGCGGTGCGGGGCGCCGATCGGTCGCGGCACGGTCTGCGCGACACCGAATGGATCGAGTCCGGCCGCACGCGCGTGCAGGACCCGTCGAAGGGGGAGCAGGCTCCGGTTCGCCGACCGGTCTTGGCTACCCGCCGGTAACCAGTTATGTTCGTTTTGTACATGCCGGGGGTCGCGGTCGCGACCCCCGGCATGTCGCGTAGGTGACCCACCTTTCGCTGCGGATGTGCTGGTCGGCGACCGTCGCTGCCGGCTCGGCGAAATGTGAAACATTCGCGTTCACCGGGTCGGTGTGTGGTGTGCGAATCCCCTGCGTATGGCGTATTCAACAAACTGGGCAGTCGGCTATACCCACAGAGGGGTAGCTTCAAACCCTCGGATTTCCGCTGGGGCGGGGATTGATGTCATATTTGCTGTACCGTCACGCGGGAATTTCTCGATACCGGGGTAGTCGAGAGTCCAGGCGGCGTTCGAGCGGTGCGATCGCGGCAGCGATCCGAGGTGAAGGGGAGCGACTACCCGTGACCGAGCAAGTTTCTGGCGTACGTCCCCCGGCCGGCCGGCGTGCGCGCCGATCGCCGGTGTCCACCCTGCCCCGATTGCTGATGGCCGCGGTGGAGCGGGCACCCGACGCACCCGCGCTGCGCGCCGACGGCCACGACCTCACCTACACCGAACTCGACCAGCGCTCATCGCAATTGGCCCGGCTGCTGCTCGCCCGCGGTGTCGGCCCCGGCGACCGGGTGGTGCTGGCGCTGACCCGCTCGGCCGAGGCGATCATCGCGGTGTGGGCGGTCGCCAAGACCGGCGCCGCGTTCGTCCCGGTGGACCCGCGCTACCCCGCCGAGCGCATCGCGCACATGCTCGCCGACTCCGGCGCCGGTTTCGGCGTGGCCACCGCCGCCGACGCGGCCCGCCTGGACGCCGGATTGCGCTGGCTGGCACTGGATTCGGCCGAGTGCGCCGCCGAACTCGCCACGCTGTCGGACGCGCCGGTGGTCGCGGGTGACCGCACCCGCAGGCTCTACCCCGACGACATCGCCTACCTCATCTACACCTCCGGCTCGACCGGCGTCCCCAAGGGCGTCGCCGTCACCCACACCGGCCTGGCCGGGCTGTGCGCCGAACAGATCCGCCGCTTCGGCATCACCGGCGCCGCCCGCACCCTGCACTTCGCCTCGCCCAGCTTCGACGCCAGCATTCTCGAACTGCTGCTGGCCGTCGGCGCTAGCTCGACCATGGTCGTCGTCGCACCCGACATCTACGGCGGCGACGAACTGGCCGAGCTGCTGCGCGCCGAACGGGTGACCCACGCCTTCATCACCCCCGCCGCCCTGGCCGGCGTCGACGGATCGGCGCTGCCGGACCTGGCCGCGATCGTCGTCGGCGGCGAGGCCTGCCCGCCCGATCTGATCGCCCGCTGGTCGACCGGCCGCCGCTTCTACAACCTCTACGGCCCCACCGAGACCACCGTCGCGGCCTCGATCAGCGACCCGCTGACCCCCGGTGACCTGATCACCATCGGCGGCCCGATCCCCGGCATGTCCGCGCTGGTCCTCGACGCCCGGCTGCGCCCGGTGCCCGACCGGGTGCCCGGCGAGCTGTATTTGTCCGGTCCCGGCCTGGCGCGTGGCTATCACGCGCGCGCCGGGCTCACCGCCGCGCGTTTCGTCGCCGACCCGGTCACCGGCGGACGGCTCTACCGCACCGGTGACCTGGTGAAATGGGAGAACGCCGCCGACGGCGCCCGCGCGCTGGCCTTCCTCGGCCGCACCGACGCGCAGGTCAAACTGCGTGGCTTCCGCATCGAACTCGGCGAGATCGACGCGGTCCTGGCCGCCGACGACACCGTGCGCTCGGCGACCACCCTGATCCGCACCCTGCCCAGTGGCGCCGACGCGCTGGTCGCCTACGTGGTGCCCGCGCCGGGCGCGACCGCCGACCCGGCGGCGCTGACCCGCCGCGCCGAGCAGCGCCTGCCGCAACACGCCGTGCCCGCCGCGATCGTGGTCATCGAGCGGTTGCCGCTGACCCCGGTCGGCAAACTCGACCAGCGTGCGCTGCCCGCACCCGAACTCGCCGCGCGCGCGTTCGCGGCGCCGCGCACCGGCACCGAGGAATCCGTCGCCACGGTGTTCGCCGAGCTGCTCGGCGCGGCGGAGATCGGCCGCGACGACGACTTCTTCGCCCTCGGCGGCAACTCCCTGCTCGCCACCCGGCTGGCCGGGCGCCTCGGCGCGCTCACCGATGTCCGGGTGCCCGCCCGCGCTGTCTTCGAACACGGCACGGTGGCGCGACTGGCGGCCGCGCTCGACGAGCTCGCCGGCGCCGCCTCGGCACGGATTCCGCTGACCCGCCGCGCGCGCGGCCCGCTGGTTCCGCTCTCGCTCGCCCAGCAGCGCATGTGGTTCATGGCGCGCCTGGACCCCGCCTCCAGCGCCTACAACATCCCCGTCGCCCTTCGCCTGTCCGGCCCGCTCGACGCCGCCGCGCTGACCGCGGCCCTCGACGACGTCCTCGACCGGCACGAAGTGCTGCGCACGGTCTACCCCGAGATCGACGGCGTGGGTCAGCAGCGGGTACTGCCCGTCGCCGAGGCCGGTCTCGACGTGTCGGTCACGCCGATCCGCGAGCCGGACCTGCGTACCGAACTGGCCCGGCTGACCGTCGGCGGATTCGACGTGTGCACGCGAGTTCCGGTGCGCGCGGCCCTGTTCCAGCTCGCCCCCACCGAGCACGTGCTCGCGGTCGTCGTGCATCACATCGCCACCGACGGCTTCTCCCTCGGCCCGCTCACCCGCGACCTGATGACCGCCTACATCGCGCGCACCAGCGGCACCGCCCCGGACTGGGTGCCCCTGCCGGTGCAGTACGCCGACTACACGCTGTGGCAGCAGGACGTGCTCGGTGCGGCCGAGGACTCCACGTCGCTGCTGGCCCAGCAGCTCGCCTTCTGGCGCGACGAACTCGCCGGTGCCCCGGCCCTGCTGGAGCTGCCGACCGATCGGCCGCGTCCGCCGGTGGCGGGCAGCCGGGGCGCGGCGCACCACTTCGTGCTCGACGCGGCCTTGCATCGCGGCCTGGAAACCCTTGCGCGCGAACACAACGCGTCGCTGTTCATGGTGGTGCGGGCGGCGCTGTCGGTGCTGCTGGCCCGGCTCGCCGGCACCGACGACGTCACCGTGGGCGCCCCGGTCGCCGGGCGCGGTGAGCCCGAACTCGACGACCTCGTCGGCATGTTCGTCAACACCGTCGTGCTGCGCACCCGCATCGACCCCGCCGAACCGTTCACCGCCCTGCTCGACCGGGTCCGCGACACCGACCTGGCCGCCTTCGCGCACGCGGACGTGCCGTTCGAACGCCTTGTCGCCGAACTGGATCCGCCGCGTTCGCAGGCCCATCACCCGCTGTATCAGGTGGCGCTGTCGTTCCAGAACTTCGGCGGCGCCCGGCTGGAACTGCCCGATCTGGTCGTCGCCGCGGTCGAGCTGGGTGACGAGGTCGCCCCGACCGACCTGCAGCTCACCGTCGTCCCGGTGACCGACGCCGACGGCCCCGCCGGGCTGCGCTGCTCCTGGCGCTACGCCACCGACCTGTTCGACGAGCCGACCATGGCCACCCTCGGCCTGCGCCTGGCCGGCCTGCTCGCCGCGGCCGTCGCCGCACCGGGGCAGCCCGTCGGCGACCTGCCCCTGCGCACCGAGTCCGAGCGTGTCGAACCGGCAGGCGAGGTGCGCCTGGTGCCGGATTCGACTGTGCTGGACGAATTCCGGGTGCAGTCGCTGCGCCATCCGGACGCGCCGGCGGTCACTTTCGCCGAGACCACCCTGACCTTCGCGCAGCTGGCCGACCGGGTCAACCGGCTGGCCCGGCTGCTCGTCGCCACCGGCGTCGGCCCCGGCGGCACTGTCGGGGTGGCGATCCGGCCCTCGATCGAGCTGGTCGTCGCCATGTACGCGGTATTCGCCGCCGGTGGCGCGTACGTACCGATCGATCCGGATTCCCCGGCCGAACGGCGCGCCGACATTCTGTCCGTCGCCTCGCCTGCCTGCGTGCTGACCACCGTCGCCGATACCGTCGAGGTCGCTGACCTGCCGGTGATCTCGGTCGATCTGGTCGCGAATTCCGGTGCGCTGTCGGCCTTCTCGCCGGCCTGGCTCACCGACGCCGACCGGCTGCGGCCGCTGCGCCCCCTCGACCTGGCGTACGTGATCTTCACCTCCGGCTCGACCGGCAAACCCAAGGGCGTCGGGGTGCCGCACGCGGCGCTGGTCAACCAGGCCGCGTTCATGGTGGGGGAGTACGCCGTCGGTGCCGCCGATGTTGTGCTGCAGTCGATTCCGTTCACCTTCGACGCCTCGATGATCGGTTTCGCCACCCCGCTGCGCGCGGGGGCCCACATGATCGTGGCCGCCGCGCACGGCCTCACCGACCCGGCCTACCTGGCCGGGCTCGTCGCCCGGCATCGCGTCACCGGCACCACCATCGTGCCGTCGGTGCTGCAGATGCTCCTGGAGGCCGCACCGGTGGACGCGCTGCGGTCGATCCGCGCGGTGTGGGTCGGTGGCGAGGCGCTGCCGAACGCGACCGTCCGCCGGTTCACCACCGCCACCGCGGGTCGCCTGCACAACCTGTACGGCCCGACCGAGGCCACCGTGTCGATCACCGCCGCCGACGTCACCGAGGTGGGCGACGGCATCGTCCCGATCGGTCACCCGCACTGGAACTCTCGCGCCTACGTCCTCGACGCGCGGCTGCAACCGGTGCCGGTCGGCACGCCCGGCGAGCTGTATCTGGCGGGCACCCAGCTGGCACGCGGCTATCTCGGCAACCCGGACAAGACCACCGAGCGGTTCGTCGCCGACCCGTACGGGCCCGCCGGCGGGCGCATGTACCGCACCGGCGACCTGGTGCGCAGGCTCGGCACCGGTGCGCTGACCTACCTGGGCCGCACCGATGTGCAGCTCAAACTGCACGGCCTGCGCATCGAGCCCGGCGAGATCGAGGCCGCGCTGCGCACGCATCCGGCGGTCGCCGGCGCGGCGGTCGCGGTGCGGCACGAGCAGCTCGTCGGGTATGTCACGCCGAGCGCGAACCAGGTCGTCGACGTGGCCGACGTGCTGGTCGCGGTACGAAACCTGCTGCCCCCGTACATGATTCCGCATCGGCTGCTGGTGCTCGACGAGTTCCCGCTCGGCGCCACCGGCAAGCTCGACCGCAAGGCGCTGCCCACCCCCACTCAGGAGGTCCGCGCCTACACCGCCCCGGCCACCCCCGACGAGGAGGTCGTGGCCGAGGTGTTCGCGCGCATCCTCGAACTGGACCGGGTCGGCCGCGACGACGACTTCTTCGTGCTCGGCGGCACCTCGCTCTCGGCCATCCGGGTGCGCGCCGCGCTCGCCGACCGGCTCGGCACCGAGGTGCCGTTGCGTCTGCTGTTCAGCTATCCGCTGGTCAGCGATCTGGCGCTGGCCGTGCGCGACGAGTCCTCGGCCTCGGCGACCGGGCCCGATCCCGCGGCCGACCTCGTCCTCGATCCCTCGATCGAGCTCACCGGTTGTGCCCCAGGGCATCTCGGCGAGCCCGCGACGATCCTGCTCACCGGCGCGACCGGCTTCCTGGGCAGCTTCCTGCTGCGTGAACTGCTTGCCCGCACCGGTGCGACCATCCACTGCCTGGTCCGGGCGAGCGACGACGCGAGCGCGGTCGACCGGGTCGTCACCACGGCCGCGAAATACGGCATCGATCTCACCGGGTCCCGCCACCGCCTCGTCGGTGTCCCCGGCGATCTGGCCCGTCCCGGCCTCGGCATCGACCCCGCGCGTTTCGCCGAGCTGGCCGCCGGGATCGACGCGATCTATCACAATGGCGCGCTGGTCAACCATCTCGAACCGTACGGCCGGATGCGCGCGGCCAATGTCGGCGGCACCACCGAGGTACTGCGGCTGGCGACCACCACCCGCGTCAAGCCGATCCATTACGTCTCGACGCTGTCGGTACTGGCCGGCATCCCGCAGGACAGCGGCATCCCCGGCGGATTGCCGGGCTACGCCATGACCAAATGGGTCGCCGAACAGCTCGTCCACGCCGCGATCGAGCGCGGCATCCCGATCGCGGTCTATCGCCCCGGCCTGATCACCGGCGACTCCCGCACCGGCGCGGCCCCGGCCGAGGACGCGTGGTGGACCATGCTGCGCGCCATGCTCGTGCTCGGCGTCGCGGTCGACGTCCGCGCGATCGGCGTCGAGATGGCGCCGGTGGATCAGGTGGCGGCCGGCATCGTCGGCCAGTCCCTGCGCGGTGGCGCGATCGGCAACATCTACCGGGCCGCCGGCTCACAGGTGCCGTTGCAGCTGGTCTACGAGGAGATCCGGCGCCGCGACTACCGCTTCGAGTTCATCGACCCCTTCGAATTCGGCCTGGCCCTCACCACCGCCGCCGAACTCCCCGGCGCCGACCCGATCCTGGCCAGGGCGTCGGCCCTGAGCGGCAACTACGCCGCGGTCCTCGCCCAGGCGACCCCCGCGACGGTCCTCACCGCGGTCGAAGCGGATGCCGGCCCCCAGGAGATCTTCCGTGGCCTGCCGATCGAGTTCCCCGCCGTCGACGCCACCGTCATCAGCCGCTACTTCGATCACTACATCGACGTCGGCTTCTTCCCCACCCCCGGTGGTCACCTGACTCCGGCGTGATCCCCGTGGGAGCCGTCCGGCGGCTCCCACGGGCAGTGCTCACTTCGCGTAGTCGTAGAACCCGCGGCCGGACTTGCGGCCCAGGCGGCCCGCGTCGACCATCCGGCGCAACAGGGCCGGCGGGGCGTAGTGCGGCTCGGCGAACTCGGCGTAGAGCGACTCCGCGGCGGCCAGCGCGATATCGAGGCCGACGGTGTCGAGCAGGGTCAGCGGGCCCATCGGGTAGCCGCAGCCGCCCTTCATGGCCGCGTCGATGTCCTCGGCGGTGGCGTAGCCGGACTCCAGCATCCGGATCGCCGAACACAGGTAGGGGATGAGCAGGGCGTTGACGATGAAGCCCGAGCGGTCACCGGCCTGCACGGTCAGCTTGCCGAGGGTGTTCTTGGCGTAGTCGGTCACGGCCGCGGCCGCTTCCGGCGCGGTCACCAGGGTCGAGATGATCTCGACCAGCGGCATCACCGGAACCGGGTTGAAGAAGTGCACACCGACCACGCGCTCCGGGCGCTCGGTGGCGCCGGCCACCTTGATCACCGGGATCGACGAGGTGTTGGTGGCGAGGATGCCCTCGGGCTTGACGATCTTGTCGAGCTTGCCGAAGATCTCGTACTTCACCGCTTCGATCTCCGGCGCGGCCTCGATCACCAGGTCACGGTCGGCGAACTCCTCGATGTCGAGGGTGACGCGCACCCGCGCGAGCACCTCGTCGGCCTGCTCCTGGGTGATCTTGCCGCGGGTGACACCACGGCCGATCGAGCCGGCGATGCGCTGCTGCGCGGCCTCGGCGTACTCCGGCTTGGTCTCGAGCACCAGCACCTCGCTGCCCGCCTTCGCGCAGACTTCCGCGATTCCGGCACCCATGGTGCCGCCACCGATCACACCGATCAACTTCACTGCTGTCACTCCTACTATCGCGTAGCCCTGTAGATAACGAAATCATTTCATGGCCGGATCCGGCCGGCCGCACCCCGGCGGGCGATGAACTTCACACTGCCGAGCCGTCTACACCGATATGACCACTCATGTACTCGACACCGACGGCGCCGACCTCACCTACGACCTGCACGGCCCGCTGCCCACCGCGGACGGCCGCCCGCCGCTGATGCTGATCGGCCAGCCGATGGACGCGAGCGGATTCCGCGCGCTGGTGTCCTACTTCCCCGACCGCACCGTGATCACCTACGACCCGCGTGGACTCGGCCGCAGCGTCCGCAAGGACGGCCGCACCGACCACACCCCGGCCGCGCAGGTCACCGACATCCACGCGATCCTCACCGCGCTCGGCACCGGCCCGGTCGAGATGTTCGCCAGCAGCGGCGGCGCGATCACCGCGCTCGCGCTGGTGGCCACCCATCCCGGCGCCGTGACGACCCTGGTGGCGCACGAGCCGCCGCTGCTCACCGTGCTCCCCGACGCGGCCGCCGCCGACCGGGCGCGCACGGCCGTGTACGACGCCTACCAGGGCGGGGGCTTCGGCGCCGGGATGGCGGCGTTCATCGCGATGACCTCCTGGCAGGGCGAGTTCACCGACGAATTCTTTGCCCAGCCACCCGCCGATCCCGCCCTGTTCGGGTTGCCCACCGACGACGACGGCACCCGCGACGACCCGCTGCTCTCGGACGCGTCCTGGGCGGTCAGCGACTACCGTCCCGATGTCGCCGCGCTGACCGCCGCGCCGACGCGCATCGTCGTCGCCGTCGGCGAGGAGTCGCTCGGTCTGGAGACCGGTCGCACCGCGGAGTCGATGGCCGCGCTGCTCGGGCAGCAGGCGACGGTCTTCCCGAGTCATCACGGCGGATTCGTCGACGACGAGTTCGGCTACGCCGGTCAGCCCGAAGCGTTCGCGGCGCGGCTGCGCGCTGTCCTCGACGATGCCGCCCGGCCCGGCGCCGACGCGGGAAGCGAACGCCGACAGCACATTTCGAGCTGATAACGGCGTACCGAGTCGCGTAACGATTGCGCAGGTCCGGTAACCGTGTCCGCTCCCCGGCCGAACTGGCATGGACAAGATCCGAACAGGGGAGCGCGTCATGCAGATATTTCGTCACGGTGGACGTCGGGTAGGGGTGGGCGCGGGCATCGCCGCGCTGATCGCGGCGGGCGTGTTCCCGCTGTCGGTGGGGCCCGCGTCGGCCCAGTACGGGTGGCCGATGTGCTCGGTCACCACCTCGGCGCAGACCTTCGCGGCCGGGTCGGCCATCGACGACCGCTACAACAGTGACCCGGCCCTGCGGAATCTGCTCGGCGCCCCCGTCGGCCCTGAGCGCGAGAGCGAGGAGGGCGGGGTCTTCCTGCGCAACTACGCGGGCCCGCCGGAAGGACCGGGCATCCTGTACTCGCGCGCCGACACCGGCGTGCACGAGGTACACGGCCTGATCCAGTCGACCATGTGGAACGCGGGCGGGCACCGGGCGACCGGCGTCCCGATCACCGACGAATGCCCGACCGCCGAATTCGACGGCCGCTACAACCATTTCAGCCGCGGCGGCACCACCCCGGAGGCGTCGATCTACTGGCGTCCCGGTGAATCCGCGTACTGGGTGCACGGATACGGTCAGGGCGGCTACGGCATTCACCAGAAATGGGCCGATTCCGGTTGGGAGACAGGCCGTTACGGCTGGCCGACCACCAACACGATGAGCCTGGAGAACGGCTGGTACAACCACTTCACCGGCGACGACTGGCAGGGCGCCTCGATCTACTGGAGCCCACAGACCGGCCCGCACGGCGTCAACGGCCGCATCCGCGACCGCTGGGCCTCCCTCGGCTGGGAACGCTCCTACCTCGGCTACCCGACCACCGACGAATACGACATCCCCGGCGGCAAACGCAGCGACTTCACCGGCGGCTGCGTCACCTGGGATCGAGCCACCGGAACAGTCACCGACTCCGCCGCCTGCTGACCCGGCGCTACCGGCTGGCGCGGTGCAGCCGGATCGCCGAGACCAGGAAGAAGATCCCACCGAGCGTCGCGTAGCCGGCGAGGACGCCGAGTGACGGGTTCTCGCCACCGGCCTGCAGGAGGAATCCCGCACCGGCCGCTGTCGAGATCCCGCCGCTGAGGATCATCGCCCACTGCCCGCCGAGCCGGTAGCGCAGGATCGCGACGATCAGTTGCACGATGCCCGCGGTGATCGCCCAGAGTCCCCAGACCCACAGGACGTCGGGAATGCCTGCGGTGCAAGCAATTCCGATGCCGAGCGCGGCCAGAGTGCTCACCACCATGTTGAGGTAGAGGGGGCCGCGCGGGCCGGTCGGACCCGAGGTTCGCAGGTCGATCACGGCCGCGGCCACGTCGAACAGGGGGTAGAGCACCAGGAGTGCGGCGATGGCGAGGGTGGGTTGCGTCGGTGCTGTCAGCGCGACCAGGCCTGCCCAGACGACGGCGAATCCGAAGCGGGCGTAGTACAGGGTGCGCAGGTCGTCGGCGGGGCGGGTATCGAGGGAGGTGGACATCGGGTCATCCTTCGCGAGAGAGATAGAACGATCGGTCTCTTTGAGTGTGGGTCGCCGTCTCGGCGCTTGTCAAGACCGATCGTTCTGTCTGCTAGCCTCGAAGCAACGGAAATCGAGAGGACATCGGATGTCGGAAGCGCGAGACCGGCTGCTCGGCACGGCGATCGGCCTGTTCTACGCCGAAGGGCTCCACGCCGTCGGCATCGACCGCATCATCGCCACCGCCCAGGTCACCCGCGCGACCCTCTACCGCCATTTCCCGAGCAAAGACGACCTCGTCGTCGCCTACCTCACCCAGGTCGACGAGGCCATGCGCGCAAAAGTCGCCGCCGCGCGCACCGGCAACGCCTCCGCCGCGGACGCCCTGCGCGCCATCGCCCGATCGATCGCCGATGACCTCCAGAACGCCACTTTTCGCGGCTGTGCCTTCCTCAACGCGGCCGCCGAATACCCGGCCCCCGACCACCCCGTCCACCGAGCCGTCCTCGCCCACCGCCAGTGGTTCCTCGACACCATCACCGACATCCTCACCGACCTCCCCGCTGCCGACCCGACCCCCGCCGCCCGCCATTTCGTCATGCTCCGCGACGGCGCCATGGCCGCCGGCTGCCTGACCGACCCCACCCCGATCGCCGACACCTTCCTCCAGGGCATCGACGATCTCCTGGCCTCGTCGGCGCGATAGCTGTTCAGGGCACTGGCTCGTAGTGGATCGGGCCGGGTCGTCCGCTTATCCCGCTGGTCGGGCGTGGTGTCGGTGAGCGCGGTTCGGGTGCTGTCAAAATGATCTGTCATGGACAGTAGCGAGGTGATCGTAGGCGGGCCGGCGGTGTCGACCGACCATGTTCCCGCGAGCGAAGCCTTCGCAGTGTGGTCGGCGCTGATGAGCGAGTCGGTCGCGCCGTGTGCGGCCGACCGGATCGTCGACGAACCATTCCGGGCGGTGCTGACTCCATACATCACTGCGAAACCGATGACGATCACGATGATGGAAGCCACGACGAACGTGACTCGCCGCCGGCCCCATCACGTCGCCAGGTCCGGCGCCGACACCTTGATCGCCGGACTGATCCTGAACGGCAGCATCGATGTCAGCGCCGGTGGCCTCGACCTGCACGCACCCGCCGGGGCGATGTATCTCGGCGACGGCAGCCGGGCCCAGCGTTGCCACATGACCGACTTCAAGTGCCTGCTGATCAGCGTGCCCCGAGACCGGGTCATCGCCGCGTCGGGTGTGGACGAGAGCCGATTCCCGGCCGCGATCAAGATCGACTCGACCGGGCACGGGCGCCTCATCTCCACCTTTTTCCGGAACCTGATCACCCTGCCGGCGCAATCATTGCAGTCGGTGGCGTTGTTCGACGCCGGGATCGAACTGCTCGGCGCCGGTATCGCGCTGACCAGCCAACAGCGTCCAGCCGAACAAGCCACCCTCGCCCTCGAACGCGAGGCGGTGATCACGTTCCTGCACGAAAACCTCGCTGATCCACGGCTCGACGCCGAGGCCATCTCCCGCGCGTGTCAGCTGTCGCGGCGCAAGCTCTTCCGGTTGCTGTCCGACATCGATGGCGGCCCGATCGCGCTGCTACGCCGGCTGCGTATCGAGCGGGCCTGCGAATTGCTGATCGCCGCGCCGGAGCGGACCGTCGAATCGGTCGCCCGGGCCTGTGGATTCACGGGTACCCGAAACTTCTATCGGCTGTTCCGCGACCAGACCGGGTTCACCCCGGCCGAATACCGCGAGCACGCACTCCCACGACCCCTGGCATCGCCGGCACGGTCCGGTCGACACGTTCTCAGGTGAGCGCGTGCAACCAGCGCCGACAGCACCCGACCGGCCACGTTTCCGCCGGCTGCTGGGCCGATCGGGCGCCCGCAACGGTCATCTGGTTTCGTCGGCGCGGCTCGCGAGGCGGGCGCGGGCCAAGTCCGTGGCGCCGCGCTCGAGGGTCATCCACAGTGCGGTGATGTCGTCGACCACCCGGTCGCGGGTGACCGGGAGGTCTCCGCTCGCCCAGGACAGGATCGTCTGGGTCGTGCCGCCGATGACGAAGGCCGGTGCGGTGGCGGCCAGGGAGTCCTGTTCGAGCGACACGTCGTGGGTGGTGCGCGCGTGTGCGATGAGTGCGGCGGTGAGTCCGGCGATGACCGCGGTGCGCTTCTCGTGCGCCATCGGGGTGGTGGGTACGCCGCCCAGGAGTACGAGAGCTTTGCGTGGGTCGGCACCGAGTAGGTCGATGACCGCGCCGATGGCGCCGCGCGCCTGCTCCCGCACCGGCCGATCGAGCAGCGGCAGGTAACCGCCGGTGGCTACCTCGGTTACCTCGGCGGCGATGGTCTCGATCACGGCGTCGGCCAAGGCGTCGAGGCTGTCGAAGCTCTCGTAGAAATAGCGTTTGTTGAGTTTCGCCGCTTGGCACAGAGCCTGCACCGTCGCGGTGCGCCAGCGGTTCTCGGCCATTTCGGTGAGCGCGACGTCCACCAGTGCCGTGCGCCGGCGCAGGCTCCGCGTGTGGGCGGAATCCCCTGCGTACTTGCGTTCGGCGGTCGACACGCGATCATCCTGCCATTTTCCCGGTCGAGGCGTTGACAGGCCCCGCACACTCTGGCACAGTTCCGTACCAGAATAACTGGTACGTGAACGTGCCAGATTGGAGGCAATGATGAAGACTCGACCGCACAGCGGGATCTCGGCGCCGCGCGCGATGCTGGACGAACTGCGAGACCTGGCGGTGGCCCATCCGGTGTCGGCGCGGGCGCAGGCATGGGACTACCTCGCCGGTCTCGGCGCGCGCGACGACCGGGCCGCCTTGGCTGAGGTGTTCGCGGGTGGGACCGCACCCGAGGGGCCGGACGGGAAGATGGAGGGACAGATCGTCGGAAAGCTCTTCGGGATCCCCGAGGCGCGCCTGGCGAATCCGTTGATGCGTATCGACCCGACCTGGCGCGGCAAGACCTTCGATCTGGCGGGCGGGGTCGGCTGGAACCGGCTCTCGCCCATCGCCGCTCTGGTCATGCCGATCATCGGCGCGGGCTACCTCGGACTGCGCCGGGTCGGCGCGGAGATGGAGGGGTTCGACTTCGCGCACGCGCTCGCCCCCAGCTGGCTCGACGCGACCACGACCGTGCGTGCGCTGGACTATGCCGTGCCCGAGTATCGGAACCCGAGCGTCCGGACCTTTCCCATCGCGCGTACGCGTGACGAGATCGTGGAGGTCACCCCGGGCGTCAACCTCGGCCGGGCGCTGCTGCGCGGCGACGACGGCGGGATCCGGCCGATCGCCTATTTCGCGTTGCGTGAGCCGATCGGCAGCCCGCTGTGATCGAGCTGCGCGGTGCTCTGGTCTGCGTGACCGGCGGGGCAAGAGGCATCGGACGAGCGACCGCAGCAGAACTGATCGCCCGCGGCGCCCGGGTCTGGATAGGCGATCGCGACCTGCCCGCCGCCGAACGCACCGCCGCCGAGATCGGTGCGACCGCGTACCCGCTCGATGTCACCGACCAGAACAGTTTCCGGGCGTTCCTGACCGCGGCACCCGCCGACGGCCCGATCGACATGCTGGTCAACAATGCCGGTATCCAGCTCATGGGTGGTTTCGCCGACCAGGATCTGGGCGCGGTACAGCGCGAGCTCGCGGTGAACCTCGGTGCCGTCCTCACCGGCGTGCACCTGGTACTTCCCGGGATGCGTATCCGGCGCCACGGCCACATCGTCAATGTCGCCTCGATGGCGGGCAAGATCACCACCCCCGGCATCGCGACCTACTGCGCCTCGAAGTTCGGTGTGGTCGCCTTCTCCCGCGCGCTGCGGGCCGAACTCGCCGGATCAGGGGTGACCGTGACCACGGTCATGCCCGCCGCCACGCACACCGAACTGACCTCGGGTGTGCGGCTGCGCCTGCAGCCGACCCTGACACCGCGGCAAGTCGCCGTCGCCATCGCCGACAGCGCCCGGCACACCCGCGGCGAGGTGACCGTCCCACGCTGGCTCGCCCCGATGGGCCTGGCCGAGGAACTGATCCCCACGCCGGTCCTGTGGTGGCTCAAACGTTTCGTCGGTGGCGCCGAGTACGGCGGCTACGACCCCGCACGACGACAGGCCTACCTGGACCGGATCCGGTAGGTGCCGCCTACCGGATCCCACCTTTCGCGCCCGGTCACGCCCCGGACGGCGGATAACCGCCGACAGGGCCCGTGAGTGCCCGCGCACTGGGAACGGCGAGTGGTACCCGGTGTTCGGGCGGCCGCCGGCAGCAACGGAGTAAACGGGTGTTCGGGAGTGTTGTAGCGCTCGAAGTCCCGGTGCGCTCACCCGCGTGCCATCGCGAGCGGGGAGTGCCGATGAGTCTGCGACAGTACGAATACGCCCTGGCCGTCGCCGAGGAAGGGTCGGTGACGGCGGCGGCGGAACGGTTGCGGGTCGCGCAGCCGTCGGTCTCTCAGCAGATCCGGGCGATGGAACGCGAACTCGGGGCGCAGGTGTTCGCGCGCACGCCGGGCGGGTTGGTGCCGACCGTGGTCGGGCGGGCGTTCCTGCGTGAGGCGCAGGTCGCGGTGGATGCCGCCCGGCGGGCGCGGGCGGCCGCGCGGGCGGGGTCGGCGGAGCTGGTGGGGGAGATGCGGGTCGCGGTGCAGATGGGGCTGGGTGCCCGGCAACTGCCTGGGGCGTTGCGGGCGCTGCGGCGCCGTTTCCCGCGCCTGGAGGTCACCCTGGTCGAGGAGCCCGACCCCGCCGAACTCGAGCGGATGGGCCGGCGGGGCGTGCTCGACGTGGTCCTGGCCGCGGTCGCGTGTGCCGAGGGCAGCGCCGATGTCCACCGGCTCGGTGACGAACACTTCGTCGTCGTCCTCGGCGCCGGGCACCGCCTGCTCGCCGCGGACCGCGTCGAACTCCAGGCACTCGCCGACGAACCATGGGTGCGGTTCGACCGCGACAGCACGCTGGACTGTGTCGTGCGGGATGTCCTGCAGGACAACGCGATCAACCCGCCCACCGTCGCCCGGGTCTCCCAGACGGCGACGGCGGTGCGCTGGGCCGCGGACGGGCTCGGCGTCGCCCTCGTCCCCGCCTCGGCGGTGCCCCGCGACTACGAACACCTGGCCCGCCCGGTGTTCCCGATCGTCGCCCAGCCGGTGCTGGCGGCCGTGCGCCCCGGCGCGGGACCGGCGGAGGCCGCGCTGCTCGAGTTCCTGCGCCGGGAAACCTGGCAGCCGCCCGTGTCTCGCGCCTCCTGATCGGCGCCACCGCAAGGGAATTCAGCCGCGCGAGAATTCACCTCCGTCCACCACGAGACTGCTCCCGGTCACCCAGCTCGCCCGCTCCGACGCCAGATACAGCACGGCGGCGGCGATATCGTCGGGTTCGCCGACCCGCCCGAGCGGCGGCATCGCGGTCGCGGCGGCCGCCCCGTCCGCCGCGTTCATCCGCGACCACTCCTCGCGGGTCTGCGCCCCGCCCGGCGTCGCGACCCGGCCCGGAGTGACCGTATTGACCCGGACCCCGTCCGGCGCCAGCTCCGATGCCAGTCCGCGACTGTAGGTTTCGAGCGCGGCCTTGGCGGACACATAGTGCAGGAACGGCGCGAACGGCGTGAGCACCGCGGCCGAGGACATGTGCACGATCGCCCCGGAACCCTGCGCCCGCATCCCGGGCACCAGCAGGGCGTCCAGCCGTACCGAGGCCAGGAAGTTCAGGTCCAGCGCCTCCCGCCACACCTCGTCGGTGATCGCCGCCGACCCCGCGTACGGTTGCGCGCCGCCGGCATTGTGGACGACGATGTCGACCCTGCCGAACTCCGCCCGCGCCGCGGCGGCGATGGTCCGCGCGCCGTCGACTGTCCGCACATCGGCCTGCGTGAACACCGCCCCCGCCGGGGGAGCGTGCTCCGCCGACCGCGCCGTGGTCAGCACCTCGGCCCCGGCCGCCAGCAACCGGCGCACCACCGCCGCGCCGATTCCCCGCGTCCCGCCGGTGACGACGGCCCGCTTCCCGGCGAATTCCCGACTCGCCGAACCCATTTCGATCGTAGTCATGGCACGGTCCTTTCGATCGCTTCCTGCATGACTCTTGCCACGCTAGGTCCGGTCGAAAGGCGGAATCAAAGACGAAAATGCAGTACTGAACAGAGGAAATGCCTATATATCGTTTCCTCGGCACGACGAGCGGCCGCGTTCACCGACATCGGCGCCGCACCCCACAGCGCGAGCATCACCAGATACTGCCGGGTGGGTGAGCCCCAGCGACTCGGGCAGCGGCCGGTACACCGCGAGCACCGAGCGTCGCTGCGCGGAACGAACCGCTACAAGTAGCCTTCCCAGGTCCCGCGTGCGGGGCGACCGAGCTCGACCCATTCCTTGTGTCGAGCACCAGCACGATCGAAAATTTTCGTGAGTTCGTTGCCGGTGCGTCGTTGGTGAACGAAGCCCATCATGTACCGGGGGATCTGGAATCCGGACCTGAACGGCAAATCGACAGCAGAAGTGGCGTTCGTCCTCGGCGGCTCCGGAGGAAGCGCTACCCACCTCCCGTCGAGATTCCGGCGGAACGTCTCCCCGATGAAGTAGTAGAACCGCATGCCGAGCCGGCAATTCTCGGTACTGAACAGGTTCGAAGCGCCGAACCTTCGCACGATTTCCTGTTCGGCGATCATGAGCCCTTCCCGGGTGAACTCGTGACCGTCGAGCTCGGGAACATCGAACACGGTGAACTCGATCTGCATCGCCGCGTCATGCATCAGCAGCCAGCTCTGGAACCGCTCGTCACCCTGGATGGCCTCGAATTCGGGCGTATCGCGAATGTCGGACCCGGAACGCTCGCTCCGGTGCCGGTGTGCCCGCCCGGCGGGTGCCTCGGCCGACATACTCAGGTGATCGCGTGCAGCAACGCCGACAGCACCCGGCCGGTCACCCGGGCCAGGGTCGCCACACCTTCGGCGATCGCGTGGGAGGCTACCTCCAGACCCACGCCGCCGTCCTCGTTCACCGTGTCGGATCTGTTGCGCTGTGCGGACTTTCGATGCTTCCTGCTGACCATGTGCCAACGGTAAGTCCGGGAACCTGCGAAATCCTTAACCTCAACTGAACTTCGCGGCCAGCGTACGTACCACCTCTGCCGGCGCCCGCTCCCGGTAGACCGCTTGCCTCACCGTAAAACCCGTGGTGCTGCCACGGATCTCGGGCCTCTCCCCGACAGGTCTGCACCCACACCGGCCGATGTCAGTCTGCCGATGGATGCGGGCTCCCGAAATCAGGACGGATCCGCCTCGCCACCGCCACCCGCTCGCCCCGCCGCGCACAGCGCCCTCGACAACCGGATCGAGAACGCAGCTGCGCGGACGTCCGACTCGACCGTCTCATCGGCCCTGGACCCCGGGTCCGGGAATGCGGATAGGTGCTACACGTGTTGAGAAAGCTGTGCAAATCGTAGAAAGATCGTAGAAACGAGGGGTGTACCCGGAAGATGACCAGGTCAGCGGTGGTATAGGCTTTGTCGGTCATGAAGTCGGCTTATTCGGGTCCGGTCAGCGGAGCGCCCAGGACGGTCTACCTCGACCACGCGGCGACCACTCCGATGGTGCCGGTCGCGGTCGAGGCGATGACGGCTGCGCTGGGTGTGGTCGGGAATGCTTCGTCGTTGCACGGGTCGGGGCGGGCGGCGCGGCGGTCGCTGGAGGAAGCGCGTGAGTCGATCGCGGCCGATCTGGGGGCGCGGCCGTCGGAAGTGATCTTCACTTCCGGGGGGACCGAGAGTGACAATCTCGCGGTCAAGGGGATTTTCTGGGGGCGCAGGGCCGCTGATGCGCGGCGTACCAGGATCGTCACCAGCGCGGTCGAGCACCATGCGGTGCTCGACGCGGTGGAGTGGCTGGAGAAGCACGAGGGTGCGCGGGTCAGCTGGCTGCCGGTGGACGCCGAGGGAGTGGTGTCGCCGCAGGTGCTGCGGGCCGAGCTGGCCGCGCATGCCGACGAGGTGGCGCTGGTGAGCGTCATGTGGGCCAACAACGAGGTCGGTACTGTCGAGCCGATCGCCGAATTGGCTGCTGTCGCCGCGGAATTCGATATCCCCATGCACAGCGACGCGATCCAGGCGGTGACTCAGCTGCCCGTCGATTTCGGGGCGAGTGGGCTGGCCGCGCTCAGCGTCGCCGGGCACAAGGTGGGGGGACCGCACGGGATCGGGGTGCTGCTGCTGGGCAGGCAGGTGCCGTGCGTGCCGCTGGTGCACGGCGGCGGACACGAGCGTGACCTGCGTTCGGGAACCTCCGATGTGGCCGCGGCCGTCGGGCTCGCCGCCGCCCTGCGTGAGGGCACCGCCGAGCTGTCCGGACGCACCGAGCAGTTGCGTGTGCTGCGCGACCGGCTGATCGCCGGGGTGCGCGCCGCGGTGCCCGACGCGGTACTCAACGGGCCCGCCGAGCAGCGTCTGCCCGGCAATGCCCATTTCACCTTCCCCGGCTGCGAGGGCGACTCGCTGCTCATGCTGCTCGATGCCGCCGGTATCGAATGTTCCACCGGATCGGCCTGCAACGCGGGGGTCGCCTCGCCGAGCCACGTGCTGATCGCCATGGGTGTCGAGCCGTGGCAGGCGCGCAGTTCGCTGCGGTTCTCGCTGGGTCACACCTCGACCGGGGACGATATCGACGCACTGCTGACCGTGCTGCCGCAGGTCATCGAACGGGCCAGGGCCGCGGGCCTGGCCGGCGCTAGAGGAGGTGCCTGATGCGAGTTCTCGCCGCGATGAGTGGTGGTGTCGATTCGGCGGTGGCCGCGGCGCGGGCCGTGGACGCCGGCCACGAGGTGGTCGGGGTGCATCTGGCGCTGTCGGCGAATCCGGGCACGCTGCGGACCGGGTCGCGCGGTTGCTGCTCCAAGGAAGACGCCGGTGACGCGCGGCGCGCCGCGGACGTGCTGGGCATCCCGTTCTATGTCTGGGACTTCGCCGACCGGTTCAAGGAAGACGTGATCGACGATTTCGTCGCCGCCTACGCCGCCGGTGAGACGCCGAATCCGTGCCTGCGCTGCAACGAGAAGATCAAGTTCTCCGCCCTCGCCGATCGCGCCGCGGCGCTGGGCTTCGACGCCGTGGTCACCGGGCATTACGCGCGGCTAGAGGACGGCGTGCTGCGTCGCGCTGTCGACGCCGACAAGGACCAGTCCTATGTGCTCGCGGTGCTCACCGCCGAGCAGCTCGCGCGCGCCATGTTCCCGGTCGGTGACACCCCGAAGCCGCTGATCCGGGCCGAAGCCGCCGAGCGTGGTCTGGCTGTGGCCGACAAGCCCGACAGCCACGACATCTGCTTCATCCCCTCGGGCGACACCCGCGCCTTTCTCGGCGCCAAGATCGGCATCCGACCGGGCGCCCTGGTCGACTCCGACGGCACCGTGCTCGGCGAGCACGAGGGTGTGCACGGGTTCACCGTCGGCCAGCGCAAGGGCCTCGGCCTGACCCACACCGCCGCCGACGGCAAGCCGCGCTATGTCACCGGGATCGATCCCGAGTCGGGCACGGTCGCGGTCGGTTCGATCGAGGATCTGCAGGTCGACATCGTCACCGCCGATCGCGCCATCTGGACCTCCGGTGTGCGCCCGGCGGAGCCGGTCGAGTGCATCGTGCAGGTGCGCGCGCACGGCGGCACCGCGCCTGCGGTCGTCGAACCGGTGGGGGACGGGTTCGTCGCCCGGCTGCGCGAACCGCTCACCGGCGTCGCCAAGGGCCAGGCCATCGTGGCCTACCTGCCCGATGCCGCGGCGGGTGACACCGTGGTCGGCAGCGGCACGATCAACGGCACCGATCGCGCCGCGGCCACCTCGGCCGTCGCCGACGCCTCGGCCTGAACCGCCACGCCAGGTCGGCGCGGAGTACCGCATCGACCGGTGAGTACTCCGTACGACCAGTCGAAAGGTGTTGAGCGCGTGGCATTGTGGCGAAGCGAGGAGTCGCGGGAGGTCGTCGCGGCGGAGCCGGTCGACCTGTTGACCGGCGGCATCGCCACCGGCATCGGCTCCTGGCCGGGCACCGACCCGCGTGAGGCCGCCGCGACGATCATCGGGGAACTGCCCGCGCTGCCGCATCTGGTCGAGCTGCCCGAGCGGGGGATCGGCGCCGACATGATCGGGCGGGTGTCGGCGCTGCTGGTCGATCTGCGTTTCGATTCGACGACCCGTGGCTACCGGCTGGGCGCGCGGCCCGGTGCGGTGTCGCGGCGGGCCAGGGACCTGCTGCACGCCGACCTCGACGCGATCGAAGAAGCCTGGGAGACAGCGGGTCTCGCGGGCACCGGCCGGGTGGTGAAGATCCAGTCGGCGGGTCCGCTCACGCTGGCCGCCGAGGTCGAGCTGCCGGGCGGGCATCGCATCCTCACCGATTCCGGTGCGGTACGCGATCTTTCGGAATCTCTCGCCGAGGGGCTGGCCCGGCACGCCGCCGAGATTCGCAAGCGGCTCGGCGCCGAGGTGATCGTCCAGCTCGACGAACCCCAGCTCACCACCGTCCTCGACGGTGCGCTGCGGGGCCCCAGCATCCTCAACACCATCCGCGCCCTGCCGGAGCCGGACGCCCTGCACCTCCTCGACACGGTCATCACCGCCCAACCCGGCCCGGTGCTGCTGCACACCTGCGCGCCCCGCCCCGCCCTCACCACGCTGGGCCGCACGGCCGCCGCCGCCATCTCCTTCGACGCCGCGACCATCACCACCGCCGACCTCGACCCGCTCGGCGAGATCGTGGACGCAGGCAAGAAGATCGTGCTCGGCCTGGCCCCGACGACGGCCCCGGCCACTCCGGTCACCTGGCGCACCGTCGCCGAACCAGGCGTCCGCCTGATCGACCGCCTCGGCTTCCCCCGCCGCGTCCTCGCCGAACAGGTCCTGGTCACCCCGGCCTGCGGCCTGGCCGGCGCCCCGCTGCCCTGGTCCCGCAAGGCCCTCTCGCTAGCTGTCGACGCCGCCCGCGCCTTCGCCGAGGACCCGGACTCGATCATCGTCGACTGACCCCCGCAACCAGAGAGGCTTCCTGGCTGCCGAAGCCTTTCCCGCCGATCGGCGACGCGGGTCCCTCGGCTCGATGTGATCGGTCCCGAATAGCCCTTGCGACGTGCGGGAACGGTGATCGGAAGTGTCGGTGGGCTCGGCTAGGGTTCGACAGGTGAGTGACAGCGTGGATTCCGAGCCGGTGGCGGCGACCTCCGAACAGCGGGTGCGGTGGCAGCGGCTGGCCGATGAGGTGCGTGAGCATCAGTTCCGGTATTACGTGCGCGATGCGCCGATCATCACCGATGGCGAGTTCGACACACTGCTGCGCGAGTTGCAGGCGCTCGAGGACACGCATCCCGATCTGCGCACCCCCGATTCGCCGACCCAGCTGGTCGGCGGCGGGTTCGCCACCGAGTTCACCGCGGTCGACCATCTCGAGCGGATGCTGTCGCTGGACAATGTCTTCGACGTCGACGAGTTACGGGCCTGGGCCGGTCGGGTCGAGGCCGAAACCGGGTCGGAACCGCACTACCTGTGCGAGGTCAAGATCGACGGGGTCGCGCTGAACCTGGTGTACGAGAACGGCAAACTGGTGCGCGGGGCGACCCGGGGGGACGGGCGCACCGGCGAGGACGTCACCCTCAACGCCCGCACCATCGAAGACATCCCGGCCGAACTCACCCCGAGTGCGGAGTTCCCGGTGCCGGAGCTGCTCGAAGTGCGCGGCGAGGTCTACTTCCGGCTCGCCGACTTCGAGACGCTCAACGCCCAGATCGTCGCCGAAGGCAAACCGCCGTACGCGAATCCACGCAATACCGCCGCCGGCTCGCTGCGCCAGAAGAACCCGGCCGTCACCGCGCAGCGCAGACTGCGGATGATCTGCCACGGCTTCGGCCGCATCGAGGGCTACCGGTCCGAGTCCCAGCACCAGGCCTATCAGGCGCTGGTCGCCTGGGGGCTGCCGGTGTCCGAACACACCCGCCTGGTGCAGGGCATCGACGCGGTGATCGAGCGGGTCGCCTACTGGGGCGAGCACCGCCACGACATCGAGCACGAGATCGACGGGCAGGTCGTCAAGGTCGACGAGCTGGCGCTGCAGCGCCGCCTGGGCTCCACCTCGCGGGCGCCGCGCTGGGCCATCGCCTACAAATACCCGCCCGAGGAAGCCACCACCACCCTGCTCGATATCGAGGTCAATGTCGGCCGCACGGGGCGCGTCACCCCGTTCGCGGTGATGGCGCCGGTGTCGATCGCCGGCTCCACGGTCGCCATGGCGACGCTGCACAATGCCTCGGAGGTGAAACGCAAGGGTGTGCTGATCGGCGACACCGTCACCATTCGCAAGGCCGGCGATGTGATCCCCGAGGTCCTCGGTCCGGTGGTGGACGCGCGCACCGGCGGCGAACGCGAGTTCGTGATGCCGACGCACTGCCCGAACTGCGGCACCGAACTGGCGCCGGAGAAAGAGGGCGACGCCGACATCCGCTGCCCCAACCAGCAGCACTGTCCCGCTCAGCTCCGCGAACGTGTCTTCCATCTCGCCGGACGCGGGGCCTTCGATATCGAGGCGCTCGGTGACAAGGCCGCCGACGCGCTGTTGCGATCGGGGGCGATCGTCGACGAGGGTGATCTGTTCGACCTGGACGAGCAGAAGCTGCTCGGCGTCCCGCTGTTCACCAACAAGGAGGGCGGCCTTTCCGCGAACGGCAAGCGCCTGCTGGAGAACCTGCGCACGGTGCTGGACCGCCCGCTGTGGCGGGTGCTCGTCGCCCTGTCGATCCGGCACGTCGGCCCGACCGCGGCCCGCGCGCTGGCCGCCGAATTCGCGAGCCTGGACCGCATCGAATCCGCCACGGTGGCAGAACTTTCGGCCACCGACGGGGTCGGCCCCACCATCGCGGCCGCCGTGGCGGAGTGGTTCACCGTCGACTGGCATCGCGCCATCGTCGGCAAGTGGCGCGCGGCGGGCATGCGGGTGGCCGACGAACGCGACGACTCCATCGCACGCACCCTCGACGGCCTGTCCATCGTGGTCACCGGCTCGCTCGAGAGTTTCACCCGCGACGGCGCCAAGGAGGCGATTCTGGTGCGCGGCGGCAAGGCGGCGGGTTCGGTGTCGAAGAAGACCGCGTTCGTGGTGATCGGTGACGCGCCCGGCTCGAAGGCGGCCAAGGCCGAGGAACTCGGTGTGCCGATCCTGGACGAGGACGGCTTCCGTCTGTTACTCGACGGCGGTCCCGCCGCGGTCACGCCCGCGCCGGAACCGTCCGAGGGCGAGTAGTCCCTCGCTCAGTGCGGGGTGACGGTGACGGTGTTGCCGATCTGCGTCTTCATGTCGAAGCTCGCGCACCGCCCGTTGCTGATCTCGACGGTGCGCGTCGGGCGCTTCTTGTTGTCGACCTCGATCTCGACGACCACCTGCGTCCCCGACATCGAGCACACCTTCGAGACCGGCGCCTCGGTGTAGGACACCGACCCGGCGCCCTGACAGGAATTCGTCGAGTTCCCGAGGAAGACCCGCGCGGTCCCGTTCGGGCACGGATCGGCCACCGCGTTCGGCGCCCCGACCAGGGCGGCGGGCACCAGCGCACCCGCCGACATCGCCACGACGACAACTCCGCGAACCATCACCCGAACTGCCATCACGCGCACCCATTCTCGTCGCCGACCCGGATTCCGCGCACCGACCGGCCGCGGTGCCCAGCATGGTAGTGCGTTTCGGCCGGCTCGTCAGCGGTTGTCGGCCGGATCCGGTCCGGTCGCGAACGGGTTCGGTTCGTCGTCGGCGAGGATGCCGACGAAGGGCTCGCCCTCGCCGGCGAAAACGTAGGCGCCCTGGCGGATCCGCTCGATCAGGCCGCGGGTCCAGGCGGCTTCGCTGTCGGCGGAGTGGACCCACATGTTCATGATCTCGCCGATGTGGCCGAGCTGGCCGGGGCCCTCTTCGGGGGTGTAGTACTCGGTCACCGAGGCGCGCCACCGGGTCAGGCCGGTGATCCGCTGTTCGAGGAGCGCGACGGCGTCGTCGCGGGGGAGGTCGACGAGGAAGCCGATCCCGGCCGAGAGCATGTCCATCTTCTGGTCGTAGGAGGTCAGTGCCTGGCGCAGCAGCGCGAAGTACTCCTCGGTGCCCTTGTCGTTGATCTCGTATTCCACCCGCGGCGGACCGCCCACGGTGCTCGGGGCGACCTCGTGCTCGACGAGCAGTCCCTGCTTGGCCATCTGCTTGAGCGCGTGGTAGATCGAGCCCGGCTTGGCGTTGGACCACTCGTGCGCACCCCAGAACTCCAGGTCGTTGCGCACCTGGTAGCCGTGTGCTCGTCCGTGCTGGCGGACCGCGCCGAGGACCAGCAGGCGGATCGCTGACATGGACGGCTCCCTTCTGGTCAACTTTGACCAATCTAGCAGTATTCAAGTTTGACTAATTCCGGCGATCGCCGTACCGTGGCCGTCTAGTCAAATTTGATCACTGAGTTTTCGGAGGGTGAAGTGACTGACCACGATCAGGCGATCGTCGTCGCGGGCGTGCGCAAGAAATACGGCGACAAGCCGGCCCTGGACGGTCTCGACCTCACCGTCCGGACCGGGACCGTGCACGCGGTCCTCGGCCCGAACGGCGCGGGCAAGACCACCGCGGTGCGCATCATGTCCACCCTGCTGCGCCCGGACGAAGGATACGTCGAGGTGGCGGGCATGGATGTGCGGCACCGGGCCGAGCAGGTGCGCACCCGGATCGGGCTGCTCGGTCAGCACGCGGCCGTCGACGAGGAGCTCAGCGGACGGCAGAACCTGGAGATGTTCGGGCGCCTCTACCATCTGGGCACGCGCCGCGCGGGCGTGCGGGCCGACGAACTGCTGGCGCGATTCGGGCTCGGCGACACCGGCAAGAAGGCCGTCAAGCAGTACAGCGGCGGGATGCGCCGCCGCCTCGACCTCGCCGCCTCGCTCATCTCCGAACCACAAGTGCTGTTCCTGGACGAGCCGACCACCGGGCTCGATCCGCGCGGGCGCACCGAGGTGTGGAATTCGGTGCGCTCCCTGGTCGACGGCGGCACCACGGTCCTGCTCACCACGCAGTACCTGGAGGAGGCCGACCAGCTGGCCGACCGGATCTCGGTGATCGACCACGGGAAGGTCATCGCCGACGGCACCGCCGACCAGCTGAAGACCAAGACCGGCGGTGACCGCATCGACGTGGTCCTGCACGACCCGGCCCAGCTCGCCATGGCCGCCGCGCTGTTGCCCGGCGACGCGGTGGTGGACGAGGACCGCCGCCTGGTCAGCGCCGCGGTGACCGACCGGATGGCGGCCCTGACCGAGACCGTCCGGGCCTTCGCGGCCCACGGCATCGAACCCGAGGACATCGCGGTCCGGCGCCCGACACTCGACGAAGTCTTCCTGCACCTGACCAAGGAGAACGCGGCGTGAGCACGACGCGACAGCTGGATTCGACGCTGAGCTGGGCAGTGGCCGACTCGTGGACGATGACCAGGCGCGAGCTGGCGCACTGGGCGCGCCAGCCGGTGCAGCTGGTCGTCGGGCTGGTCTTCCCGGTAATGCTGCTGCTGATGTTCAGCTATCTGATCGGTGGTGGTCGTGGCATCGACGGCGACTTCAAGGACTACCTGGTCCCCGGCATGCTGACGATGACCATGGCCTTCGGCCTCGAGTCGACGATGCTCGCGGTCACCCAGGACCTGAACAAGGGTGTCATCGACCGGTTCCGCTCGATGCCGATGAACTCGGCCGCGGTCCTGGTCGGCCGCAGCATCGCCGACATGCTGCAGTCGGCGGTCGGGCTGACGGTGATGATCGCGGTCGGGTACGCGATCGGCTGGCGCTGGCACGGCGGCGGCGCCGCGTTCCTCGGTGCGGTGGGACTCCTGCTGCTGCTTCGGTTCGCGATGCTGTGGATCGGCATCTACCTGGCCATGGTCGCGGGCAAACCGGAACTGGTGCAGGCGGTCCAGATCCTGGTCTGGCCGGTCGGCTTCCTCTCCAACGCCATCGCCTCGCCCGAATCGATGCCGTCGTGGCTGGGCGCGGTGGTCGAATGGAATCCCATGTCGGCGACGGCGACCGCGGTGCGCGGCCTGTTCGGCAACCCGGTCGCGGCGGGTGACTCGTGGGCCGCGGCCAACGCGGAACTGCTCGCGGTGGCCTGGCCGGTCGCCCTGGTCGCGGTGTTCTTCCCGCTGGCGGTGCAGCGGTTCCGGGACCTGAGCCGATAGCGGACTCGCCCGGCGAGAACAGGGGTAACTCGCCGGGTACGGGCTGAGCCGGCCACGTACCCCATCGCCTGCCGCGTCGACGAGCCCGCACGTCCCTTAGTCTGGCCAAAGGACTCGGAGAGGCGGACGAGCGCAGTGCTGCGTAGTTTTCAGGTGACAAACCACCGATCGCTGGCTGAGGCGCAGCAATTGCGGCTCAGCAAGGGTGTCGGTGGGCCGGTGGCGGTGCCGGTGACGGCGGTGCACGGTGTGGCCGCCTCGGGGAAGACGAGCCTGATCGACGCGCTCGCGCAGATGCGAGACGCGGTCCTGCACTCGGTCAGCGGATGGGATCCCTATGCGGGGCCGGTGCGCAGGCCGCATCTCGGGTTCGCGGATCGGCCAACCGAATTCGTGGTGGGGTTCGTCGCCGAAGGCGTGCCCTACACCTACGGATTCCGGCTCGACAACGCCGATGTGCTCGCGGAGTGGCTGTACACGCATCCGCGCTCGCGCAAGCGAATCGTGTTCGAGCGCACCGGTGATCAGGTCAAGATCGGGCCGATGTTCGAGGCGGCCCGCTACGGTGTGGCGGCGCTGGTGCCGCTGCTGCGGCCGAACGCGCTGCTGCTGAGCCTGGCCGGGCAGCTCTACGCCGAGGCGCTGGTCCCCGCGTATCGGTGGTTCGCGGCGAATCTGCGGGTGCAGCAGGGCGAGGCGGGCACCGACGCGCTCGCTCACGATCTGGGCAGTCACATCTCCCGCTCACCCGACAACGCCGCCCGGCTGCTGATGCTGCTGCGCACCGCCGACCTCGGTATCGAGGACCTGCTCGTCGCCGAACACGACCCGATGTACGCCGACTACCTGCGCGACCTCGACGCCGAAATCGGCGCGCTGTCAGCACAACTCGACCACGGCGGCGCCGACCCGATCCTGGTGGAACGGGAACTGAGCACCGTGCGCGCCGCCAGGGACGCGCTGTACCGGCGCATGGTGGACCGGCGCGGTGCCGGGCTGAGCCTGGTGCACGAGGGGATCGATGTGCCCTTCGAACTGGCCGACGAGTCCAGCGCCACCCGCTCGCTGCTGCGGGTGCTGCCCGCGATGCTGGAGGCACTCGACACCGGACAGGTCCTGGCCGTCGACGATCTCGGCGCCGGACTGCCGGTGGAGGAGACCGACCGGCTGGTGCAGCTGTTCCAGAACCCCGAGACCAATGCCCGTGGCGCGCAACTGTTCTACACCACCGCCAACCGCGCCCTGATCGACCGGGGCAACGGGCGCTCGCAACGCACCAGGACCGCGGTCTGGCAGTTGCGCCGCGAACACGGCGTCAGCGAACTCACCCCGCTGTGACCGGCGTAATCGTGCAATTCGGCGACCGCCAGTCGTTATATCGACTGAGCGGCGCCGAATTGCACGATGACGCCGGGGCCTAGCATGGAGACATGCTCGAAGTGGTGATGGCGGCGGCCATGGTGACGTTGCTGGTCGTGACGATCGGCGCGATCGTGGCCGCCCGCGCCGGGAAGGGCGGGGGAGCGAACCTCGAACACGGGTCGCTGCACATCACCGGTGTCAGCCCGCTGCCCGCCATGACCGGCGAGCACTACGTCACCATCACCGGCACCCTCACCGGACCCTCGGTCGCCGGGACCGTGGTCTACCGGCGCTTCGCCTGGGACGCGGCGCACTGGCCCGCCGTCGGTGACCAGCTGCTCGTCGCCTACCCGCCGCTCAATCCGGACAAGTGGGTCGCCGACCATCCCGGACTGCGCCCCTACCTCGGGTCGTGACCGCGAGCTCACCGTCGCCCGGATTGTCGGGTGAGGGCGAGCTCACAGCGGTGCGGATGGGATCATGCGCAGATGCACGGCACATCAGCCCCCACCCCCGGCACCGGACTCGAGATCCGTCCCGCACACCCCAGCGAGTACGACGAGATCTCCGCCCTGACCGTCGACGTGTACGTCGGCGACGGTTACGTCTCACCCGATGACGCCTATGTCACCGAACTCGGTGACGTGGCGCATCGCGCCGCCGCGGCCGAGGTCCTCGTCGCCGTCCACGACGACCGGATCGCCGGCTCGCTGACCGTCGCGAAGCCGGGTACGCCCTATGCCGAGATCGCCCTGCCCGGCGAGCTCGAGTTCCGCATGCTCGCCGTCGCCAAACGCGCCCGCGGCCTCGGTGCGGGCACCGCGCTGGTCCACGCGGTCCTCGCCGCGGCGCGGGCGGGCGGCTACGAGGCGGTCGCGCTCACCACCATGTCGACCATGGTCGACGCGCACCGCATCTACGAGCGGCTCGGCTTCGTCGCTGTGCCGGAACGCAATTGGGCCACCCCGGACGGTTTACAGCTGCACGTGATGCGCCTGGCGCTGAATTAGTTCAGGACGGTGGCGACGATGCCGGCCAGGTAGCCGAGCCGGGCGACCTCCGACGGGCGGAAATCGGGCCCACCGGGACGGCCCAGCAGCAACGCCTTGCCGGAGTTGCCCAGCGGTGCCGCGGCGAGCTTGGTGTCCATGTCACGCCAGATCTGCGGCACCCACTCGGCCTCGCCGTCGAGCCACATCGGCTTCTCCAGCGGCATCCACGGCGCCGAACCCGCTTGTGTCTCCGGCGCACTCGGGCTGCCGACGACCCGATAGGCGCCGGCCGGGCCGAGCCCGATGATGGTGGACCAGCCCACCCGCAGCACCCGCGGGCACCCGTCGACGAGTACCTGCAGGCGGTCGTCGCGGGCACTGGCGACCTGGTCGATCAGCTCGAGCTCGCGATGGGTGTCGAGCACGCCGGAATACGGGCGGATGGAGTCGACGCTCACATCGCGCACTGATTCCGCCGCGGTGATCAAGGTGTCGGGCAGGGCGCCGGTGGGCACTTCGACCACCAGATCGTCGACCGCGAATCCGGCCCCGCGTTCCACGACGTCGAGGGAGAGGATGTCGGCGCCGACACCGCCGAGGGCGAGCGCGAGAGAACCGAGGCTTCCCGGTCGATCCGGAAGTTGCACGCGGAGCAGGTATGACACGTGCGTTCCTTTCCTTGACGGCCGAGGTGGTTCGAGACGAATACCCGGTGACGCAATACTTACACCCCGGTACGCGGGTTCTCGACTCGAGTATGACCCCAATCGCGCGACATGGGCGACCTTTCGTGCGCGGCGGGTGCGTCCCCGAGCGGGTCGAGCGGTACCGGTCGGCGTGCGCAGGGCTGCGGATTGCCGCGCACCGGTGCCAACTAGGCTGTAGGCGACTACTGCCCACCGAAGCCGAAAGGGGTCCCGCGGTGCCCGCAATCTCCCGTGACGAGGTCGCTCACCTCGCCCGGCTGTCCCGGCTGGCGTTGACCGACGCCGAACTCGACCAGTTCGCCGGTCAGCTGGATTCGATCCTCAGCCACGTGCGGACCATCTCCGAGGTCGCCGCCGACGTCCCCGCCACCGCGTCGCCGAACCCGACGACCAATGTGACCAGGCCCGATGTGGTCGTGCCCGGTCTCACCCCCGAGCAGGCGCTGGACCAGGCGCCCGCCGTCGAGGAACAGCGTTTCCTGGTCCCGCAGATCCTGGGAGAGGGCGAATGAGCGAGCTGACCACGCTGTCGGCGGCCGAGCTGGCGGCGAAGATCCACGGGGGCGAGGTGTCCTCGACCGAGGTCACCCAGGCGCACCTGGATCGGATCGCCGCGGTCGACGGTGAGCTCAACGCGTTCCTGCACGTCGCCGGGGACGAGGCGCTGGCCGCGGCCGCCGTGGTCGACGCCGCGCACGCCGCGGGCGAGACCCCGGCCTCGGCGCTGGCCGGAGTTCCGTTGGCGCTCAAGGACGTTTTCACCACCACCGACATGCCGACCACCTGCGCTTCGAAGATCCTCGAGGGCTGGATGTCGCCGTACGACGCGACGGTCACCTCGCGGCTGCGCGCCGCGGGCATCCCGATCCTGGGCAAGACCAATATGGACGAGTTCGCGATGGGCTCCTCCACCGAGAACTCCGCCTACGGCCCGACCCGCAACCCGTGGGACACCACCCGCATCCCGGGCGGTTCCGGTGGTGGTTCGGCCGCGGCGCTGGCCTCGTTCCAGGCGCCGCTGGCCATCGGCACCGACACCGGCGGCTCGATCCGGCAGCCCGCCGCGGTCACCGCGACGGTCGGCGTGAAGCCCACCTACGGCACCGTCTCCCGCTACGGCCTGGTGGCCTGCGCGTCCTCACTGGACCAGGGCGGCCCGTGTGGTCGCACCGTGCTCGACACCGCGCTGCTGCACGAGGTGATCGCCGGGCACGACCCGCGCGACTCCACGTCGCGCAATGTGCCCGTGGCCCCGGTCGTCGAGGCGGCCCGTCAGGGTGCCACCGGTGACCTGAGTGGTGTGCGGGTCGGCGTGGTGCGCGAATTGCATTCCGACAGTTACCAGCCCGGCGTGCTGGCCTCCTTCGACGCCGCTGTCGCGGTGCTGAAGGAACTGGGCGCCGAGGTGATCGAGGTGTCGTGCCCGAACTTCGAGTACGCGCTGTCCTCGTACTACCTGGTGATGCCCTCGGAGGTGTCGTCGAACCTGGCGCGCTTCGACGCCATGCGCTACGGCCTGCGCGCCGGTGACGACGGCAGCCACAGCGCCGACCAGGTGATGTCGCTGACCCGCGAGGCCGGTTTCGGCCCGGAGGTCAAGCGCCGCATCATCATCGGCACCTACGCGCTCTCGGCCGGCTACTACGACGCCTACTACGGTCAGGCGCTCAAGGTCCGCACGATGATCGCGCAGGACTTCGACGCGGCCTACGAGAAGGTCGACGTGCTGGTTTCGCCGACCAGCCCGTTCACCCCGTGGAAGCTGGGCGAGAAGGTGAACGATCCGCTGGCCATGTACCTGTCGGACTTGTGCACCCTGCCGACCAACCTGGCCGGGCACTGCGGCATGTCGGTGCCCTCGGGCCTGTCGGCCGACGACAACCTGCCGGTGGGTCTGCAGATCATGGCGCCCGCTCTGGCCGACGACCGCCTGTACCGGGTCGGCGCGGCCTACGAGCTGGCGCGCGGTGCGCTGCCGGTGCCCGCGGGCGTCTGAGCGAAGAAGGTGTGCCGGGCCGAAACAGCCCGGCACACCGCGTTTTTCAGTCGACCAGGCTGGTGGCGCGGGTGGCCACGCCTGCGGTCATCGCGCCGAAGCCTGCTTTCAGGTGCTTGCCGAGGGCGAGCACCACGACCGGGCTGAGCCAGCCGGCCAGGGTGAAGCGGGATTCGTAGCGGCAGCGGTCGGGGCCCAGCGGGACCACGGTGTGCGAGCGCAGGCTGTGCAGCGCGCCCAGCGGCACCGGCTTCATCGCGTAGCTGAACTCGCTGCCGGGGGTGTGGGTGCGGATCCACTCGCGCTGCGGGCGGCGGTTGCCGCCGAGCTGCACCTGCATGTCGATCGGCGCGCCCGGCTCCAGCGTGCTCGCCGCCTCGAAGCAGAAGGTGTTCCATTCGCCGTAGCGGTCGAAGTCGGTGAGCACCTCCCACACCGTCGCGGCGGGTACGTCGATCTCGATCGTTTCGTCGATCACCAAGGCCATGCCAGCAAACTAGGACATGTTCTAGTTTTCGGCAAGGCGTCAGGACAGGCGACGGCGGCGCTTGCGCAGCGCGTCGATGATCACCACGCACGCCGTGGTCGCCGCGAACAACCCGAGCACCGTCCGGGCCAGCGGCCACAGATTGGGCCGGTCAGCCGGGTCGGTCTCGGCGAAGAGGTTCTCCACCACCGGCGCGCGGTACTCCTGCCTGCGCGAGTTCACGTCGACGGCGGTGAAGGCGATATCGGCCATCACCCCGCAGCGGGCCTGGGAGAACTCGCCCTCGCGCTGTTCGCAGGCGGTGTGGATGCGCCGGTTCAGCGCCGCATCCACCGCCCGGCGCGCCCACTGGCCCAGCGGTTCGTCGACCCGCTCGGCGTAGCGCAGCATGTCATAGCCCAGGTCGTGCGCCATGCAGGCGGACTGGAACTCCGCGGGCAGGGTCACCGGCGAGGAACACGACCCGTTCGGGTTCACCAGCAGCCCGTTGCGCACCGCCGGGTCGTAGCCGAACTTGTAGCCGAAATCGCGCGGGATGAGCGCGGGAGCGTCCGGATCGTCATCGGTGAGGGCCCGCACCACCTCGGCCGCGACGGCGTTCTCGGGCAGATCAGGGGTGGTGCCCATGGCACCGGGCGAGGACATCACGACCGCGGCCGCCATCGCCAGCCCCGCGGTGCACAGGGCGACACCGCTACGACGGCGGCGCTGCCCGGGCTCGGCGGGAGCCGGTGACTGGTCGGAGGCGGTGGAGACGGCGGTACGGGCGCGGCGAGCGGCGGGTACCGGGCGAAGCGGGGTGTTCATGGCCTCCGACGGTAAGGAGCGGGGCGCGCGGCGGGCATCCCGCTGCGGACCGGTTCGTCAGCGGCGCGGGCGGGTGACCCGGCGCCGGGGTCACACCAGGGTAGGGGGTCCGAATTCGCCCGTGGGTATGAGGTCCGCCGACCGGGCGGTTCGTAGGCTCACAGGCATGTCCGGACAACTGCGCCCCGCCGCGCGCCGCATCCCCGCGCGCCTCTGGTTCGACCTGGCCACGGTGCTGGTCGCGCTGATTCTCTACAGCATCGCCTGGCCGACGTTGTTCGTCACCCACGAGGTCGCGCCGGTGCTCGCGCCGCTGGTGTCCGCGCTCGCGGTGTTCCCGATCCTGCTGGTGCGGATCAACCCGGCGCTGGGCTGGGCGATCTCCGCGGGCGCGGCGCTGCTGCTCTCGCTGGCGCTCTCGCCGAGCCCGGGCAACGACCTGCCGTTCGAGGTCGTGCACATCATCGTGCTGTTCGTGCTGCTGTTCGCGGTGGCGTTGCGCGCACCGGTGCAGGTCATCGTGGTGGCCTGGCTCGCGCAGTCGATGCTGTTCGCCGCCACCATGCCCGGATCCGACACCGGGCCGGTGTGGGGCTGGGTGATCGGGTTCGGCGCGCTGGCGCTGTTCGGTTATCTGGTGCGCGTGCTGGTCGACTCGCGGCGCCAGCTCGAGCAGCAGGAAGAGGTCACCGAGCTCGAACGCGCGCGCCGGGCGATCCTCGAGGAGAAGGCGCGCATCGCCCGCGACCTGCACGATGTGGTGGCCCACCACATGTCGATGGTGGTCGTGCAGGCACAGACCGCGCCCTACCGGATCGCCGATCTGGAACCGGCGGCCCGCGCGGAGTTCGAATCCATCGGCGCGACCGCGCGCACCGCGCTCAACGAGATCCGCGGCCTGCTCGGCGTACTGCGCAGCGACGGGCAGCTGCCCGAGCACGCGCCGCAGCCGCGCGCGGCCGAGGTGCCCGCCCTGTGCGCGTCGGCGCAACGGGCCGGGGTACCGGTGCAATGGTCGGTGACCGGGGATCTGGAGACGGTGCCGGAGACGACCGGGCTGGCCGTCTACCGGGTGGTGCAGGAGTCGATGGCCAATGCCGCCCGGCACGCGCCCGGCGCCGCGGTGCACGTCGGCGTCGCGGTGACAGCCGGCGGGGTCGGGGTCACCGTGCGCAACGCACCCGCCGCCACCGTGCCACGGCCCACCCTCGGCGGCGGGCACGGCATCGAGGGGATGCGGACCAGGGTCGCCGCGGTCGGTGGCGAACTGGCCGCCGCGCCCACCTCGACCGGCGGATTCGAGGTCTCGGCCCACCTGCCCACCCCGTAGGCCCATTAGGGTGGTCGGGTGGCTATTACCGTTTTGATCGCCGACGACCAGGCGATGGTGCGGCAGGGTTTCGGCGCGCTGCTCGGCGCACAGCCCGACATCAGCGTCGTGGGCGACGCACCCGACGGCAAAGTGGCGGTGGCCGAGGCCAAGCGGCTGCGCCCCGACGTGGTGCTGATGGATGTGCGGATGCCGGAGATGAACGGACTCGACGCCGCCCGCGCCATCCTGGCCGCCGGGTTCGACCCGCCGGTGCGGGTCCTCATGCTCACCACCTTCGACATCGACGACTACGTCTACGAGGCACTGAGCCTGGGCGCGAGCGGATTCCTGCTCAAGGACGCGCCCGCCGAGGAACTGGTGCGCGCGGTGCGGGTGGTCGCCGACGGGCAGGCGCTGCTGGCCCCGACGATCACCCGCAGGCTCATCGCCGATGTCACCCGCAGACGCAACTCGGTGCGCACCCCACCGGCGCCCGCGCTGGCCGCGCTCACCCCGCGCGAACGCGAAGTACTCGAACTGGTCGCCAAGGGGTTGTCCAACACCGAGATCGCGGCCTCGCTCTATGTCGCCGAGCAGACCGTGAAAACCCATGTCTCCAAGGTCTTTTCCAAACTCGGGCTGCGCGACCGCGCCCAGGCCGTGGTATTGGCGTATGAATCCGGCCTGGTCGTCCCCGGCTGAGCGGGCCGGCTCAGCCCGGGCAGACACCCCCGGTCAGCTCCGGCAGATGCCGCGAGAGCAGCAGCGCGAGCCGGTCCAGCAGGGCGGTGGTGTCATCGAAGGTGCCGGAATCGGCTTGCGCGGCGATCGCTACCGCGAGTCGGCCGCTGCCGACCGGTATCAGGCCGAACTGGCGCACCGTGTAGATCCCGGTGTCGTCGTCGGGGCCCCAGCCACCCTTGAACTCGGTGTCCTCCAGCAGGCCGATGCCCCAGGCCTGATCGGGGGTGATCTGACCCATCAGCCGGGTCACGACCTCGGTGTGCGGCAGACATGGCAGCCGCGAGGCGAAACGAACCTGATCGGCCAGCGACCATTCGGTCACGCCGAACGCGGTCTCATCGATGTCGACATGGGCCACCTTGCCCGATGGGAGCCGCCCGCCCTCGTCGAGCACCTGTTCCACGGCCACGCGGGCCTCGCGCGCGTCACCGAGGGACTCCCACAGCCCCTCGGCGGCGGCGTTGTCCGACACTGTGATCGCGGCCCGCACCATCTCGAAGATCGACTGATGCCGGTCCTGATCGTGGCGCAGCGCGGCGATGGCCAGCGGGATCTTGATCGTCGACCAGGCGATACCGGTGGTCCAGTCGCCGAAGATGGTCATCCGGCCGCCACCGACCGGCATCAACGCCATCCCGACCTGGCCGGGCAGCTGCGACTGCAGCTGGGTGAACTCCGCCGCCAGCGAATCGGGCAGCACGATGGACAGGCCGGGATCCCAGGTATCGTCACTGTTCACGGTGACGGTCGGCGCGCTCACCGGCGTCGCCGTACCGGAGATGGCACACGAGACGGACAGCGCGGCCGAAGCCAGCACCACCCCTTGCAGCAGCAGCCTGCGACAGGCGGCCGCCATAGCGGTCGACTTCACCACCGAATCCTCCCCACCACCCACTGCGCGTCGGCGCCCTGCTTCGGCGGTGCAAACTACTCGTCGAGCGCGCCCGGACGATACCGGACGCATAGCAGTCAGTTTCACCGATTTACGGCGAGAATTCGAATGAGCGTGGTCACACCGCCGGCCGGGTGCCATGCTGGTCCGCCACGGAGGCCGGAAGGGGGTCACAGTGCACGACATCGGTGAGGTGTTCGCGGGGTTCACCATCGAGCGGATGCTCGGCCAGGGCGGGATGGGGACGGTGTATCTGGCGCGGCATCCGCGCCTGGACCGGTTGACCGCGCTCAAGCTGCTCAATCGGGACCTGTTCGCCGACGAGCGCATTCGGGCCAGGTTCGAGCGGGAGGCCGATCTCGCGGCCGGGCTGGACCATCCAGGGATCGTCACCGTCTTCGACCGGGGGACCGAGGGCGAGCAGCTGTGGATCAGCATGCAGTACGTCGACGGGGTCGACGCGGCCACCGTCGACCCGATGACCTTGCCGCCCGAGCGGGCCGTGCAGATCGTCGAGGGCGTGGCCGACGCGCTGGACTACGCGCACGGCAGGGGAGTGCTGCACCGCGATGTGAAGCCGGCCAACGTCCTGCTGGCCCGTTCCAGCGGCGGTCAGGGCGAACGGGTGTTCCTCACCGACTTCGGGATCGCCCGCCTGCGCGCCGATTCCACCCACCTCACCCAGCAGGGCATGTTCACCGCGACGCTGGCCTACGCCTCGCCCGAGCAGATGACCGGCACCGAACTCGACCACCGCTCCGACCAGTACTCCCTGGCCTGCACGCTGTACTGGCTGCTGACCGGCATCGCCCCCTTCGACTCACCCGACCCGAACGAGATCATCCGCGGCACCCTCTACCTGGGCCCGCCACCGCTGGCCCTGCGCCGCCCCGGCCTGCCCCCCGCCCTGGACGCGGTCCTGGCCGCCGCCATGGCCAAACATCCGGCCGCCCGCTTCGACTCCTGCACGGCCTTCACCACCGCGGCCCGCCAGGCTCTGACCTCCACCACCCCACCCGTCCTCCCGCGCCCGACCACCCCACCCCCCACCTACTACCCGCCCGCGCCCCAGCCCGGCGCAGCCCCTTTCGCCCGCCAGGGCTATCCCCCCGCACCCCAACCGAATTGGCCCCAGCAACCCCCAGCCCGCCCCGCCGCGACCCCCCAGCCACCGGCCGTCCCCTACGGTGCCCCGCCACCCGCCGGCGCGCCCCCGTTCGCGGCGCCACGCCTGGTCCCCGCGCAACAACCACCTGCGCCACCGTCCGCGCAACCGGGCGTCCCACCACCGGTGGCAGGGCAACCGCCCACCGCCCAGCCCGGCCCGCAGCCGCCCGCGGTGCGTCCTGGCGGGCAGTCGCCGTCGGCGGGAGTCCAGCCGTCAGGCGCGCAACCAGCCGGGCAACCGCCGCTGGCGCCGCCGGGAGTCCAGTCGTCAGGCGCGCAACCGCCGTCCTCGAGTCCAGCCGGGCAGCCGTCTGCGGGGCTCGGTTCGCAATCACCGCCCGGCACGCAGAATGCGGGTTCGGTTTCGGGGCAGGAAGATTCGGCGGCGTCGGATGCGGCGGTAGTGAGCGGGCGGAGCCGTGGGTCCGCGTCGCGAGAGGAGGGGCCGCGCGCGTCCGGTGCCGGCGGCGACAGCAGTGGCGGTCCGCGAGCCGATGCTCCGGGAGATGTATCTGCCACGGCGGCAACCGATGTCGTCGCCAGGCCGAAACTTGACGCGCGCGAAGTTGCGAACGCGAATGCCCGGACCGATGTGGCGGCGGTCGCGTCGCATGACCGGTCGGGCCGATTCACGAATAGTGAATCATCCGGAGACGCAGTGGATTCCGTCGAAATGCCGCGGCTGGATGTCGACGCCGCGGACAGCACGTCATCGAGTGGAACACGCGGCCCTGCTGGTTCGCCCGGCGATTCGGCCGCGCGAGCATCGGACGGTGCCCGGGTGGGCGATACCGAGCATGGGCTCGGTGATGGCCAGCAGGACGTCGTCCAGGCCGCGCCGGACGGCAATCCGCAGCGCTCCGGCGATTCGCAAGCCAACGGCCCGGACGCCCGATCGGCTGGTGTGCCGCAGAGTCCGGACGCCTTGCCGTCGGGTTCGGGTGTTGCTCCGGGAGGGCTTTCGCAGGGGGAGGCGGTGCCGATGAGTGCCGGTGCGGATGGCCCGGCGACCGGGGGACTGCCGATGCTGCCGCCTGGTCCGGATGGTCCGGCGACCGGCGGACTGCCGATGCTGCGTGGGCAGGCGCCCTGGACGGGGCAGCCACCCGGGCGGCCGGTGGGGCGGTCGGGGAAGCGCGGGCGGGTTTCCGGGCTGCATCGGTTCGGGTGGCTGATGCTGGGTTTTCTGGTGCTGGCGTTGGTGGCGTTGCTGCTGGCGTTGGTGGTTGTGGTGTTGCCCGGTGACGACGACGAAGCGGCGCCGAGTGCGGCCGGGGGAAGTGCGCCGACCAGTGCGACGGCGAGTATCAGTGAGCTGGACGAGGATTCGCTGATCGCCAGCAGGCAGATCTTCCCGACACTGGTGCCCCAGGGCGCGGCGACCGTCGGCCCCGGGTATCGGGGTGCGCGGTGTGCCGCGGTGCGGGACGTGAGCGAACTGGAGTGGAAAGAGCCTGCGCTGCAATGGAATCCGATCACCATCGGCTGGCAGTGCGAGCGGGTCGGCAACGGTGCGGCGGCGGTGAGCTATCTGGTGCTCGAATACGCCGACCCGGCGCACGCGCGGTCGGTGGTCGGGGCGATGCCGGGTGCGGTCCGGTACGAGGGCGACAAGGACGGGGTGCCGTTCGTATTGCGCCGCTGGGCAGTCGCCGATCCGGCGAGCGCGCGGATCCAGACCGCGCACCAGGTGGTGAGCTTCCCCGACGACGAGGAGCGCGCGAACTACCTGATCGTGGTGAGCCGCCGGGGCAGCAGTGGCGCCAACGGCGCACCACGCCCGTCCGCCCAGGACGAAGTGATCGCCTGGTGGGACGAGGTTCCGTTGTAGCCCGACCGCGGCGGCCCACGCAATATGCCGCCGCGGCAGACCTCAGTCGACCGCGAGTGCCGCGATGATCGGCATCCGCGAGGCCCGCAGCGCGGGCGGGATGGAACCGAGCAGCGCCAGCCCCAGCGCGACCACACCGTAGACCAGCAGCAGCGGGCTGGGCTGATACACGATGTCGATGGTCATCGCGTGCCCGATCGCGATGGTGGCCAGGTACTGCACGGCCGCGCCGACCACCAGCCCGATCGCCGCGCCGACGATGCCGATCCCCGCCGCCTCGGCCAGCACCGACCGCAACAGGAACGTGCGATTGGTGCCCATGGCGCGCAGCACCCCGAGTTCGCGGCGCCGTTCCAGCACCGAGAGCATCAAGGTGTTGAGCAGGGCCACCGTCGACACCAGCACGACGATCCACAGGATCATGGTGCTCATCGCCGACCCCTGTTCCACACTCGACGAGATGGCCGCGACCATGTCGACGCCACGTTCGACGTGGATCGCCTCGGGCACCACCGACCGGACCGCGTCGCGCACCGCCTGCGGGTCAGCGCCGGGCGCGAACTGCACCGACAGGATCGTCTCACCCGGCCGCTGATACCAGTCCCGCATCTGGTCCAGGCTCATCATCACCACCCCGGACACTGCGGTGAAGTACGGAATCACCTGCAGCACAGGCACAGTCCGTTCCCCGGACGGCGTCGGCATGGTGATCTCGTCACCGACGGCGAGTTGCAGGGACCGAGCCACGTCGCGGGTGATGACCACCCCTTCGCCGCGCGCCATCCGGTCGATCACCTCGGGATCGACAGCGCCCAGCCTGGACTCGTCGCGCCGGGCCGGGTAGCCCTGCAACATCACTCGTCCGCTGCCGATCGTCGCGAAGGCCATCTGGGCGGGCCCCACGTACGCGACCCCGGGTACGGCCGCCACCTTCGCGGCGGTTTCGGCCGGCAGAACAGGGCCGGTCGGGAACTGCTCGACCGGACTGGGACTCACATACAGGTCGGCGTCGCCGAGGCTGGCGAACGACGCGGTCGCCGAGTCGACCATATTGCTCGACGCCCCGCCCAGGGCGACCACCGCGCTGACCCCCATCATCACCGTCATCGCCGTCGCCCAGACGCGGCGCGGTGCCCGCTCCAGCGTTGTCGCGCCGAGCGCGCCCGGCGCCCCGAACCAGCCGGCGATGACCGCGGCCGCGCGCACGATCGGGCGGGTGGCGGCGAAGCAGATCAGCACCGTGGCGGACAGCGAGGCCGAGATCGAGGCGAGGGAGATCCGCCCCAGATCGAGGTAGGCCAGCACGATCGCCGCCGCGCCGAGGCCGAGTCCCGCGACCAGCGCGGCCCAGCGCAGCCACGCCCCGCCACCGGCGGCATCACTGGCCTCCACCGGCGCCAGCGCCTCGACCGGGGCGACCTTGTACACCTGCCGCGCCGCGATCGCGGCCGCCAGCACCGTGGCCATTACACAGGCCGCGATCGCCGCGGGCACAGCGTAATTCGGCACCATGAACTCGGTGCGCGCCTCGACAGACTGCACGATCGCCGCGGGCAGCCGGTCGATCGAGAACCGGCCGATGAACACCCCGATCACGGCGCCGACAGCGCCACCGATCAGCCCGAGCAGCGCCGCCTCGACCAGCAGATCACGCACCATCGGCGCGCGTTTGCCACCGATCGCGCGCAGCAGCGACAGGGTCGGCCTGCGCTGGGTCACCGCCATACTCATCGCGTTGTAGATCAGGAACGACGACACGATCAGTGCCGCCGCCGAGGACATCAGCGTGGAATAGCGCAGGATCTGGATCGCGCCGCCGGCCTGGGCGGTGCGCAGACTGGGCTCGGCGACCACCGCGCGCCCGTCCACCACCTCGGTGAGCGCGGTGCGCAGCGCACCCACGTCGGTCCCCGCCTTCGCGATGATCTGCACCGAGTCGAGCTTGCCGACCTTGTCGGTGAGCAGCTGCGCCAGCGGCAGCGGCGCGGCGATCACATGGCCACCGTTGAGCCGATCGGTCGCCTCGGCCGGGAGCACCCCGGCGACCGTGGCGGTGCCCCAGCCGACCGGAATGCTGTCGCCTTCCTGATAGCCCATCGCCGCACCGACCAGCACGCCCTTGGGGGTACTGATCAGCTCGGTCGTGTATTCGGCCATCGGCCCGGCCAGATCGCTGCCGAGCGCGGTGATGGTCTGGTCGGCGCCGATCAGCATCGCCCGGTCGGGACCGGTGCCCAGGGTCGCGCGCAGCATCGGCACCGCGGCCCGCACCCCGGGCGCCGCGGCGAGCGCGGGCAGCATCGACTGCTCGAATCCGGCGTCGGTGATGCCGGTGACCTCGAGGACGGCGTCACCGGCCAGGCCGCGGGTCAGCTGGTCGACCGACCCGGTGACCGAGCCGGAGATGCTCAGCACCGCCACCAGCAGCGCCGCCGAGACCCCCATCACCGCCCCGGACAGGAAGGTCCGGCCCGGATGCCGGATCAGCTCGCCGATATTGAACAGCCGCAAGCGATCCCAGGCCGCCGCGATCACGCGTCCACCCGCGGCTGCACCACGTCGTCGGCGCCGATCCGCCCGTCGCGCAAGGTGATCACCCGATCGCAGTAGGCGACCGCACCCATGTCGTGGGTCACCATCACCACCGAATTGCCTTGCGCGGTGATCTCACCCAGCAGGCCGAGGATCGCCTCGCCGGTCTTGGAATCGAGATTGCCGGTCGGTTCGTCGGCCAGGATCAGCGGCGGGTCCATGATCAGCGCGCGAGCCACCGCCACTCGCTGCATCTGGCCGCCGGACAGCTCGGCGGGGCGGTGCTGGGCGCGATCACCCAGGCAGACCAGGTCGAGCAGCTCCAGCGCGCGCGGCTTGGCCTTGCGAAGTCCGGTGCCGTCCAGCAACTTCGGCACCGCGACGTTCTCCCACGCCGACAGCGTGGGCAGCAGATTGAAGAACTGGAAGACGAAGCCCACCTGTTCGAGCCGGAACGCGGCCTGTTCGTCTTCGTCGAGTCCGCCGATCTCGGTGCCGCGGAAGCGGATCGAGCCCTCATCGGGCCGATCGAGGGCGCCGAGCAGATGCAGCAGCGTGGATTTCCCCGATCCGGACGGGCCGATGATCGAGGTGAACTGTCCGGTCTCGATGCGCAGGCTCACTGCGTCGAGCGCGCGCACCTGCTGATCGCCGACGCGGTACTGCTTGACCACCTCGCTCAGCTCGAGCATCGGTGGCTCCTGCGGTGATGACGTGTCCGGCATGTGTTGTCCCCCAGGGGTATTCGATGAACGACAGTCAGCGCGCGAGCGCCCGGGCACGGGTAGTGTGCCCGATCACCGGGCGGGCGTCGAGGATTGCCCGCAGCGCGGGCTGCTCGGCGGCCAGTGCCAGATAGGCGTCCAGTGGTGTGTCGTCGTCGATTTCGGCGAGTTCGAGTTTGACGTGCAGATGATTGTCCCAGCGGTTCGCCAGTGCCAGCATCAATCCGTCGATCCCGCCGAAGAGACGGTCCAGTTCCGGCAGGCCGGCGAACAGATCGGGATCGTGCGGGTCCTCGGCAGCCCTGGCGAGCACGGTGTGCACGATCTCGGTGCGACGGTGCAGATCGGTCCAGGTCATGAGCTTCACCTTCCGTGAGCGGTGCCCATGACGCTACGGAGCGCGCGCGGCCGAATCGTCGTGCCGAGGACCCGACTTCTTCTCCTACCCCGGTAGGAGACAGACACCGTTCCCGGGACGATGACGCAGCGGCGGCACGGCGGCTAGCCTTGGCTCATGGAGGTGAGTAACGCCGTCTCCGCGACCAGTGCGGGCCGGACGAGCCGCTGGCGGCGGCTCGCGGACCCGCCGTGGGCGCGGGTGCGCCGGATGCTCGCTCTCGCGCGCGAGCGCATCGAATCGTTGCCCTACGACTATCCGCCCGCGGTGATCATCGGCGCCGACCTGGCCCTGCTGGTGATCACCGGCGCGGCCGTGATCCAGCGGCATTCCTACTTTCCGAGCCCGCTCCCGCTGATCGCGATGGCCACCGCCTTCCTGCCGATCCCGCTGTTCGCGATCTTCGGGGTGATGCCGCACCCGGCGATATTGAAAGGGTCGGCGTTGCTGTCGTGCGCGCTGTTCCTGCTGCAGCCGGTCAGCGCCGATTTCGCGCCGTTCGTGCTGGTGGTCGTCGCCGGTGAGGTAGCCGCGGTCGCCTCGCGCGGGCTCACCATCGGGTTCGCGCTGCTCGCGATCGCCGAGCTGGTCGCCTTCGATCTCGCCGGGCACGTGCAGTGGGGCGATACGGGCCAGCGATTGCAGGGCCTGCCGATGTATGTACTGGGGATCATCCTCGGTGTCTTCGTCGGGGTGATGCTGCAATACCAGCGCCGTTTCCTGTACCAGGAGCGCGAGAACCAGGCCATTCGCGCCAATCACGCCGCCGACGAGGAGCGGCGCCGGATCGCGCGCGAGGTGCACGACGTGATCGCGCACTCGCTCTCGATCACCCTGCTGCACCTGACCGCGGCCCGGCGCGCGCTGCAAACCGACGACGACGTCACCGAGGCGGTCGACGCGCTCGTCGACGCCGAACGCCTCGGCAGGCAGGCGATGGCCGACATCCGCCGCACCGTCGGCATGCTCGACGCCGGTCCGGCGCTGCGGGTGCCCGAACCCAGCGCCGCCGATATCGACGAACTCATCGGCGACTTCCGCCGCGCGGGCCTGGCCATCGACTACCACCGCACCGGCGACCTGACCGTCGTCGAGGGCGCCGTGGGGCACGCGCTGTACCGCATCGGCCAGGAATCGCTGGCCAATGTCGCCAAACACGCGCCCGGCAACGCGGCGACGGTGCGACTCGACGTCAGCACCGAACGGGCCGCGCTGATGGTGACCAACCCGCTGCCGCTCGGTCCGGCGCGACACGGCGACACCGGCATGGGCGTGCGCGGGATGCGTAAACGCACCGAACTGCTCGGCGGGACGATCATCGCGGGCGCCGCCGACGACGCCTGGCTGGTGCGTGCGGTGTTCCCGCTCGGGTCCAGCGCGTGCTCGACGATCGCGACCACGCTGACCGGCCTGCTCAGAATCAAACCCCAGGAGGACATGTGACCGCCGCCGCGCCGCTGGACAACCCGGTGACGGTGCTCGTCGTCGACGATCAGGAACTCGTGCGCGGGGGACTGCGCCGTATCCTGCGCCGCCGCGACGGGTTCACCGTCACCGAATGCGCCGACGGTGACGAGGTCGCGGCCGCGGTCGCCGCCGAACGTCCCGACGTGGTGCTGATGGACCTGCGGATGAAACGCGTCGGCGGCATCGATGCGACCCGGTTGCTGCGTGCGCGCGCCGACGCGCCACCGGTGCTCGTGCTCACCACCTTCGACGACGATCAGCTGCTCTCCGGTGCGTTGCGGGCGGGCGCGGCCGGATTCCTGCTCAAGGACTCGCCCGCCGAGGACCTCATCCGCGCGGTGCGCACCGTCGCCGCAGGCGGCGCGTGGCTCGACCCGTCGGTCACCGGGCGGGTGCTCACCGCCTACCGCACCGTCAAACCGAGCGGTACGCGCACCGACCGCCGGCTCGGCGACCTCACCGCCCGCGAGTTCGAAGTGCTCGAACTGATCGGCAGAGGCCGGGTCAACAGCGAGATCGCCGCCGAACTCGGCATCTCGGAAGTCACCGTGAAAAGCCACGTAGGACACATATTCGGCAAGCTCGACCTGCGCGATCGCGCCGCCGCGATCGTGTTCGCGTTTGACCACGGCGTGGTGACACCGGGAGAATCTTCCTTCTGACGAGCAGGTGCGCAGGCCTGCCAGAGGTGGGAGGCGGGCGCTGGTGGGTACACCTGGGTCACGGGCGGGCAGCAGATTCGGCCCGTACGAACTGCGGTCGATGCTGGGCAAGGGCGGCATGGGGGAGGTCTACGAGGCCTACGACACCGGCAAGGACCGGGTGGTCGCCCTGAAGTTGCTGGCCGAGGAGCTCGCGCAGGACCCGGCCTATCAGGTCCGGTTCCGCCGTGAGTCGCAGGCCGCGGCCAAGCTCGCCGAGCCGCATGTCATCCCGATCCACGACTGGGGTGTGATCAACGGGGTGCTGTTCATCGACATGCGCCTGGTCCCCGGGACCGATCTGCGCACGGTGCTGCACCAGGGCGGGCCGCTGAGCCCGGACCGCGCGGTCGCCGTGGTCGAGCAGATCGCCGCCGCCCTCGACGCCGCGCACGCGGGTGGGCTGGTGCATCGCGATGTGAAACCGGCCAATATCCTCGTCACCCCCGCCGATTTCGCCTACCTGGCCGACTTCGGCATCGCGCACACCGAGGGCGACAGCGCGGTGACCCAGACCGGCATGGCCATGGGTTCCTACATCTATATGGCGCCGGAACGCTTCGATGTCGGCCCGATCTCGCACCGCGCCGACATCTACTCGCTGGCCTGCGTCCTGCACGAATGCCTCACCGGCGGTTCGCCGTTCCCCGCCGCCAGCATGAGCGTGCTCATCCGCGCCCACCTCTCCGAAGCGCCCCCGCGCCCCAGCGCCATCATCCACGGCCTGCCGCCGGGCCTCGACGACATCATCGCCCGCGGCATGGCCAAGGACCCCGCCGACCGCTACGCCTCGGCCGGTGCACTGGCCGTCGCCGCCCGCGAGGTCCTCAACGCCGCCATCCAGCACGCCCCCGCCAACTACGGCGCGCGTCCCGGCACCTTCGGCGGCAGCCAGAATCCGGGCGCCCCGTCCGCTGGGGGACCTGTGCCGTTCGGTGGCGGCTCGCAGTCCGGCGGTGTGCCCTTCGGCGCTGAGAGCGGCCGGAATTCGGGTGCGGTCGCGTTCGGTGCGGGTGCGCGGCCGGGTGCGGCGGAGTTCGAGGCGGGTTCGCAGTCCGGTGCGGTGCCGTTCGGTGCCGAGGGTGGCCGGAATTCGGGTGCGGTCGCGTTCGGTGCGGGTGCGCAGTCCGGTGCTGTGCCGTTCGGGTCCGACAGCAGTCGGAATTCCGGTGCTGTCGCGCACGGCGGTGCGGGTTCGCAGTCGGGGCGGGACTCGGGCACCGCCCAACCCGGGGTCCGCTCGGGGTCGCAGTCGGGGGCAGTGGCATTCGGTGCCGGGTCGGCGGCGGAGGCCAGTGCTGCCACGTTCGGGGCGGCGGCTGCCGCGCGGCGGGGTGGGTCGACCGGTGGGAATCCGGTGGGATCCGACCGTGGTGCGCAGAGCGGGCCGGTGCCGGGAACGGCGAGTTCCGGGTCGTCGACCGGTGCTGCGCGGAAAGCGAAGGGCGACACCGGTCGCGACGAGGCCGGGGAATCCGCCGAGCAGACGCCGACGCCGACCGGTGAGTTCCGGGTCGTCGGCGCGGTCGCCGCGACCGGCGGCATCGAGACCTCGCGCAGCCAGACCACCGCGACCGGTGCCCAGCCGACGCTGATCATCCGCCCGCCGGAGCAGCGTCCCGGCGGCAACGACACCACCGGTTTCCGCCGCGTCCCGGTGGAGGGTGCGGGGGAGGTCTCCGTCCCCGCCGTGATCCAACCCACCGGCCCCACCGAAATCCGCGCCGCCGACACCCATTTCACCCCCCTCCCACCCGCCGACGGCCCGGCCGAACCCCCGGCCCCCGAACCCCCACCGGCCTACACCCCGGACCAGGGCCTCCCACGCATGCGCCCGTTCCCCGACGCGCATCTCTACAACGACTTCGGCGAACCCTCCTCCCAGACCCCCGCCGACCACCCCTTCCCGCCCCCGCAACCGAACCCGGCCCCTGCCACCCAGCGCTACCACGGCGAACCCCCACTCCCAGGCCGCCCCGGCGAGTTCCCGCCTCCCAGCGGCACCGAACGCCCGGCACCGGGCGGACCCCCGCGCACGGGCGAGTTCCCCACCCCCGGATCCCCAGCAACCCAGCGCTATCCGGGCGATCCCCCACTTCCCGGCCGCCAGGCCCCGCCCGAACGCTCCGGCGAGTTCCCCCTCCCCGGTTCCCCGGCAACCCAGCGCTATCCGGGCGAGCCCCCACTTCCCGGCCGCCAGGCCCCGCCCGAACGCTCGGGCGAGTTTCCCCTCGCCGGTTCCCCTGCGACCCAACGTAATTCCGCTGACTACCCGCAACCGGGTACCCCCCAGCGCTCAGGCGAATTCCCGATTCCCGGCCGCCCCGGAGCGCCCACCGAGCGCTACCCCGGCGAGGGCCCGGCCTTCGGTCCCCAGGGTTCTGATGAGTTCCCGGTTCCCGGTCGTCCGGGCTCGCCCACTGAGCGCTACCCCGGCGAGTATCCGACCCCTGGTCCTCCGGGTTCGGTTCAGCGCTCCGGCGAGTTCTCAGTTCCGGGTTCCCCTGCAACACAACGCTATTCCGGTGAAGGTTCCGCGTTCGGCGATCACGGTTCGGGTGAGTTCCCGGTCCCCGGTCGCCCGGGTGCTCCCGCCGAGCGCTACCCCGATGACCACCGGCTGCCTGGTGCTCAGGGTTCGGCTCAGCGCTCGGGTGAGTTCCCGGTCCCCGGCGCTCCCGCCGAGCGCTATTCGGGTGAGGGCCCGATGCCCGGTCCCGCGCGCTCCGGTGAGTTCCCATTTGCCGGTGCCCCGGCGACGCAGCGCTATCCCGGCGAGAACCCGGAGCGGTTCGGTCCGCCCGCTGATGAATTCGACGATCACCGGTTCGGTGCGAATCCGGGTGCCCGCCCTGGTGATTCGGCCTTCCCCGGCGATGACCGGGCGAATCCGGATGCCCGATTCGGCTCCGCGCCCGGAGCTTCGGGTGCGGATCGCGCGAACCCGCCGTTCGGCGCGGCGACGCGGAAGTTCGGCGGCGACGACGACCAATTCGACGCATTCGGTCGCGAGGGTGACGATCCCGCCGCCCGGACCCAGATGTTCGGTGCCGACGCGTACGCCGACGACCGGTTCGGCCCGGCCGACGATCCGCAGCGCTACGCCGCCACCCAGCACTTCGGCGGCGCCGGCCAGGTGGGCCCGCCGACCGAGCAGTACGACCCCGCCGGCCTCGACGCCCAGCGCGCGGCACCGACCCAGCACTATCAGGGCGGGCCGGCGGACCCGCAGCGCGCGCAGCCGACGCATCAGTACCGCGGCGGGGCAGCCCCGTTCCCGGCGCACCAGGCGCCCGCCGAGTACGACGACCACGGCGGCCAGGAAGCCGCCTACTCGCAATACGATGAGCACCAGCAAGCCTACGGCGACCACGCCTACCGCGATCCGGCCTACGATCCCGGTTACGGTCCGGACCAGCACTGGCCGGAGGAGGACCGGCGTCCCCGCCGCTCGCTGCTGCTGCCGGTGCTCGTCGGTGTGCTCACCGTGGTCGTCCTGGCCATCGGCGGCGCGATCGGCTGGCGGCTGATGTCGGCGACCGACTCCGCCGACACCACCGCCGGCGCCCCGACCACGCTCGCCCCGGCCACCGGTCAGCCCGCCGGGACCACCCCGCGCGCCACCACCGCGGCCCCGACCACCTCGGCCGGTCCGGTCACCCTGCCCGCCGGCGCGCAACCCTGCGAATCCGGCTCCGCCGGTGGCACTTTCGGCAACGCGGCGGTCGGCAACACCGTTACCAGCTGCCCGTTCGCCGAAGCGGTCCGCGAGGCCTACGCCAGCGGTGGATCGGGCACGGCGACGCGGCCGGTGGTGGCGACCAGCCCGGTCACCGGCCGCACCTACACGATGACCTGCACGCCCGAGGGCAAGCTCGTCACCTGCACCGGCGGCGAGAACGCGATCGTCTACGTCTACTGATCCGGTCGGTCGCGACCCCGGCGTCGCGACCGGTCGGGCAGGCCGTGGTCCGCGGCCCCGAAACCGGCTGCGACGGCGGTCACAGCGGTTTGACGTGCAGTGCAAGGGTCATAGACGATGACTGCGCGGCCCGGAGGAATCGCCCCGGGACCGAGCTTTCGGAGGAACCTTGCCCACCACGTCGGCCCCGGCGCGCCCGAGTATCCGCCAGGCCGTCACCGAGATCGATCACCTGCCCGCCGCCCGGGTCTTCGCCGGGCTGGCCGTCCCCGGACTGATACTCATCGCGCTCGGCCGGGAGGACCTGCTCATCTTCGCGGTGTTCGGTTCCTTCACCGGCATGTACGGATTCGCCGAATCGCCACGTCAGCGCCTGCTGCATCAGAGCGAGGCCGCGGTGATGCTGGTCGGCGCGGTCGGCGCGGGCATCCTGCTGGCCCGCCTGCACGCGTCGCCCGTGGTGCTCGTCGTCGCGGTGACGGTGTTCGCCGCGCTCGCCTCGCCGATCACCGACCGGCTCGGCCTGCGCCCCGAAGGCCCGTTCTTCGGCATCTTCGCCTTCGGCGCCATCGCCATGGTGGCCCACGTGCAGCCGAATCCTGTTCTCGCCCTGATGATCTGCGCGGCCACCGCCGTCTTGTGTGTGGTGGTCGGCTACCTCGAATCCGTGCGCCGGGCCCGGGACCCGAACGCGCCGGAGATCGCGCCGCACCGGACCGGGCGCATCTCCCTCGTCCAGGCGGCCCGCTACGCGCTGGCTATCTCGATCGCCGGCGGTATCGGCCTGCTGCTCGGTGTCGGCCATGCCAACTGGGTGATGGCGGGTGCGGCGGTACCGCTGGCGGCCGCGAGCGCCCGCGACCGGATCAACCGTGGGCTGCATCGTGTCGCGGGCACCGTGCTCGGCCTCCTGGTGACCGCGCCGCTGCTGATCCCCGGACCCAGCCCGGCCGTGCTGGCGCTGGCCATCATCGCGCTGCTGTACCCGACCGAACTGTTCATGGCTCGCCACTACGCGCTGGCACTGGGCTTCTTCACCCCGCTGATCATCTCGATGACCGAGCTGGCCAGCCCGGCCGATCCGCTGACCATGCTCACCGACCGCGGGGTGGACACCCTGCTCGGCGCCGCGGTCGGTATCGCCGTCGCCGTACTCGTGCGCGATACCGGTGTGCCCGGCTTGCCGACACAGTCATGCGAACCGTTGCATACTGACGCTATGGCTGATGACAACCAGTGGTACTACTGCATCAAGCATCACAAGGCCGAGCAGGGCAAGACCTGCTGGTACGGCGACCGGATGGGCCCGTACCCCGATCAGGCCACCGCCGAACGCGCACTCGAGATCGCCCGCGCCCGCAACAAGGCCGCCGACGCCGAGGACGACTGAGCGATCCGGCCGCAGGATCGGCGACCTCGATGAGCAGAGTCACCACACGCCGCAAGACGACCCGCCTGTCCCCGAGCGGCCGGGTCGAGCGACCCGACACCCTGGCGGTGGAGGAACCGCTGGAGATCCGGGTCGACGGGCGCTCGCTCACCGTCACCATGCGAACCCCGGGCAACGACATCGATCTGGTGCACGGGTTCCTCTTCGGCGAGGGCATCATCGCCTCGGCCGAGGACCTCGTCACCGCCCGCTATTGCGCGGGCACCGACGAGCAGGGCCACAACACCTACAACGTGCTCGACCTGCGTCTGCGCACCCCGGCCTCGATCCACACCCGCAATTTCCTGACCACCGGCGCGTGCGGGCTCTGCGGAAAATCCGCCCTCGACGAGGTGCGCACGACCACTCGCTATCCCATCCCGCACGACACCGCGGCGGTCACCACCACCGTGCTGGCCGGGCTGCCCCGGCAACTGCGGGCCGGGCAGAAACTCTTCGACGCCACCGGCGGCCTGCACGCGGCGGGCCTGTTCACCACCGACGGCACCCTGCTGGCCCTGCGCGAGGACATCGGCAGGCACAACGCCGTCGACAAGGTGATCGGCTGGGCGGTACGGGAGAACCGGATTCCCGCCCACGATCTGATGCTCGTGGTGAGCAGCCGCGCGTCGTTCGAACTGGCCCAGAAGGCGGTGATGGCCGGCCTGCCGATCCTGGCCGCGGTGTCGGCGCCGAGCTCGCTGGCCGTCGACCTGGCTGCCGACGCCGGCCTGACCCTGGTCGGCTTCCTGCGCGGCGAATCGATGAACATCTACACCGGTGAACACCGTCTGAGCTGAGCTATTTGCGGTCGGGGTGGGCTTGCGCCATGCTGCCCAGTACGGTGTCGGGACGGGTTACCCAGCACCGAAAGCCCGGGGGAGTTCACAAACGAAGATGCTTCACATGATGACGAACAACCGACGTCGCGTTCGATCGGTGCTGTACGCGCTGCTCGGTACTCTCGCCCTGCTCACCGCCGCCTGCGGGCCCGAACCGACGGCGCCCGTGGCCGAGCCGACCATCACCACGGCTCCCGTCGCGGTCGACCCCGGCCTGGGCGGTGGCGATATCTCCATCGCGGTCCCCGGCAGTCTGGCCGGCGATTTCGCCGCCCTCCAGCAGGGCTTCCGCGGCACCATGGGCCTGGCGATCATGCCGGTCGGCGGCGGCCAGGCGGTCACCTTCGGCAACTGGACCACGGGTCCGGCCTGGTCGACGATCAAGGTGCCGCTGGCCATCGCCGCCCTGCGCAACAGCTCCGCCTACGTCACCACGGCGACCGCGGCCATCACCGCCTCCGACAACAGCGCCGCCGACACCCTGTGGGAGTCGTTGGGCGGCGCCGAGGCGGCCGCCCTGGCCGTGGTCGGCGTGCTGCGCGAGGGCGGTGACACCAAGACCACGGTGCCCGCGGTGCGCACCCGCTCCGACGCCTCGATCTACGGTCAGGCCGAATGGGCGCTGACCGACCAGGTGCGCTTCGCCGCGAACCTGCCCTGCCTCCCGCAGAGCGAACGCGTGGTCGGGCTCATGCAGCAGATCATCCCGAGTCACCGCTGGGGGCTCGGCGCCTTCGGCAGCGCCGAATTCAAGGGCGGATGGGGGCCGGACCTGTCCGGCAAGTACCTGGTCCGCCAGTTCGGGATGATCGACTCGCCCTCGGGCCGGATCGCGATCGCCTTCGCCGCGCAACCGGATTCGGGCGCCTTCGCCGACGGCATGGCCATGCTCGACAAGATGGCCACCCTGATCTCCGGGCACCTCGGTGAACTGGCCGGTGGTCACTGCGCCTGATCAGCGCGGGTGCGGCAAGATGAACGCCATGCGCATCGGAGTCTTGACCGGAGGCGGAGACTGTCCAGGGCTGAACGCGGTGATCCGGGCGGTGGTCCGCACCGCGAACGGCCGCTACGGCGACGCGATCGTCGGATTCGAGGACGGCTGGCGCGGCCTACTCGAGGATCGCAAGATCCGCATCCACAACGACGACCGCACGGACCGGCTGCTCGCCAAGGGCGGCACCATGCTCGGCACCGCCCGCACCAATCCGGAGGTGCTGCGCGAGGGCCTCGGCCGGCTCGAGCGGACCCTCGACGACAACGGCATCGACGCGCTCATCCCGATCGGCGGCGAAGGCACCCTCACCGCGGCGAGCTGGCTCTCCGACGAGGGCGTACCGGTGGTCGGTGTGCCCAAGACCATCGACAACGACATCGACTGCACCGACGTCACTTTCGGCCACGACACCGCCCTGTCCATCGCCACCGAGGCCATCGACCGGCTGCACACCACCGCGGAATCGCATCAGCGCGTCATGCTCGTCGAGGTGATGGGCAGGCACGCGGGCTGGATCGCGCTGAACTCCGGCATCGCCGCGGGCGCGCACCTGACCCTGGTCCCCGAGGAACCCTTCGACGTCGCCCAGGTGTGCGCGATGATCAAATCGCGGTTCCAGCGCGGCGACAAGCACTTCATCTGCGTGGTCGCCGAGGGCGCGCATCCGGCGCCCGATTCCGGATTCGCCCTGCGTGAGGGCGGAATCGACGAGTTCGGCCACGAACGCTTCACCGGCGTCGCCCAGCAGCTCGGCGCCGAGATCGAGCGCCGGATCGGCAAGGAGGTCCGCACCACCGTGCTCGGGCACGTCCAGCGCGGTGGCAGCCCGACCCCCTACGACCGCATCCTGGCGACCCGCTTCGGCGTGCACGCCGCCGAGGCCGTGCACGCCGGGCACTTCGGCATGATGGTCGCCCTGCATGGCACCGCGATCGGCCTGGTCCCGCTCTCGGAGGCGACCAAGCAGCTCAAACGGGTTCCCGCCGAACGGCTCAGCGAGGCACAGGCCTTTTTCGGCTGACTTGTCGGTGCGCATCGGTACCGTGGCTGTATGCGCCCCGGCCGAGTGATCGTCACGGTTCTGTTCGTCGTCGCCGCGTTGGTCGCGGGCTGTTCGGGATCCACCGACGAACAGTCCACGCCGACCGCCGTACTCGGGGCGTGGCACGGCGAGCTCGCCAACGGCGGTCAGCCGGTGGCGATCGGGGTGAGCTTCGCCGAGGACGGCTCGGCCACCATCGACATCCCCCTGCAGGGTGTGCGGGCGGCACCGCTGAAAGACGTACGCACCGAACCGGACCGGGTCGAGTTCGCCATGGCCGATGTCCCCGGCGACCCGCGCTACAGCGGCACACTCGACGGCGACCAGATCACCGGCGAATGGGCGCAACACGGGCAGACGGTACCGCTGGTGCTCAGCCGCGGTCCGGTCCCGGCCCCGGCCCGGCCGCAGGAGCCTGCCCCGCCGTACCCCTACCGCAGCGAGGACGTCAGCTATCCCAGCGGTGACATCACCATCGCCGGCACCCTCACCGAACCCGAGGGCGCCGGACCGTTCCCGGCGATCCTGATGATCACCGGCAGCGGCCCGCAGGACCGCGACGAGTCCCTTGCCGGGCACCGCCCGTTCCTGCTGCTGGCCGACACCTTCACCCGGGCCGGCTATGCCGTTCTGCGCGTCGACGATCGCGGCGTCGGCGGTACCGGCGGCGATCTCGATCAGGCCACCTATCCCATACTCGCCGACGATGCCGCCGCCGGCGTCGATTTCCTGCGCGCCCGTCCGGAGATCGACCCGGCGCGGGTCGGCCTGTTCGGGCACAGCGAAGGCGGCTACCTCGCCCCGCTGGTCGCGACCCGCCCCGACAGCGGGGTGGCCTTCGCGGTGCTGATGGCGGGCCCGTCGGTGGTCGGCGCCGACATCCTGATCGAACAGAACAAGCTCACCATGGCCGCCGAGGGCGCCGCGCAGAGCGATATCGACGCCCAGATCGACTACCTCACCCAGTGGACGAACCTGTTGCGCGCCGGTGACACCGCGGGCGCGAAGGCCTTCGTCGAGCAGCACAACCAGGCCCAGCCCGAAGACCAGCGCGCCACGCAAGAAGCCATCGACTCCTTCAACACCCCGTACATGACGGCGTTGGTCACCTACGACCCGAAACCGGCGCTCGAGGCCATGCGGATCCCGGTGCTGGCGTTCTTCGGCGGCAAGGACCTACAGGTGCCCGCCGCGCAGAACGAGGGCCCGATGCGGGCGAATCTCGCGGGCTCGCCCGATGCGACAGTGCACAGCTTCCCCGGCCTCAACCACCTCATGCAGCCCACCGAGACCGGCAAACCCAGCGAGTACTCGACCATCGAGACCACCGTCGACCCGGCCGTGCTGACCTATGTCACCGACTGGCTCACCCAGCGCGTCCCGCCGCGCTAGGACCACCGCCGAGCGGCGTCGGAGGGCTTACCTAGACTCTTGGGTATGAGCGCACCTACGGTCGAGTTGATGGATTACGCCGATGTCATCTCCCGGTACGAGCCGGTGCTCGGCATGGAGGTCCACGTCGAGTTGTCCACGGCGACCAAGATGTTCTGCGGCTGCCCCACCGAATTCGGCGCCGAACCCAATACCCAGGTGTGCCCGGTGTGCCTCGGCCTGCCCGGCTCGCTGCCGGTGGTCAACGAGCAGGCCGTCGAGTCGGCCATCCGCATCGGCCTCGCGCTGAACTGTTCGATCACCCCGTGGGGCCGGTTCGCGCGCAAGAACTACTTCTACCCGGACCAGCCGAAGAACTACCAGATCAGCCAGTACGACGAGCCGATCGCCACCGAGGGCTACCTCGACGTGGTGCTCGACGACGGCTCCACCTTCCGGGTCGACATCGAACGCGCCCACATGGAGGAGGACACCGGCAAGTCGCTGCACGTGGGCGGTGCGACCGGCCGGATCCACGGCGCCAGTCACTCGCTGCTCGACTTCAACCGCGCCGGCGTGCCGCTGATCGAGATCGTCACCAAACCGATCACCGGGGCAGGCGAGCGCGCCCCCGAGGTGGCCCGCGCGTATGTCACCGCGCTGCGCGAGGTACTGCGTTCGCTGCACGTCTCGGACGTGAAGATGGAGCAGGGCTCGCTGCGCTGTGACGCCAATGTGTCGCTGATGCCGGTGGGCGCGAAGGAATTCGGCACCCGCACCGAGACCAAGAACGTGAACTCGCTCAAGAGCGTCGAGGTCGCGGTGCGCTACGAGATGCGCCGCCAGGCCGCCGTGCTCACCGCGGGCGGCGAGATCGTCCAGGAGACCCGCCACTTCAACGAGGCCGACGGGTCCACCTCCGCGGGCCGCCGCAAGGAGACCGCCGAGGACTACCGCTACTTCCCGGAGCCGGACCTCGAGCCGGTCGCCCCGGACGCGGCCTGGGTCGAGGAACTGCGCGGCACCATTCCCGAATACCCGTGGCTGGTGCGCGCGCGCATCCAGGCCGACTGGGGCCTGTCCGACGAGGTCATGCGCGACCTGGTCAACGCGGGTGCCCTCGACCTGATCATCGCCACCGTCGAGGCGGGCGCGGGCGCCGACGAGGCCCGCTCCTGGTGGGTCGCCTACCTGACCGAGAAGGCCAAGGAGCGCGAGGTCGCCCTCGCCGAGCTGCCCATCACCCCGGCCCAGGTCGCGGCGGTCATCGGGCTGGTCGAGGCCAAGACCGTGAACAACAAGGTCGCCAAGCAGGTCGTCGACTTCGTCCTCGCCGGTGCGGGCGAGCCGGCCGCCATCGTCGAGGCCAAGGGTCTCGGCATGGTCAGCGACGACTCCGCCCTGCAGGCCGAGGTCGAGAAGGCACTGGCCGCCAACCCCGACATCGCCGACAAGATCCGCGCGGGCAAGGTCCAGGCCGCGGGCAAGATCGTCGGCGACGTCATGAAGGCCACCCGAGGCCAGGCCGACGCGGCCAAGGTCCGCGACTTGGTTATCGCCGCCTGCTCCTAGGACGACGAAAAACGGCCGCCCGCACTGTTTTCACAGGCGGGCGGCCGTCGCGTATCCGCTCTAGTCCGGGCCGCCCGCGCCGCCCTGCGGGGGCGGGATGCGCACGACGCGGTCGTCGAATTCGCCCGGCTCGCCGTCGGTCTTGTTGATCGTGGTCACCCAGACGCTGCCGTCGGCGCTCGCGGTGGCGCCGAGGAGTTTGCCGTACTTGTCCTGGGCGATCAGCGTGGGCGCGGTGGTGACGGCGAAGGTGGCCGGGTCGGCGGCGACCGCGGCCAGCGCCTTGGCTTCGCTCAGGGCCACCGCGACCCCGTCCCCGGTGGCTGTGCAGCCGCCGACGCCGGGATGGTCGGGCCAGGTCCAGGCGACCGTGAGGGTGCCGTCGGCGCCGAGGTGCTGGAGCCGGTCCTCGGCGGCGGTGCGGTCGGTGACCCACATGCCGTCCTTGCCGTCGCGGCACAGATCACCGGCCGTGCCGATCCCCGAGGCGACCACCTGCGGGGTATTGGTGCCCGACGTGGGTGACTCCAGGCGCAGGACTTTGCCGCCGAGCGAGCTGGGATCGGCCGCGGCGGCGGGGTTCCCGGCGTCGCCGGTGAGCACCAGCAGCTGAGTGGGTGTCGCCCATTCGAGCGCACCGCGATTGCCGGTGGCGCCCTTGGGAATTCCGGTGAGGATCTCCTTGGTGCCGCCGCCCTCGGAGATACGGACCACGCGATTGTCGCTGCCGGTGGTGATGTAGGCGTACATCAGGCCGTCTTCGTGGAAGGTGGGCGAGAGCACGATATCGGAGATGCCACCGTCACCGGATCCGTCGACGGCCACGCTGGCGACCTCCACCGGCGGCGGCTGCGGGGTACTCGCGTCGACCGGGGTCACCTGCAGGATGCGGCCGGTGCGCCGCTCGGCCACCAGCGCGCCCTCACCCACCGAGATCAGCCCCGACGCCGAATCCAGGCAGGTGGCGATCACATTCGGATCGGGATCGATACACGGACCCGTCGGCCGCGGCGGCTGCGACGGCGAATCCTGTGGCTTCTTCGGCTCCGCCCCCGACCCACCCAGCGACGGCTCGGTCGTGAACGGGCTCGACGCCGATTCGTCGAACCGCGCGCACCCGGCGACCAGCACGGTACCGATTGCCAACCCGACTGCCACGCGGCCCGCGATTCCCGAACTCATGCGTCAGACGTTACCGGCAGTCGAGCGGGGTGGACACGCCTGATCGAGGGAAGAGCGGCGCACCACGATTCCACGTCATAAGGTGAGGCGGTGACCGACAAGTCGAATGACACACCCGACGCCGACAAGTCGGCGCAGGCCGGACCGGCCGCGTCGTCGGCGGGTCGCCCGGTGACCAGCCCGTACGATTCGCCGACGACGCAGATGCGCAAGGCCGATATGCGCAAGGACCTCCCGCACACCGACGAGGACCTCGACCTCGATCCCGGTGAGGACGTCCCGACCGCCGATTCGGTGCAGTCCGGCGGCGGGGGCGACGACTACGGCTATGCCTCGATCCCGCCCGCGACCGCCGCCTCGGCCGGTGCGGTGCGCTTGCAGCGCCGCAATCGCGAACCCCGCCGCGGCACCCTCGACCTCGGCCTGTTCGTGCTGCGGCTGGTCGTCGGCTACACCTTCATCTACCACGGCCTGCAGAAGCTGACCGGCTGGTTCCACGGCCCCGGCCTCGACGGCACCAAGGCCATGATGGAATCCGGCGGCTGGGACTATCCCTCGCTGTCGACGGCCCTGGTGATCGCCGGCGAACTCGGCGGCGGCATCCTGCTGGTGATCGGCCTGGCCACCCCGCTGGCCGCGGGCGCGGTCCTGGCGACGATCCTGAACGCCTGGATGTGGAAGCAGGGCATGATCCCCGGTTTCCAGTACAACGCCGCCACCCCCTCGGGTGTCGAGATCGACTCGATCCTGGCCGGCGCCGCCCTGGCGATCGTGCTCACCGGCCCCGGCCGCTGGTCCCTCGATCGCACCCGGGGCTGGGCCACCCGCCCCGCCTACGGCTCCGGCGTCGTGGTCCTGCTCGCGATCGCCGCCGCCATCCTCACCTTCTGGTTCCTGCACGGCGGCAACCCGCTGACCGGTGTCGGTCCGTTCGACTGAGCTCAGCCCAGCTCCGGCGGCCGCGGCGGCCCGGGTTCGGCCAGGTGGGCGGTCATCGCGGTCTGCACATCGGCCAGGAATTCCTCGAACCGCCGCAGTTCGGCGGCGGAGTATCGCCCCATCACTGTGTCCTCCACTTTCACCCCGAGCGGACCGAAGAAGTCATCGGCCATGGCGTGGATGCGCGGAGTGCTGCGCAGGGTGACGATGCGCCGGTCGTCGTGCTCGCGGCTGCGGACGATATGACCGGCTTTCTCGAGCCGGTTCAGCAGCGCGGTGGTCGCGCTGTTGGACAACGAGATCCGCTCGCTGAGCCGCGCGGGTGACAGAGTGCCGCCGCGTTCCTCCGCGGTGAGGATCTCGATCAGCGCCTCGGCATCGGTGGAGTGCAACCCGAGCCAGGTCGCGAACCGATGGGTGAATTCGCGGTAGTTCGCGCCATAGGCGCGCATGCCCTCGTGGATCCGTTGATACTGCGCACCAGCGTCCGACCGACTCATGGGTTCCTTTCGCGTCGGTTGACATCCTATTGCCCGCAATTTACTTTGACCATGGAAATATTCCACCATGGAAATAGGAGATGCGATGAGTCAAGAGTCGTCCATCCGCCGATGGCTCGGCTTGATCGCCATCGCCCTCGGTGTCGCGCTGATCGTGGTCGACACCACGATCGTGAACGTGATCATCCCGTCGATCATCGAAGATCTGGCGACGGGTTCGACCGAGGCGCAATGGATTCAGGAGTCCTACGCGATCGTGTTCGCGGCGCTGCTGCTGGTGGTCGGCCGGATCGCCGACATCGTCGGAGCGCGCAGAGTGTTCGTCGCCGGTGTCGTCGTGTTCGGCGCGACCAGCGTCCTGGCCGGGCTCGCGCCCGGTGGCGGGCTGCTGATCGTCGCGCGGTTCCTGCAGGGTGCGAGCGCCGCGATGATCCTGCCGACCTCGCTGGCCCTGCTCAACGCCACCTTCACCGGTAAAGCGCGTGGTCAGGCGTTCGCGGTGTGGGGCTCGACGATCGGTGCCGCCGCCGCGCTCGGCCCGCTGCTCGGTGGCTGGCTGGCCGAACACGTGTCGTGGCGCTGGGCGTTCGGGATCAATGTGCCGCTGGCGGTGCTGATCGTGATCGGTGTGCTGGCGTGCATCGCGCCGTCGCCGAAGGTGCCAGGGCGGCTCGATGTGCTCGGCGCGATCCTGTCGGTGCTGGGTCTCGGGCTGCTCGCCTTCGGCCTGGTCGAAGGCCGCACCTACGGCTGGATCAGCACGGTTCATCCGCTGGGGATCGGTGGTTTCACCTGGGGCAGTGGGCCCTCGCCGGTGCTGGTCGCGCTCGTGCTGAGTGTGCTCGCGCTGGCCGGTTTCGTGGTGCGCCAGGTGCTGTTGCGCCGTGGTCCCGATGCCGACAAGGCGCTGATGGATCTGAGCCTGTTCCGGTTGGCCTCGTTCCGCAACGGCAATATCGCCACGCTGATCATCGGGCTCGGCGAGTTCGGCATCGTCGCGGTCATGCCGCTGTGGTTGCAGTTCACCCTTGGTTACAGCGCGGTGCAGTCCGGGCTGGCGCTGGTGCCGATCGCCATCGGCAGCTTCATCGCCAGCGGTGCCAGCTTCGGTATGGCGGGCAAGGCGTCACCGCTGAACATGGTCCGGCTCGGTCTCGCGCTCGAGGTCGTCGGCCTGGCTGCGCTGGCCTTCTTCGCCGCCACCGACAGTTCCTGGTGGGCGATCTCGCTGATCCTGTGCGTGTACGGCATCGGCGTCGGTTTCGCGACGGCCCAGGTCACCAATGTGGTGCTGGCCGAGATCCCGGAGAACGACAACGGCCAGGCCTCAGGTATCCAGAGTGCCTTCCGCCAGCTCGGTTCCGCCCTCGGCATCGCGGTGCTCACCACGGTCTTCTTCACCACGCTGAGCTCCCAGATCGACGACGACCTCACCGCCGCCGGCCTGCCCCCGGCCCAGGCACAGCAGTTCGCGCACGCCGTCACCAGCAGCGCGGGCGCGGCCATCGAAGGCTTCGCCGCGCAACCGGAGACGCAGCAGGTCGCCGAATCCGGCCGCACGGCGATGACCGACGGCATCACCCTCGGCGGTTACCTGGCCGCGGGCTTCGTCCTGCTCGGGCTGATCGCCACCGCGCTCATCCCGTCCCGCGCGGGCGACGACTCGTCCACGCCGACACCACAACCCGCACTCGTCTGAGCGACGGAACGCCGCTTTCGGTGAGTGCGGGGGTACCGCGCCGGTCCGGGTGATCGAACATGGTTCGATCACAAGATCGCCGGATACCAGCTCGCACGCCGCCGGGACCTCGTCCTGGTGGCGTGCGAGCTCGACTGCGGTCGAGCGTGTTGTCGCCGGCGGTCGACATCACTCAGAGAAAAGCGGGACGGTGCATGGGTACGAATGATGCGGGGCGACAGCCGCGATCGGCGCGCACGATGGCGCTGACCGGCGTGGCTGCCGTGCTGGCGCTGGCAATGGCGGTCGTGGTGGGCGTGCTGGCCGGGCGTAGCTTCGGCTCGGTCGTGGCGGGCAGCGCGCTGCCCGCGACATTCGATGCCGCCGGTCCTGTCCCGGTGGGCGCGACCGCCAATGGTGCGATCCGGGTCGGTGAGCCGGGGGCTCCGGTCACCATCCGGGTCGTGGCGGATCTGCAGTGCCCGGCCTGCGCGCACTTCGAGGAGGTCCATGGCGCGCTGCTGGCCGAAGTGGTGGACAACGGCACCGCGGCAGTCGAATACAACATCATCACCTTCCTCGACCGCGCCTCCACCGACGAGTACTCCTCCCGCGCGGGCAACGCCTCCTACTGTGTCGCCGCCTCGGGTCTGTCGAACTATCAACGCTGGCTGAGCGCCATGTTCGAGAACCAGCCCAGCGAGGGCGGCGACGCCGGCTTCCCCGATAGCGAACTGATCGCCCTGGCCGAACAATCCGGCTACCGTGACCCCACTGTCGCGCAATGCATCTCCGCCCGCACCCACGACGCCTACCTGCGCGCCCGCACCGCCGAGATCCTCGACGGAACGGTCCAGGGCACCCCGACGGTCTTCATCAACGGCGTCAAGGCCGACAGCCGTGCCGTCTCCACCGAGGCAGGCCTGCGCGCCGCAATCGACTCCGCCCGCTGAGCGGACGGCATCATCCACAGCAACAACAGATTTCGCAAGAACATGGGTAACCCCATGCACTCGCATCAGCTAGCTTGCGGCTGGTGCTCGTTGTCAAGAGCGAACCGGGTCGGGTACAGCCGACAGCGTGAACCCCCTGACCTGTGGAAATAGTGCGTGGGGTCCTCACCGCTGGCATGAAGCAGAACGGCACCGAAAGTATTGACGTGCCCGACAACATGAGATGGAAGTCGGTATCGGACCCGGTGTCAAGCAGGTCGAGGCGGCCTCTGGCAGGATCAGCGGCGTGACCGGCAAGATCAGCATCGTCCACATCTCGGCACGGTGACCGGGGTCGTCGGTCCCGCCAGCATCCAGCCCTATGTCACCGTGGTCAGCGACTCCGGTGACACTGTGACCAGCTTCGGGCGAGTTCAGGACGTCTGAGTGATGGCTTCGGCGATCGACCGGGCGACCTGCCCAAGTGCCCGCCACCTCGGCAACTTCCGCACCGGCGTCGGATCCGAACCCGTCGCGACCGGCAATCCTACATTCGTCGGGCAGTAGCTTGAACGCCTTGTGCTCGGTCAGTGGTCGAATCGCCCGGAATGCCCGGTCGTGCTGGCTGGGCTCGATTCCTTTGGGCAGAGACCTCGTCTGTTGCAGCCCCACGCTGCCGTGTCTAGGCTGACTCCGATGGCCTGAGAACGGGGGGAAGCATGACGGGTGAAAACGATACTTCTGGAACAGTTTTCGCGATCGTGCCGGCAGAGGTGACCGATGCCGGTGTCTATATCCAGCAGATCGCGGAATCTTTGATCAACGGGCTCGGCACGCTCGACCGCGAGGTATCCACTGTCCTGGACAATTGGAGCGGTGCGGCGGCCGAGGCGTTCGAGGACGGCTGGACTGAAACCAAGAAGGGTGCTGCAGACGTATTGAACGCCCTAACGACGATGGGCGAACTTCTGGGCATCGCAAGCAAAGCCGTTGTCGGTCAGGATATCTCGAACTCCGATACTTTGAGTTCACTCGACCTACCTCTGTGAACATGTGATGGACGACTCTCGCGACTTCACCTTCGACATCGATGAGCTGGACCAGCTCATCAGCCGTGCCAATGGATTCATCGGCTTCCTCACCGATAGCCTCGACGGCATCGACAAACGAATCGTATCCGTGCAGCAAAACTGGCAGGGAGCCGCTGCCGACGCCCAAGAGCAAGCCTACCGAGAATGGGCTACCGGGGCTGCCACGGCAATTGAAGGAATCACCCAGATGTACAACGCCGCCGTCACCGCCCGCGACGCCTACAGCGCGGCAGCGGAAGCCAACTTGAGAATGAGCGGTGGCTGACTTCTATGGCCGCAATCGCGCCGCAGTCCTATGACAGTGCGGCCAAGGCATGCTACGAATTGTCGAAGAAGTTCCAAACCGTTTACGAGACACCGCAAACCGTACTGCTGGAAACAAGTGCGATGGCCGGCGGCTATCAAGCCGTCAAGTCGTGGTCGAAAGCCTACGACGACCGGGCCGCCGCATTGACAACGGTCGCAACCAACTTCGCGCGAGCCCTGCAGCACATGGGGGACATCCTTACTGCGTCGGGCTACAACTGGAAGTCCGCAGAATACACAGCCAACCGCGATCCCAACAAGGGAGCCCCACCGTCACTGCCCACCGGCATCCCGTCCGAGCTGCCCTACGGCGCAGGAACAGTAGTCGGGATCGCATCGTCCGGGGCCTACACTAACGGACTTCAGACAGATTGGACCGAGCTGCAGGAAAAGGTCACCACGTTTGTCACCGGTGGCCAAGTCCCCGACGGAGACACCGACAAACTCGCACGCTCCGCAGCCATGTGGAAGACCTTCGCCAATTCAGACCCTCTCGAATACGGTGTGGTACAACTAGTAACCGTCGCCGCCGGGCTGGAAAAAGGATTCGTACACAAAGTCCCGGACGACATCCCGAACCACACCGCCAACCTCACCAAGCTCGCACACAAACTCCGCGAAATCCGCACCGCAGCGCACGACATCGCCAATGCAGTCGAGGCTCACTCGACAGCCTTGGCGCAAATGCGCGCGGACATCAATACTCAGTTCGCAGCGGTAGTTGCCGTCACCGCCATATCGATCGGGCGTTCGATGGTAAATGTCAAAGAGCAACCAGCGAAGGAAAAGGCGCCGAGCAAGCGGCAGCCCTCCGACGACAACAAAGTCGAGATAGATATCGACTTCCTCAACGACGCGGCTTGGGCCATAGCCGGGCCCGCCAATACCTTTCTCGCCACTCTCAGCGCTATCACTTTCACCACTGCCACGCTGATAAACGGCGACCTTCTGGCCATTGTCGAGTTGCCGATAGTGATCACTGCCACGAACACCGAGGTAATCGGGAAGAGTCCAGAGAACAAATCGAACACGCCCGGGACGACTGAGTATAAAGCCCGTCACGATGAGTTGTCGAAGGACCCCGCAAAAAATGGAAAGTCCAATCCGGCATCGCAGAGAGAAGCTGAGGTAGGATTGCAAGCGGAACGTGATGGCAAGATTCCGGGGCCTATAACGCGTGCTCAACCGGGGCCGAATAATGAAGATATGGGCGAGTTCGTAGATGCGACGGGCAAGCGCTGGGACGTGAAGAGCTCTCCTGACAGTCAGCCATCGTACCGGCCAAATGCTGGTCAGGAGATCAGCAACCCTCAATCTGATGAGAAATTTGTCAAGATGATCAATAAAGACCTCGCTGACGATGAGAATGTCCTAATTGATCCTGACGGAATGTCGCCAGCGCGGCGTGCGCGATTGGAACAACTAGTTTCTGAACATCCCGAGTGGGAAGGAAAAGTAGTATGGGGCAGTTGATTTATGGCCGGACCAGGAGCGATGTCAAGCGTTGGCCTTCGGACCCTGCGGCTCAAGCGGCTCTGGGGCTCTACCTGGATCAATTGCCACCGATGTCGATGTCGATGTCGGTATCTAATCTCTTCAATGGGGACGGTCTGGACCTTTCCCGCTCTGATGTATCGGGTTTGTTCTTGGAGGGTGCGTCCTTGAATGGGGCCGATCTGACTTCGGCATGTGTCTCCGATGCGGATCTGTATACAGCGTGGATGATTTCGGCCGACTTGCGTAATGCTGATTTCAGTCGTAGCGATCTCCGCAAGGTCGAAGGTCGTGGCTGTTCGGCATCTGGTGGTATTTTCTGTGATGCCCGTCTTCAGAGCGCGGTCTTCGAGGATTCGGACTTTCGGCGTGCAAATCTGGTTGGTGCTGACTTGCGGAGCGCAAGCTTTGCGGATGCCGATCTCGGATCCGCCGATCTGCGAGGCTGCGAGTTTTCTTCGACCGATTTTTCGGACGCACGAATGGGCGGATGTTCGGTGGCAGGCGCTTCGGGGTCCATAATTGGTCCAGTGGATGTCGGAGTGAAATCGGCTATGGTTCTCGCGGGTCTCGAGCTCAAGAAATGGTTCAGCGAAAATGGAGCTGTGGATGTCACCATTCGATCGTGATCCAGCTGTCATGGGAGCGCCATGCCAGTAGGCCTGATACGCCGACAGTCATACGAACTTGCCATCGACTATGGTCAGTTCTACCTTTTTGCGGCGACCTCGAGTGATCTCGAGCTGACCGACATTGTCGACATGGCGATTGAGCACGGCCGCTTTGCTAGCGACGGCAGCAATTTCGTAGTGCTCTCACCGATTTCATACGATCCGAAGATGAAGCTCACTGTTGAACTGTGGAGTGCACCGCCGCCGAACGACCGGGATAATTGGGCGGTTGCTTTCGAATCGGAGATCGCAGTGGGTGAGAATGAAAACATATCGATCTCCTCCGCTGCGGGTCTGGACTACCTGAATTTTTATGCTCCATCAGGTCGATACAATGTTGACGTTGTCGGCAGCATTGATTCCGCACGCGCCCCGTCGGTGCGATCTACGGGATGCTGGCGAGTCAGGCTGTGGCCATGACCAGCAGGGAGGCATCCGGCGAGCACATAGGTAACTTGCCGGGTACGGGATGACCCGACCGACAAGCACGCCGCCGGTCGCATCAACAACCAGCGGCGTGCCTGAGTTCGGCCAGAATTCCCGGAGAGGCGGTTACGGCAGTTTGCGGACGGCGCCCTTGTCGGCTGAGGTGGCCAGGGCCGCGTAGGCGCGCAGCGCGGTGGTGACCGGGCGCTCCCGGTTGACCGGCTGCCACGGACGCTCCGAAGCCTCCATCTTCGCGCGGCGTTCGGCCAGCACCTCGTCGGAGACCAGCACCTCGAGCGCGCGGGTGTGCACGTCGACGCGGATGCGGTCGCCGTTCTCGATCAGGCCGATCACGCCGCCCTGGGCGGCTTCGGGGGAGATGTGGCCGATCGACAGGCCCGAGGTGCCGCCGGAGAAGCGGCCGTCGGTGATCAGCGCGCACACCTTGCCCAGGCCGGCGCCCTTCAGGAAGGCGGTGGGGTGCAGCATCTCCTGCATGCCGGGACCGCCGGAGGGGCCCTCGTAGCGGACGACGATGACGTCGCCGGGCTGGATTTTCTTGCCCAGGATCATCGAGACCGCCTCCTCCTGGGACTCGACCACCACGGCCGGTCCTTCGAAGGTGAACAGTTCCTCGTCGATGCCCGCGGTCTTGAGGATCGCGCCGTCCGGGGCGATGTTGCCGCGCAGCACGCACAGCCCACCTTCGACGGTGTAGGCGTGTTCGATGTCACGGATGCAGCCGCCGGCGGCGTCGGTGTCCAGCGAGGACCAGCGGTTGCTGGTGGAGAACGGTTCGACGGTGCGCACGCCACCGGGCGCGGCGTGGAAGAGCTCGAGAGCTTCCTCGGATGCCTTGCCGGAGCGGATGTCCCAGGTGTCGAGGAATTCCGTGTAGTCGGCAGTGTGCACGGTGGTCACATCGGTTTCGAGCAAGCCGCCGCGACGCAGTTCGCCGAGGATGGCGGGGATGCCGCCGGCGCGATGCACGTCTTCCATGTGGTAGTCCGAGTTCGGCGACACCTTCGACAGGCACGGCACACGGCGGCTGATCTCGTCGATGGTCTGCAGATCGAAGTCGATCTCGCCTTCCTGCGCGGCGGCGAGGGTGTGCAGCACGGTGTTGGTGGAACCGCCCATGGCGACGTCGAGGGCCATCGCGTTGCGGAAGGCCTTGGCGTTGGCCACGTTCCGCGGCAGGACCGAGGCGTCGTCGTCCTGGTACCAGCGCTTGGCGATATCGACGATGACGGTGCCCGCCCGCTCGAACAGCGCGCGGCGCGCCGCATGCGTGGCCAGCGTGGAACCGTTGCCGGGCAGGGCCAGGCCCAGCGCCTCGGTGAGGCAGTTCATCGAGTTGGCGGTGAACATGCCCGAACACGAACCGCAGGTCGGGCAGGCCGAGCGCTCGACTTCGTCGAGGCCCTCCTCGGACACGGCCGGGCTCGCGCTCGCCGAAATGGCGCTGACCAGGTCGAGCGGGGCGTGCGCGACACCGTCGACGACCACGGCCTTGCCGGCCTCCATCGGGCCGCCGGAGACGAACACGGCCGGGATGTTGAGCCGCATGGCGGCGTTGAGCATGCCAGGAGTGATCTTGTCGCAGTTGGAGATACACACCAGCGCGTCGGCGGTGTGCGCGTTGGCCATGTATTCGACCGAGTCGGCGATGATCTCGCGCGAGGGCAGCGAGTAGAGCATGCCGCCGTGACCCATGGCGATGCCATCGTCGACGGCGATGGTGTGGAACTCGCGCGGCACGCCACCGGCGGCGCGCACGGCCTCGGCGACGATGTCGCCCATGTTCTTGAGGTGCACGTGACCGGGCACGAACTGGGTGTAGGAGTTCGCGATCGCGATGATCGGCTTGCCGAAATCGGAGTCGGTCATCCCGGTGGCGCGCCAGAGCGAGCGGGCGCCTGCGGCATTGCGGCCGATGGTCGTGGTGCGTGAGCGAAGCGGTGGCATGGGGGAGTCCTCGTAGTGTCGCTGGGTGCGTCCAAGCGTGCGCGCAGACGGGCTGATCTGCGCGGCACAGAGCGAGTGCGCGGTGCGTCCGGCAACCTCGCACGTTACTCCGGCGTGCGCTGGTCGCGTCGCGCCGGTCGTCGGTGGGGGAGTGCCGGAACCGGGCTCGAGGCGGGAGTGTCGCTCCGGAGGGTGTCGCCGCGGTGATGCCGTCGGCGCGGGGTGCCCGGTGCCGTCAGCTTACCGGTGCGAACGCGCGCGGCGCCATGCTGATTCCCACAGCCGAGCCGGCGGTCACTGCTCGGTGCCGGGCTCCTCGGCGGCCTTCGCCTCGGCTTCGGCCTGCTCCTTCGCCCGCTCGGCGGCGAGCCGTTCGGCCTCGGCGGCTTCGGCGGCGGCGAAGACGTCGGGCAGCCGGCCACCGGCGGCGTCGATGAGCTCACGCAGCCGGTCGTAGCCGACGGCGGGCAGTCGCACCTCGGAGTCGTCGGACAGCCGGGCCCGCACATATCCGCGCTTGGGGATGCTGACGCCCTTGACCTGTGCCCAGTCCAGGTGCTTCTTGCCGATCATCGTGCTCAGGTCGAGCCCCGCGTCGGAGACGGTGGTGTGCGTGCGGATCACCCACCAGATCGCGATCAGCGGGAACAGCAGCAGCCACCACAGCCCGGCGGGCCAGCCGACGAACGGGAAGAACACGCAGAACGCGAGCACCAGCACGCCGATGTAGGCCAGTCGCGGCACGCCGATCACCCGCACACCCGGCGTCGGGACGCTCGCCCGGCGCGGCACCAGCAGCCAGACCACGACCGCGACCGGCACGATCAGGCCGATCCGCAGGCCCAGCGACCAGTCCTGCACGGTCCCGGCGACGACGAAGATCAGGTACGCGAGCACCACCGCGGCGATCGCGGCGAGCCGGCCCGGACTCGCCGAGCGCAGACCGCCGGGCCGCGAGGGGCGACCCGTATCGGTTCCCTCGTCGGCGGTGTGGGACGATTTAGCCGGTGGCACGGACTGATGCGGTGATGACACCCTCCTATCCTCGCATCTTGGTACACGGACCCACGCAACCACTCGAGTCCCACATAATGGGATGCAGAGAGTAGCCTGTTTGACTCTTCGGTTCGCACGCGAATAACGTCGGTGACGTGAATCGAAACGAGTTGCTCGTACTCGGCCGGCGCGTCCAGCGTTGAGCCTGACTACCTGAGTCGAATACGTCAGCTCGCGTTGCGACGCGCCACCCTCGAACAGCTATACGCTGGTCGGGGGCTTTTTTGTGTTCGGGAGAATTCCGCGCCAGTCCGGAGTCGGAACGACAAAGTTAGGAACGAAGACGGTGAGTGCACCTACCGCACGGCCCGGGCCATCGGCCCGCAGGTCAGCGCCTTCGGCGAACCAGCCCGCCGCTGGTAGCCCGGCGACCAACCCCACCCGCCGCCAGGTCGCGCCCGAGCGCGTCACCGGCGCGCAGTCGGTGGTCCGGTCCCTCGAAGAGCTCGACGTCGACACCGTATTCGGCATTCCCGGCGGCGCGGTCCTTCCTGTCTACGACCCGCTGTTCGATTCCAAGAAGGTCCGCCACGTCCTGGTGCGCCACGAGCAGGGCGCCGGTCACGCGGCGACCGGCTACGCGCAGGCCTCCGGCAAGGTCGGTGTGTGTATGGCCACATCCGGCCCCGGCGCCACCAACCTGGTGACCCCGCTGGCCGACGCGCAGATGGACTCGGTCCCGATCGTGGCGATCACCGGTCAGGTGGCGTCGAGCCTGGTCGGCACCGACGCGTTCCAGGAAGCCGACATCTCCGGCATCACCATGCCGATCACCAAGCACAACTTCCTGGTCAAGGACCCGATCGACATCCCGCGCATCCTGGCCGAGGCGTTCTACCTCGCCGCCTCGGGCCGCCCCGGCGCGATCCTGGTCGACATCACCAAGGACGCCCTGCAGGCCCAGACCACGTTCTCGTGGCCGCCGGAGATGCGCCTGCCCGGCTACCGCCCGGTCACCAAGCCGCACGGCAAGCAGGTGCGCGAGGCCGCCAGGATGATCCTGGAGTCCAAGGCACCCGTGCTCTACGTCGGTGGCGGCGTCATCAAGTCCGACGCCTCGGCCGAACTGCTGGAACTGGCCGAGCTGACCGGCATCCCGGTGGTCACCACCCTGATGGCGCGGGGCGCGTTCCCCGACAGCCACACCCTGAACATGGGCATGCCCGGCATGCACGGCACCGTCGGCGCCGTGGCCGCCCTGCAGCGCTCGGATCTGCTGATCACCCTCGGCGCCCGTTTCGACGACCGCGTCACCGGTCAGCTGGACTCCTTCGCGCCCGACGCGAAGGTCATCCACGCCGACATCGACCCGGCCGAGATCGGCAAGAACCGCCACGCCGACGTCCCGATCGTCGGCGACGCGCGTGAGGTGATCGTCGAGCTGATCGAGACCCTCAAGGCCGACCCGCAGTCCGGCGCGGCCCCGCTGCTGAAGCTCACCGAATGGTGGGCCTACCTCAGTGAGATCCGCGACAACTACCCGCTGGGCTGGAAGACCCCCAGCGACGGTTCGCTGTCGCCGGAGTTCGTCATCGAGGCGCTGGGCCGCCTGGCCGGTCCCGAAGCCGTGTACTGCGCCGGCGTCGGCCAGCACCAGATGTGGGCCGCGCAGTTCATCAAGTACGAGAACCCGCGTACCTGGCTGAATTCCGGTGGCCTCGGCACCATGGGCTACGCGGTGCCCGCGGCCATGGGCGCCAAGATGGGCGCCCCGGAGAAGGAAGTCTGGGCGGTCGACGGTGACGGCTGCTTCCAGATGACCAACCAGGAGCTGGCCACCTGCGCGATCGAGGGTGTGCCGATCAAGGTCGCGCTGATCAACAACGGCAACCTCGGCATGGTCCGCCAGTGGCAGACCCTGTTCTACGAACAGCGCTACTCCAACACCGATCTGGGCACGCACACCCTGCGCATCCCCGACTTCGTCAAGCTGGCCGAGGCACTGGGTTGCGTCGGCATCCGCGTGGAGAAGGAAGAAGACGTCGAGGCCGCGATCCGGCAGGCGCAGGAGATCACCGACCGTCCGGTCGTGATCGACTTCATCGTCGGCAAGGACGCCCAGGTGTGGCCGATGGTCGCCGCGGGCACCAGCAACGACGAGATCATGTTCGCCCGCGGTATCCGCCCGCTCTTCGACGAGGACGAGTCGGTCTCCGAACCGGCCGTCATCCACGAGGCGATGAACAAGGAGCAGGAATGAGCGAGCGCAGCGAGCGCCCGATGAGCACAGCCACGATCGTGATCGTGCCGACGCCGAGCGCTAGCGAGGTGGCGGCATGAGCACGACCCACACCCTGAGCGTTCTCGTCGAGGACAAGCCGGGCGTGCTGGCGCGAGTCGCGAGCCTGTTCTCGCGCCGTGGCTTCAATATCGAGTCCCTCGCCGTCGGCGGCACCGAGATCCCCGAGATCTCGCGCATGACCATCGTCGTCACCGTCGACGATCTGCCGCTCGAGCAGGTCACCAAGCAGCTCAACAAGCTGATCAACGTCATCAAGATCGTGGAGCAGGACGCCGACGCCTCGGTGGCCCGCGAGCTGATCCTGGTGAAGGTGCGCGCCGACGCGTCGGTGCGCACGCAGGTGATCGAGGCCGTGCAGCTGTTCCGCGCCAAGGTGATCGACGTCTCGCCCGACGCGCTGACCATCGAGGCCACCGGCACCCGGTCCAAGCTGGATGCCCTGCTGCGCATGGTCGAACCGTTCGGTATCCGCGAGATCGTGCAGTCGGGCGTGGTCGCAGTCGGACGCGGTCCGAAGTCGATCACGGCCACCCGCTAACTTTTTACCCACCAGAAATTATCCAGAAGGGACTCCACAGTGGCAGTCGAGATGTTCTACGACGACGACGCTGACCTGTCGATCATCCAGGGCCGCAAGGTCGCCGTGATCGGCTACGGCAGCCAGGGCCACGCGCACTCGCTGAGCCTGCGCGACTCCGGTGTCGACGTGCGCGTCGGCCTCGCTGAGGGTTCGAAGTCGCGGCCGAAGGCCGAAGAGGCCGGTCTGACCGTCGGCACCCCCGCCGAGGTTTCGGAGTGGGCCGACGTGATCATGGTGCTGGCGCCCGACACCGCGCAGGCGTCGATCTTCACCAACGACATCGAGCCGAACCTGAAGGACGGCGACGCGCTGTTCTTCGGCCACGGCCTCAACATCCACTTCGGTCTGATCAAGGCTCCGGCCAACGTCACCGTCGCGATGGTCGCCCCGAAGGGCCCCGGCCACCTGGTGCGCCGTCAGTTCTCCGACGGCAAGGGCGTCCCCGCCCTGATCGCCGTGGACCAGGACCCGACCGGCGAGGGCCAGGCCCTGGCGCTGTCCTACGCCAAGGGCATCGGCGGCACCCGCGCCGGCGTCATCAAGACCACCTTCAAGGAAGAGACCGAGACCGATCTCTTCGGTGAGCAGGCCGTGCTCTGCGGTGGCACCGAGGAACTGGTCAAGACCGGTTTCGAGGTCATGGTCGAGGCGGGCTACGCCCCCGAGATGGCCTACTTCGAGGTGCTGCACGAGCTGAAGCTGATCGTCGACCTGATGTACGAGGGCGGCATCGCGCGCATGAACTACTCGGTGTCCGACACCGCGGAGTTCGGTGGCTACCTGTCGGGTCCGCGCGTCATCGACGCCGGTACCAAGGAGCGCATGAAGGCGATCCTGGCCGACATCCAGTCCGGCGAGTTCACCCGCCGCCTGGTCGCCAACGTCGAGAACGGCAACACCGAGCTCGAGGGCCTGCGCAAGGCCAACTCGGAGCACCCCATCGAGGTCACCGGCGCCAAGCTGCGCGGCCTGATGAGCTGGGTCGACCGCCCGATCACCGAAACCGCGTAATTCCTCGCTGATCGCCCGCAGGGCCCGCTCGATCCCCGGATCGAACGGGCCCTGCGCGTTTTCACAGCTGACATCGGGCGACCGGTACGCTGGACCTGTGACGGAAGGTACCCCGGCCCAGCGCCTCAAACTCGCTCTGGAGATGTCCGACTTCGGTATCCAGATGTATCGAGCGCGTATGCGTCGCGAATTCCCCGACGCCTCCGAGGGCGCCGTCGAGGCAAAGGTGCACGCCTGGTTGCTGTCCCGGCCCGGTGCACCGCTCGGAGACGCGCCCGGCCGGCCGTCGCCCCGCTTCGCGTGAACCCGCTCGAAACGGCATTGCGCCAGGCCACCGCCGATATCGACCAGTTGGGATATCGATGGGCCCTGGTCGGCGGATTCGAGGTGTCGGCCCGCTCGGTCCCCCGCTTCACGCTGCTCGCGCGCGACGACGCCACCCGTCCGCAAGACCTGGCCGATCTGCGCGGGCTACTGTCCATCGCGTCCCCCGGTGATATCGCGGAGGCGAGGGGCGCCGCGCGGCTGATCACCGAACGGGGGTTTCATCGTGACCGCGAGCTGGAGTCCGATCTCGATGCGCTCATTGCTTCCTGACAGCACGCCTCAGGTCCTTGCTGTCGCGCCCTGGTAGCGCGAGACTTGCTCGATGACGACGGTGGCGGATTTCGATCGGAGTGCTGTCGAGGCGGGGCGGGCGGCGCGGAAGCTGATCTCGCGGTCGGGGTTGGGGGTGTGGGGAGCGGGGCCGGGGCGGGAGGATCCGGTGGCGATTCTCGAGCGGCAGGCGCAGACGCGGGTGCCGGAGCTGGTGCCGATCCGGTACGCGCGAATGGCGATCTCGCCGTTCACCTTTCTGCGTGGCGCGCCCGCGGTGCTGGCCGCGGATCTGGCGCAGAGCGCGAACACCGGCCTGACCGTGCAGCTGTGTGGTGACGCGCACCTGTCCAACTTCGGCCTGTTCGCCTCCCCGGAACGCAATCTCGTCTTCGACCTCAACGATTTCGACGAAACCCTGCCCGGCCCGTTCGAATGGGATGTCAAACGCCTGGCGGCCAGCGTCGCCGTCGCCGCCCGCGACAACGGCTGCTCCGATCAGCACGCCGCGACCGCCGCCGAGGCCACCGCCCGCGGCTACCGCGAAGCGATGGCCGCCATGGTCGAACTCGATTCGCTCAGCATCTGGTACGCCCGTGTCGACGCCGACGACGTGACCGCGATGATCCCGAAACAGAAACGCCGCCGGGTCGCGGAGAAGACCGTGCACTCCGCCCGGAAACGCACCAGCTTGCAGGCCCTGGACAAGCTCACCGAGCCCGACGCCGACGGGGTCCCGCGCATCAAGAACCAGCCACCGCTGTTGGTGCCGATGGAGTTGCTCGACGAACGCGAGGTGAAGACCGTGCTCGGTGACTATCGCCGCAGCCTGCCTGATGAACGGCGCACCCTGCTCGACCGGCATGTGATGGTCGACATGGCGATGAAAGTGGTCGGCGTCGGCAGCGTCGGCACCCGCTGTTTCATTGTCCTGTTCATGGACAAGGAATCAGGCACCCCGCTGTTTCTGCAGGTCAAAGAGGCCGAGGCCTCGGTGCTGGCGGCGCATCTGACCGCGAGCAGATACCACCATCAGGGCCACCGGGTGGTCGCGGGCCAGCGCCTCACGCAGGCCGCCAGCGACATCTTCCTGGGCTGGGCGACCGGACCGGCCGGCCGCTTCTTCTACTGGCGTCAGCTCAAGGACATGAAGGGTTCCGCCGATATCGGCAGCCTCTCGCACCGCGAGCTGGCCTACTACGGTGGCCTGTGCGGCGGTGTGCTGGCCCGCGCGCACGCCCGCTCCGGTGATCGCCTCGCCATCCACGCCTATCTCGGCGGCAGCGACAAATTCGACAAGGCGATGAGCGAGTTCGCCCTCGCCTACGCCGACCAGACCGCCGCTGACCGCGATTCGCTGCTCGCCGCGATCGACTCCGGCCAGGTGAAGGCCGCAGAGCACGCGTACTGACCGGCGGTTTCCGGCGGCCGGGTAATCTGGCTACCGATGAGTAAGTTCTTTGCGTCGGTCGACGTCGTGACCCAGCGCTTGACCGCGGCCGGCTACCTGCCGTCCCTCGACATCGCGACCGCGGTCTTCCTCGCCGACCGCCTCGGCAAGCCCCTGCTGATCGAGGGGCCGGCCGGGGTCGGCAAGACCGAGCTGGCCAAGGCGATCGCCACCGCCGTTTCCGCCGAGCTGATCCGCCTGCAGTGCTACGAGGGCATCGATGAGGCCCGCGCGCTCTACGAGTGGAACCACGCCAAACAGCTGTTGCGCATCACCGCCACCGACGGCGAAGGCTGGGACAGCACTCGCGACCACGTCTTCACCGAGGAGTTCCTGCTCGCCCGCCCGCTGCTGGCCGCCATCCGCAACCCGGATCCGACGGTGCTGCTGATCGACGAACTCGACAAGGCCGACGTGGAACTCGAGGGCCTGCTGCTGGAGGTGCTCGGCGATTTCCAGGTCAGCATTCCGGAACTGGGCACGGTGACCGCGGTCCGCAAGCCGTTCGTCATCCTCACCTCCAATGCACACCGTGACCTGTCCGAAGCGCTCAAGCGCCGCTGCCTCTACCTGCACATCGACTATCCGACAACGGAATTGGAGAAGGCGATCGTCCGGCTCAAGGTGCCGGAGCTGGATGCCGACCTGGCCGAACCGGTGGTGACGACGGTGAGCGCGTTGCGTCAGCTGTCGCTGCGCAAGGCGCCCTCCATCGCCGAAACCGTGGACTGGGCGAAAACGCTGGTCGCCCTGGGTACCCGCACGCTGACCGGGAGTGTGGTCCGCTCGACCCTGGGTGTGCTGCTGAAATACCAGTCCGACCATCGGATGGCGATCGAACGGCTCGGCCTCGACGACGGCACCGCGACAGCGAGCGCGGCCCAGTGACCGGCGGTCCGCGACACGGCGCCGCCTGCCCGGTCGAGCAGGTGCGGAAGGTCCGGACGGCTTGCCTCCGGCCCGAGCGCGAGCGACGACGCCTTACCGCAGGGACCGCGTGTGTTGGCGCGGCTGCCCGGCCGACGCCCAGGGTGACCCGATGACCGGCACTCTCCTGCGCGATGCCCTGCCGAATACCGACCGCCTGGTTGGTTTTGTCGGCTTGCTGCGCGAGCACGGCATCCACGCGGGTCCCAGCGAGACTGTCGACGCCGCCGCTGCGATCGTCGCCCTCGGTACCGACGATCCGCGCGTCCTGCGCTCGGGCCTGGCCGCCTGCCTGCTGCGCCGCAACGGCCAGCGCACAGTCTTCGACCAGCTCTTCGACCTGTTCTTCCTCGACGGCGCCCGCCCGGTCACCGTCCCCGGCGAGCCGGCGGGCGACCTGCGCGACCGCCTCGTCGCCACCCTGATCCAGGGCTCCGACACCGCCGAGCTGGCCCGCGAAGCGCTCAACACCTTCGGCGCCTACGGCGGCGCGGGGGAGTCGGCGGGGCGCGTCACCACGGCCTCCGGCGCGGGCTGGTCGTCGTATCTGACGATGAAATCACTGCGTCCGGGCGAGATTTCCGAGCAGGTCGCGCAAACCCTGGGTGGGACAGGGCAATTCGATGCCGCCGTGCACACCATCGAGGCCCGCCGCCGCGTCGAGCAGTTCCGCGCGCAGGTCCAGGCCGAAGCCCGCCTGCGCTCGGCGCAACTGCGCGGCACCGACTACATCGCCCGGCGCGGGGTCGAACCCGGCGGTGACAGTACCGATTTCCTCGGCGCCCGCGAACAGGACCTGGCCGAGATGCGCCGGCTCGTTCACCCGCTGGCCCGCAAACTCGCCACCCGCCTCGCGGTGCGTCGCAAGAAGGCCGTGCGCGGTCAGATCGACCTGCGCCGCACCCTGCGCCGGTCGATGGCCACCGGTGGCGTACCGGTCGATCCGGTGCTGCGCGCCCGCAAGCGGGGCCGCCCGGATCTCGTTGTGCTGGCGGATGTCTCGGGCTCGGTCACCGGCTTCTCCGAGTTCACCCTGCAATTGGTGCAGGCGCTGCAGGACCAGTTCAGCCGGGTCCGCAGCTTCGGTTTCGTCGACGTGTGCGCCGAGATCACCCACTACTTCACCCCCGGCGAACCCCCTCCACCCGGCTTCGCGCAGAGCATCGTCCGCGAGGCGGGCGTGGTGCGCTTCGGTTCGAGCAACTACGGCGAGGCACTACAGGGTTTCACCGACCACTACCTCGACGCCCTCGGCCCCCGCACCTGCGTGCTCATCCTCGGCGACGCCCGCACCAACCGCACCGACCCGAATCTTGCTGCCCTGCAACAGATCACCGAACAGGCCAAGGCCGTGTACTGGCTCAACCCGGAACCGGCTCGCTCCTGGTCGACCGGCGATTCCGCCGCCGACGCCTACACCGAAGTGGTCACCATGCACGAGTGCCGCAACGTCCGCCAGCTCGCCGAGGTCGTCGGCCGGCTGCTGCCCGCCTGAACTCAGCAGGACTGCGCAGCCGACGCCGACGGGATGACTCACCGCGCGGTGAGCCGGACCACCGCGTACTCGTGCTCGCTCTTGGCCTGGTACTTCGCGTAGCGGGGCTGGGCGGTGGTGATCGTTTCCCAGGCCGCCGTGCGCTCCTGGCCGTGCAGTACCTGCGGCCGGACCGGTTGCGGCGGGCCCGCGGGCAGTTCGATGGTGGCTTTGTCCGGGTTGGCCATGAGATTGCGCTGCCAGTCGGGGTCGCCGCCCTGACCGCCCGAGGCGACCAGCAGCCAGCCGTCGCCGCCGTCGGAGAACCAGGAGATCGGGGTCTGGCGTGGCTCGCCGCTGCGGCGGCCGACGGTGTGCAGGATCAGCACGTCCATGCCCATGAACTCGCCCTTGCCGTTTCGGATCTTGCGGTTCATGCGGGCGTTCATCTTGTGCTGCATCCAGCGGGAGAAGGCTGAGGTGGCCATCGGAGTCGTCCTTTCGATTCGGGTCGGGGCTCAGCCCCAGGCGCCGGCGATCTGGCGGGTGGTGGTGTTGAGGCGGTTGAACATGTTGGTCACGCCGATCATCAGCACGATCGAGGCCAGCTGACGCTCGTCGAAATAGCTGGCAGCAGCGTCCCAGATCTCGTCGGTGACCGCGTCGGAACGGTCGGCCAGGCGTGTCGCGGCCTCGGCCAGTGCCAGGGCGGCGCGTTCCTCGTCGCTGAAGTAGGGCGTCTCGCGCCAAGCCACCACGGTGGCGAGACGATCATCGCCGACGCCGGCTTTGCGGGCGGTCTTGATGCCGCCGTCCACGCAGGCGCTGCAGCCGTTGATCTGGCTGACCCGCACGTGCACCAGCTCCAGGATCTCGCCGTCGACGCCGCCGGTCCGCACGGCGGCAAGGACCTGCTGGAGCGGGCCCATCGCGTCGGTGAGGACCATGGCCGGGTTCTGCATCCGAGACTGCATTGTGTTCTCCTTGTCCGGGGTGGTTTCCGCTGTTCGCGGTGTGTCCCCATAACAGCTCGCGCTGGGTCGCGAAGCGATGCCTGTGGGACACTGTGGGACATCGGAAAACGGCCCTGACCTCGGGATCAGCGGCCGGGAATTAGTTGTTTCGGCATGGGACGACAGAGCGGAGAACGGTGGTTGTGCAACAGCAGACGGCCCCTTACCCCCAGGACGAACTGGCCACCCGGCTGCGCCTGCTCCAGGAACTGTCCGGGCGCGGCGTGCGCGCCCTCGCCCGCGACACCGGCCTGAGTTCGTCGTCGCTGTCGCGCTATCTCAGCGGGCAGACGGTGCCGCCGTGGCCCGCCGTGCTCGAGTTATGCCGCCTGGTCAAGCGTGATCCGCGCCCGCTGCGTCCGCTGTGGGAGCGCGCCGCCAACCCGCTGCCCGCCCCACCCAAGACCAGCCGCCAGGTCGCCCCGCCGAGTCCGCCGGCCGACGCGCCGCCCCCGCCGCGCAACGATCTGCCCCGCGATGTCCCTGATTTCACCGGCCGCGAGCAGGCGCTGGCCGAGGTGCTCGCCGCCGTCCGCGGCGATCGGGTGGTCGCCGTCGACGGCATGGCCGGGGTCGGCAAGACCTCGCTCGCCGTGCACGCCGCCCACCAGCTCACCGCCGACTACCCCGACGCCCAGCTCTACCTCGACCTGCACGGATTCACCGACGGCAGGCAACCACTCGACCCCGACGCCGCCTTGCGCGCCCTGCTCGCCGCCCTGCGGGTGCCCTCGGAGAAGGTGCCCCAGGACGGCGGCGTGGAACTGCGCGCTGCCTGCTGGCGTGCGGAACTGGCCCGGCTGCGCGCGGTGGTCGTGCTTGACAATGCCGCCGACGCGGCGCAGGTCGCGCACCTGCTGCCCGGCGCGGGGGAGTCGGTCGCCATCATCACCAGCCGCAACCGGCTGCTCGAGCTCGACGAAGTGCCCCCGGTGACCCTCGACGTGCTCAGCGAGCAGGAGAGCGCCGAACTGCTGGCCCGCGCCAGCGGCGACTCCCGCGGACCCGACGGCAGGCTGGCCAGGGAACCCGAGCAGGCCGCCGAGGTGCTGCGGCTGTGCGGGAATCTACCGCTGGCGCTGCGGCTGGCCGCGGCCAGGTTGCGGCACCGGCCGGGCTGGTCGGTGGGCATCCTGGTCGAGCGAATGGCCGAGGGGCCCAGCGAATTCGATACCGCGTTCGGCATGTCGGTGCGTCAGCTGGCCCGCGATCAGCGCCGCCTGTTCCGGCTGCTCGGCCTGATCCCCGGATCCACCTTCACCGATTATGTCGCCGCCGCCGTCGCCGATGTCTCGTTGCGCACCGCGCGCACCATGCTCGAGGACCTCCTGGACGCGCACCTGGTCCAGCAGCCCGCCGACGGCCGCTACCGCCTGCACGACCTGGTCCGCCAGCACGCCCGCCGCGCCACCTTCGAGACCGACTCCGACGCCGACCGCGAGCGCGCGCTGCGCCGCGTCCTCGACTACTACGTGCACACCGCCGCGGCCGCCGACGCCGCCATGCCGTTCCTGACCCCGACCAGACCGGTCTCGGCCGGCCCGCCACCAGCCGAGCTGCCGCGTTTCCCCGGCCGCGACGCCGCGTTCTTCTGGTTCGTCGCCGAATACACGAATCTGATGTCGGTGTTCTACGCCGCCGTCGAAACCGGCGCCGACACACACGTCTGCGAACTCCCGCGCTTCCTACGGACCTTTTTCGCCCGCCGGTGCGGCACAACACATCTCAACGCGCTCTTCGAGCATTCCCTCGCCGCCGCCGAACAGCTCGGCGACCCGCGCCGGCTCGCCGAAGCGCACAGCGACCTCGGTTTCGCCCGCTACAACGCGGGCCGGATGACCGAGGCCGCCGCCGCCTACGCCGCCGCCGCACCCCTGGTCGACGCGGCGGGCGACCCGCTCCCGCGCGCCGAGCTCATCGTGCGCCGCGCCCAATTGCGCTGGGACGAGGGCGATGTCGAGGAGCCCCTCGAACTGTTCCGCCAAGCCCGCGAGCTCTACGCCACCAGCGGCTGCCCGGCCAGCGCCGCCGACGCACTCGCCGGTGAGGCCTGGGCGGTCCTGCAATTGGGCGAGCCGGCCGAGGCCGCCCGCCTCGCGCGCGAAGCCCTCGACCTCGCCGGCGAGCACCCGCCCTCGCTCCAGGCCCAGATCACCCTCGGCGTCGCCATCGCCGCCGAGGAACCCGAGGCCGCCCTCGCGCAGCTGGACCAGGCCCTGGCCGCGGCACGCGCCGACGGCCACAAACACAACGAGGCCTGGTGCCTGAACTGTCAGGGTGTCGCCCTGCGCCGGATGGGCCGCTACAGCGAGGCCCTCGACGCGCACCGCGCCGCCTTCGCCCTGCTCGATGAACTGTTCGAAGAACACTGGAAGATCCACTTCCTCAACAGCTACGCCGAAACCTGCCGCCTCGCCGGCCTCCCCGCCGAGGCACTGCGCCGCTACCGCGAAACCCTGGACCTGGCACCGGAACTCGGCTACCGCTTCGAGCGGGCGACCGCGCACCGGGGCATCGCCGAGGTCCTGGCCGACACCGATCCGGCCGCGGGCGCCGGGCCGGGCGGGGGGGGCGCGGCCGGGCGGGGGGGTGGGAGCCCCAAGAACAGGGTCGTTAAAAAAAAAGAAGAGGCCC